>CADASF010000031.1 GCA_902790465.1 uncultured bacterium | reverse complement strand
AGTTTCATATCCATTTTGTACTGTTTTTTCAAGTTCAACAAATTTAATATCTGTTATTTTGATTTCCAAAATGGCTTCCAATACACCCTTGCAGATTTCTTTATTTAGCATTACAGTCCCAAATAAGTAGCCATCAGTAATCGTCAAATCTTTGATAGATTTAAATTTTCTTTCCTTGAATACTTTTTCGATATATTTGATGTATTCAGGATTGTTTTTAATAAGTTCTTTTATCTCTTTTTTTGTAAGAGATAATTTGCTAAAATTTGTTGGTAGTTCTTTTGACATTGTGAAATTAATCCTTATTTTTATTATAATAAAATCTGAATAAAAAATCAAATTTTTCGACAATTTTATTGTATTTTCTTAATGTTAAAATTTCTACCTAAATATTATTAAAAAAAACGCATTTTTGTTAATTTTTTATTAACCTGCCAATATAGAAAGATAAAATATTTTTTCTGTAGAAATACAAAATTAAAGGAAAAATGAGCTTCTTTTATCTATGAAGGATAAAAAATTTTAGGAGAAAAAATGAAACAGGAATATATCAACGGATTTATTTGTGGGCTAATTACAGGTTGTATAATTTTAATATTTTTGACAAAAGGTGTTGATGGGAGAGAAAATATGACAAATTTAATATCGTTGTTTGGTAATAAAAAAATAGTTGGAAAAAATATTGCTATTGGTGATATTACAGAATTTTATTATACTTATTCTACTTCTACATATCCCCCTGATTATCAGAGATATCGTTTTTATGTCGAGAATGGAGAGTATTTTTTTTATCATGAGAAAAGAGAGGGCGATCATTGGCCATTAAGAGAAAGCGATAAAACAGTCTTTGGTACTGTTAAATTATCTGAAGCTGAATGGGCGATATTTTTTGACTGTCTAAAAGGTGGAATAGTAAAAAATAGAGAAGAATCTCTCGAATGTGGAGATTCTGGTCCTTGGTTATACCTTTACTGGAAAGGTGATAAATCAAAATGTCAAGAATTTTCATTTGAATCTTTAGATAAAAAAACAGCTTTTGAAGAGTTTTGTCTCAAATTAAAAAATACTGAAAAAAATATTCCAGTAAAGGAAAAACAAATGATTTTAAAAATTAATGATGAAAAAATTCCTGTTGTTTGGGAAAATAATAAGTCTGTTGAACGATTGAAAGAACAAGTAAATCAAAAAGATGTTGTTGTCAAAATGTCGATGTATGGTGGATTTGAGCAAGTCGGTTCACTTGGTTTTTCACTTCCGAGAGAAGATAAAAATATAAATACTGTTGCTGGTGATATTGTCTTGTATTCAGGAAATCAGATTGTTGTTTTTTATGGTTCAAATTCATGGAGTTATACAAACCTTGGCAAGATTATAGATAAATCGTCTTCAGATTTGAAAAAAATACTTGGAAATGGTGATGTTGTTTTAAAAATTTCTTTTGAAAAGTAAAAAGGTGAAAAAAAATGAAAACTAAAATTTTATTTTTTTGAATTTTTACATTATTTGCATTATTTTTAGTTGGTTGCTCTACTGAAAAATTTAAGAAAATAGGAAGTAATGATTCATTTTCTTTATTTTTCACTTCATTTTTTGAAGCTATAGCGGGGATATTTAGCCCATCAAATGTTAAAAGTGAAAAAAAAATTCTACTAAAACAAATAATGTTAAATGAATGTGAAAAAAACAAAGGGTCATTATAGAAAACCTATAATGACCCTTTGTTTTTTAGCCTAATAATAACAATATTTGAGCTACTAATTGTGCTGAAATAATTACTCCGAATGTTGCAAGTGGATAACAAGTTGCAAAATATTCTGTAGGTTCTTCACTATGTACAGCTGTGTTTACAGTTATAATTGCAGCTGATTGGTACATTATACCAGAAAGACATGCAAGACTTTTTATAAAATCCATTTTTGCTATTTTAAAAGAATAATAAAATACTGAACTTATTGTTACTATTAAAATTAAAAATGCTAATATGAACATTTTTGACATTCCATTTGTATCTATCCCAATTAATGCTGCACCAGATGAAGTTCCAACACCTGCAAGGAATATAGAAATTCCTATATCTTTGATCACATTTTTTGCTTGTTGCGATATTTGATTTGTAAATATTCCAAATCTGTGCATATATCCTAAAAAAAGTCCTACAAATAAGGCTCCGCCTGCACTTCCAAGAGTAAAAGTACCCAAGTATGGAATAGGTATATTTATTTTTCCAATCAGTATTCCTATTGCACAACCTAAAGCAAGGGAGATTATATCTACTCCTGGCGATGTTACCCCTGCTTTTCCAATATATTTTTCGGCTTCTTCTACATCTTTTTTTCTTCCTACTACTATTAAAATATCACCAAGTTCGAGTACAAAATTATAAGAAGGTCTAAATGATATTCCAGCTCTTTCTACTTTTGTAACTATTATAGACTTTTTGGGAATATCTGTTTCATATAATTTTTTATGATGAATTGTATGGTTAGTCATTACAATTCTTGAACTTGTGATATTGGGGTCTGACATTCTTTCAAATGTTTTTCTGCCTATTGTTTTGCTAAATTCTTTTAGTGATTCTTCTGTACCATTTACTTTTATTATATCATTTTCTTCAAGAACAGTATCAGCAGTTGGCAATGTCAAAGTTTCTTCTCCATGTTTTTTTATAACTTCAATAGTTGCACCTATTTTGGAACTAAAATTAAGTTCTTTTAATGTTTTTCCTATTATATCTGCATTTTCTACGATAAATTTACTCGACATAACTCTTGAAATTTTTTTTTCATTGAACATTTCTTGTTCTTTACTCTTTTGATATTCTTTAAGCATATTTTTCTTTAATATTTGTGGAATAAGTTGGACTGCTATAACAGTTGCAACAACTCCAATTGGAAATGTCAAACCATAAGAAGGTAGAGGAGCTTTTCCCCACTGTGGATTTTCCATTAAAATAGCAAGACCTGCCGAATTATTTAAAGCCCCATTGTATACACCTACAATGTCATTATTATTCATTCCAAGTAGTTTTCCAAATATTATGCAAGCTATTGAACTCATCCCAGTCATAACAAGTGTAACAAATAAATAAGGCAATCCTTTTTTTGACATTGAGTTAAAAAATGCAGAACCACCTTGTATTCCAATCACATATATGAAAGTTAAAAGTCCAAATAATGTTAAGTCATCTGGAGTGGTCATTCCAAAAAGTCCACATACCATTCCAACTATAAAAATTCCAGCTATTCCAAGGTTTATGCCATTAATTTTTATAACTCCAACCAATAATCCTAATCCAACAATGATCAGACTTGAAAATAAAGGATCTTTTAGTATCTCTATAAAAAAGTTTAATATTGAACCCATGATTTATACCCTATTTTTTAATTTTAGATTGCCATTTTGCTATTTGATTTAATGCTTCAAGTGGTGTAATTTCAGATAGATTTATTTCTCTCAATTCATTTATAATTTCATTCTCTTCTGGATTGTTTTTTACACCACCGAAAAATGTCATCTGTATATTATTGTCTATTTGCGATGTCTTTGTTTTTCCATTTTTTATAGATTGTGATAGATTCTCATTTATCTTAGCCTTGTCTTTTTCAAGTTCAGACAATATTTTTTTTGCCATTTCGAGAACTTCTTCAGGAAAACCAGCAAGAGATGCGACATATATTCCATAACTTTTATCGGAAGCTCCGTCAAGTATTCTGTGGAGAAATATTACTTCATCATTTAATTCTTTTACAGAAACTCTTCTGTTATTTATCCCTGAAAATATATCTGCCAAAGAAGTCAGTTCATAAAAATGAGTTGCAAAAAGTGTTCTTGCCTTTATATTTGAATATAAATGCCTACACACAGCATACGCAATGCTTATTCCGTCAAATGTACTTGTACCTCTTCCAATTTCATCGAGGATAACGAGTGATTTTGATGTTGCATTGTTTAGTATGTTTGATGTCTCTGTCATTTCAACCATAAATGTACTTTGACCCAAATGTAAGTCATCTGTTGCTCCAACTCTTGTGAAAAATTTATCTGCTATTCCTATTATTGCTGAATCTGCTGGAACAAAACAACCCATTTGAGCCATTATAGTTATCAAAGCAGCTTGTCTTAAATATGTTGATTTTCCAGACATATTTGGTCCTGTTATTATAGACATTCTTTGTTTTGAATCGAGATATGTATCGTTTTTTACAAAACCATTAGTGGTTATTCGTTCAACCACAGGATGTCTTCCATTTTTTATGTCGAGTATTGATGAATCTGATATTTCAGGTCTTGAATAACCATATTTATTTGAAATTGAAGCAAAACCACAAAGTATGTCGATTTGTGCCAAATTTACTGCTATGTTTTGGATATTTTGTGCCTTTTTTATTGTTTCGTTTAGAAGATTTCTAAACATCTCATATTCTATTGATTTTATTCTCTCTTCTGCACCGAGAACTTTTGCTTCATATTCTTTTAATTCATTACTTATATATCTTTCTGAATTTACAGTTGTTTGCTTTCTTATGTATTCTGAAGGAATATTATTATTTTTTATTTGCCCTTTAGATATTTCTATATAATAACCAAATACTTGATTAAAACCAATTCTTAGATTTTTAATTCCTGTTTTTTCTTTTTCTCTTTCTTCAAGAGATGTTATAAATGTTTTCCCCTCTGTTTTTATTTGCCTAAGTTCGTCCAGTTCTTTTGATATGCCATTTTTAAAAATTCCTCCCTCTCTTACAGTTATCGGAGGATTTTCATCTATTTGACTTAATATCAAATTTCCTAATTCAGATTCATTTGTCATTTTTGAGAGATATTTTAATAATTTAGAATCTGTTTCATTTAATAATTCTGGAATTTGAGGAATTAATACCAAAGAATTTGCAAGTGCTATCATATCTCTTGGATTTGCACTTCCTATTACAACTTTAGATATCAAGCGTTCTATATCTTGAATTTTTTTGAGGATTTCCCTTATTTTTTCTGTTGTTTCATAGGAATTTTTTAAATATTCCACAGAATCTAATCTTGCTTCTATTTGATTTTTTTTGATGAGTGGGCGTATGATCCAATTTCTCAACATTCTTTTTCCCATTGCTGTTTCTGCTTCATCAATAGCCCAAAGAAGTGTTCCTCTTTTTTCTCTTCCTGAAATCGTTTCGAGAAGTTCAAGATTTTTTTTGCTAACTCCGTCTATTACTGCATATTCTCCCTTTATATACATCCTTGGTTTTTTGATAACAGACATATTATTTTTTTGTGTCTCCAAGAGATATGAGAGGATAACTGCACAAGTAACAGTACATACTTCAGATGTTAAAATATCGAAATCATTAACTTTTTCTTTTTTATAGTAATTTGTTATTATTTCTTTGCTTTCTTCAAAAGAAGGTTTATTTGATATAAAAGAATATTGAATATCAAGGGATTTCATATGTTCTATTATTGAATTATTCCCTTTAAAAACAGGATCAATTATAACTTCAGAAGGTGATAATCTCTCAATTTCGTCTTTTATACCTTCAAAGTCAGTTTCAGAAGCAAAAAATTCCCCTGTCATAATATCACAAAAAGCAGTAGAATATACTCCGTTTTTTGTGTATATAGAACAGAGGTAATTATTTTTTCCACTGTCGAGTGCTTGTGGGTCAGTTATTGTCCCAGCTGTTAAAATTTTTATTATTTCTCTTTTTACTAATCCCTTTGCTTTTTTGGGGTCTTCCATTTGATCTGCAAGAGCTACTTTATATCCCTTATTTATAAGGGCATAGATATAGCTGTCAACAGCAAAATATGGAACTCCTGCCATTGGTATTTTTGTATTGTTTCCTGAATCTTTAGATGTCTCAACTATTTCGAGTTCTCTTGCTGTTGTTTTAGCATCTTCTCCATAGGTTTCGTAAAAGTCTCCACATCTAAAAAAGAGAATACACCCAGGTGCTTCACTTTTTAGGCGGAAATACTGTTCCAACATCGGTGTCATAAAACTAACCTCTTTTTATAAAAATCAATGTTTAGAGCATTTCTCTAAACATTGATTTTTAACTTTATCTATATTTTGTATTATTCCAAAACTTCTATTGTAAAATTGTTATTTGTATAAATATCTATTTCAGAAGCTATAGTCAATCCTTCTCTTACGATTTCTTCAGCTGTCATATTGGGGCTGTGTTTCATCATGGCTTTGGCTGCTGCCTGTGCATAAGGAGAACCAGAACCTGTTGAAAGAACATTGTCATCAGGCTCAATTACATCACCTGTTCCAGAAATAAGCAATAAGTTTTCTTTTGAAGCGACGATCAATATTGCCTCAAGTCTTCTCATTGCCTTGTCCATTCTCCATTCTTTTGCGAGTTCAACAGAAGCTCTGAGTACATTTCCTCTAAATTCTTCAAGTTTAGCTTCGAATTTTTCAAAAAGAGCCAAACCATCTGCTGCACTTCCTGCAAATCCTGCTACAACTTTTCCGCCTTTTAGTTTTCTTACTTTTTTAGTTTTGTGTTTCATTATTGTTTTGTCAAGTGTAACTTGACCATCACTGCCTAAAGCTACTTTACCGTCTTTTGCTACTGCTAAAATCGTCGTTGCATGAAGTTCTAATTTTTTCATCATTTGTCCCTTTCAATTTTATTTATTAAGTCGGCTGTTAAATAATTTGAATGAGCAACTTTTGTTAGGTATTTTTTTTAGGAAATCAATTTTTGTTACTCTCTCTTTACCTCCAAAAAGTTGTGATGGCAGATAACAAAGCCAATTATTTAATTTTCAAGTTAATAAAAATATATCATATTATTTTACTATTTTTTTTAAAAATTTGCAATATATTTTTTGTATAAAATCAAAAATTCCCTTTACTTAATTACAATTAAGTAAAGGGAATTTTTATAATAATATTAATTTATATTGTCTTTATAAATTCATCAAAAACATCTTCTGCTATTTGAGCTATTGCTGTATTTTTATCTTTTTTACTTGGGAATCTCTTTTCTATTGCTGGGAAAAGTCCCATATTTATATTCATTGGTTGGAAATTATCTGGGTCTGCAGATGTTATGTAATTCATAAGACTGCCAAAACCTGTCTCTTGTGGGAAAACTATGAGGTCTTCACCTTTTATATATCTTGCTGCATTTATTCCACAAAGAATTCCTGATGCAGAAGATTCTACATAACCTTCAACTCCTGAAAGCTGACCTGCAATGAATAGGCCTTTTTTGACTAATGTTTCGCTTGTTGGTGCTATTGAAGAAGGGGCATTTATAAATATGTTTCTGTGCATAACACCATAACGCAATATTTCCATATTTTTTAGTGCAGGGATCAAGCTAAATACTCTTTTTTGTTCTCCCCATTTTAGTCTTGTTTGGAAACCGACTAAACTGTACATTGTGGCTTCTTTGTTTTCTTGACGAAGTTGAACTACGGCATAATTATCTTGCCCTGTACTTGGATGTCTCAAACCAACAGGTTTCATTGGACCATATCTTAAAGTATCATAACCTCTTGAAGCGATTTCTTCAATAGGTAGGCAACTTTCAAAAAATACTTGTTCAAATCCATGACTATCTTGTACTATTTCTGCATTTATAAGTTCATTATAGAATTTGTCGTATTCTTCTTTATTTAGTGGGCAGTTTATATATTCTGCTTCACCTTTATTATATCGAGAGGCTTTAAAAGTTAAACTTTTGTCTATACTTTCTGTTGAAACAATAGGAGCTACTGCATCATAAAAATAAAGATATTCTCCACCGAGTAAATCTGATAAGTCTTTTGACAGTGCTTCTGAAGTCATTGGACCTGTTGCTATGATACAAGGAGTTTCTTCTGGAATTGATGTTATTTCTTTTCTTTCTATTTCTACATATCCAGTCGATAGGAGCATTTCTTCTATTTTTTTACTCATTACAACCCTATCAACAGCAAGAGCTTGACCTGCAGGAACTCTTGCAAAATCAGCCGCTTTCATTACGACACTTCCAAGTTTTCTCATTTCTTGGTGCAATATTCCATTTGCAGTTACTGGATTTGTACTTTTTAGAGAATTACTACAAACTAATTCTGCTAAATTTCCTGTTTTGTGAACAGGGGTCATTTTATTTGGACGCATTTCAATGATTCTTGCTTTTATTTTTCTTGAAGCAATTTGCATTGCTGCTTCGCAACCTGCAAGTCCCCCGCCAATTATCAATACTTCATTTTTGCTCACTATTTTCAGCCTCTTCTTCCTGTTTTTTCTTTGTACAGCCATTGATACACTGAGTGTATCCTTTCCCCGATTTTGTATATTTTATTACCATAACACCGCCACAGATACTACATTTTTTATCTGTTGGACGGTTCCAAGAATTAAAATTGCAATTAGGATACCTATCGCAACCGTAGAAAACTCCTTTCTTACTTTTTTTCATTATGACATTTCCACCACATCCAAGAGGGCATGGAACACCTATTTTTTCAAGATATGGTTTTGTTGTTTTACATTCTGGATATGCACTACAAGCCAAGAATTTTCCATAAGGTCCTCTTTTTATTATCATTGGCTTTCCACAGTTTTCGCATATTTCTCCAGTTTCTTCAGATATACTTGCACTTTCAACTCTTTTTATATCTTTTTCGACTTGATGTAAATTTGTAATAAATGGGTCATAGAAATTTTTTAAAACATCTATATATTTTTCCTTGCCGAGTTCTATTTCATCAAGTTGATTTTCCATATCGGCAGTGAAATTTATATCAACAATATTGCTAAAGTTTTGAACGAGTAATTCAGTTACAACATTTCCCAATTTAGTTGGAGAAAATTTTTTTTCAACTAATTTTACATAGTCTCGTTTTTGTATTGTTTCAACAATAGGAGCATAAGTGCTTGGTCTTCCTATTCCATTTTTTTCTAGAGCTTTTACAAGGCTTGCTTCCGTGTATTGTGGAGATGGTTGAGTAAAATGTTGTTTAGGATCGACTGATTTTAGAACTAGTAAATCCCCTTCTTTTACTTCAGGAAGGCGGTCTGTTTCTTCTGCTTCTGTTTTATCTTCTTTTAATTCATTATATATCTTTGTAAATCCATCAAATATTACTTCTGAACCTTGACTATGTAAAGTATAATCTCCACATTGTATAGAAAGTGATGTATTTTGAGTTTTACAGGGACTCATTTGACTTGCTATAAATCTATCTCTTATGAGAGAATATAATTTATATTGGTCTGCTGTAAGAGCTTTTTTAAGAACCTGCATGTCTCTTGTAACATCTGTAGGTCTTATAGCTTCATGGGCATCTTGAACTCCACTTTTCTTTTTATATACTTTTTTGTTCCCTGCATATTCAGTTCCATAATTAGAAGTTATAAATTTTATTACTTCATCCCTTGCTGAATCTGCTATTCTTGTTGAGTCTGTTCTCATGTATGTTATAAGACCTACTGGTCCATCTTCACCTATATCAAGACCTTCAAATAGTTGTTGTGCAATTCTCATTGTCTTTACAACTTTAAAATTTAATCTTTTTGAAGCATCCTGTTGCAATGTACTTGTTATATATGGAAGAGGAGCTTCTTTTGCTATTATTTTAGTCTTTGGTGGAGACGATACAACAAAATCATGAGTTTTGAAATATTTTGTTATTTCATTTGCTTCAGCTTCATTTTTAATATTTATCTTTTTATTTTTATAAGATGTCAAAGATGATTTGAATTCTGTCCCAAGAGCTTCTACATTTGCAGAAATAGTCCAATATTCTTCTGATTTAAAAGCATCTATCTCTTTTTGTCTTTCAACAATTAGTCTTACTGCAACAGATTGAACTCTACCTGCTGAAAGACCTGGAGCAACTTTTTTCCAAAGGACAGGACTTAAATTATATCCTACAAGTCTATCAAGCATTCGTCTTGCCTGTTGGGCATTTACTTTTTCAAGATTGATTTTTCGTGGATTGTTCAGAGCATTGTCAAATGCTTCTGGTGTTATTTCATGGAGTTCTATTCTCAAATCTTCATCTATTGGAAGTTCCAGCATTCTTGCAATGTGCCATGCTATTGCTTCGCCTTCTCTATCAGGGTCAGTTGCAAGGTATATTTTATCTGTTTTTTCAAGCCCTTCTTTTAGTTCTTTGATTACTTTTTCTTTGTTTGGTATTGTAACATAATTTGGTTTAAAGTCGTTTTTTATATCTATTCCGATTTTGTTTCTTGGGAGGTCTATTATATGCCCCATTGATGCTTTTATTATATATTCTTTTCCTGCATATTTCTCCAATGTTCTTGCTTTTGCAGGAGACTCAACTATTATGAACCCTTTATATTTCACGATACGATTTTCTCCCATGGAAATATTGAGATATTATGATATATTTTCAAAATGATTTTTTCTTTAATTTATTTTTTCCTGCATTTTAAGATAAGTTTTTTATAAAAATTCCATTATTACATCTTTTTATATATCCTTCGGATTCAAGATGTGATAAACCTGAAAGTAACATGCCTGCAGGCAGGCTTAATTCTTCAGCAATTTGATTTGTTGTTTTAAATCCATCTGTTGCTTCAAAAATTAATTTTAATTGTCCGTCTAATTCAGGTTTTTCTTTTGGTATTTTTTTCTTTTTTTCTTTTATATCTTCTTTTAAATTTAAAAATCTTAAAACATCAAGTGCATTTTCTACTGGATGGGCTCCGTCTTTTAGAAGTCCATGTGTTCCAACTGACAGTTGATTAAAAATAGAACCTGGAACAGCCATTACTTCTCTTCCGTATTCGAGAGCCTGTGAGGCTGTAGAAAGTGAACCACTTCGTATATCTGCTTGGACGACAAGAACACCTAAGCTCATGCCCGCAATTATTCTATTTCTTTTTGGAAAATTTCCCTTAAATGGAGTTGTACCAAGAGGATATTCAGTTATAACTGCCCCATTTTTACAAATTTTATCTTCAAGTGAAGCATGTTCAGGAGGATATATTACATCTATTCCACAACCTAAAACAGCAACTGTTTTTCCATTACCTGCAAGACAACCACTATGTGAAGCTCCATCAATTCCTCTCGCCATTCCACTTATTACGGAACATCCTTCTTGGGCTAGTCCTTTTGATATTCTATATGCTGCTTCTAGTCCGTAAGAGTCTGCATTTCGTGATCCTACAACAGCAATTCTTGGTAAAGAAATATCAGGTAATTTTCCTTTTATATATAAGACGATAGGGGGATCAATCAAGTCAAGTAGCAGAGAAGGATAATCTTCATCAGCTATTGTTATAAAATCAGCCCCAATATCTTTTAATTTACTCTCTTCTTCAGCCCCTTTTTTTTCAAAATCTTCAAGAACAGTTAATATATTTGTGGCAATTTTTCTATTTATACCTGTATCTGAATTTATTTTTTCTACAGATGATCCCAAAAGAGGAGAAAAACCACCATATATTTCTTTTATTTCATTGAGGGCTTTTATTTCATTTGTCTTTAGTTTTGAAAGTGCCAAGTAAATATATCTATTATTTGGGTCGCTTTTTTGTCTGTTTGAATTCAAATTCACTTGATCCAATTTTTATTATATCTCCTAGGTTGATAGAGGCTTTTTTTGAAATTTGGAAATCATTTACATATATTACTGCATTTTCTGACAATGGTTCTATATACCATTTACCATTTTTTGTTTTTATTACGGCATGTCTATCTTCTATTTCGTTATCCCAAGTAAAATCAATATCACATTCTTTTTTGCCTATAGTAATTCCGTCATATAATCTATATTTTTTGTTTTCTGCGAGATAGTGAAGAAATTGTATTATTTTTACTTCCTCTTCATTTTCTTCTGATGTTTTGCTTTTTATTTTTGTTTTTGTCGCTATTGGAGTATTTATTTGAAGTCTTTTAAATAAAAGCAATTCATCTGAGTTACTTTTACCTTTTTCTTTATCTAGACAATTTTTTAGAATCAAATCTAAATCTTTTTTTAGGTCTGCTTCGATTGAATCGGATTTAAAGTATTTTTCTGACATTTGAATTACATCTTCGGCATGTCCGTTTTCCAACAATATTTTTGAGAGCATTACCAAATTTAGTGCTGAATCAGGTGAATCATATTTAGTTCCATTTAGAATTTTTATTGCTTTTTCTGTTTTTCCAGATTCATATAAAATTATTGACAATATGAATATCAATGTATTATTACCAGGTAGTAAGTCGAGGATTTGTTCCAGTTCATCACCTGCATTTTCTGATGAATTAGCTCTCATTGAAAGTGCTAACATGATTGAAGCACCTATCAAGTCAGGGTAAAATGCAAATGATAGGTTTGAAGTTACAGGAAGTATGAGTCTGAAACTTGGCAGTGCTGGTTTTATAGTTCTTCCTAAATTGCCCTGTAGAAACATTGCTTTTCTAAAATTCTCTACAGAACTTTTATATTGTTTTTCTTCTCTGTCAAAAATTCCAAGCATGAAATAGGCATCTGCAAGTTGTGGGTCTTTTTCAAGTGCATTTTTAAAGTATTTGTAAGCACTTTCTTTTTCTCCTGTTACAAGTATCCTACAGCCCCTGTAGAATAAATTTTCAGCTTTTGATAGTGATAGTTCTTTAAATGTCTTAAATAGGGAGTTATTTATTTTTTGTGGTTCAAAAAAATCCATATATGGATTGAGACCTACAAATTCTGTTTTGTTTAATCGAAAATATAAGCCTGAGTCAAAATTGTTTGAATCATTATTTGGTGTGCTCTGTTGTTTTTCTTCATCTTTTTGTTTTGGAAGTATCAAATTGGATATTTTGCTACCGACTGTTTTCTTTATTGCTTTTAATATATCTACATCAGACATTTTCTTCCTCCACTATTTTCATAATATTAACCTGAAAATTTTACTGTAGTAGCTAATATTTTTTTATCTTCATAAGTATTTGAAAAAATACATTATAATAATGATTTTCAATTATATATATATTTTTTCCTGTTTTTAAACACATAAAAAAGACCACCCTTTTATTAAAGGATGGTCTCTATTTTCTTTTAGCTATTTATTAATAACGAAAATGATGTTGTTGTTGATACTGTTCATGAGCTTTGTGTGAGCCAACTTCATAACCGATATGTCCGCCTACTGAACCACCAACAGCACCGCCAAGTGCTCCACCGAGCATTGCACCGATTTGTGTGCCAATTCCTGGACAAATTATTGTTCCTAAAACTCCACCGAGGATTGTTCCGAGACCGCCACCAGCGATTCCACCGATTGCTTTACCTTTTGCTTGTCCCTGTAAGCCACCAATCATGTCGTTTGTTGTTGAAGCATAACCTTCACCTATCATAGCTGCATAAGACATAATTGATTTTGAACTTGGAATATTAAATCCATTAGGTGTTGTTCCAATTCCCTGCATTCCATTGAGTGTCTGTAAATTCATAGTGAAAACCTCCAAATTAAATTTTATCTTAGTTATTATATCACTCAAATTTTATAATTGTCTATACCTTTAAAAAAAAAATATTGACAATTATTATATAATAATAATAAAAAATATTTGAGGTGATTTTTTTGTATGAGATTTTTAATTAAATATATGATATTTATATTTTTAATTCTATTATCTATTTTTTCTTTTACAGCATGTAAAAATGAAAATAAAAAAGATATTGAAAATAAAAAAATAAAAGTATCTGCAAGTATAATTCCTATTGCTGATTTTGCTAAACAGATTGGTGGAGACTTTATTGATGTCAATATTGTGATTCCTCCAGGGGCAAATCCACATGTTTTTGAACCATCTCCTGAACAGTTGGTTAATTTTTCTGATTCAGATATTTTTATTTTTGTTGGTTCTGGTTTTGAATTTTGGAAAGACAAATTCATATCTTCATCAGGAAATAAGGGCATGAAATTGGTAGAACTTTCAAAAGATGAAGATCTTTTAGATGAACACGAAGAACATGGTCATGCCAAAAATCCGCATATATGGATAAGCCCCAAAAGAGCGTTAAAATTTATTTCTATTATAGAAGATAGTTTGTCGGAAATCGATCCTAAACATGTTAATGAATATAAAAATAATGCAGATAGTTTTAGGAAAAAATTGATAGAATTGGATAAGGAATGTGAAAAAGAAATTGCTAATTTAAAAAATAAAAAATTTTTATCACAGCATGCCTCTTGGACATATTTTGCAAGAGATTATGGGCTTGATGAAGTAGGGGATATAGAAAAATTTCCAGGTAGAGAAGCAACGCCTGCAGAGATTGAAGAACTTATAAAAACGGCAAATTCTTATAATGTTAATGTCATTTTTACAGATGCACAATTTTCTGAGAAAGCAGCAAAAGCCGTAGCTGAGAGTGGAAATTTGAAAATAGTGTCTCTCGATGTTTTGGGTAGTACTGGAGATACATCTTATATTGATATGATGAAAAATAATTTAAAAAATATGTCAAAAGCAATGAAATAAACAAATAGGGGAGTGTATATTTTGCACTCCCTATTTGTTTTTAATAAAAATATCTTCCTGTTAAGTTTTGATAGTTTTGTGTTGTTGTAATTGATTCAAGATATTTTTTTCCATTTATTTCGCCTTTTTTATACCAAATAATAGCTTTGTTCAAATTTTTTTCCAAATTTTGATTTTTTATATATTCTTCTATAAATTTTATTGATTGTAGATAGCATATCATTTCTCTATTTCTTAATACTTCTGACTCATCTATATTAGGCAACATTCTAAATAGATATTTATTTCTTATATCATTTTTTTTGTTTTTTGTTATTGATACCATTATTTTTTTTATTTCTTTTTTAGCAACATCTATGAGAATTTTTATATAACCAGATTCTGATTTGCTTTTTAGAATATCACATATTGTGGGTATCCAATAAAAAATTGTACTGTCTTTTGGAATACTTTGAAAAATATCATTGTCTTCTGAAACCATTGAGAATATCTCCTTATTATTTTTTCTTTATTATATCCCAATGATTTTTATTTTTCTGTGATCTAAATCACAAACAAGAAATTTATTTTTGTTTGAAAATTTTTATTTTTTCCTTTTTGCCTCGTATTTGTACATTTCCTATCAATTTGAATAGATGATCGAGATTAGTACCAGATAATATTTTTTCACTTACTATAATTGATGTTTTATATTCTTTAGTTAGCCCTTCAAGTCTTGAAGCTGTATTTGGTATATCACCAATTACAGTATATTCATGTCTTATTCTGCTTCCTATAATACCTGCGGTCATGGTTCCACAATGGATTCCTATTCCTATTTTTAATTCTATATCATAATCTTTTTTAAATGACTCATTTAGTGTATTTAAAGCATCGAGCATGTCAAAAGCAGCAAGAATAGATTTTTCTCTATAATTTTCTATCACTAAGGGAATACCAAAAGCAGCCATGAATCCATCGCCTAAGAATTTCATTAAACAACCTGACCTTTTTAATATAATATCAGTCATTACTTCAAAATATTTGTTTAATATATTAACTAAAATTTCAGCTGGTGTATTTTCCGCAAGATTTGTAAAATCTCTGATATCTGTGAACATGATCGCTGCTTCTTTTTTTTCACCTCTGAAATTTATTTCATCTCCATATTTTATTATTTTTTCCGCTATTTGACTACTTACAGTTCTTTCCAATATTTTATTTAATCTATTTTTTTCATCTTCTATTTTTTCTCTGTTTATTGCCATTGATATTTCTGAGGCGTATATATTCATAAATTTGAGATCTTCATCATTGAAAACTCCATTTTTTAGTCTGTTGTCAACATATATAACACCAATTATTTTTTTGTCTGTTTCTACTAATGGAACGGCTATGATAGACCTTAGACCAAAATATTGAATACTTGGACTTCCAAATCTTTTGTCTTCCATTGCATTATGAGTTATTACTGATATTCCTGTTTTATAGACATTCTGTACTATTGACATACTTATTGTTATATCTTGCGTTTCACATTTATCTATATTTCTTGCTGTCATTATGTCAAGGACACCATTTATTCCCTCCAACATGATGAATCCTCTTTCAGCATTTAATATCTTTATAGCATTGTCAAGAGTCATGTCAAGTATATGTGTAAGACCCATTGAAGAATTAATTTCTTTTGTTATCTTTTTTAAAACTTCTAATCTATTCATTTTTTTCTCCCAATTTTTCACAAGGGTATCTTGGTAAATTTCTAAATAAAATTAACAAAATACATTAATATAATTACTTAAAATAAAAAAGGGAGTGTGAAAATAAATTTCACAGTCCCTTTATATTTTGTTTTCAATTATAGACTGTAAGCATGTTTTAACAGCATACAAACTTCTCTTGAAAAATGTAATCCAGAAAGTCTCAATGATGTTTTTATTGCTTCTTGAACAGATATTGCAGGTTGTCTTGGACTGTCGTTTGTTACCTCTACAAAAAACTCTGCAACTGCAAGAACTTTTGAACCATAGGGGATTTTATCTTCTTTTAATTTACTTGGGAAACCTGTTCCATCAACTTTTTCATGGTGATGTCTTATCATTTCCACTATCGACTCAGAAAAACCAAAAGGTTTTATAACATTTGCACTTATTACTGGATGTTCTTTCAATACATTTTTTTCTTCACTTGTGAGGATATCTCTTTTTGTAAAGATTTCATCTGCAGCAAATAACATTCCAGTATTGCATAGATAACCTGCTAATTTGATGTCTTTTCTCTCTTGTTCTGTTAAATCTGGATTGTATTTTACTATAAAACCTGCTGTATCACCTATTTTTCTGCATTTTTCACCAAGGAATGGATTTTTCTTGGTCATCATATTTAAGATAGCTTCTACTTTTATTTCAGTATCATCTTTTTTCTTTTTTAATGCTTCATTTTCTTTCAATAAGTGATTGTATTCTTCGGACATGTCCTCTTTGTCTAAAGCAAGAATTCTCATTGCAGATGCCATAATCTGCATTGTAACATGTTCTGATAGCTTGTCTGTTATTTTTATTTTTTGTGAAGCATTTCTGAATAATTCTTGAGCTTTTCCAGAATTGTTGAGCATATATGAGAGTGAACCTGTCGCAAAATCAACTTCAGATGTAGTATCAACTGTTTTCATCATTCTACTTATCATGTTGAAAACATCTTCTTCATGTTCAGTGAATATACTAGCCCATGATAACAATAGCATTGATTCTGTTTTATCTTTTGCTTTTTGAAGTATATTGACTATTTCTTTTTGTGCATCTTCATATCTGCCTGTTTTCATCAATGAAAGTACATATAATTTGTGTATAAATGGGTCTTCTGCTATAAGTTTTTTGTTCTCTGTCAACAGTTTTAGAGGAATTTCAGGTTTATTCAGTTCAAGGGCTATTATTGAAGTATATTTTTTGAATATTTCACTCGCAAATTTATCTTTAGGAGCTATTCTCAAGGTATCCCAAGCTTGGGCATAATTTCCAAGTTCTGTCTGAATTTCTGCCTTGTATATGTACCCTTGGGTATTTTGCTCTTCTTCAATAATTTTATCGAAACATTTAAGAGCTTCTTGCTTATTTCCTATTTCTTTAAGCATTATTCCTAAGAAGAATATTAGAGAAGTTTGGATTTCTTTTGGTATATCCTGTTTTAGGATATCTTTTATTTCTGCTATTGCAGAATAAAAATCTCCAGAAATCATATACTCTTTCATAAGCTCGATTTTGTCAACACTTTGTGTTTTTGTTTTTAATTCTGACATTAAGATTTCTCCTATTTATTATTTTTTAGTCAGGGAAAATATTATCACTTTCATTTATCAAAAGTCTATAAGATTTTTTAGGTTCGATTATAGGCTTTGATATTATATACTGTGGTAGAGGAATTGTTTCAGAAATTGCTTTCTTTAAAGTGTCTTTATTTACTTGCATTTCTCTTTTATATCCCTCGTGCTTTATTGGTGGAATTGGGGTTCCCTCTTGAGCCGATTGTTCTCTTTTTGCTTTAGCAAAAGCTTTGTTGTATGCTGCTATCAAGAAACTATTGTTGTCTGTCTGAGCTAATGCTCTTTGCCATGATAATAATGCTTCATTAGTTTTACCAGATGTCATTGCAATATATCCAAGTACTATCCAAGTTTCTGGAGAATCTGGATAATAAGACCTGATTCTTGTTGCAAATTTTTCAATTTTGCTTTTGTCGTTTATTTCTATGCAAGAAACGAGTCCCATCAACATACGAGGATAATCTGCAATTTCTGTATCACTGTCTGTTTCTGCAATTAATTCGCTGTATCTGTTTGTCATAAATCTGCCATAAGATCTGCTATATTGTAGAATTTTGCTTTCGTAATCTCTATCTGATGACAAATTTAAAATTTCTATTGCTTCTCTGTATGATTCTTTTTCCATAAGAAGAACTGCAAGGTTATTTATTACAGAAACACTGTGCTTTTTGTGAGACATTGCTTTTCTTAAAAGTTTTTCTGCTTGTTCCGAATTTTCCTCCATTAAATAAAATAGTGCCAAATTATTTATTATTTCAACATCATAGGGCATTATTGATATTGCTCTATTTAGTATTAAACCACTTTGTTCCATTTCACCTGCTAATAAGTAATGATAACTTAAAAGATGTAATGCTTTGTGGAACATTGGATGTTTTGAGGCAAATTTTTCTACTTCAGGAATATTTTCTCCAGGGGCAATCATATCTTTTATTAAGATATAAGTCCATTCTAATTCAATATTGTCAGGAATATTTGACAATGTATCAACTAAAATTTCCTGTGCCTTTTCTAAGTCGTTTTCAAGTCTATAAACATAAGCTAGCCATATTGCTGCATCTGCTGCAACTGTTTTTACTGTCAAAAGATTTTGTAAAATTTGAGTAGCTCTTTTTTTCTCATCTTTTTCTATCATTGTACCAGCAAGTAACAACATCGACTCAGGATTATCTGCTTCATTTAGGAGATCTTTTGCCATATCCATATTGTCCATATCTATATATAGAAGAGCTCCATAATATGTTGCTTCATTCCTTATATATGGATTATCTTTGATTTTGTTATATCTATGTCTTGCTTTTGTATAATTTTTTGTAAGTATCTCTATTTTTAATATTTGAAGGTCGGCTCTTACGTCTCCTTCACAGCTTTCAAACATGTTTCTTGCACTTGTATATCTCTGTGCATATAAATATAATATTCCTTTTGTCAGTACCTCTTGTACATTGTCATTTCTACACATTTTTACTATTTCTGAAGCGATAGAAATAGTAGTATGTTGATGTCCAGATCTTTCTAACCATGTGAGGATTTTACAAATTATCTTTATTTCTCCACAACCTCTTCTTAGAGCTTGTATTCCACATAGTGCAGCTTCTCCAAACCAGCCTTCTTTTTCGTATAACTCTGCTAATCTATACCAACCTTCCCATTTTTTGGAAATATATATAACTTGGTAATATGCAAACACCGCATATTTTATATATCCCAATCTCTGTAAAAGAGTTGCCAATGTTGACCAAACTTCCTCTGTACCATTTTTTGATTCTATAGCACCTTTTAATATCTGTATGGTTAGCCAATAGTTATTTTGTCTCATTGCTTCATAGGCATATTTTAAATAGCATTCATCACCATTTTCATAGCCATAAGATTCTTTTTTTATTCTGTTTGCTACTGATTCCCATATTTGTCTATCTTTTTGAGGTGGAGTAGGTATTATTTCATTTACAGAAGGTGCTGTTGGCTGTCTCAAAATTATTTTTTTTGTAAATGAAGAAAATATTTCTTCCCTCTGAAGAATAGAACGCATCATTTCCTGAGCTTCTATATTGTTTGGATTATTTTGAATAAGCGAATAACAAGTATTTTTTGCATTTTCAAAAAGCAAAAGCCTATCCATCAAACTTATAGCCAAAAGATCATTTTTTGAGTTTCCAAAATATAATATGCTTTGAAGAGTTTCTAAGGCCCCTTCATAGTCTTTCATTTCAAGTTGTATATCTGCATAAATTGAAAGCTCTTCTTGGTCTGCATTTTGAAGCCCTTGCTTTTCCATAAAGCTCATAGCTTCATCATATTTTCCAGCAGCTGTTTTTGCTTTAATAAACAACAAACCAGCTTCTTTGCAATCAGGAGACAACTCAAGAAGTTGTTGCATATATCTTGCCGATTCATTATATCTTCTTATCGTGTATAATACATAAGAATGTTGAATCCATGCTTCAATACAACGTGGATTTTCATCATGAGCTTTCTTAAAATAGACGATACTTTCTTCTGGTTCTTTTAAATCGAGAAGAGCTGCTCCTTTATAAAATAATGCTATATATAGATCAGGGCTATTTTTTAAAACATTGTCAAGAAGTTTAATACTTTCACGAGGTTTTTGAGTTCTCAAAAAATATTTGCTTTTTGAGATTAAAGTTTCTTCATTTTCGGGATTTAATTCCAATGCTTCATTGTAACATGTTAGGGCATCTTGAAATCTCTTTAATGCAAGGAAACAGTCACCTTTTCTTGTAAGTATTTTTTCGTCTTCATCATTGATTTTTAATGCTTCATTGAAATTTTTAATTGCTTCATTATAACCACCGACAGTATATAGACTTTCGCCTCTTGCAACCAATATTTCTACATTTGTTGGAGCTTGTTTTAATGCTTCATCATAGACTTCGATTGATTCGTAATGTTTTCCCAATTCTGCCAGACCAAGTCCCTTTTTTAGAAGGTCTTCGGCTGTCATTTTTATTTGAGATTCTTCCTCTGAGACCACTATCTTTCCATATTCTTTGATGGAAAACTCTGATAAATCTTTCTCAATTTCTTCGAAACTATGGTATCTATTGACAGGATTTATCTCAAGACATTTCATTGTAATTGCTGAAATTCTTGGGGGAATATTACTTTTTACATATCCTGGTCTTTCTATTCTGCCTTTGTCAAAAAATACAAGTAATTCTCCGATATTGTCGGCTTTATACGGAAAAATACCAGTCAACATTCTATATAATATAACACCGAATGAGTAAATATCTGATTCTGGTGTTCCTGTGTCCTTACCTTTAGCACTTTCAGGGGGCATGTACTGGATTGTTCCCTGAATAATGCCCTCTTGTTCTTCTTGGCTAATTTTACATTTTGCAAGACCAAAGTCTGTTATTTTTAGAACATCTTTATCATTTATAAGACAGTTTGCAGGTTTTAAATCTCTATGAACAAGTCCTATTTTTTGAAAGGCATAAGACATTCCACGAGCTATTTGTATTGCATAAGAGGTTGCACTTTGTACTGTTAGTTGCTTTTTAGTTAGAATGTCTTCTAAACTGCCATTATTTACATATTCAAGAAATATAAAAGGTCTTGAGTTTATCTGTCTAACAGTTAAAGCTCTAACTATGTTTGGATGTTTTTCAAGTTTTATCCAAGTTTCAGCTTCTTGAATAAACATTTTATAGGCATCGTTATTCCATAAAAATTTCTGTTGAATAGATTTCATGGCAAAAGTTTCGCCAGTTTTTAAGTGATTGACTATATAAACGATACCCATTCCACCTTTTAAAATCTGTTTTATTCTCAGATTTTCATAGATGAAATATCCTTTTCTCCATTCATTTTCATCGTGTTCTTCATAATTTGCATTTTGTGTTTTTTGTTCGATTACTTCAGAACAATATGCAAATACATCTTCATAGGATTTATATATTGGTATTTCTTTTGTTTCTGATTCTATAAATAAGTCAACAGTTCTATCTATATAAGAGTTTGCTAATACTTTTAATATTTCTTGAAGAAATGATATAAATGTTATGTTACCACTTTGTTTTTTTCTTAGTTCTCTATTCCATTTTATACAATATACTGTTTTTGATTCATTTTCTATAAAAAATATGTCAGGATTATTTCCTTGGTTGTTTTCATACATCATGAACATCAAAGAAATATCTTGGTATGCAGGAGAAGATACTCCATTGCTATGGAGTATTTGAAATCTTTCCTTCAACATAACTGTGTTGTCTGAAATTATAACGCCTGTTGCCTTATTTTGCAGATTTGTTGCCATATTTTTTTCCTGATATTTTAAGAGTTTTCGACATTTTATATTTTCTTTTAATAATTTATATTTACCTTTATTTATTGACTTTAAATATTGATTATTACAGCAATTTAATGAAAAAATCACTTTAATGTTACTATTGTCATCCCGTCGCCACCTTCAGAAATATCCCCAGATTTAAAATCAGCAACAAGTTTATTTCTTGAAAGAGCATTTCTAACTGCATTTCTCAATGCCCCTGTGCCTTTTCCATGTATTATTTTAAAAGATTCCATTCCACCAAGTGTGGCATTATCTATAAATTTTTCAAGTTCATAAATTGCTTCATCTGTATATTTTCCAATTAAATTTAATGAACTTACTTGTCTTTTTACATCTGGAACAAATACATCTTTTGGTTCTGAAGGAGTAGGGGATTGGTTTTTTGATTTTCTCAAATTCCAAGTAGGAATTCTCATTTTTAATCTATTCATAGATATTAGTGCTTCATTTTCTGAAAGTTCAAGTATTTTTCCCATCATATCCATTGATGGAACATATACATCGTCTCCTACATTGAATTTTAATTCTTTTTGAATATTTTTTATTTTTTTTGTTTTTTTGAATGTTGACAGTCTTTCAAATATTCCGCCAATTCTTGTTTCTGCTTCTGATAATGCCTCTGCACCAGGATTTTTTTCTGTCTTTTCTTTTGCAGATTTTGCCAAATTTTTTCTGAAATCTTGTATTATTTTTCCTATTTCTCTTTTTGCTGAATTTATTATCGCTTCTGTCTCTGCTGCACTATCTGCTAAAAGTTCGAGTTGTTCTGCTTTTATCAGAGAGATATCTTCTTCATATTTATTTTTTAAGTTTTCTGCTTCTGATTTAATTTTTGAATGTGTCTCTATTTCTTTTTTTAGAAATTGTTCTTTTGATTCAATTTCAGCAAGCATTTTATCCATTTCAACATATTCATGTGATATTAAAGATTCTGCTCTTTTTATTGTTTCCTGTGACAGTCCAAGCCTTGAGGCTATCTCCAATGCACAAGATCTCCCTGGAACACCTATAGTTATTTTGTAAGAAGGCATTAATGTTGTGCTGTCAAATTCCATTGCAGCATTACATGCTTTTGGATGATTGCCTGCAAAATATTTTAATTCTCCATAGTGTGTTGTTACTATTGTTCTTGCCCCTTTTTCTATCAAATCCTCTAATATCGCAATGCCAAGGGCCGTTCCCTCTCTTGGATCAGTTCCTGCCCCAAGTTCGTCTAAAAGGACAAGGCTGTTTTCATCTGCATTTTCTAAAATAGATACAATTTTGTTCATGTGTGATGAAAATGTACTTAGATTTTGTGAAATACTCTGTTCATCACCTATATCTGCATATATGTGCCTAAAGAGTGGAATTTCTGTGCCTTCATCAGCAGGAAGAGATATTCCAGAAAGCCCCATGAGTGAAAATAATCCAGCTGTTTTTAATGTTACTGTTTTTCCACCTGTATTTGGACCAGTTATTACAAGTGTTGTAAATTTATCTCCATCTTCAATGTCGAGTGGGATTGCTTTTTCTCCTAAAAGTGGATGTTTAGCCTTTTTTAAAATCAATTTTCCAGATTTGTTTATTTGAGGCAGTATTCCTTTTGATTCAATACAGTATTTGCTCAAAGCTCGTATTTTGTCAAATTCAGCTATTATATCTTGGTTGTATAATAACTCTCTTTTGTTTCTTGCCACATTTGCTCCAAGACTTTTTAAAATCCTTGTTGTCTCTGCTTTTTCTTCTGCTTTATATTGTTTTATTTTGTTGTTAAGATCGACAATTTCAAGTGGTTCCATAAAAACTGTTGAACCACTTGATGATACATCGAGTACAAGTCCATTAAAAAATCCTCTATAACCTTCTTTTACAGGTAGAACATAACGCCCTTCTCTCATAGTCCAAATGTTTTCCTGTAACATTTTTTGTTTTGAGGAGTCTCTCAATATCGCATTTATTTTACCATGGACAGAAAGCTCTGCAATGTCTCTGTTTTCTCTTATTTCAGCAAGTGCTTTACTCGCAGAATTTCTTATATTTCCATTTTCATCAAATGTTTTTTCTATCGCTTTTAAAAGGTCTGTCGTTGGATTTAATGATTTTACTGTCTCTACAATAAAAGGCATTGTCAAAAAAGGAATTAATTGCCTTCTGAGGCTTGATGTTACCTCAATATTTGTTCTTATCAAAGCAAATTCAGAAGCAGTTAAAATAATTCCCTTTTCTGTTGCAGTCAATAGCTCAGATATATCTTCAAATCCACCTATTGAAATATCAGAACCTGTTTCAAATATCTCATTAATCTGTCTTATTTTATTTTGGACTTCATATATATCTTCTATATCTGTAAATGGTGTTATATCCAGTATTAAATTGCGACTTTGAGACCAAGAGGCATATTTTGCAATTATCTTTTTTACTTCGTTAAATTCGAGAGTTTCTCTTGATTGTTCTTCTAAATTTTTTTCTTTTTCTTCTGTTATTTCTGTTTGTTCTATATTATCCATTGCTTTATTTTGTTTATATTACGAAAATATTTCTTTACATTAATTTTCAAAAATACTAAAATTGTATTAGCATTTTTGAAAATTTTTATTGATTTTTATTTATTTCTATATTTCTATATTGTCAATTGTCTTATTTTTTCTTTATCTATTATTTCATGTAAATCAATTTGTGCTGTCGGAAAATCGAGATTTATGGGAGTTAGTGATGCATATCCTTCCATAACGGCTTGATAATCACTTCCCTCATATTTTTCATTTTGGTAATTGGATTTTCTGTTAAACCAAAAATAGTCTAAATTTAAGGCATCTTTTCTTGAAATTATATCATATTTAAAATTACTAAACCCAAGGTGTGTCAATTTTATGTCTTTAATTTTTCCAACAGGGGCATTTAAATTTAACATAACTCTTTTTGGCAGTGGATTTTTAAATATTTTTTCTGCAATACAAGAGGCAATTTTTGCAATAGGTTCGTAAGATGGCACATTAAATTCAATATCTGTTGCACATGATACAGCTATTGATTGTATGCCTGATAAAGCTCCTTCTACTGCAGATGAAATAGTCCCTGAACAGTGAAAATCATCTCCAATATTTATTCCTCTATTTATTCCAGTTATCACAAGATCAGGGGGAGTGTCTTTCATCACATGATTAAGTCCCATTATTATACAGTCAACTGGAGTTCCACTGCATTTATAAATTATTTTATGCTCTTCTTCTGATAGTTTAAAAAGACGCATTGGGGAGAAGAAAGTTACTCCATGACCTACAGCACTTCTCTCTCTATCTGGGGCAATAACTGTAACATCTGCTATTTTACTAATTTCATCAGCAAGAACTTTTATGCCTTCAGCATTTACGCCATCATCATTTGTAATTAATACTCTCATAATCCCTCCCTTTTTGTCGTCTTTTCTTTTTTGTGTTGGAAATATTTTTTCTTTTTCTTTATATTTCTACACAAAAAATATATTATCTTTCCTATTTTATAGCTTTAGATTTTTTTTATAACACGCTTTTTAATAATTCGATTGAATTTTCTTCAGTTGGATTATTTGTTCCGAGCTCTCCAACAAATGCACGAGTTATAATATTTTTCTTTAAATCCTTTACTCTTTTTATTTCTTTTTCTGCTATTTCTTTAACTTGCTTTTCTTTTGACAAAACAGAGTCAAGTATTTTTACGATTTCTTTCTGTTCTTCAATTGGTGGAAGAGGAAAAGAAGCATTTAACAAAATTTTTGTTGTTATTCGAGGAAGGTTTATTCCTCTTGAATTATAGATAACATAATCAATAAAATGTATATCACTTAAATAATAATTTACAAATATATTTGTTGTATTGCTGTTAGAATCTAAAACAAGAATATCTGTCGAACAAACTCCATCAAAATCTGCTATATCATGTTTATTTAAATACGGTCTTAATTTTCCATATAATATTTGTCCTTTATGAAAAACATTTTTTAAACTCTTAACTTCAGATATATCACCAACAGAATTTATTCCACCATTTTTTTCTATATTTTCTAATCCTATATATTTTATTTTTTTATCTGAAAAATCATCTGTAGTTTCTTTTGATATTGATATAATATTGCTTAATCTTACCCAATGCCAATTTTTAGGAATTTCATATAAATGTTCATCAGGTAAAATTGAATCTTTAGTTATGGCTTTCTTTTTTATATCATCATCTAATTTAAATTTATTTTCTTTTCTCCAATTTTTCGTTAGTTGACCTGTAAATGCTCTATGTAAAATTAAATTTTTCCTATAATTACAAGTATCAATAACTTTTTCTAACTTTTCTTTTGCTTTATCAATTTTAGAAATGTAATTGTCAAGTTTATTTACGATCCGTTTTTGTTCAGCTAATGGTGGAAGAGGAACTGGAAAATTTATTAATTTACTTATAGTTATTTGTGGTTGAACACTTCCAGTTATAATTTTTTTTAAATCTAATGCATAATATAAATAATAAATAAATTTAGCAGAAATATTAATATTATTTCCATCTATAATTAAAGAATTACAAGTCACGAAAGATTTAGGTAAAGATAGGTTCATTACTCCACAAGTACCACGACAGCCCATAAGAGCTTTAGGATATTCAAACATATATCTATCATAAAATCCTATCTGTCCATTTGCTCCAAAAAC
>CADASF010000030.1 GCA_902790465.1 uncultured bacterium | reverse complement strand
AAATTTAAAACAAGTCCTGTTAAATATAGACAAATGCAAGAAATAAATAATTAAATTATCTATTTGCCTTATTGTCCGTAATTTTGGGGTCAGTTCAAATCTAAGCCTGTAAATTATTATTTACTTAAAAATTGAGTCGATCGCCTGTATTTAGAATCTTGCCTCAACCTGCTTAATAAATAAGTTACTAAAATTTAAATTAAGTGGTTGAGATTGCCTCTAAATAGTGGATAGTTTGCTGTATTTTAAAATGTTAATCAACTAACCCAACGAATAAAATTAATTTCCAAATAAAAAAAAATTGGGAAATAGGGAAGAAGGCTAAAAAAAAAGACCGCTGGAATATCTTATCACCAAACGGTCAAGTGGGATGTTGTATTATGATTATTTGCTATTATTATAGTATCTAATTATAGCTTCCATAAAATCATTACCAATTTCTTCAACTGTTACTCCTGCAACTCCTATTCCTATTCCAGGAATTAGTAAGAAAGGAAGTGATTTTATTAATTTGGGTACATATTTTTCTATATCTGTTGAAAAATTTTTATTTGTATATCCAAATGCTATTTCTGCCATTTCTTCAATCATCCATTGTACTTCTTCACCAAGTTTTGGAATTCCTAATCCAAATGGTATCATCAAAAGATTGCAGGCTTTATCAGAATATTTTCTTATCGTTGATTTTAATTCTGATTTTATTATATCTTTTTTTGTTTGAAAGTCTATTTGAGGTTTATAACCACTGTTTACCATTGAATTATAAAAATTTTTTACTTGTGAAGGAACTTGCCTTTCTGATACTTCTTCTATTATTATCTTTCCCATATTTATTTTTCCTTTTTATTTGCTTTTTCTTCTTTGGGTTCTTCTATATCATATTGTATTGTATTTTTTTTCTTTAATTCTTCTATAGATTTTTCATTGAGAAATTCTATTTCTTGTTCATTATCAGCACTTACTTTAACCCATTTGTCTTGCTTATTTTTAAAATATAGCTCATATCCCATAGTGAAATATTTTTCATCTTTGTATGAAAATTTTAAAATTCCACCTCGATATTTTAATTCTTTCTTTTTTTCTTCAATTATCTTTTTATCTAATTCTTTTGAACAAGATTCGGCCAATTCATCTATAGTCATATTGGGTTTCATTATTATATTGAGAAAAGTTTTAGCTTTCCCTGCAATATCTGTAATAAGACTATTGACAAAATTATCAAATAAATTTTTTGCCATTTTTTATATCTCCTAACCAAGTTGATATTTTAGCTCAGGCTGTATTTCCTTGCTGACATCTCTTTCTTGTGAATTTATTTTATATCTAATATGATCAGGAACTTCAGATTCGGATATTTCTTCAGTTCTTGTTTCTCGTATCCATTTATTGTTTTCTTTATAATAAACTCTATGAAGAAAATCTACTACACCAGGGGCTACTTTTTGAGCAAATACAGCAATTCCATGAGCTACTGTTTTTAAAAGTTCTCTAACAGCTGGAATTACTTTATTTAACCAATCACGGATTTGCTCCCAATATTTAATAATAACATACATACCTAATCCAAGAGCAGCAAGTCCTGCTATTATCCAACCAATCGCCATTTATTTTTCACTTCCTTTTTCATCTTTTTTTACTGATTCTAAAATATCTTTTGGTACTTCAGATTCGGAAACTTCTTCTTTTTTTACAATAGTTTTTCCGATTATTTGCTTTTTATTTGCTTCTTTGCTTGCTAAGATGTCATTTACAGCTTCATAGAAAAGCTCTTTATCAACAATATCAAGTTTTCGTCTTGCTGCTTTGAATGCAGAATTTAGCACAGCATTTGAAATATCACTTCCTGAAATGCCATCAAATTTTTCTGATATTTCATCAATATTTACATTATTGGGCATTTCTTTTGGAATGTACATATTCCAAAGTTGTTTTCTACATTCTAAATCAGGCAATTTGAATTCAACATGCATTGAAATTCTTCTCATAAATGCAGGATCAAAATTTTGAATAAAATTAGTTGCAAATATGATAAAATCTTGATATTCGTTCATAAGCATTAACATAACTGATCTTGTTTGGTTAACACTTACATCAGTAGCATTAGACATATTTGTAACACGCTTGCTTAAAATTGCGTCTGCTTCATCAAAAAATATAATACTTTTTGATTCTTTTCCAACTTCAAAAACTCGTCTGATGTTTTTAGGAGTTTCGCCAACATATTTTGATTCAATATCTGCATAGTTGACGAGCAAAATTTTTCTTTTTAGGTAATTAGCAATAGCATGTGCTGCCATTGTTTTACCTGTTCCTGATTCTCCATAGAGATTTATTCCAATTCTTTTGGAATATTTATGTGTTTTCTCTAATCCCCAAATTTTGAATACTTTTTCGCTGTTTTCGTTATACTCTACAATGTCGAGGATTTTATCTTTGACATCTTTAGGAAGTATTATGTCATCTAAAGAATATTTAGGGTCTTCTGGAATAAATACGAGTTCTTCTTTCTTTTCTTCTTTTTTAGATTTTGTAGGTGCTGGCGGTTTTTCTATGTAATCGTCAGCTGAATTGTCAATTCGTTTTCCTATCGGCATTTTATACTCTCCTTAAAATTATCCATTAAATCTTTCAGCAAGTCTACTTTTAATTTTTTCTCTTATATAAGGTGGAACATCTTCGTTTTTACAATATTCTATTAAATGAGATATAGCATTTTTATATACTAGATTATGTAAGCTATTAGCCAAAGTCCATCCAGCTGCTTCTATTAGTGCAACACTAATTGCGGGAGCAACAATTTGTCCAATAATAGGTACAAATTTAATTAGTTCTTTTGCAACACTTTTACTTGCTACTGATTTTATTGCTTGAATAGCTAACTCTTTTATAACACTTTCAGCTATATTTTCTCCTACAAGAAATCCAACTCCACTTATTCCTAAGCCCATAGTTATACCAGTTATAGCTGCCGAGTCGCCTTCAGCATTTGAACGTATTTTGTGTTTTAATTCTTCAATTACTTTTTTGGTTTCATATTCTATATCTTCTTGGAAAAATTTGTGTAATGCAACTCCCATGCTTACCATAGCTCCTATATCTGCTGTAGCTCCTAATCCTGGTATTGGTACTAAATTAGCTCCTCCTGATATTGCAGCGTGGGTATGAATTATTTCATGACAATGATCTTCTTGATAACTTGTTAATGCCATTTTGTTTCCTTTATTTTCTAAAATTTTTGCACTTTTTCAAATTTTTTGCCTTATTTGAAATAGGGGAGGAAAATTCGCTCCTAAATTCTTAGAATTTAGGAGAAAAAAATTAAGAAATTTTGCTAAGAAATTTGAAAAATAAAAATGTTAATATAGTTAACAATTTGTTAATAAATCGTGTTTTAAAATCGAAAAGGGCTTCCGCCTCTTTGAGGCGGAAGCCCTTTGATGACTAAATATTAGTTTTTCCTTAAACAGATAATTTCTGACTCACAAAGCGATCGCTTTGTGATATTCAGTTTTCATAAAAATAACTTTTCTATAATCTCAAATATTTTCCTTCTTTATTACAACATAACTTTTCTTTTTCTATTATCAGCAACTAAAACAACTGTTATTATTTTCTTTCCTTCCTTTTCATAAGTTTTGGCATATTATTTTACTTGTTCTTCGCCTTCTGTTCTCTGGTAAAATGTTAAGAAGAGGTTGTGAAAAAGTAAATAGATATAGTACAGTATTCTAAATATAGGCGATCGACTCAATTTTTAAGTAAACAATAATTTACAGGCTTAGATTGCCACGGCTACGCCTCGCAATGACAAAGTGCAGTATATAGGCATATATTGGATAGTTTATAACAAATTTTTATTTACTTATTTTTTTTAACTAACACAACGAGTTAATTTACTAAAATTATATAAAAAAATACTTTTTTCACAACTTCAAAATCTGCAGTAAATTTCTATTTCACTTGTTCTTTAGCCCAAGCAGAAACTTCAGCTTCTGAATTAGAAGCATTTCCTCCATATATAGCAAGGCACTTTCCAAAAGAAGCACCAACACAAAATTTCTTCAAATCCCTTTCTGAAGCTCCTAAACCGCTTCCTTCATGTGTCATCAATCCAATAACTTTTTTGCCTGTCCAATCAAGTTTTTCAATTTGCGAAAAGATAGCCATTGGAAAAGTTCCCCACCAACAAGGACCACAGATAAAAATATTGTCATATTTAGAAATATCTGTCAAATATTTTTTCAATTCAGGACGAGCTTTTTCTCTTATTTCAACTTTTGCTTCTTCTGTACATTTAGAGTAATCTTCTGAATATTTTTTTACTGTTTCAACTTCAAAAAGGTCGCCACCAATAGCTTTTTGAATAAATTCAGCTACTATTTCAGTATTACCTTTTGCCAATTTTTTTATAGAGCCATTAAAATAATTTTCGCCCTTTCTTGAATAATAAATAATCAAATTTGCCATTTTTACACCTCAAAAAAAATAAACTACGAAATAATTATATTAGATTAGAGTTACTCTAAGTCAAGAAGTTTTATAAAAAAAAAGTTGACTTAGTGTTGCTTTAATGTTATATAATAAAAAATGTGTTTTATACAACTTTATGGAGGATTTATGGAAAAAAGAAAAATTGGAAACATTGAGGTTTCTGCTATAGGAATGGGGTGTATGGGATTTTCACATGGATATGGAGAAATTCCAACAGAAAGTTACAGTATTGAGGCAATACAAAAAGCCTTTGATTTTGGTTGTACATTTTTTGATACAGCTGAAACCTATGGACCAAATGTTTTACCTGAAAATTATGGACATAATGAGAAAATTTTGGCGAAAGCTCTAAAAGATGTCAGAAAAGATGTAGTAATCGCTACAAAACTTCACCTTCCAACTGATGAAGCAAAAACAATAGGCATTTATGAGACATTAAAGAGGCATTTGGAAAAATCTTTGGAAAATTTGCAGACAGATTATGTAGATTTATATTATCTTCATCGTATAAATCCAGATATTCCAATAGAAGATGTAGCAGAAGGAATGGGAAAACTCATCAATGAAGGTCTTATAAAAGGGTGGGGACTTTCTCAAGTTCCAGTTGATATTATAGAAAAAGCTCATAAAATTACTCCACTTTCTGCAATACAAAATATATATTCAATGATAGAAAGAAGCATTGAAGACGATGTAGCTCCATATTGTGTAAAAAATAATATTGGAATAGTTCCATTTTCACCAATTGCAAGTGGTTTTCTTTCAGGAAAAGTAACTACTCAAACAGATTTTTCACATAGTGATGATGTTCGAAAATTTATTCCACAACTAAGAAAAGAAAATATTGAAGCAAATCAGCCAATTCTCGACCTTCTTGCTGAATACGCAGAAAAGAAAAATGCAACAAAAGCACAAATTTCTCTCGCTTGGATGTTGCATAAATATCCAAATATTGTTCCAATTCCAGGTTCTAAAAACAAAGAAAGGATTATTGAAAATTTAGGTGCTTGGAATGTGATTCTTTCAGATGAAGAATTTGAGAATTTGGAAAAGGCATTGAATTTAATTCCTGTTCACGGTTTTAGAGGACATGTTGAAATAGAAGGTGGTAAAATGGAGGATTGGAACAGGGAAAAACCTAAAAAATAACTAACACAACGACTTGACTTAGTGTAACTCTAATGTTATATAATTTTGGAATAGCAATTTTTGAAAGGGGGAAAGATATGCTAAAATTTGTTTCACTATTTTTGATGTCATTGTTGATTTTGACATCAAGTGCATTTGCAAAAGAAACTTTGAAAGGGAGCGTGCCGTCAAAAATGAAAATGCAAAAATTAAATCTTGTCAAAGAATGGGATAAAACTTTTCCAAAGAGTGATAAGGTAAATCATCGCAAGGTTACATTTGTGAATCGGTATGGAATAACACTTGCAGGTGATCTTTATGAACCCAAAGACATAAAAGGAAAAATGCCTGCTATTGCTGTTTGTGGTCCTTTTGGAGCAGTGAAAGAGCAATCATCTGGACTTTATGCACAGACTATGGCAGAGCGTGGATTTATAACCCTTGCATTTGATCCTTCTTTTACAGGTGAAAGTGGAGGAGAGCCAAGATATGTAGCTTCTCCTGATATAAACACAGAAGATTTTTCTGCTGCTGTTGATTTTCTCTCTGTTCAAGATAATGTCGATTCTGAAAAAATTGGAATAATTGGAATTTGTGGTTGGGGTGGAATGGCAATAAATGCAGCTGCAATGGATACTCGAATAAAAGCAACAGTTGCCTCAACAATGTACGATATGACAAGAGTTACTGCAAAAGGTTATTTTGATGAAGCAGACAATGAAGAAGCAAGATATAATGCCAAAAAGGCTATGAATGAGCAGAGAATTGTTGATTACAAAAATGGTAAATATGAACTTGGTGGGGGAGTTGTCGATCCTCTTCCTGAAGATGCCCCATATTTTGTAAAAGATTATTATGCTTATTACAAAACACCTCGTGGATATCATTCTCGTTCTCTAAATTCAAATGGCGGTTGGAATAAGACCTCGCCACTCTCATTTATGAATATGCCAATTCTTGCTTATGCAGGTGAAATTCGCAGTGCTGTTTTGATTATCCATGGAGAAAAAGCACATTCAAGATATTTTGGAGAAGATGCTTATAAAAAGCTAAAAGGCGATAATAAGGAATTGATGATAATTCCAAATGCTTCACATACCGACCTTTATGATCAAGTAAATATAATCCCATTTGATAAAATGGAAAAGTTTTTTAAAGAAAATTTGAAATAAGATTCGATAAAAAAGAGTCAACAGACTCTAAAAATGCAAAATTATAGAACATATCTTCTAAGAAGTTCTCAAATAAATGAGGGCTTCTTTTTTTTGTTCATAAAATATTTTTTAAAAAATATTTCAAAAAGTATAGATATTTTTTTGTTTTTATGTTAAAATACTTAGTTATTAATTCAATAGTTAAAAATAGGGGATAGTTGAAAACAAATGGGGATGACAGGACTTCAAATATATAAACTTTTACCGAGAACGAATTGTAAAAAATGTGGATATGCCACTTGTCTTGCTTTTGGAATGGCTCTTTCATCAGGTAAAACAACAGATGACAAATGCGAATATATGAGTGATTCTTTGAGAAATACATTAAAAGAGGCTTCTTTAACACCTGTAAGGGAATGTGTTTTTGGAAATGAAAAATATCAATATAAAATAGGTGGCGAAAAAGTCATATTTAGACATGAGGAGACTTTTTATAATTTGCCTTGTATTGCTCCATGTCTTTCAGATGATTTGCCTGAAGATGAATTTAAAAGAAGGGCAGAAATTGTTAATAATTACAAAGTTATCAGGGCAGGAGTTGAATTAAAAACAGGTGCTTTGGCAATCGAACATAAAAATGGTGATTTATTAAAATATGTTTCATTTGTCGATATTGAGAAGCCAATTATTATAATTTCAGATGATCTAAAAGCAATTTATGAACTTTTGGAAAAACAACCTGAGAGAAGACCTTTAATAATATGTAAAAACGCTTCCGATGAAGACATAAAAACTTGGTCTTTAAAATATAATGCAGGAGTAACTATTTTTGGCGAATCAATAGAACAGTTACACGAAAAAATAGAAAAAATGGGAGAGCTTAAAAATGTTGTTTTCTGCTCAGATGTTGATTTTAAAGAACAAGTTTTGCAATCGTCTATTTCGAGATTTTCAGCAATTCATTTTAGACAAAAAACACATCCTTTTATAACTCTTTTAAATTCTGTTGGTAATATTGAAGAGGAAATAATGTTGGCAGGTTTTGCAGTTCAAAGATTTTTTGGTTGTATTATTACATCTTTTGAATCTTTTGAAAAAATACTTCCACTTTTGACACTTGCAAATGGTCATTATTCCGATCCTCGTCGTCCTGTTCAAGTTGAACCTGGATTATACCCAATAAATAATCCTGATGAAAATTCGCCTGTATTTGTTACAACCAATTTCTCACTTACTCATTTTCTTGTATCTTCTGAAATTGAGGCAAGTAGAAAGCCTGCTTGGCTTTTGATTGTTGACACAGACGGAACATCACTTTTGACAGCTTGGGCAAGTGATAAGTTTAATGCAGAAGCTATTCACGAAGCTATCAAAAAGAGTGAAATTGAATCAAAAGTTTCACATAGAAGCATTGTAATTTGTTCTTATGTTTATTCTATGAAAGAGGAAATAGAAGATAAGACAGGGTGGAAAGTAATTTTGGGAACAGGTGAAGCATCAGGGATTTCTACTTGGTTGAAAAAGTTGAATTATAGCAGTTTATGAGAAGAGGATGAAATATGGAATATAATGTAAATTTTTGTTCTTCAAAACCAGTTAAATTGACTGCTCAAAAAGGAGAAAAGTTATATGATTTGGCTTTGAAGTCAGGATTACTTTTTGAAAATTCCTGTGGTGGAAATGGCTACTGTGGAAAATGCAGTTGCAAGATCTCTGAAAATGGAGATTTAAAATCTGTCCTCGCTTGTGAATATGAAATAAATTCAGATATTGATGTCTATTCTGATTTTTCAGATTTTTCTTTTGACATAAAATACAACAAAAGAAAACTAAATATTGAAGATATTGAAAATCTCGCTCCTAAAAAAATGTTTTTAGGAGAAAAAGAATTGCCTTTTGAAATAAAGAAGTTGTCATTTGATTTTGGAGATAATGGCATTAATGATATTATTTCGAGTATAAAAAATCAGGTACAATATATTAAATATATTGATATAGATTTTATAAGAAGTCTGTCAAAAATAAATCTAAATTCAGAAAATTATTTACTCATATTTGATGGCTATCCAGTCGCTATTTTTGAAGATATTTCAGATTTGACTTTTGGAGCAGTTGATATTGGAACTACTTCTATAAAACTGTCTTTAATTTCTGTTAATCAAAAATGTGTTATTGCTCAGGCTTCTTTTTTAAACAAACAGAGATTTTTTGGAAGTGATCTCATAAACAGAATAATTGCCTCGAAAAAACATCTCGATAAAATGGCGGATTTAATTTGGAATGATGTTTTTAAGGCATTTGAAAAGATGTCATCTGAATTAAATGTAAGATTTCCATCTGTTCTTTTGTTTGCAGGAAATACAGTGATGACACATATTGCCCAAAGAGTAGAGCCTTCAAATATAAGGAGGATTCCAAGTGTTGCAAATAGTTTAAATTTTCCTCCATTTCGAATTAAAGATACTCTTATTTTTACTGTTCCTTCCATTGCTGGATATGTTGGGGGAGATTTTGTATCTGGTCTTGTTTTTTCTGAAGTTTCAAATTCAGAAAATATTTCTCTTTTTGTTGATTTGGGAACAAATGGTGAAATAGGAATAGCTTGTAATGAATGGCTCTCTGTTGCTTCGGCAAGTGCAGGATCGGCATTTGAAGGAGAGGGGATAAAATGCGGAATACACGCTTGTGAGGGGGCTATTGATTCATTTTCTTATGAAGAGGGCAAACTTTCTTTTACAACAATAGGTAATAAAAGTTATCCTGTGGGAATTTGTGCAGGTGGTCTTTTGTCATTGATCCCTCTTCTTTTTAAAAATAAAATAATAGACAGAGCAGGACATTTTTGTGATTCAAATAAAAAATTGACTATTGCAAAAAGGGAAGATGGAACAGAAATTTTTATTGATGAAGATGATATTGCAAATTTTTTGAGGGCAAAATCTGCAATTCATGCAGGTATAGAAGTGTTGTTAAATAATTTTGGGCTTTCATTAGATGATATTGAGTCTGTTTTTATTTCAGGGAATATTTCTGAATATTGCAAAATTTCTGATTTTTGTGATGTAGGATTGTTTCCGTTTAAAAATTTTGATAAAATAAAATCTCTTGGGAATACTTCTTTAAAAGGTTGTGAAAAGATGTTGTTTTCAAGGGAATGTTTTGATAGGGCTTTTAAAATAGCTTCTGAAGCCTTACATACAGACCTTTCAAGTGATTTAAATTTTATGGATAAGTGGACTTCGGCATTATTTTTATGATTTTTTTTGATGGATTATTGATTTAGGTTTAGGACGGAGAAAAGATGAAAATATATATACAAAATTTTGAAAATAAAGTTGCTACTGTAAAAATAGGTAAAGAAAATACATTAAATATTGGTGGAGATTTAAATCTTCCTTTTTATAATAAAGAAAATTTTAATCCAAATGTAGCCATAGGTTTTGAGATATTGGATAAAGCCCCTATCAATAGATTGGAATGGTCAGAGGAAGATTTTAAAAGTGTTTGGAATAATACTGGAGATTGGGCTTTAAAATGCAAAAATGATTTTGGGGCTGAAATAATATGTCTCTACTTGCTTTCTTCTAAATTAGATGAGGGGGCAACTGATGAAAAGCATGCAATAGAGGCTATAAAATCTGTTTTGGACAAAACTAATTTGCCATTAATTGTAAGAGGTTCTGGAAATGCAGATGTTGATAATAAAATTTTGCCTGTAGTTTGCAGAGAATTTAAAGGTGAAAATTTAGTTATAGCCTCTGTTGTTTTGGAACATTATAGGGAGATAGCCCTTTCTGCACTTGAAAATGGTCATTGTATCGTTGCAGAGTCACCAATAGATATAAATATTGCTAAACAATTAAATATAATTTTAAAGGATTTAGGCTTTTCACAAGAGAAAATTTTATGTGATCCTACGACTGGTGCTGTGGGATATGGATTGGAATATTGTTGTTCTATAATGGAGCGTGCGAGATTGGCTTCTTTAAATGGAGATGTCGATCTTTCAGCTCCTTTTATCAATTTTGTCGGGTCTGAAAGCTGGAGAGGAAAAGAAGCAGAGGAAATTGGACCACTTTGGGAATCAATGACTGCCCAAAGTTGCATATTATCAGGAAGTTCACTCGTTGTTATGAGAGATTACAGAGCAGTTGAAATATTGAAAAAATCTATAGATTTGAAATAGTAATATATATTACACTCAGATAATGAGGTTTATTTTTTCTATTAGAAAAGGAGAGCCTCCCTTAGGGAGGTTTGGAGGGTATATATAAATAAATAAATATTTATTCCTTATTTCCTCTTTCCTTTAAGGAAAGGGGGCAGGGGAATAGGTGGATTCCTCAAAGAATGAGGCTATGGAGTTGAAGGATGTATAGGAAAATTATAAAAATAGATGAAGATAAATGTGAAGGTTGCGGAATGTGTGCCATATCCTGTAAAGAAGGAGCTATTGACATTATAAATGGAAAAGCTAAACTTGTAAGAGAAGAATTTTGTGATGGTTTTGGCACTTGTTTAGCACTTTGTCCTCGTGGGGCTATAAGTCTTGAAAATAGAAATGCAAAACAATATGATGAATTAGCAGGTAATAAAGCAAAACACCATTTGGAAACTAAGGGCGTTATCCATTTTTTGGAATTTCATAAATTGATTCATAATAAAGAACAAGATGTAAAATTTTCAAAATTAAAAAATTGGCCTATACAGATAAAAATTATACCTATTAAAGCACCTTTTTTTGATGATGCAGATATTCTTATATGTTCAGATTGTGTTGGTTATGCCCATCCAAATATACATGATGAATTTATACAAGATAAAATATTGCTTGTCGGTTGTCCAAAATTTGATGCAACTGATTATTCAGAAAAACTTTCTGTAATTATAAGAGAAAATAGAATAAAAAGTATTACTTTAGTAAGAATGGAATTACCCTGTTGTATGGGTATGCAAAGAATGCTTGAAAAAGCTGTTGAATATTCAGGTAAAGAGTTTGATATAAGTCTTTTTGTGATTTCAAGAGCAGGAAAAATATTGTAGCATATTTTATAGATTTGAAAGCTCTTTTAAAAGGGCTTTTTTTTATTATCCTTAAAATAATAAAAATGACAAATTGTATTATAACCAGAGTTTGCCACTTTAAAAGCTAAAAATGAAGATATCAAACATTACACAATAATAAAAACCGCTCCTGTGATTTGGTCACAAGAGCGGTTTTTAATTTACTTTTAATTTACATTATTTATTTAACCACTTTATAGCTTCGTCCCATTTTGTATCTTTTGCGAACTGAAGATCTCCATAAGTTGGTTTTGAAACCTGTGCATTGTTCATTTCTATGCTGAGACCGTGAGCTCCATTGTGAGCTGATGAATGTTGTTCAGCAATGATTACATTGTTAATAGAAGCCATCATCTCTTTTGCAGCTGCTTTTAGATCGTCATTTTTGATTGCTGGATCATTTACAAGTTTTTCTGCAAATTGATATTGGTCTTTGAAACCATACCAAGATTTAGTTTGGTTGATGAGCTTTTTGATTTCTGCTTTGTCATCTGCTGTGAGACCAGAATTCATCATTGTCTGTGCAAATTTGTCTGAAGCCTGTGTGAGTTCTGGCATTTTTGCAAGATCCATAGCTGCCAATGTTGATATGCTTGGGAAGCCTTCACTTTCATTGACCATTGCCTTTGCAACTTCTCTTGGATCTACATCAAGTTTTGAACTCAATGCTTGTTGCATCTTTGAAGCAACTTTGTCTGAGAAAATCTTGGAATATGGCCAACCATCGCCACCTTCTGTATTTTGTGAAGCAACGAGGAAATCACCTGCATTTGAAAGTTCGTGTGCAACTTCTGTTGAAGCCATAAGACATGCATCAAAACCGATGATGTTTATCTTTTGACCTGTCTTTTTCTCTGCGTCCATAATTCCGTCTTTGAGAGATGGAGTTGAAGCAAAATCATTGTGAGAAATATCTTGCAATGCACCTGGCCAACCTGCTCCGTGATCGGACATAATCAAAATGTAATTTTCTGCAGGAAATTCTTTCATACCCCATTGTATGAAATCTGAAAGAACTTTTGGATCAGACATATTTACCTGACCAAGGTCTGCAAGTGCAGGAGAATTTATGGTTGATCTATCATCATCTTTAGTTAAATAAAAACGTTTACAACCATCCCAACCACCACTGAGAGAAGATGGCCTGTCTCCTCTATCAAGCTGTGCAACGAGGTTCATTTCATTTGAAGAACCTACTGACTCGAGTTCTGCTACATCTTTTACAAGTGCAGTTTCAAGATTGTTGTCTGCTGCTGAATAAAGAAGAACTGTCCATTTCTTTTTTGTTTTTTCTATTGAATCACTTCCAGAATTTAAAGATACACTATCACCAACTGCAACATTTTCCTGTTGTGGTGTGTTTACATGAGATCTTTCAGCGTTCACTGAAGGTAGATTGTAATTGTTACTGGCAAAATTTATTGAACCAATATTAGACATTCTTTGTCAGCCCCTTTCAATTATCCCCTAAAAAATAAGGATTTCTTCTCCTACATTATAGCACAAACATAAAATAAAAAAATAAACAAATTGTAAATTTTTTTATAGTTATTTCAAAATTTTCTCTAAATCTTGTTTTATTTTTTCTGCGAGTGCAAAGGCTAAATTTATAGGAACAGCATTTCCAATCATTTTATATCCAACAGCTAAATTTAAATATTTGAATAAAAAATCATCTGGGAAAGTTTGTATTCTTGCACATTCCCTTACAGACAATCTCCTATATAAATTTTCTTTTCCTTTTACAAATTCTCTCTTATCTTGTTCAATAAAAATCATTTTGGGAGCTTGTGGGTGAATTGGTGCATGTCGTCCTCCTGCTTGAATAGTAAAAGACGGCTCATTCCAACTTCTAACACGATTTCTCGACATATAGATAGTTGAAAATCCTCCAATCATATATTCATGATTTGCAATTTTACAAAGATCGCCATTTGTATAATTTTTTTCTTTTGCAGGAATAGCAGAATCTTTTAAATCCCAAATGACATCTTTTAAAAAAGATTTATATTTGTGAGGTGTCGGAAATTCAAAAGTTAAGTTCAATTCTTTTTTATAACCAACAAAAAATATTCGCTTTCTATCTTGTGGAACATCATAATCATTTGCATTTAACAGCTTAAAACTTAAATTATAACCAGATTCTTGGAATAATTTTTTTATATTTTCAAGAGCTTTTGAATGTCTTTGTGATAACATACCTGAAACATTTTCAGCCAAAAAGAAAAGAGGCTTCTTAGCTCTTAAAATTCTGATGAACTCATAAAAAAGTTTGCCTCTCTCATCTTCAATACCTCGCAATGTTCCTGCTTCACTCCAACTTTGACATGGTGGACCACCTATGATTCCAATACAATCAGGAACATCTTTTGTATCAATATTTTTTATGCTTCTTTTATCTAAATGTACTTTTGGAAAATTATATTCAAATGTTTCCCAAATAGATGAATCAAATTCGTTTGCCCAAATTATGTCAAAACCTGCTTTTTCAAATCCTTTATCAAGACCTCCAGCACCTGAAAAGAGACTCACAACTCTGTTATTGTTCATAATTTCTACTCTAAAATAAAAAATGCCACAAATTATATGTGGCGTGTAAAATAAAAAATGCCGAAGATCGGAATCGAACCGATAAGGGATAAATCCCACCGGTTTTTGAGACCGGCGCGTCTGCCTATTCCGCCACTTCGGCATGTAAAACAAACAATTAATTTGTTTTACGCTAAATATAATTCTATTTAATTTTTTCTATTCCTTCTTTTAAAAAAAATATTTTTAAAATTTTTTAATTAAATTTTTTTGCTCCCCAGATACCTCTAAAGAATATAGCTTTTTTTTCGGGGTCTTTTGCTTTTCCTTTATAATATACATGTGGAACATTTTCAAATGCTTTAAAACCGATTTCTGTTACACTATTAGGTATTTTTAATTCTTTCAATGATGTGCAACCTGAAAATGCCAAAAATCCAATTTCTGTTACACCATTTGGTATTTCTATATCTTCTAAAGATTTACAATTACAAAAAGATGTTTCACCAATTTTTTTTATGTTTTTAGGTAAACTTATGCTTTTCAATGAAAAACATTCACTAAAAGCACTTTCAGGAATTTCATCAATAGTATCAGGTAATGTTATTTTTTTTAACGAAGTACAATGATTAAAAGCTCTATTTCCTATTTTTGTTACACTATTTGGGATTGTTATATTTGTTAGTGACGAAAAACTTTCAAAAATTTTTGACTCTATTTGTGTTATTTTGTATTTTTTTCCTTCAAATTCATAAGTAGAAGGAATGTCGAGAAATTTTACGGTTTCTCCAGCTTTTGTCAAAAGGAAAAAAGATTCTCCATCATCTGTGGCTATAAAATCTTGTTTTTCGTATCCTAATTGTTTTAAAACATCATAATTTAATGAAACTTCAATATAGTCTGTATTCATTTGTTGTTGTTCTCTCTTTTTTATTTCGTTTGTATTTTGAGAAATACAAACTGAAGTCATAAATATAATTAGTAATAAAATGAATAGCATGTTTATATGTATTTTATTCATTTTTTTCTCCTAAAAATATCAAATATAATATAAATATTATATAATAAATTTGATGTTGTCAAATTTTTTTTTAAAAACTCTTGACTTATAGTAGCTCTAATGTGTTATTTTTTATTTATAAAAATTGAGTAAAATTTTTGCACTATAGAAGCAACCAAATTTTATTCATTTTAAAAAAGGAAAAATAAATTTTAGAAGGTATGATTTTATGAGTGAAGATAAATTTTATTCTGTTAAAGAAGTAGCAGATAAAACTGGACTTTCCGAACATACAATTAGATATTATACAAATTTAGGACTTATTCCAAATTTATCGAGAAATAATAATCATTACAGAATGTTTGATCAAGAGGCACTGGATACATTGCTTGCCATAAAATGTCTTCGTGGAACAGGAATGTCATTAAAAGATATAAAAAGATATATGGACTTAGTTCAAATGGGGGATTCGACAATCCCAACTCGTTATAATATAATGTTGAAGCAGAAAGAAGCTGTTAAAAATAAATTAAAAGAAGTTAATAAGCAACTTGATTTTGTAAATTATAAGTTGTCTTTATATAAAGAAAAAATGGAGGAAAAGAAAAATGAAAAATAAAGTTTTTATCGTTTTGTTTGCCTTAATTTTGACATTTGGAATTGCTTTTGCTGACAATGATTTGATTTCTGCAAAATCTTCTAAAAAAGTTTTAGTTGCCTATTATTCTTGGGGTGGCAACACAAAATCTATTGCAGAAAAGATTCACAAAAAAGTTGGTGGAGATATTTTTGAGATAGTTCCAAAAACTCCATATCCAAAAGATTATAGAAAGACTTGTGATGTTGCAAAAGAACAAAAAGAAAAAGGCATAACAACTCCTTTAAAATCAAATATTGATGTTTCTAAATATGATGTCATTTTTGTTGGAACTCCTGCTTGGTGGTATTCAATGGCAACACCTGTTAAAAGTTTTTTATTGAAAAATCAAAAGGGATTTGAAGGCAAAATTATTGTTCCGTTTGTAACACATGGCGGAGGCGGAAAATATAATATCCCTGCAGAGATGAAAGAAATTTCAAAAGCAAAAGTTTTGAAAAAAGAATTTGTTGTTTATGATAAAGGCGATTCTTCAACAGATAAAAATATGGATAAGTGGATAAAGGAATTAGGTTTGTAACAAGAGGCAAATAACTTTGTAATAAAGAAGGAAAAATTAGCTAAATAGCTAATTGATAGAAGTAAATTTTGATATTATGAGTGCAAGGCATGGGCCTATTTATAAGTTCGTGCCTTGCACTCGCTTTTTTATAAAAAAAGCGAGGGCAAACATGTTTTTAAGGGGCTGTGAAAAAGTAAATAGAATAGATGTCAAAAAAATACTTTTTTCATACCCTCGCAAATTTTACTAAAAAAGGGAGTTGTATTTATGAATAAGAAACATTTTGCCCTTTTGATTGTATGTCTTTTTGGGTAGCTATAATTGTTTCTGCGTGCGGTGGTGATGGTAAAACTCTACCGACTGACAATTCATCTCTTTATTATTTGTTTGCTCAACAAAAAGAACCAGTTCCTGTTCTCACTCCTACTTCTACTCCCACTCCAACTTCTACTCCCACTCCTACAGTATCTCCTGATTCTGAGCCTGAATCAGAGACGACTCCTGATCTTGTACCGACTCCAGTAAAAACATTTGCGGAAGCTCAAAAAGGTGATGAAGTGGAATTTGGTCGTTATCCTCAGACAAAAGTTGAAGGTTCTGATCCTGTTGAATGGCAAATTCAGCCTATAAAGTGGCTTGTATTATCAAGAGATGAAGAAAATAAGCAATTATTGGCAATTTCGCTAACAGGTCTTGATGTACACCGTTTTGATGATAACTCAAATGTTTGGGGAAGTAGTGAGATTCGTGGTTGGTTAAATGGCGATGGTTTTTATAATAAAATTTTTGAAGATGGAAGAGCCGTATTTACTAATGATGAAAAGAGTTTTATAAAGCCAGTAGTTCTTTCAGATGTATATATGACAGAGTCATTATATATGACAGAGGAAGATAATGTATTTTTGTTAAGTAATGGTGAGGCAAATGCTTATTTTGCAGATGATTCTGCAAGAATGTGTAAACCAACAGATTATGCAGTAGCGAATGGTGCTTGGGTGGAAACATCAGGAAGTTATGCAGGAAATAGTGTTTGGTGGTTGCGTTCTCCTAATCTTGATTATGCTAATAATGTCTATGATGTCATTAATAACGGTCGTATCAATTACTACTTTTTTTACGACAATGGCATCGTTGTTCGTCCAGCTTTGTGGATAAAACTATAGATACTTTTCGTAAATAAGCATATAATAGCGTGTGGAAAATTTTCTCCGCACGCTATTTTATGTCGTCAAAAAAGTTGTGAATTGACATTTTCTCTGCTTGGTTTTATAATAAAGATAGGTAAAAATTAACTTTAAAGCTAAGGAATGAGTAAGGAGCATTTAAGCTCCTTCGAAAAATAAGCTCCTTAATGAAATTAAGGAGAAAAAAAATGCGAAGGAGAAAAAAATTATTTGCATTTTTTTTGTCTATGTGTTACAATGTAGATTCTTTATAAATTGGAAGGACACATTATTTAAAATGGACAAGAAAAATACAGGAGCTTGGACAAATCAACTCGGTTTTGTTCTTGCTGCTGCAGGTAGTGCCGTTGGAGTTGGCAATATTTGGAGATTTCCATATTTAGTTGCCAAAGACGGGGGAGGACTATTTTTACTCGTATATTTAGTTTTAGTTTTGACATTTGGCTATGCTCTTTTAGTCAGTGATCTTGCTCTTGGTCGTGGAACTCAATCAAATTCAATTCGTGCATATAAAAAAGCAGACAAAAAATGGAATTTTCTCGGAAAAGTTACTTGTATTGTTCCTGCCTTAATTATGACATATTATGCCATTATTGGAGGCTGGATTTTAAAATATATAGTTGTTTATTTTACAGGAAATAGTACAGTTGCCTCAACAGATGGCTATTTTACAAATTTTATCACTTCTGTATATTCACCGATTATATTTGCACTTATATTTATGTGTATCACCGCTTGGGTCGTTTATTTAGGCATAGATAAAGGGATTGAAAAAGTTTCAAAAATCGTTATGCCTATCCTTTTGTTGATGATAATTATTATTGCCGTTTTTGCCTTGACATTAAAACATACTGATAGCAATGGAACAGTTAGAACAGGTTTACAAGGTTTTCTTATATATATAACCCCAAATTTTGAAGGTCTAACTCTTGGTAAATTTTTACAGATAGTTTTGGATGCTATGAGCCAGTTGTTTTTCTCTTTGAGTGTTGCAATGGGAATAATGATTACTTATGGCTCTTATGTTCCTAAAGATGTAAATATGAATAAATCTGTTCAACAGATAGAATTGTTTGATACTGTTGTTGCATTTTTGGCAGGTATGATGATTATACCTACAGTTTTTGCTTTTTCAGGAACTGATGGTATGTCAGCAGGACCAGGGTTGGTTTTTATTTCACTTCCTAAAATATTTAATGAAATGGGAAGTATTGGAATTTTTATAGGAATTATATTCTTTATTATGTTTGCATTTGCAGCATTGACTTCTTGTATTTCTGTTTTGGAAACATTAGTTGCAAATGTTATGGAATTTTTCAATTTAAAAAGAAAAAATGCAACTCTTTGGCTTGCTGTGATCTATTCAATAGCAACTGTGATTGTATGTCTTGGTTATAATGTATTTTATTTTGAGTTGAAACTTCCAAATGGATCGACTGCACAGCTATTGGATTTGATGGATTATATAAGTAATAGCTTTTTAATGCCTCTTATTTGTATGATTTCTTGTATTTTTATAGGTTGGGTTTTAAAGCCAGATTGGATTATTAAAGAAATGGAATCATCGGGAGATAAGATGACAAGAAAGGGATTATATGCAGTTATGATTAAATATATTGCTCCTTTCGTTATGTTTGTTCTCTTTTTACAATCAGCAGGTATCTTTAATTTAATTTTTAAATGACAAAATCTGTCATTTTTCTAATATTTTATAGCAATTTTTGAATAAAACTTGCATTGATAATAAATATAGTGTATAATAGACCATATAATTATGAAAGGGTGATAATAAATATATGTGGTTTTTAACTTTTTTTATAATTATTATGACATTGATGATAACCATATTATATTTTACAAAGAAACATCCTAATTTTGAAAGCAAATATCCTATGCTTTTTAAAATAGTTTCTTTTTTTATAGCTATAGGTTGTATTTCATTTATATTTAACAACATTGCTAATGCAGGTGATTATGGAATTTATTCTGTAAAAAATAACTCATCATCTAATATTGCAAATGAATTGAATAAAACTAAATATGTTTCTACTACTGTTGAAAATTCAGAGAATATTACAACAAAAGAAAATAATGTTGTAGAGGAAAAGAAAGAAGATAATTTGCCAAGGGAAGATAAAAAATCTGAAAAAATAACAAAAGAAAGCGATCCTTATGAATTAGCTTTAAATTATGAAAATGGTATCGGAGTAGAAAGAGATTATAAGTTGGCTTTTGAATATTATCAAAAGGCTTCTAATGCAGGAAATGATAAGGCACAATATCGACTTGCAATGTGTTATGAGTTGGGATATGGTACCGATATTGATATGGATAAGGCTATGCAGTGGTATAAAAAATCTACAGACAAAGGCAATATAGAAGCACAAAGTAGATATAATTATTTAGTAGAACAGAAAAAGAAAAGAGAAGGAATAGCCAATATAGAAAATAAAGATGAAGAAAATAAGAAAATAGCTTCACAAAACGAAAAGGTTAAAAAACAAAAAGTTGACAAATCAGAAGATTCTTCTTCAAATAATGTAAATGAGATAGAAATTCCTTCAAGTAATAATTTGAGTAATTATCAACATAAAAAAGAAGAAAATAATAATAATTACCAAAACATAGAAGATAATAACAATGTTCAAGTAGCGACAAATAATTATCAAAATTATAGTCGTCCTTCAAATACAGTACAAGTAACAGCTCCTAAGTATGAAGAACCTAAATATGAAGCACCTAAATACGAAGAGCCAAAGTATGAAGAACCTAAGTATGAAGCTCCAAAATATGAAGAGCCAAAATACGAAGAACCTAAGTATGAAGAACCTAAATACGAAGAACCAAAGTATGAACCTGTTGAAGATTATTTGACAAGTTTAAGAACTCAAGCAGAGGGCGGAAATGCAACTTCTCAATATTTACTTGGTTTGAAATATTATAATGGAGATGGAGTGCCAAGAAATATTCCGACAGCACTGCATTGGTTTAGACAAGCTGCAAATCAAGGACATAAACAGGCTCAACAGATGATTGATAAAATTGAAAACAATTAATAAATTAAGAAAAATGGACTTTTGTCTCGATTATAATTAATCAAGATAAAAGTCCATTTTTTTTGAAAAAATATCTTTGTTGATTTTCACTCTTAGGTGAACTGCTAAAAAATAAGAATAAAAATATAAAATACAAAAATATAATGTATCCCTAAAAAAATAGACAGATTTCACAAAAATAGGGGAGAATGTAAAAAATAGGGGAATAGTTACAAAATGCTATAATTTGTTTATTTCTTTTTGAAGATTTTCTAAAAAATGACCTGCATGGGCTCCGTCCATTTGTGTATGGTGAAATTGGAATGATATTGGAAGATAATATTTAGAATCATTTTTTCTGTATTTACCCCAAATGAGAAATGGATTATTAAAAATACCACTATTCATTCCAACAGCTCCATCTATTTCTGTTTCTATAATAGCCGATGTTCCTATTACCATACTATTTTCTGATAAATCTTTGTCTAAACCTTGTTCAGCTACTTGATTTGTGTATTTCAAATAATCTTGATTAAATTTATCTAAATCCTCAGTATATAAAATATCGCAAGAATTTATTTCACCATTTTTATTTTTAACAATAGTATTCACTGCGATTGTATTATATCTTATTAATTTTTGCCCAACAGGAAGTATATAAAATTCTTTAATATTTGCACTTGATTTTCCAATGCAATATAAAAGTAACATATTGAATTTTAAATTTTTTTGTTTTGATATTTTTCTTAAATTTGTTACTTCCAAAGTTTTAAAAAATGTAACCATTGGATTTGGAGCTTTCATCCAAAGTTCGTATGCTTTTGCCCTTGTTGTTTCTTGGGGATCGATTTCTTTTGCCATTTTTTTGTCCTTCTGTATAGTATGGAAAAAATTTGCTTTTCTCAAAAAAAGCATAATGGAATTTTATCAAATACTCATCAAAAAAGCAAGATAAAATTTGTATTTGTAGAATAAACTTTGTTAAGTTGGTTATATCAAAAGGTGAAAAAATGGGAAATAAACAATCAAATGATTCTAAAGAATTGAGAATTTATGCAAGGAATGTTGCTATTTTTGCAGGGGTACTTATTGTTATTGGTATCATAATGTTGATGTTAAACAATAGAACTTATGAAGAATTTAAAAATTCAGATGATATTCGTGATGTTGAAGCTGAAGTAGTATCTGTTCATAAAGAAGATATTCATAAAAAAGTTTATGATAACGAAAAAGAAAAAACTACTTTTCACTATGAATATGTAAGAACTGTTTATCATACTGACTTGAAATTTTTTGTAAATGATGTTGAATACAAGGTAAAGAAAGATTATAGTAATTGCTATTCTGAAGGTGATAAAGTTACAATACAAGTTTTTAAAAATAAGAAAGGGATATATAAAATTCCAAAAATTGCAGATGACGATAAAAAAAGTCATAAAGATGCAGAAGCATATTTAGTTTTTGGGTGTTCTTTCGTATGTTTTCTTGTTGTATGGCTCCTTCTTTGGTTAGCTGGACCAGATAAATCTCAGAAAAAATCTAAGAAGACGGAGTGAATTATGGATAATCAAAAGAAATTTAACATACAAACAAAGTGTGATTTTAGTATAAAGAGACAGGAAAATCATATTAGTTACAAGCCGTTTGGTGGTTGTTTTGAAGATGAAAATGACAGTCAATATGATTGGAAACCTCAAAACAAAGAACAAAAAGAAGAAGATAAAGAATTTAATAAAAAATAAAAAAGCCCTTTCTTTATAAAAAAGAAAGAAGCTCAAAAGTACCATTATATTTTTAAAATCGTCAACCAAAAAACTCTTTATTTTTTTATAACATCTTTTAATAATTCCTCATCTGGCTTAAATGCCTCTGAAGGAGTACCAATTAAATTTTTCAAATCTCCTTTATTTTCTTCCTCAGATTTTACCTTCTGAAGGAAAGCAACTACCATTCCAACTACTATTTCATTATAGCCATGTGGAATTATCATGTGGGCAAATCTCTTAGATGTTTCAACATATTGAGAATGCATTGGTGCAACACTTTCACGCCACTGCTTCATAACTCCTTCATAAGTACGACCTCTTTCCAAAACATCTCTTATTATACGCCTCATAAGTCTTTCATCTGCATCTGTATCAACAAAAATCTTGATGTCCATCAAATCCCTCAATTCAGGTATTGCAAACAAAAGAATTCCATCAATTATTATTATTTCTCCAGCATCTATATGAACAGTTTCTTTTAATCTCGTATGAGTACAGAAATCATATATGGGGCGTTCAATACCCTTTCCTTCTTTTAACATTTTTATATGTTTGCAAAGAAGATCAATTTCTATAGCTCCAGGGTGATCGTAATTAACTTTTTCCCTTTCTTCTGGAGTCATATCACTTCTATCATAATAATACGAATCTGCAGGTATGACAGTAACAGAATTTCCGAGCATTTGAGATATTTCTTTTACCATTGTAGTTTTTCCAGAACCTGTTCCACCCGCAATTCCAAGAATAAGAGTATTCAACATAAAGATTTTCTCCCATATTTTTTTATCTAAATAAAACGAAAATAAAAAAACAGAACCTAACTAAAAAAGTTCTGTTTTAATACAAAAATATATAAAAAAGTAAATAGGGATAGAACAGGTATTAAAGATTTAATCAGTAAGGCTCTTTTCAGTCTATCCCCCATTTATTTATTCTCTCCAATATTTTTTAAGTTTAAATTAAGTTCAAATATTATAACACATAAGAAAAAAATATGCAATAACCAAAAAATATTATTTAGGTCATTTTTAGAGGAGATTTATTTAAAATTTCATACATTTCCTCATTTTTCTCATTAGGTTGTGAAATAATTTCATCCATTCTTTTCAAATCATCTGACAATACGACATCTGAAGGCATTTGATTTTTTACTTCTTTAAAAGCAAATTTAGTAAGTTCCATGCTATTTAACATTAAATTTTGTGCTTTTCTCATAGCCATAGAAGCCTTTTGGAGATATTCTGCATCAGGATCTACGGCATATAAATTATAAGCCTTCAATGCTTCATCATAAGCATCTAAAGATTCTCTCATAACATGCACAGGTTTCATTATCATTTCTCTAACTTCATTAGGAATACTATTTTCTGGGAAAGTTTCATCCCATGTCAAAGAAGTTTTATACATTTCATCAAGCATTAAAGACATATAGCCTAAAGACTTAACGAATGTATCTGAATCAATATCACCATTAGCTAAAGCAGAAGCAAGTCTTGAAAGTTGTTCTTTATATTCTCTTTCTTCACCATTACCTAAGTAAAAAGAACAAACTGTGCACAATGGTTCTCCATTAACTGGCTGTTCAGAACCACAAAATAAACATTTCATAAAACACCCTCCGATAAATAACAAAAAAAATCTTTTATTTATCTTTATAAGAATTTAACGAAAAAATATAAAATCCTCTATCTTTATCATAAGTAAAAGCAAATAAGAAAGGTTTTTTTTAAAAACTGCAGAAAGGATAAAAGACTACTTTTTTTAAAGGCATTAATTTATGATAAAGACATTATTTAAACTTTCTTTTATTTTGACATTTTTATTAGTAATAACTCTAAGAGTGGTATTTGCAGATGAAATAGACATAAATTTTGCTACTGCAAGTAATCCTTCACTTGGAAATTATCATGTTCAATATTTACATACAGGCATAAATAAAGATAGCTTATTGACAGAAGGATTCAATCAACTTTCTGATTTAAATTTTAAAAAAGCTATAAACACACTAAATAATTGTATAAATAGAAGAGGACCTGCATTTATTGATAATAACCCAAATAAAGTCAATCCATATTTAAGTAATGAAGACAAACTTATACTTTCAGAAGCGTACATGTTAATAGGCTATTGTCAAATGAATTTAGCTGAAAGAGAAAAAGCAATAAACAGTTGTCAAAGAGCTTTAAAATTAAATCCTAAAAATGAGTATGCTTATTTTTACATTGGAAATATATATCTCCAAGCTGGAGATACAATAAAAATGCAGGAGTATTTACATAAATCTCTTCAAATAAATTCAAAATTTACAACAGCGATGAGAATCTTAGCAGAATCATTCAGAGACCAAGGTGATCATGCGAGTGCTAACAAATATTATAAAAAAATAGTCGATTTTCTGCCAGAATCTGGATATTATAGATTTCAATATTATCGTTCTCTATTGAAATCAGGAGAATATAAATTAGCAGAAGCACAAATCAAAAAGATGATTTCGTTGCAACCAAAATTTTTACCTAATTATCAAAGATTAGGTGATGTATATGAAAAACAAGGCAAATATGAAGAAGCATTAAAAGAATATAATAACTTGCTTGATAAACTTCCTATAGGCGATAAAATGAGAGGTTCTATACATAAAAATATAGCTGAAGTTTATCTAGCACAAGACAAGATAAAAGATTCTAAACAAGAAATGAAAAAAGCTATAAGAGCAGGTGCTTCATCAGGAGAAATAGCAGAATTACAAAGTCAAATAGCTAAAAGAGAAAAAGAAAAAAGGGGAAATACAATAGCAATAACGATAGCAAGCCTACTCGGAGTAGCTATAATAGCAATATTTGGAGCATTTTTATACAATAGAAAGAAAAAAGAATATATAAATTCAGTTTTAGCTAAATTTAATGAAGATATAGATAAAGTTTCAAATATTCAAGAATTAGCTTCATTTTTACCACAATTTTTCAGTGATTATTTCAAAACAATAAATGGATTTTTGATGGTATATAATAGACAAAATAATTCTCTTAGTACAGTAAGTTCACATCTTTTATATAATCAAGAACCAATAACAATAATAACAGGTAGTGAAGTAACAAATTGGACAATTCAAGAAGCTCGCCCAATAATTTCTATAAGAGAATTGACACATTCAAAACTATTTGAAAAAGCATTTCCAACACTTGTAAAAAGATTTCAAGCTCTGCAAGTTAGAAATATTATAGTGTTAAGAGATAAAAGCACATTTATTGGATTCATAACACTTGGAGAAATACAAAAATCTAATGTTGTGATGAAGAGAATGACTTATTCACTATTAGAGCCATTGATATCAATTTCTTCACAAACATTGCAAACTCAACATTTAATAGAAGCATCAATAAGTGATGATCTGACAGGCTTATATAATAAGAAAACTCTATATCATAGTCTTGCAGAAGAATTAAAAAGATCGGATAGATATAGACAGGCTTGTTCACTTTGTATTGCAGATATAGACAATTTTAAACAAGTTAACGAAGCTTATGGTCCAACTCAAGGTGATAGAATATTAAAAGGCATAGGTAAAATAATAAAAGACAATATAAGAGAAGGTGTAGATATAGGAATTAGAATGGGAGGACAAAAATTTGCTCTAATTCTCCCAGGTACTAATTCTGATTTGGCAGAACTCGTATCTGACAGAATAAGAAAAGTTATTCAAAATACAACTTTTGAAGGCTTCGAAACCCAAAAAACAATAACAGCAAGTTTTGGAATCTCTACATATCCTGATTTAGCTATATCAGACAATGATATAATCCAAACTGCTCAAACAGCTCTTGAAACAGCAAAAGCAAACGGCAAAAATCAAGTATTTGTATATAATGGACAAAATCAGACTTCAAGGGAAGAAAAAACTAAAAAAATATTTGAGTTAAAGGCAGGTCAAGCTTCTTTTGAAAACAATTTTGAACACCTAAATTTGGCTGATTCAAATACAGGAATGTTGAATTATTCATACTTCTCAATGAAAGTAAAAGAAGAAATAAAAAGATGTGATAGATATAGAATAACTTTTTCAATGTTCTTATTCTCTACATTCCCAGAGGCTTCTGATGAAATACAAGAAGAAGCTATGAAAATATTTGCAGAAATAGTAAGAACACAATTTAGAGAAAATATAGATGTTTGTACAAAATTAAATAGAAATTCTATTTTACTCTTAACTCCAGAAACTCCAAAAATTAAAGCTCCAATCCTTGCAAATAGAATTCAAAACTCATTTGCAGAAAAGAGTTATAATAAATTGAATGGTCATCAAATGCGAGTTGTAGGATCAATAGAAATTAATGGATACGGGAATTTGTATCTGTGGAGCTGAAAAGAAGTAAATGAAAAAAGCCATCATTTAGCTTAGTAGCTATCATTGATGGCTTTTTTTTATTTATACCTATGCCTATGCAAAATTACTATTTTCGATAAAATTATTATACTTTTTTTACGGTTAGTGACAAATGAGTTACAAATAATTAACAAGTGAAAACGAACAAATTTTCGATTTTTTATTTAGTAAATTCCATTAGAAAGACCTGTCTCAAGAATTGGTTTTAAATCCATTTTCATCAACTCCTTTTTGAAGAATTAAATTTGTTGATAACTCTAAAGCCTCAGCTCTTGCACTTGCTATATCATCAAGTAATCTTTCTTTCTCTAATTTCATATCAAGTTTGACTTCTTCTTTTTCAAATTTCAATTGCTCAATTTGTAATTTTAATTCTTCAATTTGCTCTTGTAGTGTTTTTACAACTGGCTCATATTTTTGCGTTTCTTCTTTTTCTATCTGCTCTTCTGTCTTTTCTGTAATCCACTTTCCGTTTTGAAAAGAGACCTTATAGCCTTCTTCAACTTTTGGAGGCTCAATTTCTGTACATTTTGCAGGGATTAGCCATTTTCCACTTATAGGGCAGATGTCGCTTTTGTCAAGGATTCTTTGAGAACCATCCCTTTTATTCCATACGGTCTTTTCAGCTTTGTTTTTGATTATCTCTAATGCCTCGTTCATAGTGCCTCCTAATATTTAATAACTGGTATAAGTTTGACTGCTGGTGGTTGTACTGTGGTTGAATTGCCGTAAATTGAGTTTGAACGAGAAGCGTCAAAAGTTATATCTCCCATGGCGGCCTTTGTACTATCATTAATACTTTGCATTGCTTGTTCCGAATTAGTAGCTTTAAATCTCCATTTCAAGGCTTGGGTATTATCATTTATAGCATTATCAATGATTGAGCTATCCGCTTTTTGCGAACGAATATATCCACAACCACCAGTTATATTAGGCAATCCAGCACTTACTTCATCTAATAAATTACTTGCACTATTTTCAATAAACAACCCTTCAAAATCAGGTAGTAACAAAGTTTCATTATTACTATCACCATAATAAAACTTTGTACTATCAGGAGTGGCGGTATAAGCATTTAGTAATGAATTTGCAGTTAAGAAACTAACTAAACGAGGATAATCAGCGACATTTACAGTCGCTCCGTTTAACTTCAGCCAACCATCTCGCTTGATTATATCTTGTTTAAATGTTCCTACTGGTGCAGAATCTCTCAAATCCAAAACAAGCCATTTAACTGTTCCGTCTGTAACTAATTCTCCAACATTTGTAAATGTCGGCTCTGTTGTGTCGCTTGTTCCTGTTACCACGCACTCTAAATACACCCAAAAAGAAGAGCTTAAAGTTTTTACTACATCACCAACAGAATATGTGGCGTTTGCTGTCCATAATGGATAAAAAGCACTTAGCCTTATATTATTAATTTGTGTTTGGATATTAGAATTTACACCACTTAAATAATTTATCTCTGTAGAAGTTGCTGTTACATTGTGGAGTTTGTTTAATTCTGAAGCAGTTGCTGTTATATCTGTTATATCTGAAATTAAATGAGTGTGTCCAATATTGCTTTTATTTTCTATTTGTTGTTCTGCTGAAAACAAACGCTTAGTAATATTATTAGTTATAACCCATTCCATAAAATGACTCTGAGCATTTGAAAGGGTTATCTCATCACTTGAAGGAGTTGAATTATCTGCAATAACTTCTAACGCTCCATTTTCTGTTCCATCTCCCACACTCCAAGAACCATTATCCTCATAAATATAATCACCAACAGAAATTTCTACTGATTTTACACATTTATAAGAAAATGAATTTTGTTTATTATAAACAGTTCTACCTTCATCAGGCAAAGAAGGTGTTGGAAGAGTATCATAAGTTGTAATACCTGTTGTTTTTTGGAAAATATCATTCTTACAAATGTCAAGGCTCACACCATTTATTTTTAAATCATCATTTGTATAACTCAATCCATGTACACCATTAATAACATTTGTATTTATGTGAGCAATCAAATCACTATAAGTTACACCTATTCCACTTATAATTACAGTTACATTTGGAGTTGTATCAAAAATAATGTCAAGTATGAGAGAATAAGTTGTATTATCACCTGATAAAACATTTATACTATTTTGGCTATTTGCTCCATAGGCAAAAACAAACTCTGTACCTTCAGAACCTTCTTTAGCCATTAGTGCTATTTCAGTTAGTGTATAATCTTCTAAAGCCTCAGAAAATGAAAGAGTACCACAAATTTTTACATGGTTTATCTGTTCTACATAAGAAGAACCATTTAGAGTATATGTTGAACCTGCATTATAGACTTGTGAATAAGATATATCCACTAATTGTTTTTGTGATTGAATACTTTCGCCATTATCATCGGCTCCGCTACCTGTAACAAACTTCGTAAATATAAGATTGTTGTTTCTTGTTTTGGCTGCTAAACCGTCAGAAGTTAAATTTAATTGAATCATAATAAACTCTTTCCTGTCGATATATAATAATTAACCGACATATAAGGATTTAGAATTTCAAAAGCTGTTCCACTACCTTTGGAGCTTTCTGATATTACAATATTATTGACATTGTTTGTAGGAGTTATAGTATTTGAATAACAAGGAATACCATATCCTGCCTGACTCATACCAACCATATTTTCTGAATTTGTATAAGTTGTATTTGTATCTTTTGATGTTGTTTTAACATCGTGTTTATGAGCAGGCATGTGGGTAATGTTTAATTGTTGTTTTTCTTTTCCACCAGTTGAGCCTAAAGAGTGAGAACTACTTACCCCTAAAAGCATTTTACCTTGAAGGTCTGGGAGTTTAAAATTATCACCACTTCCTCCATGTCGATAACCTATAGCAGAAAATAATTCTGGATAAGTTGTTTTGCTTATAGTTGCACCATTACAAAGCAGATAACCATAAGGAGCAGAGGATAAATCAAAAGCATTTATTTTTCCTGCAGGCATAGTTGAATGCCATTTAACACCGTCCCAATAATGTGGAATTCCATAAGCTATTTCAAATTTATCATAATGTTTATAAACAAAAGAACTATCACTTGAATCATAAGCCATTCCATAAGGTTTATGAGCTATGAAAATACCATCCATATCATTTCCAGCTAAGTCTTGGTATTTTAAATCATACAAAGTATTTGCTATGTTTAATTTTGCACTTGTTGATAAATTGACTTGTGGAATAAACAATATTGGTTGACCATTTACAAAAGTATTTTCTAAACCACTACTAACAGTAGCTTCACTTGTTGAAGTATTTGTTTGAATAAATATATGCCTATAGTTATCTGATAAATGAGATATTGGACAGGCATAATTTGGATTAACTTCTACTGTTAATTCGCCTTTTGTTAAGGTCTCTTGAATCTTGAATATAAATTCAAGAGATAAATTTTTATATACATTGAAGGGATTATTATTTACACAAACATAAATTAAAGTATCTTCATTTTGTCCTTCAATTTTGCCATATACACCAATAGTATTTAATGTATAATTTTCTACAGCATCTGAACTCAAAAATACTATTGTTATTTCTGTATAATCACCATTTGCTACGGCTATAAATTGATTTGCTAAATGAGATTCTGGAGTTATATATAGCAAATTTTCAGGGTGATCTACACTCATTGAAGAAGCTATTGCTTTGGTCAATATCAATTTATCACCTGCAAGCATTTGATTTAAAAGTAATCTGCCTGCCACTGTTAAATAACATTGATAACTTAAATTATCCATTTCTTAATCTACTCCAAATTAATAAATTGTATTAGTTTCCACTATTTCAATTTGAAAATTTAAACCAATATAAATTACAGCTGAAGAAGTTTCTTTTTTTCTTAAATCACAACTATCTTTTTGATACATATCACAGTGTATTAACAAATCTAAATCTTGAGGGATTATTTCTTCAAAAGTCCCTGTTATAAAATAAAGCATATTTGCAGGGAGCATATAATCCCAACTAAAAAGATATAAAATTTCATCTAAAGAACCATTTAAAGGAGGAATTAGATTTAAATAAATTTCATAATCACTAAAATGTGAGATATCCAATTCAAAATGACCTTCACCGCAAAGGCGTTTTAAACGCTCATATAAAACTTGTCGTGTAAATAGGGGAGAAGTATTCCAATTTTCCAAAAGTCTTTGTCTGCGTTGTTCCAATGTACCCCTTGGAGCTAAATTTGGAAATTTTTCAAAATGACTAATTCCATCTTCATCAGCTGTCAAAATAAATTGATTTCTCAATAATTTTTCATTTAATTCCCATATACGAGTTAATTCGGGATTAGTTATTTCTGCATAAATTTGAAATTGTTCTACTTCCTGTAAAAATGGAGGTAAATAACTTAACTTATATTGTCCATCTGCAATCTTTTCAGAGACATAATAAGCCTTTCCCCCTCCCGTCTCTACTTTTTAGAATAAAAAAAGGCAATACAAAAATTTTGTGGAAATATTTAAGAAAAAAGAGAATAGAATGAGGCTAAACACAATGCACTTTGAAGAGATAATCACAAAACTAAATACAGAAGCCACGAGTGAAAGAGATAAGGGCTATAAATTTGAGCTTTTGATTAAGAATTGGCTTCTTTATGAAAAACTTTACAGAGAAAATATCGACAAAATTTACCTTTGGTCTGAATTTCCATTAAAAAAGCAATTTGGCAGTGGTCAAGATATTGGAATAGATATTGTAGCAACTACAAAAAATGGCGAATAT
>CADASF010000029.1 GCA_902790465.1 uncultured bacterium | reverse complement strand
ATAAAGTTCTTTTACTACTTCTTCTGTTTTGATATAAACAATATCTTTTATATCGATCCCTAAAATAATCTGCACAAATTTAATGCAAATATCTTTTTCGCTCATTATTCTTTTGAAGAGATAATCGTCTTTTATCGTTAACTCTTCAAGAGTTTTTCTCTTCTTTTTGGTTGTTTGTTCCGTAGATTTTAAATTGACAGTCATAAAATCTTTTCCTTTGCAAATATTATAACAAAAAAATAAAAATAAAACAATGATTTTTATTATTTTGTTATAATCCTATTTTATCTGCCAAATATTACAATTTATCCCCAAATATTGTTAAAAAAAATCATTTTTTGTTAATTTTTATAATTTACTTAAAAATAGAGTCGATCGCCTCTATCGTAGAATGAGATCGTGATTTAACCAGAAAATAAAAAAAGCGTGCGGAGAAAATTTTCCACACGCTTTTTGTTAGTTATTACATTATATTATTCTTATTGGGAATTATTTATTTCTCCCTCTACTTCGTTGTAAGTTACTTTTCCTTTGTTTGTAGCACCAGGTCCACCAAAAATGTTCATAGCTCTAGCAATATAATAATTTCCTGAATTGCTGTCTATGAGAATATAGCCATTATTTATACAATTAGAAAATGAATAAGCATAAAAATCAATTACATCTATAGAGCCATCTGTTCCATCGTCTAATTTGTTGTTTGTTATCGTGATATTTCCGTCATTTGTGCAGTCATTCATTCCTGAATCATCATATATTGCGTTTATATAAATATCTATATCTTTTAAATTTGTGTTGTTGTCTATGGTGATATGTCCTGTGTTTGTGTAGTTATTTTCTCTGTTTTCAATAGTTAAACTACCATTATCGTTACCAGTAAATTGATTGTTTATTATATTTATATTGCCTTCATTGGTGTTATTTGTATTACTACCACAATTATTAACTATTCCAATTCCTGTTGCAGAATAATGGCCCCATGATTTAATTTTGCAATTACTAACAGTAATATTTCCAGTATTTTTACAGTTTTTGATAGTGCTGTTGTCATCCTTTGACAATGCAATTCCGTGAAGAGATAACATACAATAAGCATAATTGCCATCTAAGTTGGTAATTAAAATCTCAGAATTGTTTTGACATTTATCAACAGTTGAATTTATTAAACATCCAGATATTGCTCCTATGTGTATGCCACAACTGTATTCATCATCTAATTCATCAATAAAAAATATTGAATTTTCACCAATTGTAATATTTTGTATAGTTGCATTTTCTGTTTCAGGGAATAATCCACCATAATGATATGTTGGATTTACAATTATGATTCCGTCTATTATGTGATCAGCTCCGTCATAATTTCCTTGGAAAGCTCTTGGGGGGTATATTTCTGTTGTTTCATTTTCTCTTGTGTATGGTGAAATACCAATAGGAACAATTCCTTTACCGTTGTTATAGAAAGGTGCTTTTTCATTTTTTACATCAATAGCTACATCAACTAATTTTTTGTTTTCTTGGGTTGCGTTAATTTTTAATCCAGTCAAATGGCTAAAATCAATGTCTTCTGTCTGTTTGAAGTATTTGTCCAAATATAAATAATCACCATTATCATCTATTTTATTGATGTTGGCAAAATGACGAGGAGCAGAGATTATGAAAGGATCGTCTTTTGTTCCTGTGCCACCGCCAAAACCTTCTTTGTTGTCTTTGCTATTTTCAAAGTCAATATTAAAATTGCAATTTGTTGCTTCTATACCATTGTAACTGGAGAAATAATCAAGCAAATTACCTTCACTATCATAAGTGAGAATAGCCTTTATTTTGACATTTGCAAAATCTATACCATCAGGCACTTTTATAGTAAATTTTGTGTTATCTTCAGCATTAGGTTTTGCTTCTAAAATCTCTTGATCTTCAGCACTCGATTTTTTTGTATTGTCTTCAACAGAATAGAAAATATCTGCTGTTGCTATTTTGTCAGATTGTAGAGAATCGGTCAATGTCAAAGCAACTTCAGTCGAAGCTACTGGTGCTTCTTCATTGTTGTTCTCTTGGTTGTTATTGGCTTGGTTATTTATTGGGAAATAGGGATAACTTGGAGGAGTTGCCTTACCTCCACCTCCGCATGCAGTTGTAAACATTGCAGTTATGAGTAAACATATAAATAGCAATGCAACTTTTGAAAATCTTTTCATATTTTTTCCTCCTTTTTTAGGATAAATTAACTAACACAACGAGTTAATTATAAATCAAGTTCATCTGTAAATATCATCTCATCATCTTCTTGAGGAAATACCTTTGGAATACTTACTCTATCTTCAGGCAATTCATCATCTTTTTTCTTATTTTTATCCAAATCTTCGCCCTCAGAATCTTCATCTTCTTTATTTACATCTTCACTATTTTTATCTTTTTGCTTTTTATCGTCTTTTTTATCTTTCTTTTTATTGTCTTTTTTGTTTTTAGAAGAATCTTCTTTTTTCTTATTATTATTTTGTTGTTGTTCAACTTCTACTTCTGCAGTAACTCCTCCATTTGCTACAAATGTTTCTGATTTTAAATCAAATATAGCTTCAGGACAAGTCATCCAATTTTCAGCACCTTGCTCAAATCTAACATTATCCGAAAGTGTTACTGTCTCAATTTTTTGGCTGTAATGTCCGTGATCGGCATAAGCTCTTTTGTCATTTTTCCACATTTTAACATTGCCGTCAACATAGACTTCATCATCATTCCAAAAATATTCTGCATATTTACAAGTCAAAATCAATGGTGCATCGTCATCAGCTGAATTTTTCTTTTTACCAGGTTCTTTTTTGTCTTTGTTTTGATATGAAACTGCTCTTACATTTTCATATATGACCCCTTTACCTTCATTGTAATAAATGTCCATTTTATCGCCTGTAACAGTGTTACCAGGTTTATATAATTTGACATCTCCTGTAAAATAGGCCTCTTTTTTATCTCCATAAAATTTGGCATATTTGGATTTTACAATTAGATCGCCATATACTATTTTTACATTTCCTCTTAGTTGTGATATTTTTGTTTTATCATCATAAAGCAATCTATCGGCATTCATCTTTACTGCCTTTGGGTCTTCTTTTAGATTGGGTTCTTCAACTGGAGGAATTTCACTTTTTTTAGTCTTTTTCTTATCAGTCTTTACTGTTATTTCTTCTTTATCTTTTGTTTTTGCTTCTTCTAAAGTCCCTTTTTCTTCAGTCTTTTTATTATTTTCTTTTTTTGCTTCTTTATCTTTTGTATTTGTCTTTTGAGCTTTGTTATCTACTTGTTTTTCTGCTTTCGGTGTTGTTTTTGATTGCCCCTGTTTAACTGTAACTTGCTTTTTTGTTACTTCTTTATTATCGGCAGATACAGGAGATAATATGAGTCCGCCCAAAATTACACTTGAAATTATTATTATATTTATAAAATTTTTCATGTATGTCCTCAAAAAATTAATTTTCTTTATTTTCTTTATTTTTGTTAAATTTGTGAAAGAAACTTACGCATGGAATATTTTTGAACATATATTTTTTCTTGTTTATTATATCCGCAATACATAATAATAAAAATAGATATGATAGATATGTAAAGATGTTACCTATCTTTGTATATAAACTTCCTGATTTTGTTATTTTTATATCATCAGAAATATATCCTCTCTGAAATACTCCAATTCTTTTTGTAACCCTTCCATATTTATCTATTACAGCACTGATTCCAGTATTTGCAGATTGTAATATTGGAACTCTGTTCTCAACTGCTCTTATTACATTCCAGCTTATGTGGTCTTCTGTTGCATCATAATTTTCAAACCAACCATCATTTGTTATTATAGTTACAAAATTAGCTCCATTTTTTACAGATTCTTTTACATAATGTTGAAAATTGGAGTCAAAACATACTATTATTCCAAATTTAGTTCCATTTATTTCAAATACTCCCTTGTCTTTTTCAGGATCACCTGGTTCGTATTCTGGAACTAAACTGAGTAATGGATGAACTTTTCTCAATTTATTTGAAATTGGAACATATTCTCCAAATGGTACCAAATGTTTTTTGGAACATAATCCCTGATATTTGCCTTCATTATTATAATATACAGCACTATTGTGTTTTTTATTTTCTTCATCAAGACTTATTACGCCATATATAATATTTGTATTTGTTTCTTTTGCGAGATTTTCCATAAAACCTGTTACATAAGGATTATTATTCAGACCTGGAAGAGATGATTCTGGCCATACTATTAAATCTGTGTCTTTATCGTTTTCTACAATTTTTTTTGTCATTTCATAAAGTGTTTTTGTCATCATATAAGTTTTTGACGAATCTTTTTTTATAAGCATGTCAAAAGAAGGTTGTAAAAGTGCAACTTTTATTGGTTTTATATTATTTTTGTCGTTTGATTTATCTAAATTTATTGATAAAAAACCATAGATATATACACATATAATTAAAATTGGTATAAATATATATTTTTTTAAGGTTTCAAGTATTGGTGTTTTTTTATAATTTATTATTATTTCAGATATAAAATATCCAAATAATGCCATTATAAATGTAATTGAATACATTCCTAAAAGTCCAGCTATTTGGATCAAATATAAATCTTTATATTGTAAATAAGAGAGACTTCCCCAATTTGTTCCTAAAATTCCAAATGTTTTTAAATGTTCGAATATTACAAGTGAAGTTGGAATTAAAAATACACATATGTTTTTGGGTTGATTTTTTTCGAATATATATACAGCAATTCCCCATAATCCCATAAGAGAACCAAAAAAAATGCTTGCAAGGAGCCAAACATAAACCCCAAATCTATTTGTCCAAAGGTATATTGTAGAATAGTATAATATACTACTTATAATTGTTATGTAGAAACTCTCTTTTTTTGAATTGGCTAAACGAATATTTAATATTAACAATGTTATTCCAAACCAAGCTAAAAAACCTAAATTAAAATTTAAATTACGATTTGGCAGTGAATAAACAAGGAGGAATCCAGCCAATACAGCAAGAAAAATTTTTATAAGTAAGTTTAAATTATTATTTTTGATATTATTTGTCATTTTTTTTATTAGAGGGATATTTGTTATGAATAATAAAATTATACACCTATTTTTAATGTTTATTATATTTTTTTTGGCATCTTGTGCAAGCGATTCAAGCTCTTCAGATAGCAGTTCTGCTGGGTATATTCCCTACAATATGTATAGTGCCACAAATAATTCTGAAGAATCAAATTCTGGTTCTGAGTCAAACTCTGAATCTAATTCTTCAAATTCGAATTCTGAATCTGAAAATGAGCCTAAATATATAAGGTTTAAAATTACAGTACCTGGAGAGGTTAAAGGCTCTCTATATTATTGTATTTTATTAAATACTGAAGCACAACCTATTCAAGTTGATGATATAGGTACTTATACTGATGTTATTAGGATTTGTAATCCTGATTCCCTCGATGCTCCTCAATATCATTGGTATCATAGATTAAATGCTGCTGATAGACTTTTGACTATTATAACAGATTTAAATAATTATGTATCTTATTCTTCAGATAAATCAACTGTTTTTGTAACATTTCCTTTAAAAGAAAGTTCTGTTTTCAAAAATCAGATACAAGGCAATTCTTTTACAACACAAGTTTTAATAACTACAGCTCAAAAAGAAGTTGGACAATTCATAGATACACTTGGTCCAGACCTTTCTTCATCTACTCATTATTCATTTATGGTCAATCCTAATAAAGGAGTTGTATCTTCATCTATTCCTTCTGGTTATCCTTCTGATGGTCTTAATGATTATTATGAATCAAATATTCCAGATAATACTCCAAATGAAAATGCAGATATAATGAGTTACAGTGTCGAAATTTTTTAATATTATTTTTTAGATATACTCTGCTTAATTAACAGTTAAGCAGAGTTTTTTTTACCTTCTAGGACTTATTATTTCATTAGGATTTGGAGTTATATAAGTTGGATTTTCAGGAAATGCCTTTAAATAAAATTCAAACCAGAGATCTTTTTGTTGATGTCTGTATAACAATTTTGTGACAAAATCATGTGTTTCCTTTGAAAGACCAACATTAAAATAAGTCAATTTGCTATTTACTGTATCATATAATGTCCAGTTTTCTACAGAAAGTCCATCTCCCAAATTCCATTTAACTTCTGTTGTAAAATTAGGAAAATTATGTTGTTCTATATTGTAGTGAGTTCCAAATTTTAAATCTAAATTATCGTTTGGATGTATTGCAAGTGTGCTTATAATACTTGTTTTTGAATTATATAGATAGTCATATCCTCCTGCGATGGTAAATTTCCATTTGTCATCATTATATATTTCTGCTCCTGCAGTTATCAAACTATATGAGTTAATATAATCTTCTACAAATGGAGAATATCCTTTTGGAGTTTGGAAAAAATATCCAGCTTTTAGATTTATGTGATCGTTTAGATTATATGTATAATTTGACATACCAGAAAGTGCATATTTTTGACTACCATCTTCACATAATATTTGATAATAGCCACCTGCTACTTGTAGATTACCATATTTTCCAAAATCAAATTCTGTTGGAGCTACTCCAATATAAAATTTTTCTTTTGTCATTTTTATATTGGTTGGTTCTTCTGTGTAACTACCAAATGTCATTCCTGCATTTATAGGAATACTTCCCAAATACATATTTTTTGATCTAAAATTTAATTCAGGTTCTTTATTTAGATGATATATATTTTTGTTTGTTGATGTCAAATATGATAAAGTTGCATCTACAAAGTAATTTGAATAATTCAAATCAGCATAATAACGCCATATAGCATCTGAATTGCTTCTTCCACTGTTATAGACTCCCAATTTTGCTGTCCAGCCATTGCCTAAATTTCTTCCATAGTCAAAAGCTCGTGTTTGATAGCTATATGTATTGTAATCTGTCAATGTCTGTGAAAATCTATATTTTTCTTTTTTAGTATTTCTACCAAAATAAAAATAATAGTTGTTCCAGTTGCTACTTTTTTCATCGGGGTATCTATAATCATAAAATCCAGTATTTAGACCAGTGTAGAATCCATTGCCTATTTCATATCTAACTTGATTTCTAAATTCTTTTTTGCCTACTTCTCTCGTTTTTTGCTCATTTGTAAGTTCTTCTGTGATTATAGCTGTTTTATTTGGAGATAAATTATAATATTCCAATAATCCGAATATTTTTCCATTATTTAGGGAATAGGGATATTGTAATCCATAGGCAACTCCAGTTTTTTCATATAGTTCAAGTGTTCCTATAGCTGGATTATTAAAGAGGCTGAAATCAAAATCTTTTTTAATATACCAACCATCATCTTTATTCCTTCCTATTGTTGGAATTAGACTTTGATTCTTTTTATTTAATGACAAAACAAGCCTTTTATAATTTAAAATTGTTCTATTTTTTACTTTAAGTTTTGAATGATGTGCTATTAATTTTTTACCAGGATATATTTCTGCTTCTTTACATCTTATGTGATAGTGGTAATTAGGTTCTGGTTCATCACAAGTCGTTACTATTGCATTTGTCAATGTTGTTTTATCTTCTTCTCTTACGATATGTTCTCCCCAAAAATATACCTTTCCATTTATTTTTTGATCACCTTTTTCAACTTCATCAGTATAACCATAGCCATTGAATATTTCTGAAATACCTGTTTCCATATCATATGTGCCGTGCTCAGCTATTAATCTGCTATTTTTTTGTGATATATCAACATTTCCAATTACTTCTAATTTATTGCTTTTTTCATCATATATTATTTGATCTGCTTTTATTCTCATTCCTCTGAAAATAATTACAGCATTTCCAGTGGCCCTTGCTTTTCCGTCTTTATAGTCGAATTGATCTGCTGTTATTCTTGCTTTTGTTCCTGCTTCGACACTCGGACGATTTTCGTTTTCCAATTCTTCGATGTCTGCTGCTGAACATTTATTTAGTTCGTCTATATCTATCTTTTTTATATTTACTTTTTCCTCAGTCTCATTGACATCTTCTTCAACAATTTCCTCTTCATCTTCTTCATCTTGTATCATTATTTTACTTTCTTCTTTGTCAAAAACATATACATTTCCAGAAGAATCTATTAATTTTTGAGTAGTTTCATCATCTTTTGTAAATAATGACAATACAGAGGAGTTGCGATTTGGTATGACATTTAGATTATATTTGTCTTTTAAACTTTTAAAATAGCGTTCTGTATTTGAAATTTTTGTATCTTTTTTTTCTGGCTCTTTTAGTTGATTGATAGAAAATGGATCGCGAGGAATAAATTTTATCTCTTCATATCTATATTCATCTTTTATATTATCTGTTATATATGTAGGAATAGCAAAAGGGTTTCTTGTTTTTTCATAATTTGGCAATGAGGTATTATCTGCCAATGCTGTTAAATGCGTTGACATTACTATTATTATTGATATTAAAGCTATTTTTACTTTATTCATATTTTACCTTATAAACAAATTGCCTCAGCATAAACTATGCGGTAACAAGTTTCTTGCCTCATAGATAGCTTTTATGATTGATTGTCTCGAAAGATTGTATTTATATATTATAATTGCCTTATTAGTGCAAGTCAAGAGTTTTTTATATTTTACAAAAAATCGGACTTTCATCTCGGCTACAAGTAAACGAGAATTCCTGTCCGTTTTCTTAAAACATATTTTTTTGACATTCTTTAAAAATTTTCCTGCAAAAGAAATGAATAACCTTTTAAATAATAAAGGAAAAATAATTATATTGAAGAAAATAAAATATAGATAATCTTTTGAAGAAAGGATAAATTGTTTTATAAAATATGTCAGACATAATAGGTATTATGGGGGGAACATTTAATCCCGTTCATTATGGGCACCTAATTGCAGCGGAAGAGGCATTAAATTTTTTAGATTTAGAAAAAATATTGTTTATACCTAATTCTATACCGCCTCATAAAAACGATCCAGACCTTATAAGTGGAAAACATAGATTAGAGATGTTAAAACTTGCTATTGCTTCAAATCCTAAATTTGAAGTTTCCGATATTGAACTGAAGAGAAGTGGTCCTTCTTATTCAATAGATACGGTTGAAGAACTTATAAATATGTACAAAGATAAATCATTTGTTTTCATTACAGGTTTAGATGCAGTATTAAATTGTGAATGGCATAGATTTGATGATTTATTGGAAAAATTGACTTATTTTTTGACAATAGAGCGTTCAGGTCTTTCTTTTGAAAGTCTTGAAAAGAAAATGAAACCTTTAAAAAATAGGGAAAAAATTCTGTTTTTGTCAATACCAGGAGTTAATATTTCTTCAACCGATATTAGATTTAGGGTCGAAGAGGGAAAATCTATTAGATATTTAGTTCCAGACGAAGTTAGTGACTATATCTATAAAAATAAATTTTATACAAAGAACAAAGAAAGTAACTCACCTTACATTGGAGTTAGATAGGGTAATTATATGGAAAGAATTGTTGATAGCAAAAAACAGGCTATCCTTGCTGGAGTTATAGCAGAAGAAAAAAATGGAAAAGATATATCTATTGTAAATTTTGAAGGAATATCTGCATTGTATGATTATGTTGTAATTGTTTCTGCGTATTCAACAAGAGAGACAAAGGCTCTTGCACAAGAAATAGATATTATTTTTAAAAATACAAATCCTCCAAGAAGAATGATTCAAGGAATGGAAAGTGGTTTTTGGATTCTTCTTGACTATGGCGATATTGTTGTTCATGTTTTTGCAGAAAATGGTAGAGAAATGCCTAAAAGAAGGGGTTTAAGACCAACGGCATTTAATAAAAAAGAAGATAATGAGGCAAATTATAGAAAATTTTACGATCTTGACAGTCTTTGGGAAGATGTTCCGAGGCTTGAATTTGAGGGAACAGAAGAAGCTGAAGAGATGAAGAAAAAATATCAAGAGATATTAAGTGAAATTAAAAAAAGCAGAGAATAAAACATAAAGGCATGTTAATATAATTCTAAAAAATATATTAACATGCCTTATTCATTTTAGTAAGATGTGATTGTTAGCAAAGTTCACAATAAGCACAAGCAATTTCTGCTGCTATTGAGGCATTATTTTTTACAAGAGACATATTTGCCTCTATACTCTTTCCTCTTGTACTGTTGTGAATTTCTTTTAAAAGAAATGGAGTTAAGTATTTTCCTCTTATTGATTCTTTTTCAGCTTCTTTTAATGCCTTGTTTATATATTCTTTCATTGTATCATAAGGGATTTCATCTTCTTCAGAAATTGGACAACCTATTAAAAGACCGCCTGGAATGTTTAAGTCCCATTTTATTTTCATTATTTCTGCAACTCGTTGAGCAGAATCAGCATTGTAATCAACTCCAAAACCGCTTTCTCTTGAATAAAAAGCAGGGAAGTCATCTGTTTGATATCCTATAACTGGAACATTTAATGTTTCCAATTTTTCAAGTGTCAATCCGATGTCGAGTATTGATTTTGCACCAGCACAGACTACAGCAACATTTGTTGTTGATAACTCTGTTAGGTCAGAAGATATATCAAAAGTATTTTGTCCGTCTTTGTGAACTCCACCAATTCCACCAGTTGCAAATACTTTTATGCCTGCAAGTGAAGCACAAAACATAGTAGCTGATACAGTAGTAGCTCCATGTCCTTTGTCTGAAATCACAAAAGGAATTTCTCTTTTACTTGTTTTTCTAACATTTCTGTCTGTTGCTATAAATTCTATTTGTTTTTTTGTTAATCCAATTCTTATTTCTCCATCAATTAAAGCAATCGTTGCTGGAGTTGCTTTTTTTTCTCTTATTGTATTTTCAAGTTCTTCAGCTATTTGTACATTGAATGGATATGAAAGACCATGAGCAATTATTGTTGATTCGAGAGCAACTATAGGAAGTTTTTTGTCTATTGCATTCTGAACTTCATCAGAAATAATAACTGGGAGATTTTTTAGATTCATAAATTTTTCACCTTATTTTTTTGAGCTAAATTTTGAATATTTACTGTATTTGTTCAAATATTTTGAACTAAAGCTCGAACTTGAAGAAGTATCAAACTTCTTTGAAATTATATTTACTTCTTTTACTTTTTTGTCTTTATTGAATTTTGAATTAATTCTTGAAGACAATGATTTTGCTCTTGAAGAAAGCGAATCCATCATTGAATTTGCTTTTGATGAATAAGAAGATGTTGCTAATTTTGATTTATATGTTGAAGGCGTATAACTTCTTGTAGTGAATTTTGGTTTAGATTTTACATATTTATTTAATATACTATCTATATTCGAAACTTTATCAGATAATATTTCTTCTTTTTCTTTATTTTGATGTTGTTCTGTAATCTGTTTTGTATAAACAGGTTTTATTTCCTCTTCATATTCTTCATCTTCGTATTCTTCGTTATCGTATTCATAATATGATTCTTCATTAAAGTCTGCATATACTGGATAGCCATTGTCAAATACATTGTCATCATTTGTACTTATTGTTTCTTTTACTGGTATCTCTTCTTCAACAATTTCTACTTTATCGTCAATTTCTTTTAGTTTTTGTTGTTCTAAATATTCCTCATAAGAAGATTTCTTTTTATTTGTTGAACTTGCAAAAATATCGTTTTCTTTATTGTCTCTTTTACTGTTAAGTCTATCTCTTCTTGCATTTGGATCGTCTTTAAATGTAGCTTGGTTTGTATCCTTTATTTGGATATTGCTGAAATCCCAAGGATCTACATTATTATTTAGTATTTGATCAGTATTTGTGCTCTTATTTTGTTTTTTGTTTATATAATCTGATTTAAATAGTTGATTTATCAATTCTTCATCACTTGCATTTGAAAAACTATCTAAACTTATTACTTTCTGTTTTTTTGTAGGTTCTTCAAAAGAGTTTGCACTGACTTTTGATTGAATTATATTCATATCATCTCTTGTCAAATTTATAACGAGATCTTCACTTAAATTTTTACTTGCTCTTTCATAAATTCCAATGTTGAATAATCTATTTGGATTATCTATAGATATACAATATGTAAAAGGCAAGGAGAGTGATATTTCTAATCTTGCTTTATCACCAATTAAAAATTTAATTTTTAAACTTTTAATTAAAGTCATTCCTTGACCTATTGTCTTGTTTCTTCTTTCCAAGAAAACAGATTCATTTATTTCAGTAAATGTTACTCTTGCTGTTTTAAATTTACTGATTTGCATTTGATTTTTATTTAAAAATAGATTTCTACCGTGGTCGTCTATTAATTCTATTACATAATTTGTGTATTTTTCAACATTGATTGGAGCTTTACAAATAAAAAATAGTGATAATTTATTATTTGGGTTAGATAATGTCTTTGGTTGATTATTATAATTTGTCTGTCCATAGTTATTCCTTGTAGAATATTTATTGCTATATGGAGTATTATAATTATTATTTGAAATGTTTCTCGAAAAGTCTCTGTAAGAATTGTTATTGCTATTGCTAAGTCTTTTGTAACCATAGCTTGAATCATTTAATGATTCATTATTTTCATTTTCTTCTTGGTTTTTAAATACAGACAAAATAACAGCAATACCTGGTACTATAAGTATAAAGAAAAATAGACAAGATAAGTCCATTATTTGTTTCTCCGTTTTTCGAATATTTACTATAATTAATTCTGTGAAAGTATTATTCAATTCCTTTTTAGAAAAAGAAATTGGAATAAAAAAAAGTCGATTTTTCCTTTTTTTTTTAAATGTTTTTCTTCAAGATAAAAAATAAACAATGCAAAAATAATTATGCATTGTTTGTATATTTTCTTAAATATTTATTTGTGATATTTTATCTTTTTTATCTATTTGTTTTAATTGCAGGTGGATTACATCTTTTGCAAGGTTTGAAGCCACTTCTATGTGCTGACATAGGGGAGTCAAATACAACTGTATTTATCTCTGAAGGAGCTCTTTTGCAATTTGGAAGATGATATTTTCCACTTTTTCTATCACCTAAAAAGTTTCTTTGTCTTGCTGTAGGTGTGTTAAGTGGATTTTTTGTAAATTTGCCTTTTGCATAACATAAATCAGTACCTGCAAAAACAAGACCGATAACAAAGATACAAGTAAAGATAATGACTTTTTTAAACATTTTATCCTCAATTATTTTTTTATTTGCTTTTTTTATTCTTTAAAATTGTTATTTATTCCTTTATTTTTTATATTATTTTTTGAAATAAATAAATCTATTTTACGGAAATCAATTTTTGTTATTAATTTTGCACCCAAAAAGTTGCGAAAGCAGATAAAAAATATTTCTTATAAAATAAGATTTATTTTTATTGCTTTATTTTATTATTAATGATATAATAAAATATTATATTAAAAATGTATTTTATCAACAGGCTTTAGAAAGAAGTAAAAAATGGATAAAAGAAAAAAGATAATCATTTCTGGTTACTATGGTTTTGGTAATTTAGGAGATGAGGCGATTTTAATTTCAATAATTGACAGACTAAATGCAGAGGTAGAAAATCCTGAAATAGTCGTTTTATATACAAAAGCAGAATCTGAACAATTAAAGGCTTATAAAAATGTTCGTTGTGTCTATAGAATGAATCCAATTTCAATATTTTTTGAAATGTTAAATGCAGATTTGGTGATAAGTGGAGGAGGTGGACTTCTTCAAGATTCCACAGGCTTTACAACTGTTCTTTATTATCTCGGAATAGTAAAAATGGCACTGTTTTTAAAAAAGAAGGTTCTATTTTATGCACAAGGCATAGGTCCACTAAATCTTGATAAAAGCAAAAAGTTAATCACAAATACTGTCAACAAGGTAAATTTTATAACTGTGAGAGATAATGATTCTGCTGAGTTATTGAAATCGTTAAAAATAGACAAAGCTCCTGTAGTTGTAACTGCCGATCCTGTAATATCTATGGAAAAACTACCTCAAAATGAGATTGATGAGCTTGTAAAAAAATATATTCCTAATTTTAAGAAAAACAATAATCCAAATATTGGAATCTCTGCTCGTCCTTGGAAATCGGACAATAACTATATCGAGATATTGGCAAAATCTTGTGACGAACTTATAAAAAAATACAATGCAAATATATACATAATTCCATTCCAAATCCAACAAGATCTCGCTATTTGTAAAGAGATAAAAGAAAAAATGGAAGGAGAGGCAGAGATAATAATGCCTCCAAATAGTGAAGATTCGATTTTTCAATTTTCACCAAAAGAAATTGCAGGGATAATAGGGCAGATGGATTTAATCATTGCAATGCGGTTGCATGCTCTTATTTTTTCTTTTCCATTTAAGATTCCGTCTGCAGGAATTGTATATGATCCAAAAGTTGGTATTTTTGCAAAACAGGCAGGAATGGAATCATTTAATTTGGATTCATTTAAGAAAGAAGATGTAATTGGTTTTGTTGGCAATAATCTAAATAAGAATTATAGTAATGACAGTTTTGACAAGTTATATAATCAGTCTATTTTGACTGGAAAGATAGCAAGTGATATGTTAAGCAACATATCAGCAGAAGAAATAATAAAAAAAAGAGGGCTAATTCTATATGATAGAATTTCATAGTATTTGTTTTACATATCCAAATGGTGTACAGGCATTAAAAGATGTTGATTTATATGTTGAAAAGGGTGAATTTGTCTTTTTAGTTGGTTCAACAGGTTCTGGAAAATCGAGTATATTAAAAATGATATACAGAGAAATAATTCCTACAAGTGGAGATATCTATGTAAATGACAGAGATATAACAGATATGAAACGCTCACAAGTTCCAGAATTCAGAAGAACTTTAGGAGTTGTTTTCCAAGATTTCAAATTGATTCCATATAAAACTGTTTATGAAAATATTGCCTATGCTCTTGAAGTTACTGGGGTAAAATCGAAAGACATCAAGCCAAAAGTCGAAAAAGCTCTTGGACTCGTAAATTTAGCCGATAAAGCAAAGAGATTTCCGCATGAGATCTCTGGTGGTGAACAGCAGAGAACTTCTATTGCAAGGGCTATTGTTGGCGATCCAATTATTTTGGTTGCAGATGAACCAACAGGTAATTTAGATCCTGAGTCTTCGTGGGATATTATGGAGCTTTTGGACAAAATCAATAAAAATGGAACAACTATAATAATGGCAACACATAATAGAGATATTGTCGATGTTATGAAAAAAAGAGTTATACTTGTAGATAATGGACAAATTGTATCTGATAAAGAAAAGGGTGAATATTTCCCAAATCTCAAAAAATAAATATACACTAAGAATTATTTTTGGATATATTGCTAAAAAATGACATCACCAGAGGATATTAATTATATGGAAGTTGCACTTGATGAGATTGTTTTAAAACAGTTGGGATATGATGTCGAATATGAACATGGATTATTTTTTTCTTTACATAACATACCGCCAAGTTTAGTATCTTTTAAAAAAGATGGAGAAGATGTAAAAGATTTAGTTATTCCTTCAACTTATAGCTATTTGGAATATACTTATGAGATTTTTGAAATATATTCTGAAGTTTTTTATTGCTGTTCCTCATTAACAAGTGTAACGATACCAAATAGTGTTATAGAAATAGGTGATAATGCTTTTAGTGGTTGTTCATCATTGACAAATCTAATAATTCCAAATAGCGTTACACGAATAGGTAAAGAGGCTTTTTATTGCTGTAGAAACTTAATAAATTTAACGATACCAGATAGTGTAACAGAAATAGGCGATAATGCTTTTTATGGTATAGATACAATATATTATAATGGTAAAGCCAAAGGAGCTCCTTGGGGAGCTAATAAAGTTATCACTAATAATTATATTGAAGTTAAACTTAATGATACTGTACTTAAACAACTCGGATATGATATTAACTATAAAGATATTAATTATATAAGTGATGAAAATAGGCTTATATTTCCTATTGAATTATTTTCAAAATTAATATCTTTTAAAAAAGATGGACAAGATGTAAAAGATTTAGTTATTCCTTCAATTTATAGCTATGATGGAAAAGATTATAAGATTATACAAATAGGTGAGGGAGTTTTTTATCGTTGTTCTGCGTTGGAAAGTATAACGATACCAAATAGTGTCACAGAAATAAGAAACGAAAATTTTATTGATTGTTCTTCATTGAAAAATGTAATAATACCAGATAGTGTTACACGAATAGGTGATAATGCTTTTAGTAATTGTTCATCATTGGAAAGTGTAACAATTCCAAATAGTGTAACAGAAATAGGTGAGAATGTTTTTATTGATTGTTCTTCATTAAAAAGTGTAACAATTCCAAATAGTGTTATACGAATAGGTGATAATGTTTTTAGTAATTGTTCATCATTGGAAAGTGTAACAATTTCAAATGGTGTAACAGAAATAAGTGAGAAAACTTTTGAAAATTGTTCATCATTGACAAATGTAACGATACCGAATAGTGTTAAAAAAATAGGATATAGAGCATTTGCAGATTGTTCTTCATTAAAAAAAATAATTATCCCAGATAGTGTTATAGAGATTGGTGCAGGGGCTTTTATTGGTTGTAAATTATTAACAAGTATAAATATACCTAATGGTGTTACAAAAATTGAACATATGGCTTTTTCTGGTTGTTCATTATTAGAAAGTATAACTATACCAAATAGTGTTAAATATATTGGAAATCGTGCATTTGCAGATTGTTTATCATTAACATCTGTAAAAATACCTGATGGTGTTGAAAAAATAGGAGATGGGGCTTTTAGTGGTTGTAAAGCCTTAAAAAAATTAATAATTCCAGACAGCGTTATAGAGATTGGTGAAAATGCTTTTAAAAATGTTCCGCATATTGAATATAATGGCTCAGCTAAAGACCCCAAAGATATTTTGTTTATAAGACATAAATGGGGAGCTAAAAAGATAAATTAGACCCTGTAAGAAATAAAAAAATTAAGGGATAGAAAAGTGAATGACAATATCCGAAGATATTAATTATATCGAAGTTACACTTGATGAGACTGTTTTAAAGCAGTTGGGATATGATGTCGAATATGAAAATAAAGGAAAAACAAATCAAAATATTTGTCTAAGGAAAAATGGACAGGATGTAACTGTTTTGGATATTCCAGCAACTTATAATTGTGATGATAAATATTATAAGATCACAAAAATTGGAATTAGTATTTTTTGGGGTTATTCTTTATTAAAAAGTATAACGATACCTAGCACTATTACGCAAATTGGGCATAGTGCTTTTTGGAAATGTTCTTCATTAACAACTGTAATAATACCTGAAAGCGTTACAAGAATTGGTGATTGGGCTTTTAGCCATTGCTCTTCATTAACAAGTATTACAATACCTAACAGCGTAACACAAATTGGTGATAGTGCCTTTAGATTTTGTTCTTCATTAGTAAGTGTAAACATACCAGAAAGTGTTACAAAAATTGGAAATGGTATTTTTAGTAATTGTAAATCATTAACAAGTGTAACGATACCAAATAGCGTAGGACAAATTGGTTTTAGTACTTTTTGGAAATGTTCGTCTTTAAGAAGTGTAAACATACCAAATGGGGTTACAAAAATAGGCAAAGAGACTTTTTATCACTGTAGAAAATTAAAAAATATAACAATTCCAAACAGTGTTATAGAAATTTGTGATGGGGCTTTTAGTGGCTGTAAAGCCTTAAAAAATGTAACGATACCTGATAGTGTTAAACAAATAGGGGAAAATGCTTTTGAAGATGTTTCACATATTGAATATAATGGTCAAGCAACAGGTTTTCTTTTTAAAAATGCAGATGTTGGTGATTATGTGAAATTTGGCAATTATCCACAGATGGCAAATGGTGATAGTTTGCCTATTGAATGGCTTGTATTGGCAAAAGAAAATAATAAAATACTTGTGATCTCAAGATATGGTCTGGAAGCAAGGCGTTTTGATAGCAAATTAAATGATTGGAAAAATAGTGAAATTCGCCAGTGGTTGAATGCTGATTTTTATAACAAAGCATTTAATGCTAATGAGAAGAAATTGATAAGAAGTTCAAGTATTTCTACAACTGTTTATAAGGGTGGTTTTTTAGGATTTGGAAAGAAAGAAGAATTAACAGATTCGGATGATTATATTTTTCTTTTGAGCAAAGAAGAAGCAGAAAAATATTTTGCTAATGTTGAGGAAAGAAAATGTAAAGCTACTGAATATGCAAAGGTAAATGGTGTTTTGGTAGCTGATAATGGTTATAGTTGGTGGTGGCTTCGTTCTCCTTCTACTAATTGTAATAATTATGTCTATCATGTCAATTATATTGGTGATATCTGTGGCATCTACAGTGTTTTCAATGATTTTGTTGTGGCTCGACCAGCTTTGTGGATCAATATTTAATTTTAAATCTAATTAACTTGTTGTGCTAGTTAATTTTTTAAAAAATAAGTAAATAAAAAGTTGCTGTAAACTATCCACTATATGGCTCTACACTGCCAGTTTGTCATTGCGAGGTTTTAGCCGTGGCAATCTAAGCCTGTAAATTATAATTTACTTAAAAATTGAGTCGATCGCCTCTATTTGAAATGAGATTATGATCTACTTAATAAATTACTAAATTTAAATTAAGAGGTTGAGATTGCCACGGTCGCACAGCTCCCTCGCAATGACATCTCTTCTAAATAGAAGCTGTTTTGGTATATTTTAAAATATTAACCAACTAGCATAACGAGTTAATTAAATTTAGATAAATTGTAAAACATAGAAATTAAGGGATATAAAAAGGCTATGAAAATATCTGAAGCGATTAAAGAGATAATAAAATTAAGAGATATTGCCGTTTTTGACAATTATAAAATGTTTATTGCTATGTTGGCAGATTTTTCAACAGATACACATAAAAAAGAACTTATTGTTTTTAAAAATGCTGTTGATGAAAATATGTTAAAAATGTGTATAGATGACAGTTTGGAAAATAGCCGTAAGATATTAAAATTACAGATACAGCTTGAAAATAAAGGGCTTTCACAGGATTGGATTAATTTTATTATTGAATCTTTCGCTTTGCCTTTAGGTTGGAATTATACACCAAGAGAGGTAACTCAACAAGTACAATCACAAAATCAACAAACTAAACAGGTGCAAACTCAGCCTTCAAATCAGTCAAGTTGGACTTGTTCATGTGGTACTGTTAATACAACTAATTTTTGTGGTAATTGTGGATCAGCTAAGCCACTTCCTAAATCTTTAGATTGGACTTGTGTTTGTGGCACTGTAAATACAACTAAATTCTGTACGACTTGCGGAAAACAAAAAGGACAAAAGCAAGCACAGCAACCAGTACAGCAGAAGCAAGTACAACAAAAGCAAGTACAAAAGCCTCAACAAATACAAAAAGTTCAAACACAAGTTATACCTCAAAAACAACAAGTAGAACAAAAACAGCAAATAAAGCCAGTACAGCAATCTGTATCTTTTAAAAATGCCAAGGTTGGTGATTATGTGAAATTTGGCAATTATCCCCAGACATCAAGTGGCGGAGTTCAACCTATTGAATGGCAGGTATTGGCAAGGGAAAATAATAAAATGCTTGTGATTTCAAAATATGGTCTTGAAGAAAGGCGTTTTGATAGCAGTTCAAATAATTGGGAAAATAGCGAAATTCGCCAATGGTTGAATGGTGAATTTTATAATAGAGCATTTAGTGAAAATGAGAAGAAATTGATAAGAAATTCAGGGATTTCTACAAAAGTTTATAGAGGTGGCTTTTTAGGATTTGGTGCAAAAGAGGAATTAAGTTATACAGATGATTATATTTTTCTTTTGAGTACAGAAGAGGCAAAAAAATATTTTGTTAATAATGAAGCGAGGAAATGCAAAGCTACTGAATATGCCGTGAAAAATGGTGCTTATGTTTATGTAGCAGATAATGGCTATAGTTGGTGGTGGTTGCGTTCTCCTAATTTTAGTCATCTTGTCTACAGTGTCGACAATGACGGCCTTATCGACATCCACTTTGTTAACCGTACTAGTGGTCTTGCGTGCCCCGCTTTGTGGATAAATCTTTAATCTTTTTAAATTAATCTCTTTAATTTTAAAAATTAAGGAGAAAAAAATAGGGGGAAAATAAGTGCAGAAATTACCAATAGGTATTCAAACATTTAAAGATATTCGTGAAGAAAATTATTTATATGTTGATAAGACAAAACAAATATTACAACTTATAGAAAATGGTAAATATTATTTTCTATCTCGTCCTCGTCGTTTTGGAAAATCTTTAACTTTGTCAACATTAGAGGCAATGTTTAAAGGTAAAGTTGAACTATTCAAGGGGCTTTATGCCGAAGAATGGGTAAAAGAACAATCTACACATCCAAATTCAATTATAAAAATTGATATGAGTGGATTAGGTTATTATACTAACATTAAAGAATTAAATGAGTCTCTTATTGATTATCTTGAAGAAATTATAAAAGATTATAATTTAAATATTAAATCAACAGAAAGTTCAGGTCGTTTATTTTTTAAAACAATAAAAGAATTATATAAAAAATATGGTCAAGTTGTTGTACTTATTGATGAATATGATAAGCCTATAACGGACAGTATTGATAATTTAGAAAAAGCTAATGAAATAAGAGAATTTTTGCGTTCTTTTTATACAATTCTTAAAGATTCAAGTGACTATTTGAGATTTATCTTTATAGCTGGAATATCAAAATTTAGCAAAGTTGGAATTTTTTCAGGATTAAATAATTTAAAAGATATATCTATGATGGAAAAATATGGGGATATAGTAGGTTATACTCAACAGGAACTTGAAAATAATTTTGGAAGTTGGATTGAAAAAAATTCACAAAAAATGTCTTTGAATAGGGAAGAATTACTTGCAAAAATAAAAGATTATTATGATGGATTTTCTTTTGATGGTAAAGTAAGAGTATATAATCCATTTTCAGTATTGAATTTTTTTGATGAAGGTAATTTTTATAATTATTGGTATGATTCAGCCACACCCTCATTTCTTGCCAAATATTTAAAAAAACATAAAATAAAAGACCAAAAAGAATTTATTCACAAAAAAGTATCTATTAATTTTACAAGTTCAAAAGAAATAGAAACTGCAAGTGTAGAGAGTTTTTTATATCAAACTGGTTATTTGACAATAAAAGAAAAAAAAGAAAATATGATAATTCTCGATTATCCAAATGAAGAAGTTTCTATATCAATGACTCAGTTAATTCTTGATAATTTTTATAAAATTACAGACTATATGGGTTTAGGATATGAAATTTGGGAAGCAATAAACAATGCAGATATAAAGAAAATTGTTAATATTTTTAATGAAGCATTAAAGCCAATTCCTTATGACGATTATCCCAATAGAGATGAATTTTGGTATCGCTCTTTATTTGTGATGTTACTTTACGCTACAAGGCTTTTAGTTTTTCCTGAACCACATACTTTTGATGGTCGCCCTGATATTGTAATTCCTTATGGGGATTATATTATTATCTTTGAATTTAAATTTGCTGAAAATGAAAAAGAAATAGATAAAAAACGAGTTGAAGGTCAAGGGCAAGTAAAGCGATATTCAGAAACTTATTCAAATCAAAATAAACAAATAATAACAGCGGTATTTATTGCAAATGATGAAAAAAGACAAATAGTTATGTAAATTAGCCAATCTACTTCATTAAACTACTGAATTTAATTTACAGGCTTAGATTGCCACGGTCGCACAGCTCCATCGCAATGACATATAGAGAACAATTGACAGAAAAGAATGATAAAAAGACAGAATAGGGGAACTTTTCAAAAATAAAATGAAAGAAATAACTGAAGAAAATTTGGATAATGAAGAATACATAGAAGTCTATTTTAGTCCAAAAATAAGAAAGCAACTTTATGAAATTGGATATATAAAGTTTTATTATTTAGATTATGTCGTTCCAAGTGTTTATAAGTATAAGGGTAAAAATTACAAAATTATAGATTTTATGTGGATAGATATAGTTACTGGAAAAAAAATTAAAAGAAGAGAATTGGCATTCTTATTTCAGATGTTGCTTTCAATTTTTCCTTTAATGATGATTGTTATTGTTATATTGACACCTAATGTAATTGATAATATTATATTAGAGATTATATTTATAATAGCTTTATTGTTTTCTATAATAATGATTTGGGATGTTGGAAAACCTCCAAAATATTGTAGGGCAATGATAAAAGCAGATTATGATAGATAGGAAAAAAAATGTTAAAAAATCTTGTAAATTTACCTTATTTTTTAAAAGAAGTTTTCTTTAATATGAAAAGAAATCTTCTTATGACTGTAGCTTCAGCATCTACAGTTATGATTTTATCACTTATTTTAGGATTTTTTATAATTGCCGTTATGAACTTAAATTATTTAAGTGAAAGGATTGTAAAAGATATACAAATTGTCGCTTATATAAGAAACGGCATTTCCAAAAGTGATATGAAACTTTTACAAAATAAAATTGCTGTAATAAAAGATGTAACAGATGTAAAATTTATTTCTAAAGATGAAGCATTAAAAAATATGCGTAAGAAAATGGGAGCTTCTCTTGAACTCGAAGATATTGGAGAAAATCCACTTCCAAATTCTTTTGAAATTAAAATATCTGACTATGACAAAATTACTGAAGTAGCAGATAAGATAAAATTAAATTCTGAGATAGAAGATGTCAAATATGGTGAAGACATCACAAAAAATCTTCTTTCGATAAACAGAGCTGTAAAAACAGGTGGAACATTAATTATTTTAGCACTTATGGCAGCAACTGTTTTTATTGTGAGTAATACAATTAGAATTACTGTTTATGCAAGAAGAAGAGAAATTGCTGTAATGCAACTTGTCGGAGCTACAAACTGGTTTATAAGATGGCCATTTGTTCTTGAAGGTTTACTATATGGCTTCTTTGGAGCAATAACTGCTTTGATTATTCTTTCGATAGCATATTCGAATTTTATACCACATATTTTACAGGCACTTCCATTTTTGACATTGGTAAAACCTGAAAATTTGACATTCCGACTATTTTTTATTTTGATGATAACTGGAATTTTTGTTGGAACTGTTGGCAGTTGGATTTCTGCAAATAAATATTTGAAAAATTTCATAAGTAGAAGTAAATATAATGTGTAAGATAATTAATATAATACTTATTTCATTTTTAATCTCTCTTGTTTTTGTAATGCCTGCCGAATCAGCTCAATCAAAAGAAGCAAAGGCAAAGATATTGCGTTTAAAACAACAGGAACAGAGGAACAAAGTCAATCAGTCAAGAGAAAAGCTCGATGCTGAAAAGAGTAAACTTGATGAGTTCAATGCAAGAGAATCTGAATTGGCTTCTAAAGTCAAAAAGACTGAAGAATCACTTTGGAAGACCGAAAATGAAATCAGATATACAATTTTTGAACAAGATAAATTGAGTGCTGATATTCAAGAGACTAAAAATCAGATTGAGCAGTTAAAAATAGATATTGCCGATTCAAGAAAGAAGTTGTCAGGTCGTCTTAAAGAAGTAAACAAAAGGCAGATGTCTGACTATTGGGCTGTTCTTTTTAAATCAGATAATTTTTATGATTTTGTTACAAGGCTTGATTTTATCAAAAAAATTACACAAAATGATGTAAAAGAAATCAAGAAGTTAAGAGAACAGAGATTGAAATTAGAACATCAAGAAGAACAACTTATTTCTCTTAGAAATGAATTGATTGAGGCAGAAAAGAGATATAGGGAACAGCAGATGAGAGAAATGCAACTCAGAGCAGAGCAGAAATCGGTTTTGGATCAGGTGTCTGCTCAAAAAGCTGTTCAATCAAAACTTGTCTATGATTTGGAATTTTTGACAAGAGGAGAAAATGCAGAACTTGAAGAGTTGATAAGACAAGAACAGGCTTTGTATGCAGATCAGACAAGAAAAATTAAACCTGCAGGAAAGCCACAAAAAGTCGTTTCTTCCAGCTCTTTTATTTGGCCTGTAAGAGGTGTTATAACTTCGCCTTTTGGATACAGAATGCACCCAATAAGAGGCAGATATATATTCCATTCAGGAATAGATATTGGTGTTGCCAGTGGAACTCCTATTAAATGTTCTGCAAATGGAACTGTTATAATGTCAACTTGGTATGGCGGTTATGGAAATTGCATAATAGTTGATCACGGTGGCGGTTGGTCAACACTTTATGGACATTGTAGTGCTTTGTATGTAAGTAAGGGAAAAACAGTTATGCAGGGAACAGTCATCGGAGCTGTTGGCTCAACAGGTATGAGTACAGGTCCGCATCTTCATTTTGAAGTCAGATATAATGGCTCACCAGTTGACCCAAGGTCAAGGTTGTAAAAAAGATGAAGATTAACTTAAAAAAGAATACAAATAATGGTAAATCTGATTTTTGGAAAGATTTAAAAGAGATTTTAACAAATATTATATCTGGCGATATAAGTGATGAAGCTAAATTGACCTTAATTGTTTTCACTATTTGTTTTATTTGCATAATAGGGGTTATTATATATAATCTTTGTTTTTTTGTTCCTTCATTTAGAGATTTTATGACAAATACTTGCAAACCTATTACAAATTTTATTTTATATTTATGGAATTTATACAAAAAAATATGGGAATGTTTTGGAGTTGATACATCTTCAGCAAAAAATCAACGTCTAATAACTGAGGGAGTTATTTATATATCTTGCTTTTTATTTAGTCTTATAGTGCCATCTTATAAAAATAATAAAGATAGATATGAAACAGATTTGAAATATAGAAAATTTTATAATATCTCTTTAACAATATTATTTATAATATTTCTAATTATGTTATCTTTTGTTTTGGTATCTTGTAACGATATTTATGCTTGAAATCCTATTTTCTTTTAATATATTTAAATTTTCTTTGGCGAACCACTGTAAATTAAAAAAATAAAATATAATCAATTTGCCAAGTTAGGGAATAAAGAGTAAATAATGAACGATTTTATTGAAGTAGAACTGAATGATAAAGTCCTTGGACATTTGGGATATTCTAAAAAAGAATTTATAAGAAAAGAAAATAAAAATATACATTATTCTAATTATAATTTATTGAAAGATAATGTTATAGTTAATTGTCTGAATATTCCAAAAACATATACTTATGATGGTAAAAATTATGTAATTACGAAAATAGGTAATAGTGCCTTTAGTTATTGTTTATTAACTGAAATAATAATTCCTGATACTATAGTTGAAATAGATGATTATGCTTTTTATAATTGTGATTTTTTGAAAAACATAATCATTCCTCAATCTATAAAAAGAATAGGAAAAGGGGCTTTCTGTGATTGTCACTCGCTTTCTAATGTAAATATCCCAAATGATATTACTGAAATTGGAGATTGTACTTTTTATGATTGTGTTGCTCTAAGTGAAATAATAATTCCTGATAATGTAACTAAAATAGGCAAAGAAGCATTTAAAGGCTGTAAATCACTAAAAAACATTATTCTTCCAAAGATTTTAAAGATTGCAGAAAATACTTTTAGAGATTGTACATCATTAGAATTTGTTAATATGCCAAACACAATAGTAAGCATAGGACATAATGCTTTTTATAATTGCAAAAAGTTGAAAAACATAAATATTTCTGAAAGTCTTCAAAGAATAGGACATCATGCTTTTTATAATTGTAAAAAATTGGAAAACATAAATATTTCTGAAAGTCTTCAAAGAATAGAACATTATGCTTTTTATAATTGTGAATCTTTGATAAATATAATAATACCAGATAGTGTCAATATTATTGAAGCTAGTGCTTTTAGAAATTGTAATTCATTGATAAATGTTAAAATTTCAAATAATATTTCTTGTATTGCAAATAGTACTTTTGCTAATTGTAATTCTTTAGAAAATTTTATAATTCCATGTAATGTTATAGAAATTGATAAAATGGCTTTTAAAAATTGTTTTTCTTTAAGATTAAATGTTCCTTCTACAGTTATGAAAATTGCTAGTGATGCTTTTTTAAAAGTATTGCATGTTGAATATAGGGGAAGTGCAATAGGCTCTCCTTGGGGAGCTAATTCGATGAATTGATATTTGATGGTTTAGTAAAAAAAAACGAAAATTTATTCGAAAATATAGGAGGAAAAATGAGGAATTTATTATCTAAAATGGCATTTATTTTTGTAATATGTCTATTTATTTTTTCAAATGTAAATGCACAGGAAACAAAATTAGAATCTTTAGGTGGAATACATTTAAATGACAGTTTTCAATATGTCCAAAAAATATATGGCGAACCTAAAAAAATTGAACTAAGAGATTTTACATCAAGGCATGATGTAAATTCGAAATTTAAGATTGTAACTGTTTATTACAATAATTTTAGATTATATATTTTCAATGACAAGGTAAAATACATTGTTTCTTGTGGAAGAAATGGAATAAAGACCTCTAAAGGCATACAAGTTGGGGATTCTGAACAGGATTTATTAAAATTATATAATTTGCCAGTAGAGGACAATACATATGTTTTGATTCAACCAATGGGTGAGATAAACGAACTTTATACTTGTTTTAAAGTTAAAGATGGTAAAATTATAAAGATACATATTAATGAACAGGCAAATTGGGATTTGCTTGAAAAGATTCTCGACCTAGAAGATCAATTTAAGTAAATTTAGAATAAAAAACAGGTTCTGTTTTATAACGAAACGGAACCTGTTTTTGTACTCCTATACAGGATTTTTAGTGGTGAAAACGAAATTTTTTATTTGATGATATAAAAGGAGAATGTTGTATATATTGTTATTAATCGAATAGGTCTAAAACAACAAATAAATAATGTTATTGATAAAACCTGTTGCTAAATTTTATTTTTATATTTTTTGGTCTTCTAATATCTCAAGTGCTTAATTTTAATTTAGTAAT
>CADASF010000028.1 GCA_902790465.1 uncultured bacterium | reverse complement strand
ACCAGCTGTTCCGAAGAGACAGCTCATATCGACTGAACCATCAGCCTTTGGAGCTACGAGAAGACCATCTTGTGGACCAACCCATTCCATAGCGATTTCGAAACCATCACCGAAGAAATCACCAATGATATTGCCTTCTTTGACAGCATCATGACCTGGCATATTCTGACCATTTGATGCTTGAAGCTGACCATTTCCTGTGATATCGAGGACGAGTGGAGAAATGTATTTTTGACCTGACTGGAAGTAAATAGATGTTTCGTATGTATTTATATCAACATAAGCATTGTGTATGGTTGCTGTCTGTATGAAACAGATACGATTGATTCTATTGCTTTGTCATCTTTCTTATTTGCAGATGAGAGAGAATATTCAGGTTCTGTGAATGCATTTGCTTGATATACTACTTGATCAAATCTCAAGTTGTCATATCCATCAATCATGTTTACATTGTAGTTGAGACCGTAAATACCAGTTTGGTCATCAATATACTTCAATGAATTGATGTGGCTTGTCAACTGTGATTTGAGTTCAGCAAGTTTAGCTGCATTGTCATTTGCCTGTTTTACCTTCAAGGCTTCAAGTTCTGCGAGTTCTCTTGCTTCTACTTGTTTCTTGTTGTTGAGGGATGTCAAAGCACTTGCTTCTGCTTGTTGTTTATTTTTGAATAATGCTAAAGCATCTGCTCTTGCTTGTTTTGCATCTGCGAGAGCTTTTTCTGCTGCTGCTTTTGCTGCTTTTGCTGCTTTGAGAACTTCGAGGGCATTATCTTCATCTGCTTGTGCATTTGCAAGGTCTGATTGTTTGCCTTCTCTTACTTCTACTGCTGAATTGTAGTCAGCTTGTGCTGTTGCCTGAACTCCGTTTGCTGCATTGAGTGCTGCGAGTGCATCTGCTTCTGCATTTTCTGCATCTACGACTTCACCATCTTTAGCTACTCTTGCTGCTTTTGCTTCATCATAGGCTGTTTGTGCTGCTACTTTTGCATCGTTTGCTTCATTAAGTGCTACGAGTGCATCTGCTTCAGCTTCCTGTGCTTCTGCAAGTTCTTCTGCCTTTGCATCTTTTACAGATACTTTTGCATCGTAAGCTCTTTGTGCATTTGTTTCAGCTCCTATTGCATCGTCGAGAGCTAACTCAGCGTCGCCTTTTGCTTTGTCAAGTCTTGCTTTTTCTGCATCTAATGCTGCAATACCATCTTCATAAGCTTGTTTTGCTGCAGCATAAGCTGCCTTTGCTGTTGCTTCAGCTTTTTCTGCTGCTGTTACAGCTTCTTTTGCTTGTGCTACAGTTGAATTTGCTGAAGATAACTGACTTTCTAATTCAGATGTATCAGGATGACCAAGGAAGGGGGCTATATTAGAAGATTTAGAAGGATATGAATATGTTTTGCTTGGGTAATCATCACCATACATTATTACGCTGACATTGTGGCTACTACCATCTATAAGCATATAAGAATGTGCTAAGCCATGTTCTTCTTCAAAAGCTCTTACTGCTTCTGCTTTTTCTCTTACTGCTTCTAACTGTTCTATTCCTGTTTCACCTATGTTTGCATGACTGTTTCTAACACCTGCATAGGCATTCCATAATGTCATATATTCACTTGCTACATCAATTTTATCTTGTATAGAAGTAACTTCTTTTTGTGCTTCTTTTTGTGCTTCTTTTGCATCGGCAACTGCAATGTGTGCATCGTCATATTCTTCTCTTGCTGTATGAAGAGCATCTGCTAAACCTTCTTCTGCCATAGCACGATCAAATGCTGCAATTTCAGCTTTTGCATTATCTAAAGCTACCTGTGCAGCTTCTTTATCTGCTTTTGCTTCATTGAGAGCTGTGAGTGCATTTGCTTCTTCAGCTTTTGCTGCTTCAAGAACTTCTGCTGCAGCTTTTGTTGCTGCTACTTTTGCATCGTAATCAGCTTGTGCTGCTTCATGAGCTGCTACTGCTTTATCAAGAACATCTTTTGCATCTTTTTCTGCTTGTAGTGCTTCTGCTGCTTCTCCAACTTTAGCATTTTTTACAGCTACTTTAGCATTATAATCTTCTTCTGCGGCTTTTTGAGCAGCTTCTGCATCCTGGAGAGCTTTAAGAGCCTCTGCTTCAGCCTTTATTGCTGCTTCGAGTGCTTTTTCTGCAGCAATTCTTGCATCTACTGACTCATCATAGATACCCTGTTTTTCATTTTGAACATTTGTTGCATCTGTAAGAGCATTTTCAAATGCTGATACATCTTCCTTAGAATCATAGTCAGCTTTTGCATCTTTTCTTTCTTGTATTGCATTATCATAAGCATTTTGAGCTGCTTGTCTTGCTGCTACTGCATCGTCATATTCTTTCTGAGCTGCTGCGAGAGTTGCTGCTTGGTCTGCTAAGAATGAATTGTAAATTGCTGATAATGCTGAAACTTTATTAGCAACGCTCTGAGAGTTTGATGCTTCTTGGTTATTAAATGCTGTTCTTACTTCATTAACCCATTTTGCAGCTGCTTCTTCATTTTCAAATGTCTTTGCATTTGAATTTGCTGGAGCTGCACCGTTTGGAGCATTTTCAGTTGACATATCTATTTCTGTAGTTCCTTGTGCAAGAGATGCGACTCTTCCAGGAATTACATAGTGAGCAATATTGTAAACACTTGAATAACCTGTGCCTGCAGCTTGAGTTGTCATATTATATTTAGCATTACCAGAAGAAATCTGAGCAGCATGGACATAAGTTGCTTCTTGTGCTACTGCTGGGAACAAATTAGAATATTGACTTCCGAGTTTAGTAAGAGAAGTTTTTATATCATCATAAACAGTCTGAGAATTTAAAAGATTGTCTGTCCATATAGAATTAACAACAAAGTAACCACCTTGTGATGCTCTAGTTCCATCATTTACGGCGTAAACTGAATATGCTGTTTCAACATGGTTTACCTGAACATTTGCTGAACCGACATTTTTTGTGACTCCCTGTTTTACTGTAGGAGCTTTAATTCTGAGAGCAGATCCTGCATCTGCAGTTGCTGCAAATGCCAATGCACAGACACCAGCGAGTGCTAAAGTTACGAGCTTCTTCATATTGTTATTCTCCTTTTTTTTAGATTTTTTTTATTTTATTTCCCAATGTAAAATAAAAAATAATTGCTTTTTTACAATTCTAATTTATCAAAAGATTATTAACTTTTGTTTACTAAATTATTACAATTTAGTCTTATTTAAAAAAAAAATATAAATTAAAAAAAATTAGATATTTGAATAATATTTATAAAAGCATGCTTAAAAATCTTAAAAATATCTTAAAAATAAACAAAAAAAAACATATATAAATCTAATTAATTACTTAAATTCATGTACAGTTATTTCATTAATTATATAAGTGAACAAAAAAAGCATTATATAATTATTATATAATGCTTTTTAGATTTTTACATTTCTCTTTGCCTTGCAAATGATTTTAAATCATCTTCTAATTTCAGTGCTTTTTTATCAAACCTACTTCTGTCTATTAAGGCACTATTTCTTAAATTATTTACAGGGCATGGTGGAGATGAAGTATTTGTTCTTTCTATTGTAAGTTGTTTTAAATCAGATTCTAATTGACTTATTTTATCTTTAGTATTAGTTAACTGATTTTTTTTGGTATATGTAGTTAATTTAGTCTTACTTTTAGAAAGGGCTTCAATAAAAAATGTATTTTCTTTAATAGAAGATAAATCACTTTTACTTCCCAATACTTCTACTGGATTTGATTTATTTAATAATGAATCATCTAAAGAAGGTTTAACAGAAACATCAGAATCAATCTGTTTCATTTTGCCTGCATTTGATAAATTATTTTTTGTACTTGATAATTTAACTTTAGAGGCTAAAAATGGCTTCTTTATCTCTTCTTCAGATGTTTTTAATACTTGAGCAGTAGGAAGTCCAGATGTCATACCGTTTAAATTTGAAATTACAATAGGCTTTGAACTTGCTGTTGATTCTTTATTAAACATAGAATCTGCTTGGGCATTTATCATTTCTTTAGCTTTGATTGCTTCCATTCTTGCCTTTTCTTCTTCATCTCTATCATATCTATCTTTGGCAAATTGATTTACTAAAACCCAACCTGCAGATTCAATCATTCCAATACTTATAGTAGGAGCAACAACTTGCCCTAATCCAGGAATAAGTTTAGAAGCTTCTTTGGCAAGCATTCTTATAGGATATCTTAAAAGAAGTCTTTTGAGTACCCCAGTAACTAGACTGAAAGCAACATTTTTATCAAGTGGTTTATCATTAAAAATCTGAGATAAAGCTATTGCCATGGTCGTCATAGTACCAACATCTGCCGCAAAACCAAGTCCTGGAACTGGAACAGCATTACCTGCTCCGACCAATACAGCATGAGTATGTATTACAACATGGCATCTTTTTTTTTCATCTTCAGTTATAAACTGAACATCTTTTTCCCCAAATAATTCTTCTTTTTTCTTTTTATCTTTTTTACTCATATTTATTCACTACTTATTTTCTAAAATCACTTGCTTTAAGTCTTCAGTGATTAAATATCTTGCAAAAACTTTTTTTGTATTTAAATTTACAGCTTTTGCTGAATAATACATTATTGAACCTTTTTTTACTTTGTCTGAAGCAAGTTCAATCTTATAAGGTCTATTTACCTTTGTTAAACTTGTCATAGGTGGTGGAAGTGTTTCGAGAAATGCAACTGCCATTGGCTGTGTCAATTCAAAATATGATTCAAGAAATGTGTATGATCCCTCTAAATCTTTTGGGAAAAATCCTGAACAAACTACATTTATTTTATCACCATCAAAAGCAAATTCAAGTTTTTTGGTTTCAAGGTCGAGTACACCTTTAATTTTACCATCTTTTTTGTCTATTGCTGCAAAATTTGAATATCTTGTAACCTTAGGAGTTTGAGTTTCAGTGCCTCTCATGACATCAAAGTAAAATATAAATTGATCACCTTGAATATTTTTGTTGTGTATTTGCTTGATTATAAGTTTTCCATTTGTATATTCTGTACTTCCATCAAGAATATAAGTTCCGCATTTTACAACATCGACGTCAGCTGCAAAAGCAACTGAAAAACAAAGCAAAAACATAAGCAAAAACGAAGTAATAACCTTTTTCATTTTTTTAAATCCTCCGATATATTATTTTTGTTTATAATATTATTTGGAATAATAATACAATTACTTACTCAGATATGTTAGATATGTTATTCATATCATCTCTAAAACTAGTCCAGATATGATTAGTTACCATAGGGGTAATTGGAATAATCATTTCAATGTCCAAAATTTTTGACAACTCAGTGAAGAAAGAAAATGTTTCTAAATTTTTGACAAATAAAATTTTAGGCACTTGTTTAAGTTCTTTCATCTTTAACAAAAATTCATCAACAAGAGCAACTTTTCCCTTATTTTCAGAAATTTTTAAAGTTATAGCTTTCCCTGTTGCATGGTCTGCCATAATTAAAAAATCATCAAAGATCATATCTTTTGAATCATCAATTGGTATATGGAAAGGAAAAGAATAGAGTCCTATCTCCCAAATACCACTTTTCTTATGCTCGCCAATATAATCAAGTACACTTTTTGGTTCTTCTGGTTTAAATATTTGATATTCAACACCTAAATCAGATTCTATGATTTTTTCTTTTAGTTCAATCTTTTTACTTGATTCCGAATAAATCAATTCGATAATTTTAGGCTCTTTTATTTTTTTTACTGTTTTACAAAGTCCTTTTATATTTTCATCTGCAAAGCTCAATGTATTCAAGACAAATTTAAGAACTTCAGCATCATCATTTGAAATATCTTCTAAATATTTTTGATATTTCAAAACTCTGACATAAGGAAAGCGGGGATATTGTGAACCAGTAAATTTTAATCCAGCTTTTTTTAATTCATTGAGTTCAAAATCAGTAAAAGCACTTTCGAATTCAAAATTTAGTAAAATACCATTAATTTTAAATTCAAAATCAGGTTCAATAGTTGCTCTATTGAGTAAAACAAAATTATTTACAAATTGTTCTTCAGGAGATATATAAAGGTCTGCTGCTTCATCAAATCCACAGAAGCAATAAAATTTTCTATTTCGATCTAAATCATTTACAAGAATTATTTTTCTATCTAAAAATTTGAATATCTTTTGATATAGAGACAATTTTTTGTATTTTAATGCACTTTGAACAACATCAATAGATGCCCAACGCCTTACATATTCAATATAATTATTCATCCGAAGTCCCACCTTTCCATTATTTACTAAAATTCTTCTATTATTATAAAAAAACCTTGAAGAAAAAGGAAAAAGTAAAAAAAAAATAAAGTTATTCAAAGACAATAAAAAAGCGAGGTAAAAAATGAGTATTGAAGATATAAAACAACAACAAGAAAAATGGGAAAATTCTGTTCAAAAAACACTTGAAAAACATCCTGAGAGAAAGACATTTGAAGAAAAAAGGTTATATACACCAACAGACATTGAAAATCTTGACTATGTAGAGGACATCGGATTTCCAGGTGAATATCCTTATACAAGAGGAGTTCAGCCTACAATGTACAGAGGCAGACTTTGGACAATGAGACAATATGCAGGTTTTGCAACTGCTGAAGAATCAAACAAGAGATACAAATATCTTCTCGAACAGGGACAGACAGGTCTTTCATGTGCATTTGATCTTCCAACCCAAATTGGTTACGATTCAGACGATCCAATTTCAGAAGGTGAAGTTGGAAAAGTAGGAGTTGCTATAGATAGCTTAAAAGATATGGAGATATTGTTTGATGGAATAGATTTGAGCAAGGTTTCAACATCAATGACAATAAATGCTCCTGCTTCTGTACTACTTGCAATGTACATAGCAGTTGCTGAAAAACAGGGAAATCCGTCAACATCTCTAAGTGGAACAATTCAAAATGACATATTGAAAGAATATGCAGCAAGAGGAACATATATATTCCCTCCAAAACCTTCTATGAGATTGATAACAGATATATTTGCATATTGTTCAACAAATGTTCCACTTTGGAACACGATAAGCATTTCTGGCTATCACATAAGAGAAGCAGGCTCAACAGCAGCACAAGAAATCGCATTCACCATTGCTGACGGAATCGCCTATGTAAAAGCTGCAGTAAAAGCAGGGCTTGATGTAGATACATTCGCAGGCAGACTTTCATTTTTCTGGAATGCTCACAACAATGTTCTTGAAGAAGTTGGCAAATTTAGAGCAGCAAGAAGAATTTGGGCAAGAATAATGAAGGAAAAATTCAATGCAAAAAGCTCAAAATCAATGAAATTGAGATTCCATACTCAGACAGCAGGTTCAATGCTCACAGCACAACAACCTGACAACAACATCGTAAGAGTAACACTTCAGACAGTGGCTGCAGTATTAGGTGGAACACAATCACTTCATACAAATTCAAGAGATGAGGCTCTTGCTCTTCCAACAGAAGAATCAGTAAGAACAGCTTTGAGAACTCAACAAATTGTGGCCTATGAATCAGGTCTTGCGGATGTAATCGATCCACTTGCAGGCTCATATTATGTAGAAGCAATCACTGACAAAATCGAAAAAGAAGCACTTGAATATATTGATAAAATTGAAAAAATGGGTGGTGCTGTAGAGGCAATAGAAGCTGGATATATTCAAAAAGAGATTCAAGACAGTGCTTATAAATGGCAAAAAGAAGTAGAAAATAATGATAGAATTATTGTTGGTGTAAATAAATTCCAGATTGAAGAGCCACCTGTCAAAAATTTGATGAGAATAGATGCAACAGCTGGGGAACTCCAAAAAGAGAAACTTGCTAAATTGAGAGCTGAAAGAGATAACGAGGCTGTTAAAATGTCTCTTGAAGAGCTTCGCACTGCATGTGGAGATGAAAATGTAAATCTCATGCCTGTTATTTTGAAATGTGTAAAGACTTATGCTACACTTGGAGAAATTTGCAGAGTTATGAGAGATGTATTTGGGGAATATGAGCCACATACAAATATATAGTACCAAGATGCGGAAATCAATTTTTTAGTTCATAATAATTTTCAAAAATAGTGTAAATTTAGTTTGGGGTATAGTACACTCACTTTAACACTCGCTTCGCTCATGATGCAGTTCCAGTATTTTTTCTCCTTGCTTGCAAGGAGTTAATTTGCCCGCATTACACCCCAAACTAAAATAGTTTATTTTTCTTATATTATTTATTATTTTTAAAAATTGCCATAATTGCAAAATTAAACAACAAAAATTGACTTCCGTTAGGAAAAATTGACAATACAAAGAGACATTATTAACAGCATAGGACTAAAAAATAAGGAGATAATCATGAAAAAAATAAAAGTAATCGTTGCAAAGCCTGGACTTGATGGTCATGACAGAGGGGCAAAAGTAATTGCAAGAGCATTGAGAGATGCAGGATTTGAAGTAATATATACAGGAATAAGACAGACACCTGAAGATATAGCTGTAATAGCCCAAGAAGAAGATGCAGATGTAATAGCTATGAGTTTGTTGTCAGGGGCTCACAATACCCTATTTCCAAAGGTTGTTGAACTCCTAAAAGAAAAAGGTCTTGGCGATAGACTTGTTGTTGGTGGTGGAGTTATTCCTGAGAGCGATATTCCATTCTTGAAAGAAAAAGGAATAAAAGAGATATTCACACCAGGCTCAAAAACAGAAGAACTCATCAATTTCATAAAAGAAAATGTAAAATGCGATGAAGAATAATCCTGAATTTATAATAAATGGAATATTATCAGGGGATAGGTCTGTTCTTGCAAGAGGCATAACAATTGTTGAAAACGATCTAAATGGTGCTGAAGAGATAATTTCCAAAATAGAAGAAAAAACAGGAAATGCTTTTATACTTGGAATAACAGGTCCACCTGGTGCAGGAAAAAGTACATTTACATCATCTTTTGTAACAGAACTAAGAAAACAAAATCTAAAAATTGGAATAATTGCAGTCGATCCTTCAAGTCCATTTACAGGTGGAGCAGTTTTAGGCGACAGAATAAGAATGAGAGTTCACACAAAAGATGAAAATGTATTTATGAGAAGTCTTGGCTCACGAGGTGCTTTAGGCGGTCTTTCTCTAAAAACATCAAGAATAGTTTCACTTATGGACGCATTCGGAATGGATGTAATAATAGTAGAAACTGTTGGAGTTGGTCAATCTGAAACAGAAATTTCAAAAACAGCCGATATGACAGCCGTAATTTTAGCACCTGGTTTTGGAGATGACATACAAGCACTAAAAGCAGGTATCCTTGAAATTGCAGATATTTTTGTTGTAAATAAAAGTGATTTGGCTGGGGCAGATAAACTTGAACTTGAATTAAAGCAAACTTTAAAATTGAATTACACAGACACATCAATTCCAGTAATAAAATGTTGTAGCACAAGAGATGATGATTTTGAAAATGTCTATTCGGAAATAAAAAAGCGTGTTGATTATTTCAAAAAAGAAAAAATACTCGATGAAAGAAGACTTAACAGAAAAAGAAGAGATATTTATGATCTCATAAAAAGCGAAATCGAAAAAATCACAGAAGAAAAAATCAAAAAATTAGGTGGTATTGATTCAATTTTGAATATGACAGACGGAAAAGTATATCTGACAGAAGAGCTAAAAAACTTGGTAAAGATGTAAAATATAAGCAAAAAGTTCCAGCTGAGAACATTTTCTCAACTGGAACTTTTTCATTTACTCATTATAGTTGTTTCTCAAAAATTTAATTTCTTTTGCATAGCCGTCAAGGTTGTTTGGAGTTTCTAAAATAAATGGAAGGTCTCGCAATTTTGGATGGTTTATGATTCGAATTATTGCATCATTTCCAATATGTCCCATTCCAATCAATTCATGTCTATCTTTATGTGCAGAACATGGATTTTTACTGTCATTCAAATGAATGGCTTTTAGTCTGTCTATACCAATTATCTTGTCAAATTCTTCCAAGACACCATCTAAATTATTTACAATATCATAACCTGCATCCCAAACATGGCAAGTATCAAAACAGACACCCAATTTTTTGTTAAGCTCAACTCTGTCTATTATCTGTTTCAACTCTTCAAAAGTTCTGCCAACTTCTGAACCTTTTCCAGACATTGTTTCAAGCAAAACTATAGTTGTCTGATTTGCTTTCAAAACAGTATTTAACATTTGACAGATAAAATCAATTCCAATTTCTACTCCCTGTTTTACATGACTACCTGGATGAAAATTATAATAGTTGTTTGGAGTATATTCCATTCTCTCCAAATCTTCACTCATTGTTCTAATTGCAAAATCCCTTATCGAAGGATCAGCAGAACAGGCATTTAAAGTATATGGTGAATGTGCAACGAGTTTGGCAAAATCATGTCTTTCTGCCATTTCCAAAAAAGAATCAACATCTTCTCTCTTTATTGCTTTAGCACTTCCACCTCGTGGATTTCTTGTAAAAAATGCAAATGTATTTGCATTTATCTCAATAGCTGTATTTGCCATGTCAACATATCCCTGTGAAAATGAGAGATGGCAACCTATTTTTAATTTCATCGACATTCCGTCTCTTCCGTCCCTTTCTGTCTATTGCAAATATGGCGTGTTGTTAAATTCTAAATTGTTCTATCATGTGCCGAATCGCCTTCAAATTCATTTTTTCTTAGTTGCATATCTGCAAAATCGGCAATTTTGTCTTTTTTACCTAAAACAAGAAGACTATATCCTGCCTTTATTACATCATTTGGACTTGCTGCTTCAGGTTCTCCCTTCTTTTTTTCTATAGTCAAAACACTGAGATCAAATTTATTTCTAAAATCCATCTCTTGCAAAGTTTTTCCAATATATTTAAAAGATTTGGAAATAACAACATTTGCAAGAATACTTTTTTGTACTGTTTTTGCAGTTTTGACAGGATCAGAAATCAAAGAATCTGAATCAGAATTACTTTGAGCTTCAACAATATTTCTGATATTTTGATTAGAAACATTTGAAAGCCTCAAAATTCTTGAAAGCATTTCAAAAGATGTCTCTTTTTCATCAGCTATTGCATAAGTAGCACCCGCATCAATTAAATTTTTTATAGAAGACTCAAATTTTGCCCTAACAAGAAGATTTATATCTTTGTTCAAATTGCGAATTTGTTCAGTCATCTCTTCTGTTCTACTATTTCCTGGAATAGTTATTGCAGCAACAGATGCTTTTCCTATTTTTGCAAACTCTAAAACAGATTCTTGTGTTGCATCACCATAAAAAATAGGTACTCCTTTTGCCTGTTCCCTTTTTACAGTATCTGGATTTGATTCAATAACACAATATTTAAGACCTGCCATTTTTGCTCCAAATGCAACTCTTCTTCCTACTACTCCAAAACCGATTATTACGACATGACCTGAAAGCTCTTCGGCTGTGTTAGAATCTTCAGCAACATCATTTAATTTAAATATTTTAGCAAACATATCATAAATCTTGGGAGCATATTGAAGTATAAAAGGAGTAAAAATCATGGTCATAATTGCAATTCCCAAAAGATAATTTAGTTGACTTTCATTTATAACTCCAAGATTTTTATAACCCATATTAAATAAAACAAAAGAAAATTCTCCTATTTGGCAAATAGCTAATCCAGCTAAAAAAGCAACTTTAAGAGGATATTTTAAAACATATACAGCTATTCCGCCTATAATAGATTTTATAATGAGTACAAGAAGAGCAGATACAACTATTATTAATAAATTGTCTATTGCAAAATCCAAATCGAGCATGATTCCTATAGAAACAAAGAAAATACTTGTAAATAAATCTTTAAAAGGCATTATTCCGCCCATAGCCCTGTGATTATAAGGTGATTCTGCAATTAAAAGACCAGCAATAAATGCTCCAAGTGCAAGTGATATGGATAAAGAACCACATACTGCAACAAATGTGAAGAATATAAACATTACTGACAATATAAATAGTTCTCTACTCTGAGTTTTTGCTACATGATATAGTAATTTTGGAATTATCCATTTATAACAGACAAAAGAAAAAATAAGAAGAATCAAAAGATTTTTTCCTAAATTTAGAAGCATTTGCGATGTAGATAGTCCACCTGTATTTTCTCCCAATAATGGAAATAGAATAACCATGAGCACAGAGGCAATATCTTGATAAATCAGTATTGTAACACTTATTCTACCATAAGGTAGACTTATATCGCCATTTTTTTGTAAAAATGAAAGAACAAGTGCAGTACTGCTCAGAGAAATAACACAGCCATAGAAAATAGAGACCTGAATTCTCTGTTTAAAAAAATAGTAAAAAATAGCTCCCACAACTAATATTGTGAGTCCTACTTGCAGACTTCCACCTATCAAAAGAGGCTTTCTCAGTTCTTTTAATTGTTTAAAGGAAGATTCAAGACCAATAGTAAACATAAGACATATAACACCAAAATCTGCTAAAAGTTTGATTCTTTCTTGATCCATAATCTTGAAAAAGTCTGCAGAAGGATTTATAATAATTCCTGCGAACAAAAAACCGACAATTACAGGAATTTTTAATTTTCTACAAATTAAAACAACAGGTATTGCAAGAACAGAAATGATTATAAGTTCTGTAAATATTTTGTAATCCATAAAAAAACACTCCAAAATTATTTATATTTGAAATATATATATTATTCATTAATAAAATTTTGCGATCCTTTAAATAACGGAGGAAAAAAATGAAAAAAGCTATAATACTATTAAGCGGTGGTCTTGATTCAACAACAGTTTCGGCTATTGCAAAAAATCAAAATTACGAATTATATGGGATTTCTTTTGATTATGATCAAAGGCATAAAGGCGAGCTTGAAGTCGCTAAAAAGACAGCTAAAAGATTTGGATTTAAAGAACACAAAATCATAAAATCTGGCGTTGGTCAACTCGGAGGAAGTGCGTTAACTGCTGATATAGCAGTTCCTAAAGACAAAAAAATTGAAGACATAGGCAAGGAAATTCCAATAACTTATGTACCAGCAAGAAATGTAATATTTCTATCTTATGCACTTGGATATTCAGAGACTATAAATTGTTTTGATATTTTCATCGGTGTAAATTCTGTTGACTTCAGTGGTTATCCAGACTGCACACCTGAATTTATAAAAGCATTTGAAAACATGGCAAACATATCTGCAAGTATTGTCAAAAAGACAGGAAATAAAATAAAAATACATTCACCACTTGAAAACATGACAAAAAAAGAGATAATACAAACAGGAATAAAATTAGGTGTTGATTATGCAGAGACTGTAACCTGTTATGACTATGATCCAAATTTAGGTGCTTGTGGTACATGCGAATCGTGTAAACTTCGATTAAATGGATTTAAAGAGGCAGGAATAAAAGATCCTGCTAAATATAGAATTGAGATATATTAAAACATGTAAAAGGAGAGCGTTTCGATGATAGACACTCTTAGTAAAGTAGTTTTCAAAAAGTTTGTTACAGAACTTTTTGGATTTCTAAAAAAGCATTATGTTCATGACGATCGTGAATCATATATGACAGAAGTTGGACTTCAGATAGGGAGATTGATTTCCTCTGAATTTGGGATAGGAGAGGGAATAAACAAATTCAGAAAAATACTTGATAATGTATCTGAATTTCTCGATTGCAAGAGTGAAGCAACTGATATAGAAGATAATTCTTTGACTATAATAATAATTCCAACAGCTTTGGCAAATGATGATATATTTGAAATATCTTTTTTAGAAGGTCTTATATCTGCAATAGGTGCTGAGGCATTTTCAAGATGTTCTGTTGTTCCAGAACCAAGTGATGAGGATTCTTTCATATTTTTTGTACGCATAGATCCTGAAGATGATGAAGAAAATTGTGTAACACAAAAGAATATGGAAAAATTGAATTTAGATCTTTTAAAAATTGTATCTGATAAGATATCAGGATTACAAAAAAAGATAAATTCACTTGAATATGCATCAAATGGAAAAGCAGGAAAAAGTGGAAAGCAAGATAGACTTTCAGATGTTACATTGATTAAAATAAATCAAGAACTTGAAAAGGCAAATATAGAGTTAAAGACAAAAAGTTCAATGTTAGCTGAAAAAAATAGTGAATTAGCATTCGAACTTATGGATTCAGAAGATCGCATAGCAGAATTAAAATCAAAAATTGACAAGTATGACAAAATAGAAAAAGAGAAAATTGCTAAAGCAAAAGAAGTTGAAGAAGCACAGAAAAAGAGAATACTTGATCTTGAAAATAAATTGAGAGAGCAAAATACATTCCTTGAGATTTCAAGACAGGAACTCAAATCAAAAGTATTAGAACTTGAAGATACAAAATCAAGATTAGAGAAACTAAATATAGAAAGAGAGAAAAATAGTCTTGAAGTTGTAACAAGTAAAAATACAATAAAGAAACAAGAAGAAAAAATAAAACAGTTGGAAAGCGAAAAAGAAGGACTTTTAGACCAAGTAACAAAACTTGAAACTCTAAATGAAAATATGCAACAAGACTTTATGGCGAGAGCAAATAAACTTCTTGATGAAGAAGAAAATGTATTTGAAGATGGAAGTTTTGTCAATAAATCCTATGAGATAATACATAAATTTATTGGTAAAGAATCTGCAGAATTTTTGATCAAGAAAGCCCTTGCAAGAGTTGGAAAAACAGAAGATGATACAGATATTTTCGATGAAATTACAAAAATGGAATTTGTCGAAGCAATAAGCAAAGCAGGAAAAAGACTTGTTGAATCAAAAGATGAATATTCAGCAATGATCGGAGAATTAAATAAACTAAAAAAACAGAAATAATAAAAGGAGCGTTTAGCTAAAATTGGACAGTTTACTTAAAATAGGAATGACTGGAGAATTCTTAGATGGACCAGCCAAAATAACAGGAAGAGTAACTCTTCAATCTGAGGATATTGATGTAACTCTTTGGAGATTGAAATCTGACAGTGGAGAAAGTTTTATAATCAGAGAGATATTCAGTGAAGGTGAAACTGAAGATGATGATGAGACAACTTATGATATTCTCTCAGATTTAGACCCAAATGACACAAGAAGTTTTGAAGAAGCTGCAAATGAAATTTTTAATGACTGGAAATCTTTTGATGATGTACAAATTGAAAGAGGTCTTAGAACAATAGATGTAGAAGGCAAAGTTGGAGATCTTCCAACAGAAGAAACAGTTGTTAAAATGGCAGATGTCATTTATGAAAATGATGAAGAAGATTACGATCTCGAAGATGATGAAGTATTGACAGATTATTGTGTTCTTTGGAATACAGATTCAACATGGGTTTTTTGTATGGAACCAATAGAAGAAGACGAGATACTCGAATATTTTAATATTTAGTAGTAATAAAAAAAGTGGCTATGAAATTTCATAGCCACTTTTTTTATTACTTTTTGATTTTGCGAGGTCCAAAAATACCTGTACCAACTCTGACCATATTTGATCCCTCTGAAATTGCCACCTCTAAATCAGCTGTCATGCCCATTGATAAGACAGGTTTAAAATTACAACCTGCAAATATTCTTTCTGACATTTTCCTAAGATTTTCAAAATGACATCTATTGTCATTCGGATCCTCTGTCAAAGGTGGTATTGTCATGAGCCCTTTTAAGTTGATATTTTCAAGGCAAGCAATTTTTTGGGCATTTTTTTCTGCATCTTTAGGAAGAAAACCTGTTTTGGTTGATTCATCACCAAAATGAACTTCGATAAAAACATCCAATTTTCTTCCAAGTTCAACAGCAACACGGCTTATTTTTTCTGCAAGTTCAATCGAATCTATCGTTTGAATAACATCAAAATGAGCAACTGCAAGTTTCACTTTATTTTTTTGAAGATGACCTATGAAATGCCAAGTTGCATAATCTTGAAATAATTCTGCTTTTTGGATTCCCTCTTGTATATAATTTTCACCAAATTCTTTTAAACCACAATCAATAGCTGTTTTAACATATTCTGTTGGCATAGTCTTACTGACTGCAAGCAATTTCACTGAATTTGGTTCAACATTTGCTTTTTTCTCGGCAATTCTAATTCTATTTAAAACACCATCAATATTATTTTTGATAGACTCCATTATAACCAACTCATCATTACATCGTCTTGAATAGCAGAAGCTGGGGCATTATTACCTTCTCCGCCTTCCTGAACTACTGTAACTTCTTCGCTATTTTCAGTATGTAAATATAATTCATCTTTTGAAATAATTCCAGAATCGCATAGTTCATTTAGAGATTGAGAGAATGTCATCATTCCCTCACCTTTGCCTTCGACTATGAGAGGATATATGTCATCAAATTTACCTGCTGAAATCAATTTTGATATAGCTTGATTTACTATAAGAACTTCACAAGCAGGAATTCTACCATCACCATCAGCTCTTGGTATAAGTTTTTGAGAGATTACAGCTTTGAGAGTTGAAGATAACATAGATCTATACTGATTCTTTCTCTCTTCTGGGATCATGTCAATTAATCTTGTTATAGTCTGTATTGCATTTGGAGTATATAGACTACTCAAAACAAGATGACCATTTTCTGCTGCAGTCATTGCTGTCATGAGTGTTTCTGCATCTGTCAATTCGCCGATCATTATGACATTTGGATCTTCTCTCAAAGATGACTTTATAGCACTTAAATATGAGAGTGTATCATTGCCAATTTCTCTTTGGGTTACAAGACTTAATTTATCTGTATGTATATATTCGATAGGGTCTTCAATAGTTACAATGTGTAACTTCCTATTTGTATTCATGTAGTCAATCATTGAAGTCAATGTAACTGTCTTGCCTGCTCCTGCTGAACCTGTAACAAGTATAAGACCAGAATTCAAATTTGAAAGATTTTTAAGTGATGTTGGAAGATGAAGTGTTTCAATAGAAGGAATAACAGTCTTTATCATTCTATATGAAGCACTTACTGTTCCCTTTTGCATAAAGACATGAACTCTAAATCTTGCCTCTGGAATTGAGTATGCAAAATCAAGCTCTTTATCTTTTATTATTTTTCTTCTCAGGTGTTTTGGAACTCCTGACATAACTAAGTATTTACAATTTACATCTGATAGAATTTCACTTCCAATTGGAATCAATTCACCTTCAAGTCTTACTGTAGGAGGAGCACCATCTTTTAAATGTAAATCAGAAGCCTGATGTTTAATCATGACCTGTAAAAGATCATTTAATTGGAAACCAAGACCTGGCTCTGATTTTGGATTTTCAAATGATTCTATTAATTCAGCATCATAATCAGCAGAAGATGAAGGCTGTGTAGCTACAACCTGTGGATTTGCTTGTGGACGAGATTCTAAAACACTTATCTTTGATGATAAATCAGCAATATTTTTCTCAAAATTGTTTATTTTAGAATTTATTTCGTCTGGAATTGGAGCTGGAGAAGCTGGTGCTGTTGATGAAGCAAATTCGCCTTTTTCTAATTTAGTTGTCAAATCAGCTAATTTTGATTCAATTCCTGCAATTTTTTCTGAATTGTCAACAACATTAGGTGCTCCAGAAGAACTGGCACCATTGCTGACTTCTTGTTTTAATGATACAAATTCCGTTTTAAATGTTTCTAAACTCTTTTGGAAAGACTTTATTACAATATCTCTTGCAACTGCTTTTTCATCTATATTTTTAAACTTTACTCCAAGCTCTTTCTTTATTTCATCAAAAGCAGAAGTAAATGATGAAAGTTTAGATTCGAGTTCTTTTATATTACCTGCAATTTCTGGAGAAACTTCAGTAGCTGTTCCCTCGGAAGCTCCAGTAGAAACTGGTGAAGCTTGTTTGACTGATTCAGCGATTGAATTTATTTTAGAATCAGCTTTCTTCTCAAAAGAAGATAAATCTTCTGAAACAGAAGATATGTTGTCTCTTATATCTCCCATTTCTTCAGTAAAGCCACTTATCGTTTCATAAAGAGTATCTATTTCTCTTTTGACTCCCATAAGGGTATCTACTTTTTTATTTGTAGCTTCAACTAAAACTTTTAAATCGTCTATTTTAGACAAAAAAGTAGCTTGCTGAAGTTTAACTTCAACTTTTTCAAGTCGCTGAGTGCATACATCTGACTGATTGTACAAAATGGACATATCATCAAGTTTAGCTGTAATCACAGCTGAAATCTCTTCCATTTTGCGACTTGCATTTTCAGCAGATTTAACTTTAGACTCAAGCTCTTTTGTTTCAATTATAGCCGTACTAATCTTAGAGCCAAGCTCATTTAGTCGTTCTTCTAAAACTCCTATGTTATCCATCAAAAAAAACATCCTTCCAGAAAAGTACAAAAAAAATCACAAATAAAATCGTTCTTTGTATATTATAAAGTCAATTCTTTATTTCTATAAAAAAACCTTTTTAAAAAAGTCTTTTTGCCATTCGTTTTCTTTCTTCAACAAAACCTAAATTTTCATAAAGTGCAACTGCTGCTTTATTGCTTGATGTTACAAGAAGACCTATAAATTTATAACCAGCTTTTTTTACAAATTCAGTGAATTTTTCAACAAGTCTTCTTGCGATACCACGTCGTCTATATTTTGGGTCTACAGATAAATCAAATATCCAACCTTGTGGTTCACCTGTAACACTTTCTATATCTCCAACATATCCCATTAAATGACCCAATAGATTACCTTTTTCGTCTTCGGCAAGATAAATACCAATATGACTTAAATTAATGATTTTAGCGAGGGAAGTCTCTATATCAATAATTCGAGCTTGTTTTAAATTTTTAAGAGAAACTTCTCTTGTAGGTGGAATACTATCTTCAATACATAAAGCTGCTAATTGAGCCATTCTTTTTATATCTTTTGTTTCAGCTCTTCTAATTATTATATTCACTTAAAACTCCTCAAAAAACAATAGCTAATAATTTTTTATATTATATATTTTAAGATTTTAATTTGTCAAGAATTATATTTGAAGGTTTAAAAAAAGAAAAAAAGAATTTTCAAATTAATAACAATAAGAAAGGTTAAAAAAATGTTAAACGAAAAAATAACTTCAGCCGAATGGCTTTCAAAATTGCCAAGATATCCTTTTGTAAGTCTTAGAGAAAAGAAGAAAGCTCTAAAAGCAAAGGGAATAAAAGTAATTGATTTCTCCATAGGTGATCCGACTGCTCCAACTCCTGATTTTATACTCGAATCTGCAACAGAGGGAATGAAAAAAAATCAAAGAGCAGGATATCCTGAAAACAGTGGGCTTCCAGAGTTTAAATCAGCTGTTGTCAAATGGATGAAATCGAGATTTGATGTCGATTTAAATCCTGATACAGAAGTTTTTACATCTCTTGGGGCAAAAGAAGCTGTATTTGCTTTTCCAAATTCAATAAAAGGCGAATATGTACTTGTTCCAACACCAGGCTATCCTCCATATAATAGTGGAGCATTGGCTGCAAATAAAAAAGTACACCTCATGCCACTTCTCGAAAAAAATAAATTCTTGCCCGATCTTTCTGCAATTCCTGAAGAAATCGCAAAAAAGGCTTCGATTATGTGGATAAATTATCCAAATAATCCAACAACAGCATTGGCTCCAGACAGCTTTTATAGAGATGCAATAGAATTCTGCAAAAAATATGGTATAATCTTGGCTTCTGATGAATGTTATAGTGAAATGTACACAAATGAAAAACCAAAATCAGCCTTGAATTTTGCAAAAGATGGAGTAATAGTATTCCAAAGTCTCTCTAAAAGAAGTAACATGACTGGTTGGAGAGTTGGATTTATGGCAGGCGATCCAGACATTATAAAAATTTTCCTATCTGCAAAAGAGAACATGGACTCTGGCTGTGCTAATTTTGTTCAATATGCCGCAGCAAAGGCCTATGAAGATGAGGAGCATGTAAAAGAGATGAGAGCCGAATATGACAGAAAAAGAAAATTGATCATGGACGCTACACAAAAAGCTGGATTGCCAAAAGGATATGCTGAGGGTACATTCTATATATGGCAGAGAATTCCTGAAGGTATTAAATCTGTAGAATTTGCAGAAAAACTTCTTGAAGAGGAATATGCAATAGTTGTAACACCTGGACCTGCTCTTGCTATTACTGATGAAAATGGCAACAATGCTGGTGAAGGGTTTGTGAGGTTTGCTCTTGTTCCAACAGAAGAAGATACAGCGGAAGCTGCTGAAAAAATAATAAAAGCAATCAAAAGTTTAAAGTAAGAGTGTAGCAAAAATGGAAAAATTAGAAAAAGATAAACCTGATCTAAGTCCTTGGCAAATATTGAATATGAGTGTTGGATTCTTTGGAATTCAGCATGGATTTGAAATTCAATTTGCAAGAATGAGTTCAATTTATGAGCAACTTGGGGCAGACCCTTCAACAATTCCTATGTTGTGGCTTGCAGCTCCAATGACAGGTCTTATAGTACAGCCTATCATTGGATATATGAGTGACAGAACTTGGATAAGTCCTCTGAAAATGAGGAGAAGACCATATTTTATGATAGGAGCTATATTGGCGACTATCGCACTATTTTTAATGCCAAATTCATCTTCACTTTGGATGGCTGCAGGTCTTCTTTGGGTTCTCGATGCCTCACTGAATATAAGCATGGAACCATTCAGAGCTTTTGTTGCAGATAAGACAAATGAAAAACAGAGATCAAATGGTTTTGCAATGCAGACATTGATGATCGGACTTGGAACGATCTTGGGTAATTTTATAGCCTCTCTAGATTGGGTAAAACAGATGCCATGGATGCAAAAATATTGTCCAACATCAATGCATGCCTCATTCTATATATGTGCGATTATATATATTTTATCAATAATTTATACTGTTGTAACAACAGATGAATATCCACCAGATGAAAAGCAATTAGAGGAACAAAAAAACAGTTTAACACCTATCGAATCTCTAAAAAAATGGTTCAAAGAGACAACAGAATGCTTTACAAAAATGCCTGATGTCATGAAAAAACTCGCATGGGTACAGTTTTTTACTTGGATGGGATTATATTGTTTTTGGATTTTCTATTCTGTAGCAGTTGCAAGATATGTTTTTGGAGCAGCTGATCCAAATTCTGAACTTTATCAAGAAGGAATAAGATTTGGAGCTCACACAATGATGATAAAAGGATTTGCCACCCCATTATTTGCTCTAATGATACCATGGTTGACAAAGAAAATGGGAATTGTAAATACACATGCTATGAGCCTTATCGGTTGTGGACTTGGATTTTTGGCAATTCCATTTATAGGTGTTGGACATCACCAGATTCTTTATATTCCAATGATACTTGCAGGTATTGGTTGGGCGGCAATAACATCTCTTCCATATATAATCCTTTCAGATCAAATTCCAAAAGAGAAATATGGAATATATATGGGAATATTTAATATGTTTATAGTAATTCCTGAAATACTCGTTTCTCTTGGTCTTTCTGCAGTAATAATGGGAATGTTAAACGGCAACCAAGCATATGCTGTAGGATTTGGCGGAGTTCTGCTACTTATAGCCGCTGGAATTTGTCCAACATTAAAGAAAAAAGCAATAAGTCATGAATCAGTAGAAGAAAAATAACAAAAATTATAACGGCGAATTTCATAAATTTGAATTCGCCGTTATTTACTTTATTTGAAAAATGGTATATAATATAATTTCAAAAATAAGTCGGAGGTAAAAAACAAAAAAATGAGTGGTGTACTTGTTGTAATAGATTGCCAAAATGACTTTGTAACAGGTGTTCTTTCATCTAAAGAAGCCTTGAATGTGGCAAAAAATGTCGATAAAAAAATAAAGGGTTATATAGAAAGAAACGAACACATATTTTTTACTTATGACACACATCAAAAAAATTACCTTAGCACAAATGAAGGTAAACATCTTCCAGTCGAACATTGTATCGAAGGGACAAAGGGGCATGAACTCTATGGAGACTTTGAAAAAATAGTAAATTCAAATCAAAAATGCCACAAGATATTGAAAAAATCTTTTGGATCTGTAGATTTGCCTTATGTTATAAAATCAGTTGTATCAAATATAACTTCAATAGAGATATGTGGACTTGTAACTGATATATGTGTAATAAGCAATATTGCAATATTAAAAGCACATTTTCCTGAAGTTCCAATCTTAGTTGATCCAGAATGTTGTGCAGGTACTACACCTGAAATGCACCAAAAAGCACTTGATGTTATGAAATCACTACATGTTGATTTTACAATCAGAAAAAAAGAGAAAATAAAATCAACAGCTGAAAAAACAGAAGAAATAATCAAGTGGATTAGAAACATAAAAGAGACAACAAAAACAAAGGGATTTGTTGTCGGAATATCTGGCGGTAAAGACAGTTCTGTTGTCGCAACATTATTGTCAAAAAGCGTTGGAAAAGAAAATGTTCTCGGAATTCTAATGCCCAATGGTGTTCAATCTGATATTCAAGATAGCAAAGACCTCTGCGAATTTTTACAAATTCCAAATAAAACGGTAAATATAGAAAAAGCATATAAGGGGTTGCTCGAAGGAGTGGATACTGAATTAGGAGCTAAGACAAAGACAAATATTCCTCCTAGAATCAGAATGACTGTTCTTTATGCAATAGCCCAAGAAAATGGATATTTAGTTTGTGGAACAGGAAATGCAAGTGAAAAATATATAGGCTATTTCACAAAGTGGGGAGATGGAGCATTTGATATCAATCCAATAGGAAATCTAAACACAGAAGAAGTCATTGCAATAGGAGAGTATTTAGGACTTCCTGAAAAATTCACAAGAAAAGCACCTTCTGATGGGCTTTGTGGAAAAACAGATGAGGATAATATAGGTTTTACTTATCCACAATTAAATAAATATATGAAGACTGGAGAATGTGAAGATAAGGAAATAAAAGCTAAAATAGAGGCAATGCATGCTTCAACAACTCATAAAAGAGTGCCTCCTCCAGTTTATGAACCATAAGAAAAAGGGGAACAAATGAATATTTTTGGAAAATTGATAACCGCAATGGTTACTCCTTTTGATGAAGAAGGAAAATTAGATGCCAAAAAAGGTGGAGAATTGGCATTACAGCTCTGTCATGAAGGCAGTGATTCTATTCTTGTTTGCGGAACTACTGGTGAATCACCCACTATGACAGAAGATGAGCAGTTCGAACTATTACGAGAAGTCAAAAAATCACTTGGTAACAAATATCCAGTAATGATGGGGACAGGCTCTAACAATACAGAACATGCAATTAAAAAATCCAAAAGAGCTGTGGAGGAAGGAGTAGATGGACTTTTATTAGTATCTCCTTACTACAATAAACCACCACAATCAGGTCTTTTTGAACATTTTTCACAAATTGCAAAAGCATGTGAAAAAACACCTATAATTCTGTATAACATTCCTGGAAGAACAGGAATAAATATTGAAAATGATACAGTTAAAAAATTGTTCGATCAACACAAAAATATTGTAGCAATAAAAGATGCTGTAGGTAATGTTGACAAGACGAGTTCACTTGCTTTGACAATGAATGTATATGACAGCGATTTTACAATTTATTCTGGAGATGACTCATTAACCCTTCCTATGATGTGTTGTGGAGCTTCAGGGGTGATAAGTGTTGCATCACATGTTGCAGGAACAGAAATAAAAGATATGATCAATTCTTTTCTATCAGGGGATGTAGAAAAAGCAAGAAGATTACATCTAAAATTGCTTCCACTTTTCAAAGGTCTTTTTGAAACAACAAATCCAATTCTTGTAAAAGAAGCTCTAAAATTGAGAGGAATAGATGTTGGCTCTCCAAGATTGCCTCTTGTAAAAGCAACAAAAGAGCAATCAGATAAATTGGCTAAAATTATAGAAAATCTAAAAAAATAATTTCACCTAAAGGTAAAAAAATGAAAAAATATTATACTTGTAGCATTTTTGATGAAGAACCAGAAATTGAGGAATTCATAAAAGAAGGTCCTCCCAAAGGCAATATATGGATAATTCCTCTCGGTGGAATGGGTGAAATCGGAAAAAATATGATGGCTCTTGAATCACATGATGAAATTGTAATAATAGATTCAGGAATCACTTTTCCAGATGACGACATGCCTGGTATTGATTATGTGATGCCTGACATCAGATATTTGCTACTAAAACAAGATAAAATTTCAAAAATTGTATTGACACATGGACATGAAGACCACATCGGAGCAATTCCATATCTTGTGAGAATGATAAATGCTCCAATATATGGAAGTAAATTGACACTTGAACTCGTAAAAGTGAAATTGGCAAATACTGTTCTTGAAGAACCTGCAGAATTGATAGAAGTAAATGCGGGTGATAAATTGCAATCACCAGATTTTACAATAGAATTTTACAGTGTTACACATAGTCTTTCTGAATGTTTTGGTTTGATAATAGACACACCACAGGGAAGAATAATCCACAGTGGTGATTTTAAAGCAAGACCTGCAGATGAAGTACAAGATTCAAGTTCTTACAATGTATTTTCAGAAAAACCAGTAAAACTTTTGATGTCGGACAGTACAAATGCTGAAAGAATAGGCTTTTCAACACCTGAAGCAAAAGTCAATGAATCACTTGACAAAATTTTTGCTGAATGTCCTGGTAGAATTATTATCTCGTCTTTTGCATCTTCACTTCCTCGAATCAAGGGAATAATGGCTCTTGCAATGAAGCACAAAAGAAAAATTTGTATTTTGGGAAAAGGTCTTGAAACGACAATATCAATAGCTAAAGAACTCGACTATATAACAGTTCCACATAATATGTTTGTAAAAATGGAAGATATAGATGAAGTTCCAGCAGATAAATTATTGATAATAGCAACAGGAGCTCAAGGTGAACCGCTATCTGCAATTTCTTCAATAGCAAATGATTCACATAAATGGGTAAAAGCAGGTCATGGAGATACTGTTATCATATCTGCAACACCAATTCCTGGAAATGAAGCTGCTGTATACAAAAATATAAATTCACTCTTCAGACTTGGTGCAAATGTCATTTATGAAAACCCAATGATGAGAGAACAAAATTTATATGTACATGCAAGCGGTCATGGAAATAGAGAAGACCTAAAAGCATTGATTTTGATGACAAATCCAGAATATGTAATGCCCATTCATGGCGAACATAGACACCAAATGAGCTATATGCGAATTGCAAAAGAACTTGGATATGATGATAAACATATTCTATGTTGTGATAATGGTGCTGTGATAGAATTGAGTCAAGATGGAGTTGAAGTTTTAAGTTATATAAAACTCTGTGAAATTCTTGTTGATGGTTATGGAATTGGCGATATTGGAAGAGCTGTTTTGAGAGAAAGACTCAATTTGGCAGAGAGTGGAATCTGTTTTATCACTGGAATAGTGAATATGAAAAGAAGAGAGTTTGTACAAGGACCATTCTTTTCAACAAAGGGATTAGTTTATGAAAAAGAATCTGAAGAAATAATGAATGATGCAGTAAATACGGCTTCAGATATATTTTTTAACAATTCAATACAAACTTTAGATGATTTGAATAATGGAATTAAATCTGAAATAAGAAGTTTCTTTTCAAAGAGGACACAGAGAAAGCCTATTGTTATTTCAATGATAATGGAAGATTTAGAAGAACACGACAAACATTCAAAAAAAAGATACAAAAGACATAAGTAAAAAAAAGGATTTTGGGGGTTCGTGTCTAAGATATTTAATAAGGCATAAAGAAAAGGGTAAAATGTTTTTTCATTATCTCTTAACCTCGGAAACATATTTCTTTAAGAAGTGAGTTTCCGAGCCTTTTTTTTTGTATTGAATCTTTTAGTTTTTAGGGGCTGTGAAAAAAGTAAATAATTTATTTATTATTTGCTTTCACAGCCCCTTTTTTATTTCGCATTTTTGATATTTAGAAAAATATAGAAAAAATTTTACCTATCTTTAATTCTTTTTATTTTTGCTTAGATAGATATGCGGCAACTCTCTTTGCTACATTGTCCTTGATGTTGTTGTAAAAGTATGTGTAGTCACAGGCATGGCGAGCATCCGCTCCAAAGAATTCTGTCGAAATTTTAATGGCTTCCTCTGGTAGTGCTGGGGAAGTAGCGTTTGTCACGACAACGCCACGGGCAAGATTTATCTGAGCATCTGCACCAATATCCGCAATCTCAAGCTCGTCAGTTTTTTCGTTATGTATGAGTGAACCTAAGTTCTCACTCGCTGGTGCGTATGTTTCGTCGAGCTTCCAGTTTAGTGGGTTGATGCTGATTTCGTTCTTTATTACCACAACATTATGAGCCTTTGATTCCACATTCTTTTTGCCTTCGGTGTTCCAGCTGACGATGACGCCTGTGTCGGTCTCACCAGAGGCGAACTTCAAGTGTGGGTTGTTTTCGAGGTCTTCTTTTGTGATGGAGTAGCCTATAACATATGCGGCAACCATTCTCTCGTAGCGATCGAGGTGCTCCTTGAAGTATTTCTTTAGTATGAGTCTAACTAAGGCCGCACCTTGGCTGTGACCTGCAATGATGAATGGACGTCCTTCATTGTAGTGTTCAAAATAGTAGTCGAGTGCAGCAGCTATGTCATCGTAGCAAATGCCAGAAAGTGCTAAATCGAAGTTTCCCATCTTATTACAGGCTTCCCCAGCATATTTCATACCAACTTGGCGATAGTACGGCATAAACACATTGGTAGAGTCTTCGAATGTGGTTGTATGTTCCCTATATTCGATTGGTACATTAGCTAACATCTCGGCATTGTCGATTGTTGCGTAATTGGGTGCACCGTCTTCGTAGCTCGTCAGTATATAGTTTGTTGCATAAATGTAGAATGTGTCGACATCCTTGGTGATATCTGGAATTTTGTACCAGCTGGTTTTCTTAGAGTAGTCGGGTTTAACACCGTATGCTTCTGATGACGAAGTATTGTTATTCATCTCTAAATCCTTTCGCTATTAATTATGTATTTTGAAAACGCAGAAATCTTATTCTTTTTAGACTTCTGCATTGTCCACAATGAGGAAATATATATTGAAATTTTTATACCTGCAAACAGGCACAAAGATACAAACAAATTATATCAGAACTACAGCTGGAAGTCAATAAAAAAATTTCAAAAATAAAATATAAAGCCTCTTAATTTGCTTTTTTTATATTTTAAAATATACCAAAATAGCCACTATTTAGAAGCGAATAGCCACTATTTAGAAGCGATGTCATTGCGAGGGAGCTGTGCGACCGTGGCAATCTCAACCACTTAATTTTAATTTAGCAATTTATTAAATAGATCACAATCTCATTCTACGATAGAGGCGATCGGCTCAATTTTTAAGTAAATTTTAAGAGGAAAAAATGACCTAGTGAATATCTTATATCCAAAAAGTGGCGTAAGCTGAAAATAAACAATGTAAATTTATAAGAAATAAAGTTTACAAACATCCCTTAATTTTTTTTTATTTTTTTTAAAAAAAAAGAAGGATTTTTATTTTTTTTCTAAAATTATTTATATCAGGTACAAAAAAAGGGTAAAATTTTTTGTCATAGTCTCCGACCTCTAATTTTAGATTAGAGGTCTTTTTTTTGTTCAAAAGTGTCTTTTATTGCATTTTTTATCGAGGTGTGATAAAATTAATTTGTTGATATTTTTATTGTAGATATATATTAAGAGGAGCATTTAAGCTCCTTAATTTTAGAAAAAAATAAATAATAGGAAGGATAAGCTCCTTAGCTATAAAGCTAAGAAATGAGTAAGGAGCATTTAAGCTCTTTCGAAAAATAAGCTCCTTAATGAAATTAAGGAGAAAAAAAATGCGAAGGAGGATATATATATATGCAAGAATTGCCAATAGGTGTTCAAGATTTTGAAAAAATTCGCAGAAATAATTATCTTTATGTAGATAAAACAGAAAAATTACTTCAACTTGCTAAAACAGAAAAAAGTTATTTTCTATCTCGTCCTCGTCGTTTTGGAAAATCTCTTACTTTGTCAACATTAGAGGCGATGTTTCAAGGTGAAGCAGAACTATTTAAAGGATTATATGCAGAGGAATGGGTAAAAGAGCAATCAAAACACCCAAGTCCAGTTATAAAATTGGATATGAGTCTTTTAGCTAAATATAAAGATGGTGGAGGATTAAATAATTCACTTATAAATTATCTTGTTAGGTATTATATAAAAAAATATAAACTTGATATAGTTGTTAAAGATAATTCAGATGATGTTTTTCTTGATGTAATAAATGAATTATATGAGCAGTTTGGACATGTTGTACTTCTTATAGATGAATATGATAAACCAATAACAGACAATATAAATAATTTAGAAAAAGCGAATGAGATGCGAGAAACTCTTCGTTCATTTTATGGTGTTTTAAAAGGTTGTAGTCAAGTAAAATTTATATTTATAACAGGTGTCTCAAAATTTAGTAAAACTGGAGTTTTTTCTTGTTTAAATAATTTAAAAGATATATCAATGTTAAAAGAATACAGTGATATAGTTGGATATACCCAAAAAGAACTTGAAGATAATTTTGTTGATTGGATAGAAAATACAGAAAAAGAATTATATATGGATAGAGAAGAGTTAATTGCAAAAATAAAAGAATATTATGATGGATTCTCATTTGATGGTGAAACAAGAGTATATAATCCATTTTCAGTTTTAAATTTTTTTGCTGATTCAAATTTTAGCAATTATTGGTACAATTCTGCAACTCCTTCATTTCTTGCTAAATATTTAAAAAGTCATAAAATAAAAGCCCCAAAAGAATATATACATAAAAAAGTATATGAAGATTTTACAAATTCTCACGAAATAGAAAGTACAAGTGTAGAAAGTTTTTTATATCAAGCAGGTTATTTGACTATTTCAGAAAGAAAGGGCAATATACTTATTCTTGATTATCCAAATGAAGAAGTAAAAAGTTCAATGGATAGGCTTTTTCTTGAAAATTTTTACAATATACAAGATGATGCTGAATTTAGTAGTGATATTTGGGAATCTTTGGAAGTAGAAGATATTGCACAGGTTGCCAATATATTTAATGAGGCATTAAAAGCTATTCCCGAAAACATATTCGCTCCTTCTATCGAAGGAGAAAAAAAACAGGATGACTACAAAGATAGAGATGAATCTTGGTATCGTTCGTTATTTTTGATGTTGCTAAGTGGTGCAAAAATAACATATTTTTCAGAAGTACATACTTTTAAAGGTCGTCCAGATGTAGTTGTTGTCTTTAAAGACAAATTAGTTATAGTTATCGAATTTAAATTTGCTTCAACTTCAAAAGATGTAGATAAAAAGCGACAAGAAGGAGAGGAACAGATAAAATCGAGAGATTATGCTTCTGCTTATAAATCGACAAAAAAAATAATAACAGCAGTATTTGTCGCAGACGATGAAAAAAGGCAAATAATTTTATAAAATGGGAAATTTTTCAAAATTAGAGTTTATAAAGACACCCTGTTTTTATTTATCTATCAAGTAATTATCATATTAGACTAATTTTAATGTTTTTAAAGGCAAAATGAAAAATTTTGTCTAATTTTTTTTAAAAAACAGAATTATGATTGAAATAAAACCTATTGAGACTATTTATAAGGGATATAAGCGATGTAGATGAAGAAGGAACAGAAAAGGCTTTGGCATTAGCTCGACAAGCAAGATTTGAACACGGAGAAAAGCCAAACATATAGTAATGAGAAAATACAAAATGGAAAATAAAAAGATAGATTTTTGCATGATTTGTAAGAAAAAATTTGATGATCTTGTAACAAGAAGTAAAGAACATATAATACCAGAAGCATTTGGAAATACTAAATTAGTTACTTTTGGAGTTTGTAAAAAATGTAATAATGAGCTTGGTAGAATAGTTGATTCATATTTAGTTAAGGATAATATTCTATCTAGGTTAATAAGAAAGACAGAATTAGAAAAAGATAAAGATATTGGACTTTTTGACAAAAAAATAAAAACAATTACTGGCGATGATGGAAGAGAATATTTGAAAAAAAATAATGGCTTTAAATTGAAAACTATTATTGATATAAAAGAAAATGAAGATAATATTGTGAATATTAACGCTACTTTTTCAAGTATTGAAGAATGTAAAAAGATTTTAACTAAAAAATTACGAAGAGAATTTAAATTTTTGAGCGAACAAGACATTGAAAATATTCTCAATAATCCTGTTTCAATGACTAAAGACAATAATTTTGTTAAATTAACAGATCGTGAAGAAATAAACTATTCTAAAATTTGTCTTGGTTTTATGAAGATAGCTTATGAGTATGCTGTAGAGAAGTTAGGGATTTCATATATAGAAAATAATTTTGCAGAGAAAATCAGAAATTATTTATATAAGGCAATTACAACAAAAACAGATTTTAATTATGATTTTTGCCATAAAGTTTGCTCTGTTGATTTTAATTTTTTTGACTACAATAATATAATAGAAATGTGTAAGAATATACTATCGGTTGAAAATGTTGAGTTGTCTAAAATAAGACATTTTATATCTTTAGTAAATATAAATAAACAACTTTTTTGTATAGTAAGTTTGTTTAATAAAAATTTTTTGACATTAACAATTTTATTATCTGATAATATAATTGTTAATGAGCCATATTTTTTAACTTTCATTACAGAAGATGGCGAGATTGTTGAATTTTAAAAGCAAAATGTTATGATAAAAAGTAAACTTAACAAGTTGAATAATAAGCAACTACACACTTTGTGTAAAGGCAAAATAGTAATTTTTATCGAAATATTTTATTATAGAAAAATATAACATAAAGGAAGTAAAAATGTCTTTTTTAGATGATTTTCCTACTGAGACTTTAACTCTTCATAAACAAAATGGTGAAATAAAAGAGATTAAAGCAAATGTTCAAGAAAAGATGATATTTTCAGAAGATACATCTGTTAATATAGAAGAATATGATATATTGGAAAGAAATCTTCCAAATGGTTCAAAAGAATATTTTTTAATAAAAGATCGTGGCTTTTATAAGGGAATTGATGACGATATTTCTGATAATTATCAAATGAAATATACAAGGATTACTAAAGAAAAAATGGATCAATTATTAAATAAATCGAAAAAAGAAGAAAAAACTATAAAACTTTTCATATCACATTCAAGTAAAAATAAAGATTATGTAAAGGCTTTTGTTGAGTTCCTTGAAGATATTGGATTAAGAAAAAATATTATCTGTTCTTCTATTTCCGATTATTCTATACCACTTAATAAAAATATTTATGACTGGCTAAGAAGTGAATTTCAAAATAGCAATTTGCATGTTATTTATCTATTATCAAAAGAATATTATGACAGTCCTGCTTGTTTAAATGAAATGGGAGCAAGTTGGGTTTTAAGGCATAAATGGACATCTATCCTTTTGCCTAAATTTGATTTTAGTCAAATTGAAGGCTGTATTGATAAAAATCAAATAAGTATTAAATTAGATGATACAGATAAAGATTTATTAAATCTAAGATTAGAGGAACTAAAAAACGACATAATAGAAGAATTTAAATTAAGTGAATTTAATTCTTCATATTGGGAAAGAAAAAGAAATGAATTTCTTAGCAAAATCACGGAAATAATAGACAAAGATAAAGAGAAGAGACAGGGGGATTAGCCTCCTAAATGATTTTTAGGAGAAACATTTACAATGCACTTTGAAGAGATAATACAACGACATTTCCATTAAAAAAGCAATTTGGCAGTGGTCAAGATATTGGAATAGATATTGTAGCAACTACAAAAAATGGCGAATATTGGGCTATTCAATGTAAATGCTATGATGAAGGCACACTTGTAAGCAAGGAAGATGTAGCCAAATTTGTTGCGGCCTCAAATCGCCTATTTTCAAAAGAACCACAAAATCCAAACAGAAAGTCAATATTTGATCAACGCTTTTTTATTGCCTCCACCAACAACTGGACAGACCACGCAGTAAATGAAGCACATCAACAACAAAACCGAATAATAACAATAACCAAAACCGAACTTGAAAATTCAAATATTGATTGGCTTGAACTTTACAATCAAGTTATTTTAAATACTCCACAGCGTGATCCAAATATCCCATTAAAAACAATCCGCCCTTATCAAAAAGAGGCACTTGAAGCCGTCCATAAGCACCTTTTGACTCACGACAGAGGCAAACTCATTATGGCTTGTGGCACAGGTAAAACTTTTACATCATTAAAGATTGCAGAACAAGAGACGAACGGAAAGGGCTTTGTATTGTTTCTTGTTCCTTCTATTGCACTTTTGGGGCAGACATTGAGAGAGTGGAAATATCAATATGACGGAGTATTTAAGGCGGTTTGTGTTTGTTCTGATGAAAAGGTTTCTAAAAAGACAAAAAAAGATGAGGACACAAATGTAGAATCTGTGGAGGATTTGGCATATCCTGCCTCGACTGATCCTCACGAGATAGCTCGTCAGATTGCAGAAGGTCGCAATAGCGGTCATTTTACAGTCATTTTCTCTACTTATCAATCAATAGAAGCAGTAAAACTGGCTCTTGACACTTATTATTCTAATTATGGAGTTAATTTTGGAAGTTCTCGCAGTTGTGGAAATGATAGTGAACAGCTTATAAGCCCGAATGGGGACAAGGCATTCACTCCAACTCCACTGCGTTCTAATTCCGTGAATTACCTTATCCCCACTTCGGCTACTGGTGAAAATTCTGCTTCCACAACTGCTTCGATTATGAATAATACGCAAGAGCCACAGGACGGAAGAGGGGCGGCAGGGGAATTAGACCTAATCATTTGTGATGAGGCACACCGCACGACTGGTTATGCAGATAGTGAAGAAACAAGAAGTGCATTTACAAAAGTACACGACAACGATTTTATAAGAGCAAAAAAACGAATTTATATGACAGCTACACCTCGTATTTATTCTGCACAGGCAAAAAATAAAGTACGAGAACAAAATGCAAAAGGAAAAGACGAATCGATCCTTTGTTCGATGGACGATGTCGAAATGTATGGCGAGGAGATGTTCCGCCTTAATTTTTCACGAGCTGTAAAAGAAAAACTTTTAACAGATTACAAGGTCTTTATTTTGTCAACTTCGCAAAATGCTCTTGATGAAGATATTAATTTTGACGACTTAAAAGATTTGAAGAAGCCAAATGTTGATGATTTAGGGCTTAAATCTCGAATAATGGGCAGTATTTCGGCTTTGTCTAAATTGATGATGGACACAGACAAGAGCGTTACAAACGCAGAC
>CADASF010000027.1 GCA_902790465.1 uncultured bacterium | reverse complement strand
AGCATTTGGCAAACCATTAGGCTTATTATTTCCAGTAGGCAAATTGTTTACTGGAGCATTTGGCAAACCATTAGGCTTATTATTTCCAGTAGGCAAATTATTTATTGGAGCATTTGGCAAACCATTATGATTGTTATTTCCAGTAGGCAAATTATTTACTGGAGCATTTGGCAAACCATTATGATTGTTATTTCCAGTAGGCAAATTATTTACTGGAGCATTTGGCAAACCATTAGGCTTATTATTTCCAGTAGGCAAATTATTTACTGGGAGATTTGGCAAACCATTAGGCTTATTATTTCCAGTAGGCAAATTATTTACTGGGAGATTTGGCAAACCATTAGGCTTGTTATTTCCAGTAGGCAAATTATTTGATGGAGCATTTGGCAAACCATTAGGCTTGTTATTTCCACCTGTATATGTATTTTGCTTTTTGCCAACAATAGAAATATCTTTTAATTTAGGTGCATCAGGCATTGTTAACTTACCAGACTTTTTACCATCAGTATAATCATTATTGACCATAAAATTAGGTGTTACAGTCTTGGCAATAAAAGGTCTTGATACAATTGTTTTATTTCCATCTTTAGGAGAATTCAAAAATGTAGGATGAAGCTTCAATAGTCCAGTATCTTCAACTAATTTTGGTTTTCCCAATATAATATTTGACTTAGGAGCAGGAGTTTCTGCCTTATTAGTATTAGCAGTATTATTTTTATTTAAACCTTCATTTACATCTTTAAGCCTTGAATCACTCAATAACTGCTTATCATTTGGCAATTCATTGCGATTTAAAACAGTTGTTAACTTACTCTCTCTAAAATCTTTTGGCAACTCATTGCGATCCAAAACAGTTGTTGCCTTACTCTCTCTAAAATCTCTTGGCAACTCATTGCGATCTAAAACGGTCGTTGCCTTACTCTCTCTAAAATCTTTTGGCAACTCATTGCGATCTAAAACAGTTGTTGGCTTTGCCTCTCGCATTTCCCTTGGCAAATCCTCACGCCTTAAAATAGTTGTAGGATTGCTCTCTTGTCTCTGTTGTTGAGGTTCAATCTGTCTGCTTCTGACTTCACCACCACGAGTTGGTGTCTGTTGCTGAGGCTCTGCCTGTCTGCTTCTGACTTCACCACCACGAGTTGGTGTCTGTTGTTGAGGCTCTGCCTGTCTGCTTCTGACTTCACCACCACGAGTTGGTGTCTGTTGTTGAGGTTCTGTCTGTCTGCCTCTGACTTCACCGCCACGAGTTGGTGTCTGTTGTTGAGGTTCTGTCTGTCTGCCTCTGACTTCACCGCCACGAGTTGGTGTCTGTTGTTGTGGTTCAGCCTGTCTGCCTCTGACTTCACCGCCACGAGTTGGTGTATGTTGTTGAGGTTCTGTCTGTCTGCCTCTGACTTCACCGCCACGAGTTGGTGTATGTTGTTGAGGTTCTGTCTGTCTGCCTCTGACTTCACCGCCACGAGTTGGTGTCTGTTGTTGAGGTTCTGTCTGTTTGCCTCTGACTTCACCGCCACGAGTTTTTCCCCTAGTGAGGGTTTTAAGTTTTTCAAATGCTTTAGAATATGCTGTTTTAGCCTTATTTTGATTTACAGGCGTATCTGAACTTTGCGAAGCAAAATTAGCTATATTCGCCTTTTTATTCTCACTCATTTTGTTTTCAGAAACAAAACTTCTGTTGATTTGGACATCTTCTTGTTTTTGAGTTGTCTCAAAAGTTCTCTTAGCAAGTTCTGCTTGAGAAGTATTCGAATTATTAGAAGTACTTAAATTATTTGAAAGAAGGTTATTATAAGACTGAAAGAGTCTATTATTCTGAGAAATATTAAAATTTCGCTGATTTGATTTTATAAAATTTTGATTTTTAAAATTAGCTTCTTCAGAAACATTTTGTTTAGAAGAAGATTCTTCTTTTCCCTCAACAGATAAATATCCCCTAAGCCCTCTATCAAGGTCTATTCGAGCATTTAATCTAAGGTCTTTATTAAATGATATTTTATCAGATAAAATAGCCTGATTTACACCTGGCTCAGCATTTTGAGTCTGCAAAGAAGGAGGAGTTGCTGTTTTTTGAGTAGTCTGCTGAGTTTGGGTTTGCTGTGTTGTAGAAATATTGCTGGTATTTCCTGACATAAAACTCATTTTATTCAACAAATTATCTGCCATACTTTCCCCCCATTACTTAATATCATTGATACTGACAATATTTTTTACTTTATCTAACATATTTTTTGCTCCAACTTTATCTTCCAATTCAAGCATTTTTTTAAAACCAACTCCATAAACAGGATCGGCATCTCTTTTTACTGAATTTGCCAAAACATAAGCTCCTATTAAATCAAGATATTTGTATTCAATCCATCTTGCAAAACCTTCTCTAACTACTTTATCTTGTTCTGGAACACATCTCTCTACTTGCCAAGCATGAGTCAATTCATGAGCTAATGTAGCTTCAAAACTATCTTCACTCATACCTTTCATTATATAAATTTCATGTCTTCCATTTCTGTATTGATGAAGACCTACTTCAGCTCCCCTATATGTTCCAGAATAAACTTTATCCAGTTCTTCACCTTTTACAAGATAACATTTAACAGGTATTCTGATAAAAATACCAAAATCTTTTGCAAGTGTTGCTTTTACCTTGGGAATCAAAGCCTCCATTTGATTAGGATCGTTTATAATATCTGTTGGTGCAGAAAAAACTACACTTGGAATAAAAGATAAAATAAATACAATTAAAAATAACAAAGTTTTTCTTCTCATAAGTTTTGCTCCTATTTATTTATATATTTAAACGGTTTTTTAGACAAACTGGCATTAAAATATTCCTTTTTACTTGTTACCTCGTCCCCAATCCAACTTGGCAATATTTCAGGAAATTTTACATTATCCTTAGAAAGTTCAATTTCCGCCAAAATAAGACCTTCATTTAAACCAGAAAAAACATCAATTTCCCAATAAAAATTATCAACAAAACAAATATATCGAGTTTTGTCTATAATAAAATCAAGACACATATTGTCCAACATATATTTTGCATCATCTACTGGAATTTCATATTCAAACTCAGCACCAACAAAATTACATTTTCTTCCCTTGATTGTAATAAAAGCCTTATCTCCGATTATTCTAACTCTAACACAGCGATCAGGATCATTTGACAGATAGCCTTGAAGAATATTAAAAGAAGATACTACAAAATTTTTCCAATCAGAATTTAAAATAAGATATTTTTTTTCTATTTCAAAAGCCATAATCTTTAAATTTTGGATAATATTATATATATTATATCACAAAAAAACAAGAAAAAAACAAGGTAATAATAATTTTTCAAAAGAATTATTTTTTATAAATAACTTTATTTTACATGAATAAGGAGAAAAAAATGGTTGTAGGCATAATTGGAGCAGGTCCTGGTGGATACACCGCAGCACTTGTTGGTGCTTCAAAAGGACTTGAATGTGTTTTATTTGAAAAAAATGACATAGGAGGAACATGCCTAAATAGAGGTTGTATTCCAACTAAAGCCCTTCTTGCTTCATCACATGTAATTGACAAAATAAAAAAAGCAAAATCTTATGGAATAGAAATTTCAGATTTTAAATATGATATTGACAAAATAAATGAAAGAAAAAATAACATAGTAACGACTTTAAGATCAAACCTTGAAAATTTGATAACAAAGAAAAAAATAAGAATTGTAAAAGAACAGGCTAAAATAAAAGACTCAAAAACAATAATTGCAGGTAGCGAAGAAATTAAATGCGATGCGATAATAATAGCAACAGGTTCTGAACCATTGGAAATATGGAAAGATGAATCAGTAATAAACAGCACAGAGGCATTAAATTTAAAAGAAATTCCAAACAGCATGTTAATCGTTGGAGCTGGTGCAGTAGGTCTTGAATTTGCCTGTTTCTTTTCATCAATGGGGACAAAAGTAACAGTAGTAGAAGCAGGAGATCATATTCTTCCAAGTATGGATAAAGAAATAACAGACACATTGGCAAGAGAACTCAAAAAAAGAGGGATAAAAATAAAAGTAAAATGCAAAACAGAAAAAATTGAAAATGGAAAAGCTACTTTTTCTGACGGAAAAGAAGAAACATTTGATAAAATTCTCTCTGCAATAGGAAGAAAATATAACAACACTGATTTAGGTCTTGAAAATACAAATATAAAACTTGAAAGAGGAAGAATAATTGTCCATGACACAATGGAAACAGATGAAAAGGGTATATATGCAATAGGAGACATAGCTAACGGTTATCCACTGTTAGCACATGTTGCTTCATATCAAGCAATAACAGCAATAAAAAACATAATTGGTGAAAAATGTTCTTTTGACGGCAGTGTAATTCCAGCCTGCATATTTACATCTCCAGAAGTAGCTTCTGTTGGATTGAATGAAAATTCAAAAGAAAATCTTCAGTCAATAAAGTTGCCAGTAAGAGTTTTGGGAAGAGCTCATGCTGAAGGCGAAATTGCAGGCATGATCAAAGCTGTAACAGAAGACGGAAAAATAAAGGGTATTCACATTATAGGAGAAAGAGCTTCTGATTTGATTGCAGAAGGAGCGGTGTTAGCAAAATATAATTCTGATGTAAAAGAAATTTCAGAATTAATACATGCACATCCTACATTTGCAGAAATTTATGCTGAATTATTTCATTTAGGGGCTGGTATGCCTATACATGGATAAGAACAAATAGCTCTCACAGACACACATTCAGAATTTATTTTGCTAAGGGAAAGAGACAAGAAGGAGGTTTTATGAAAAAAGTAGCAATAGCATTTATGTTTATATTTTTTCTATGTGCTTCTATCGGATTTTGTGCTGACAAAATAAAATATTATTCGACTTCAAGTGGTTTGATGTATTTTAGAGTTACAAATATCATATACAATGACAGCATATTAATGGATTCTGGCGATAGAAAAAGACCAACTCAAAATAATACATTTGCCCAACTAATGATAAATTTTGCAAATTTGACAGATAAACCAATAGGTAAAATGGGGTTACATCCAACAAAATTGGAAATCGATCCAGCAAAATTATACTTAGTTGGTAAAAGTGGAAAATATTATTCAGGAATGAATGCAACAAAATTTTTGAGAAATGAATTAAAACCTTTTAAACAAAAAAGAACACTTGAGCCAGGAGAAGATATTGTTGTAGCAATGGCATTTCATGTTCCCAAAAATGACAGAATTGCAGGCGTTATATATAAATTTCCAGGGGGTATGACTTTAAATATAGATTATAGTAATCCACCACAAATGGAGAAGTAAAAAATGGAAGAAGAAAAAAAAGAAGTTAAAAAAGTACCGCAAAAAAGACAAGCAATAAAAATAAGTGCTAAAAAAGGTCAAGAACCAGTCAATACTCAACCACCTCAAAAAGAAGAACCAAAACCACAAATACAATATACAAAAAAAGAAAAACAAGAACCCAAAACAGAAGCAAAACCAGAAAATAAGCCAATAGGTGGTCCATCTAATTCTAATATTGTACTTGGCAAAGATTTAAAAGTTTTAGAAAAGAAAAGAAAAGAAAGCCAAGAAAAACTACAAAAACTACAAGACAAAAATAAATGGAGAAAAATATTTAGTCTTGAAACACTCAAAAAAGTATTTTTATGGCTAACTTATTTTTGGGGAGTTCTTTTTGTCGGAGTATCTCTTCTCGTTATTTTAGGAATATGGAATGTATTTCCAGAAAAATCATCATTTTTTGGATTTGATTTAGTTCCAGTCGTATATCTATGGTATCCATTCATTATTGCTTTGATATGTTCTTTAATTGCTCAAAAATTCAAAATTTCAATATTCTTTGGCATATTCATGGTTATAATTCTATTCACAACAGCTGACTGCAGTCTATTTTATAAAGAAAAAAGTGCAAGCAACCAAAAAGCATTTGGAAAAACTTATACAGTTGCTACATTAAATGTTGCACAATATGACAAAGGTGTTGAAAATGTAAGTAAATCTTTAAATGATCTATCACCTGATTTTCTCTTTTTAAATGAAGTAAATTTTCCAATAGAATTAGGAGCAGCAGTTACAAAAACAATATTTCCAAAATATAAAATTAAATATGGAAAAAGCGATAACATCATTTTATCAAAATATCCAATAATAGAATTTCATGAAATAGCACTTCCAAGCAAACAACCTGGGTACATAGATAACACACCTGAAAACAATAAAAACAATGCTTTTAGATATTTTCAACACGCAGTTATCAATGACAATGGAACAAAGATAAATCTACTATGCCTTAGACTGATTGCAGGAAGAAGCAAAGATTTTCTTAAATCTCCTGCTGAATGTATTGAATGGGGACAATATTTGGCAAGAGTTCAAATGAAAGAATCTGCATTTATGAGAAAATATATCGAAAAATTGGAAGGACCATGTATTTTTGGAGGAGATATGAATGCTCCACCTTATGCCCTATCAATGAAAGACATATATGCAGTTGGAGTAGATACAGCACTTGCTACAAGAGTAGTACCTCAAAAGACATTCCCTGCAAAAGGTCCAAATCAGAGATTGGATTACCTATTCTGTTCAAAACATTTTAAACCAGAACAAACAGAAGTTCAAAAAGATGTTATATCTGATCACAGATGTGTACTTGCTAAAATATCACTGCTCGAAAACAAAAAATATAATATCAAGACATATAAAGAAGATATAGAAAGAGTAGAGAAACAAAAAGCCAGCAAAAAAGCTCAAACAAAGAACAAAAATAAAAAATAGAGGAAAACGCCTCATTCTGAAAAAATTTTCAGAATGAGGCGTTTGTTATAATATAATCCTTTATTAATAAGTAAAAGAGGCTGTGAAATTGATTTCACAGCCTCTTGTTAATGGGCGAATAGGGACTCGAACCCCAGACCTCCTGAATGTAAGTCAGATGCTCTAACCAACTGAGCTACCCGCCCGTAAAAAATGACCCCGATGGGATTCGAACCCATGATCTCTACCGTGAAAGGGTAATGTCCTAACCGCTAGACGACGGGGCCGGTTTGAAAAGGTTAACTTTTCTTTCCGAGTTCAACGGTAACTCAATGGGCCCACCCGGGTTCGAACCAGGGACCGATCGGTTATGAGCCGACTGCTCTGCCGCTGAGCTATAGGCCCTTTACCGCTGAACGTGAAGACATTATACAACCTAATTTTATATTTGTCAAGTCTTTTTCAAAAAAAAATTATTTTTTTTTTGAAAAAATTTAAAAACAGGAAAATATTAATATTATAGGCGAAATATTAAGATGTAATATTTTATAATAAATATATAAGAAAGGTTTTTCTAATGCTTAAATTTATTACACAGTTAATGATTGGCACATTTTTAGTAGGTCTTGTAACAGTTCCTGCATTCGCAGAAGAGGGCATGTGGACATTTGATAATCTACCTATCAAGACACTAAAACAAAAATACAATTTTGAACCAACTCAAGAATGGATAGACAATGTAAGATTGTCAAGCGTAAGATTCAATGACGGTGGAAGTGGTTCTTTCATAACACCTACAGGACTTGTTTTGACAAATCACCATGTCGCAGTTGGTCAACTTCAAAAAATGTCCAACGAGAAAAAAGACTATGTAAAAGACGGATTCTATGCAGATTCCCATGAAAAAGAAGTAAAATGTAGCGATCTCGAACTCAACATTTTAGTTGACATGAAAAATGTTACATCAGATATACAAAATGCTATAAAAGGCAAAACTGGAGACGAAGCAATAAAAGCAAGAAAAGCAAAAATTGCCGAAATTGAAAAACAAAATCTCGACAAAACAGGACTTCGTTCTGATGTTGTAACTCTCTATGGTGGCGGTGAATATTGGCTTTATACATATAAAAAATATCATGATGTAAGACTTGTAATGGCTCCTGAAAAACAAGCTGCATTTTTTGGCGGAAAAAGTGATAATTTCACATATCCAAGATATGATCTCGACTATGCTATTTTCAGAGTTTATGAAAACGGAAAACCACTCCAAAATAAAAACTTCATGAGAATGAATCCAGCAGGTGCAAAAGACGGAGAATTGGTCTTTGTTTCAGGTCATCCAGGTACAACAAAAAGAGACCTTTCATATTCACAAGTTTTATTCAATAGAGATATATCATATCCAACACAACTCGAAATGATAGACAGATCATTGAAAACTCTCTATGAATATTCAAAAAGAGGTCCAGAAGAAAAAAGAAGAGCTGCTACTTTGATTTTCTATCTTGAAAATTCACAAAAAGCCCTTGGTTCTGAATATGTTGGTCTAAAAAATAGTGAATTCACATCAATACTTGAACAAAAAGAAAGAGCATTGAAAGATAAAATAGCCCAAGACCCAGAACTTTCAAAAAGTGTTGGAAATGCTTTCAAAGACAAAGAAAAAGCAATGAAACTAAGTGCAAAAAGATATGACCAACTCGTACATAGATATATAACAGGAAACACACTTCCAAAACTTGCTATTTCAATGGTATTCTATGCAACAGAAACATTAAAACCAGACAAAGATAGAATTAAAGGTTACCATGATTCACAGCTTGAAGAATGGAAATATATCAACTTCTCCCCTGCCCCAATTTACAATGACTTAGAAGAAGTCATGCTCGAAAATAATTTACAACTCTCACTTGAAAAATTGGGAGCAGATGACGAGGCAATGAAAGCTGTTTTAGAAGGAAAAACACCTGCTCAAAAAGCAAAAGAGCTTATTGCTGGAACCAAACTTCAATCTGTAGAAGTAAGAAAACAGTTAATTGAAGGCGGAATTGAAGCAATGAAAAAGAGCGATGATCCACTTATTCAAATGGCTCTTAAAATAGCTCCAATGGTTCACAAAGAAATCAAATGGCAAGAAAAAGAAATTGAGCCAATGGTTGTTCCAGCTTCTGAGAAAATAGCTGATGCTAAATTCAAAATCTATGGAAAGACAATATATCCAGATGCAACATTCACATTGAGAATGTCTTATGGTACAGTAAAAGGATATGAAATGAATGGAACAATGGCTCCACCATTTACAACTTTCTATGGATTATATGACAGATACTATGGATTTGAGGGACAAGGCGACTGGACTGTTACAGAAAAAGTTCTCAATGCAAAAAATAAAATTGATCTTTCAACACCTATAAATTTTGTTTCAGACAATGACATAACTGGCGGAAATTCAGGTTCTCCAATAGTAAATAAAAAGGGAGAAGTTGTGGGATTAGCATTTGATGGTAATATCGAAAGTTTGCCAGGAAGATTTATCTATGATGGCAAGGCAAATAGAACTGTATCTGTACATTCAGCTGGTATAATTGAGTCTATAAAAAATATCTATGGTGCTGAAAAACTCGCTAAAGAGATTTTAGGAAAATAAAAGATAATAAAATAAAAAAAGTGGAGGTTAATTATGGAAAACAAGATTCCAATGCACATTGACAAAGAAGACCCTCTATATAAAGCAATTTTTGAACTGCCAAAAACAGATTTACACTGTCATCTTGATGGCTCATTGAGAATTGATACAATAATTGATTTGATAGGAAAACAGGGAGTAACTTTTCCTGTTGACAGAGCAAAACTTGAAGAACAGTTGATCATGGACGACATGGTTTACTCAAAAGAAAAATCACTTGAAAGATATTTAAAAGCATTTGACATAACATGTGCATTAATGCAGGACACAGAATCAATAGAGCGTATTGCTTATGAACTTGCAGAAGACGCAGCTCAAGAAAATGTAAAATATCTCGAAGTTCGTTTTGCTCCAATTCTTCACACAAACAAAGGTCTTACAATGGAAGAGATAACTTCTGCTGTATGTAAAGGTCTTGCAAGAGCAGAAGAAAAATATGACATTGTAACAGGTGTTATCATCTGTGCCATGAGACATTTTGTACCTTGTGGAATTGAATTGAATCTTTTAAAATCACTTCCATATATTGACTATGAGACAGCTTCTGTTCTAATGGCAGTTCAAACAGCAAGGCATGCAGTAGCCATGGCTAAAAAAGATCACCATATTGTTGGATTTGACTTAGCAGGTGGTGAAAAAGACAATCCAGCAAAAAGATATAGAGAAGCATTTAAAATTGCAACGGAAGGACATGTTCCGATAACAATTCATGCAGGTGAAGCATTTGGTCCAGAAAGTATTCAGCAGGCAGTAGTTGACAACCATGCAAAGAGAATCGGTCATGGCACAAATCTACATAAAAATGAACTTTTGATGACATTTGTAACAAATGAAAGAATCCCTCTTGAAGTATGTATTACAAGCAATCTACAGACAAATCCTGAGTTTACAAGATATGAAGAACATCCATTGAAAAAATATATGGACAACAGACTCAGAACCACAATTTGTACTGACAATAGATTGATGTCAAATACAACTGTTACAAAAGAATTGTACATTGTTGCAAAAGCATTCAATCTCGATTTAGACCACATCAAAATTTTGATTTCACATGGATTTAACAGTGCATTGTATAACTGTTATTTCCCAGAATCAGCAAATGCCTATAAAGCAATGAGAAAATTGAGATCAAAAGTTACAAAAGAGCTTAATTATAGAGACGCTCTTGACAATGTAAATGAATCTTATAATCAAAATACAAAGTAAATATACAGTTAGTTGAATAAAACCTTTTTTTGTTAGTTTCAAGTTTTTCGGGGTTGTGAAAAAATTATATAAAAAACATACTTTTTTCACAGCCCCCCAAAAACTTACTGAAATTAAGACAAACGACAAAAAAAGAGAAGGAGGAGATATGGCAAAAATAAACACAAAAAATGCAAACTTTCCAAAAACTCATGAAGGTTCTAAAGCATCTACTATAAAACCTGAAGAACAACTAAGAAGGTCTGTAATGTCCTGTCTTTTATGGGAAGGTGAATTTTATGAATCAGGTAAAACAATTGCAGAAAGAATTAAAGCAACGATTCCTTATGTAAAACCTGAAGAGACATTAAAAATTGCTATTGAATCAAGAGAAAAAATGAACATTAGACATGTAGGTCTTTTGATTCTTAGAGAAATGGCAAAATTAGAAACTCATAAACATTTGGTTGCAGAAGGTCTTGAAAAAATAATCCAAAGACCAGACGAATTGGGAGAATTTCTTGCAATATATTGGAAAGACGGAAAAGTTCCAATTTCAAAACAAGTAAAAAAAGGGCTTGGAAATGCTTTCAAAAAATTTGGTGAATATCAACTCGCCAAATATAATAGAAAAGTTGCAATCAAATTAAAAGATGTTCTATTTCTCACCCACCCAAAGCCAAAAGATAAAAAGCAGGAAGACCTTTGGAAAAGACTCATAAATAACGAACTACAAATACCTGACACTTGGGAAACAGCTCTTTCATCAGGAGAAGACAAAAAAACTGCTTGGGAAAGACTTCTAAAAGAGAATAAATTGGGAGATTTGGCACTCATAAGAAATTTGAGAAATATGAATGCGGTTGCTGTAGAGCCTGAATTGGTAAAATCAGCTATCAAAAAAATGAAAGCAGATAAAATCTTGCCATTTAGATTTGTAGCTGCACTTCCTTATGCAGAAGGATTTGAAAAAGAATTAGAAGAGACAATGTTAAAATCTATCTCTTCAATGGAAAAACTAAAAGGCAAAACAATTTTATTATGTGATGCTTCTGCTTCCATGTATTCTTATCTTTCAAGAAAATCAGACATGTCGAGATTTGATGCTTCTAATGGACTTGCTGTTTTGATGAAAGAAGTCTGTGAAGATGTGAGAATTTTTACTTTCTCAAATAAAGTTGTTGAAGTAAAAAATGATGTAAGAGGTTTTGATCTGATAAAAGCCATAGCCTCTTCTCAAGAAGCCATGGGAACATATTTGGGAAAAGCAGTAAATGAAATAAATAAATGTGATTATGACAGGATAGTTATAATCACAGATGAACAAACTGCAGATAAAGTTCCACCTCCAAATGGAAAAGGTTATATAATAAATATAGCAACCTATGAAAAAGGCATCGGATATGATGAATGGGTTCACATAAACGGCTGGTCAGAAGCAGTAATCAGTTATATAACAGAGCTTGAAAAATTCGAAACAGAAAAAGAATAACTAACAAAAACAAGGCATGAACAAAAAATTTGTTCATGCCTTGTTTTTATAACAAAACGCAATTTAAAGGATTGTAAAAAAATGAATAAAGAATATTATCCAAAATCAAAAAGTAAATTAAGTGAAAAAGATAAAGAAAAAATAAAAAAACTTGCAAAAATATTTATAATTGGATCGATAGTATCTACTATATTTACTTTTGGAATATTTATCGCATTCATGTATTTTATTCATAATCTTAATTCTGACAGATCCAATTTTGACTATTTAGGTAACAATTTATTTATATCTATACTTGATGAAAAAACTAAAGAACTACAAACAAAAGCAATAAATGGAGACAGTGAAGCACAATATGAACTTGCTGAAAAATATTATGATGCAAGTAACATGTCACATAAACCATTTAGACAAATGACCCAAAGGGATATTTTATATTCAGAAAGAGCTATGGAATTATATAAACAATCTGCTTCAAATTTAAATCTCAATGCAATGCGTAAATTAGCTGAAATATATTACAAAGGACAATTTAAGGGTAAAGAAGACTATTACAGGGCATTTACATTATATAGTGAACTTGCAGATAAGGGAGATATATCTGCATTAAAAAAACTTGGTGATATGTATGAATATGGAGAAGGCTGTCAAGAAGATTATAAAAAAGCACTGGAGATGTTTATAAAATGTTATGAAAAAAGTACAGACTACAACTATGATGATAAAATTAGAACAGCCCATAGAATAGGTAAGCTCTATTTTCAAGGAAAAAAAGGCATTCCAAAAGATTATAACAAAGCATTTGAATGGTTTAAAAAAGCAGGTGAAGATACTCGTTATTCTTTTGCTACTTATGATCTTGCTATTATGTATGAAAATGGCTACGGAACAAAACAAGACTATAAAAAAGCATTTGAACTATATAAACCACTTGCATTTAAAAATTACAGCAAAGCAAATTATCGTTTGGGATATTTATATGAAAATGGCTTAGGAACAGAAAAAAATTTTGACAATGCTTTGAAATGTTATAAAGATGCTATGGATGAATGGCTCCGTTTGGCAAATATAAATAAAAACAATGGAGATAATGATGAATATATGGATCTATACGATAAACATTTAAAAGCTAAAAAAGATTATGAGAGACTCAAAGAAAAAATAGAAAATAAATTATGAACAAATATTTACAACAAAAAAAACAATTACTAAACAATATTTCAAAAAATTATACAAATGAAAAAGAAGTTGAATTGGATAATCAAGTTCTCATTGATTTAGGTTACGATATAGATTTTCAAAATAATAAAAGACTTTCTAAAAATGGTGAAACAATAACTTCTTTTGAAATTCCGTCATCTTATATTCGCAAAGGTATATTAAATAAGATAACAAAAATAGGAAGTAATGTCTTTTCTAATAATGAATCTTTAGAAATTATTAAAATTCCTGATTCTGTAACAGAAATTGAGGCATGGGCTTTCAATAAATGTACTTCATTAACTGAAATAATACTTCCTAATTCTGTAACAGAAATTAAAGATAATACCTTCAATGATTGTACTTCATTAACAGATATAGTATTTTCAAATAACTTAGTTAAAATATCGGATTTAGCTTTTTTTAATTGCGGTGCTTTAAAAAATATAGTACTTCCTAATTCTTTAGTAGAAATAGGCGAATGTGCTTTCAAATGGTGTGGAGATTTAAATATTGCAGTTCCAGATTCTGTAACAAAAATAGGGAAAAATGCTTTTAGTGGCTGTAATGTAATATATAATGGAACAGCAAAAGGTGCACCTTGGGGGGCACATTACTTAAATGGTCAAAAACAAAAAGCACAATATCAAGATAATATTGTACCTACTTTAATTTTTACTTTTCTTTTCATAGTCCTTTCACATTCAATCTATGGAATTTCTTTATATTCTCCAATAACTTATTATATTATACAATCTATTTTTACTATACTATTTATTTTATCGTTAATTCATATTTGGAGAGATAAAAATGGTGGAATTAAAGAACTAAAATTGGACAATAAAACACTTGGATTATTAGGTTACAAAAAATTAAATAATTCTATTTTAACAAAGGACGGAAGAGATTTAACTTCACTAAATATTCCAAATGTTTGTGATAAAAATGGTGAAAAATATAAAATTACAAAAATTGGTTATGGTACTTTTAGTGATTGTAAAAAATTAACAGAAGTTATATTGCCAAATTCTATAACAAATATTGGATATAATGCTTTTTCAAACTGTACTGTCCTAAAAAAAATAAATATTCCAGATTCAGTAAAATTAATTGAAGAAAACGCATTTAGTGGATGTATTTCATTGAAAGATATAAATATTCCTAAAGATGTCGAAATCAAAAAAGATGCGTTTGCTTATTGTAGTTCACTTTCCCCTAACATTCAAAAAATAATCAATGATAAGATAACATATAGAGGAACTATAGTGAAAACAAATGAAGCTATAACAAAGCACATAAAAAATATCTTCCTGATTATACTTATTATTTATGTTCTATTGTTCATTATTGACAAAATCACTCTTTTTAATACAGGAAAAAGTGCAGTATTTTCTACTTGTGGCACAGTAATGTGTATTCCAATAGCAGTAATACTTTCTTACATTAGTACCATTTGGCCAAATAGATGTGAATTAAATAATCAAACTTTAAAAAATTTGGGCTATAAAAAAATTTCTGACATTACTTCCATTGAAATTCCAAAAATAAACACGGTAGCAGTTAAATATCAAGAAAGAAAACAAGGTCCTTATAAAACAAGATTAGATAAATATAAAATTATTAGAATTGGAAATAATGTTTTTAAAAATTGCAAAAATTTAAAATCTGTCAAAATTCCTGATTCTATTAGTGAAATAGGGAAAAATGCGTTTAGTGGTTGTACAGGGTTAGCTGAATTAAATATTCCTAATTCTGTAACAAAAATTGAAAAAAATGCGTTTTTAGGTGTTGAAAATGTAATCTATAATGGCACAGCAAAAGGTGCACCTTGGGGGGCACAGGCTGTCAATAACTCGGCTCATTGTGCTAATTAATCAATATTTTAAAATCCACCCAAATAGCCTCTGTTTAGAAGAGATGTCATTGCGAGGGAGCTGTGCGACCGTGGCAATCTCAACCGCTTAATTTAAATTTAGTAATTTATTAAACAGATCGGCTACATCATTCTAAATATAGGCGATCGACTCAATTTTTAAGTAAATAATAATTTACATGCTTAGATTGCCACGGCTACGCCTCGCAATGACAAAGTGGCAGTATACAGGCATATATTGGACAGTTTATAGCAACCTTTTTATTTACTTATCTTTTTATTTACTTATTTTTAAAAATTATTTAACAGACGACTAAATAATTGCCACACAAAAAAATTACAACCAAAATAATGGAGGAAAAAATGAAATATTCAAAAATAATACCTGTTTTGTTTTTGTTTTGTTGTTTTATTTTAAATACAGGTTGTTTGAAAAATAATAATGAAAATAATCCAGAAATTCTCAAATTACAACAACAAGCAGAATCAGGAGACACAAATGCTCAATATCAACTTGCTACAAAATATTTGACAGGTAAAGATATAAAAAAGGATTATAAAAAAGCATTTTATTGGTTTAGCAAATCAGCTGAAAAAGGATTTCCATTATCACAATATGGTCTTGCTGGATTGTATTTTCACGGCAAAGGTGTAAAAAAAGATTATGAAAAAGCACTTTATTGGTTTACAAAATCTGCTGAAAATGGAAATGATAAGGCACAATATTTTTTAGGAAATATTTATGAATTTGGAGCAGGAAATATTAAAAAGGATCCTCAAAAATCATTTGAATGGTATAATAAATCAGCAGAGAATGGAAATTTAGAAGCATTACATCATGTTGGAACACTCTATTATTTTGGAGATGAATTTGTAAAAAAAGATTATAAAAAAGCATTTGAATTATTTACAAAATCTGCTGAAAAAGGATATAGTGAATCTCAATACTATATTGCAATGTTTTATAAAAATGGATATGGTGGTATAAAACAAGATTATAAAAAGGCAGTTGAATCATTTACAAAACTTTCAAATAACGGAAATACTAAGGCAACTAAAAGTCTTGCTATCATGTACTTAGAAGGTTCTGGAGTTGAAAAAAATTATCAGAAAGCATTAGATTTATTAATTCCTCTTGCAGAAAAAGGAAATTCTGAATGTCAACTTTTTGTTGGTCTTATTTACTCTGATGACGAATATGAAAAAGCTGATTATAATAAAGCAGTTGAATGGTTTTCTAAAGCAAGTAAACAAGGAGATTTCATTGCATATAATGCACTTGGAGTTATGTATTTGAATGGAACTGGTGTTAAACAAGATTATAATAAAGCATTTGAATTATTTACAAAATCTGCTAAAAATGGATATTATTTTGCTAATAATAACATTGCTTGGATGTATGAAAATGGATTGGGAGTTAAACAAGATATAAATAAAGCTATTGAATTATATACAAAAGAAAGTGAAAATAATTCAGACCAAGCTAAATATAATCTTGGTTATATATATGAAAACGGTTTGGGAGTAAAAAAAGACAAATCAAAAGCTGAATATTGGTATAGCCAAATAAATAGTAAAGAAAAAATTGAAAAATGCAAAAAAAGTAGAGAAAAAGATTCTCAAAGATTGAAAAAATAATGGAGGAAAAAATGAAATATTCAAAAATAATACCTGTTTTGTTTTTATTTTGTTGTTTTATTTTAAATACTGGGTGTTTTAAAAATAATGGAAATTCTGCAGAAATTCTTAAATTAAAACAAGAAGCAGAATCTGGAGACACAAATGCTCAATATCAACTTGCTACAAAATATTTGACAGGTAAAGAAGTAAAACAAGATTATAATAAAGCTCTTGAATATTTAAAAACATCAGCAGATAAGGGAAATTCGGATGCTCAATGTAGCATTGGAGCAATGTATTTAAATGGCGAAGGGGTTCCTGTTGATTATAACATAGCTTTAAATTATTTGAATAAATCTGCTGAACAAGGAAATCTATTGGCATTATATAATCTTGGTGTTATGTATGAAAATGGTTTTGGTGTTGCAAAAGATTATAATAAAGCTCTTGAATATTATAAAAAATCGGCAGATAAAGGAAATGATTTTGCTGTAAATAATATTGGAACTATGTACTTAAATGGTTTTGGTGTTGCAAAAGATTATAATAAAGCTCTTGAATATTATAAAAAAGCAGCAGAAAAAGAAAATGACTCTGCATTATATAATCTTGGTGTTATGTATGAGAATGGGTATGGAGTTAAACAAGAATATAAAAAAGCTGTTGAATATTATAAAAAATCAGCAGATAAAGGACATATATTGGCATTAAATAATCTTGGTAATCTGTATTTAGATGGTAAAGGTGTTAAACAAGATTATAAAAAAGCGTTTGAATTATTTACAAAATCCGCTGATAAAGGAAATCTATTCGCATTAAATAATCTTGGCATTATGTATTTAAATGGTAAAGCTGTTAAACAAGATTATAATAAAGCTCTTGAATTATTCACTAAATTAGCTGAGCAAGAATCTGAAAAAGAAGTAAATAGAGTTGCTGTAAATAATATTGGTATTATGTATGAAAATGGATTAGGTGTTGAAAAAGATTATAATAAAGCTCTTGAATATTATAAAAAATCGGCAGATAAAGGTTATGAAAAAGCTAAACAAAATTATGAAAGATTGAAAAAAAACAATTAAGAATATAAAAAAAAGTTGGTAGAAAATTTTCTACCAACTTTTTTTATTTACGATTTACTTTGCTTGTTCTTCTTGATATGAACCGCTTACAATGATTTTCATCTTGTCAGGATCGAGATATTTTCTTCCTGCATTATTTACTTCTTCAAGTGTAAGGCTTTCATATTTTTTAGCAAGTTTTGTTATATAGTCATCGCTAAATCCGTTATATTGGATTCTTTCGATAATATCCATCTGAGCATGTGGATTGCCCAAACTTACCAAGAATGAATTAGCTATAGAAGATTTTGCATCAAGGAGTTCTTGTTCAGTTACTCCAGTTTTTAATGTATCTTTTACGACTTCTTTTATAGATTCGATAACTTTGTCAACATTTTCTGAAGATGTTCCACCGACAATATATAAAAGAGGTGGATTTATTGTTGGAATATTTGCAGAATTAATTCCATATACAAGACTTTGTTTTACACGAATTTCTCTTCCAAGTCTGTTGTTTAATGTTCCACCGCCTAATATTTTGTTGAAAACATCAAATGCACAATAGTCTTCATCTTTTATGTTGACACCATAACAGCCTGCTAAAACTGTATTTTGTGTCTTATTTGGCATATATATATTTATGCGTTCTGGTTTGACTTCTGCTTTTACAGCTTTTGGAGCTGTTAACTTTTCGCCAGTTGGTTTCCAAGAAGCAAAATATTTTGTTGTGATTTCTTTTGCCTGTTTTGTATTTACATCTCCAAGAAGAACTATTACCATATTTTCAGGTCTGTAATAATCATTGTGGAATTTCTTTAAATCTTCAATTTTTAGATTTTTGAGAGATTCAACAGTTCCACTTGCATGGTGTCCTCTTGGGTCTCCTTCTGGATATATTACCTTTAAGAATTCGCTTATAGCTCTATATGAAGGCTCTGATTCGTGTTCTTCAAGTACAGCTATTTTCTGTTTTAGGCATTTTTTGAATTCTTCTTCTGGGAATGATGGATTTATTATCATATCAGAGAGAATTGAAATAGCTGTGTCTAACTTTTCTGTCAAAGCCCAACCGCCAAAATCTATTTTTTCTAATCCGATTGAAAATCCAGTGCTTATAGCATTGAAATCTTTAATTTCAACGATTTCTTCATAAGTTTTGGATTTTGTACCTCTTTCGAGCATTGCAGATGTAACAGAAGCAACACCTTCAAGACCTTTTTTCTCCATAAATGCTCCACTGTCTTTTATGTAACCGCCAATATGGATTGAAGGCATTGAATGATTTTCTTTGACAATAACTGTTATACCATTGTCAAGGGTGAATCTGTCAAATTTGAAATCAACTAAACTTTCGATATCATTTGATTGGCTTACTGTCTCATTAGTTGTGTTTGATTTTTCATTTACAGGTTTAAAATGTGCCATTCCTGAAGAACGATTTGATCTTACTTTAGAATCTCCAGTTCCCAATCCTTTTAAATATCCGCTTGTATATTTTTTGCTATCGAGATATTTTTTAGCAACTTCAGCAACATCTTCTGATTTTATTGTTTTTACTTTTTCTATAAATTTGTTGAGATAAGAACTGTCCCCCAATGCTCCATAATATACATAAGATAGAGCATGACGAGGTACTGTTTCATTCATCTTTATAAAACTTGCTGTCAAAGTATTTTTGACTTTTTCAAGTTCTTTGCCTGTTGGTGGATTATTTTTGATTTTTTCTAATTCTTCAAATATAATCTTTTCAACTTCTTTTGGATCTGAATCTTTTGCAAGACTTGCATCTATTGTAAAGATTCCAGGGTCTCTACTATCCCAAACATCTGTTGAAATAGAAGTTACTTTTCCTGTCATAACAAGTGCCTTGTAAAGTCTTGAACTTTTACCTGAATACAATATTGAGTCAAGAACTTTTAATGCACAATGGTCTTTGCTTGTCAAATTGTCTGCATGGAAAACATAAGATACATAAGATGTATTTCCAGGATCTTCCATATAAATACTTGCTTTGCTAACCATTTTTGGTTCTACAGCTTTAACTTCAGGAACTTTTTCTCCTGCTTTTATTTTGCCAAAATATTTTTCAATAAGTTTTTTGGCATCTTTTGTCTCAAAATTACCTGCTACTGACAAAATTGCATTATTTGGTACATAATATGTTTTGTAATATTTATAAATGTCATCTCTTGAAGCTGAATGTACATCATTTTTGTAACCAATTACAGGCCATCTGTATGAATGACTTCTGAAATGTGCATTTAAAATTTCTTCACCTAAAACAGATTCTGGATTATTTCTATAGCCATCAAGTTCTGATGTTACAATATTTTTTTCTTTTGCTATTGCTTCTTCAGAAAGATTGCTATTTACCATTCTGTCTGATTCAAGTCTTAGTGCATCTTCAAGAAATTTTGCTGGAAGTGTTTCATAATATACAGTTACATCATAAGATGTAAAAGCATTATATTCTGCACCACTTCTATATAAAAGATTATTTAATTTTTCTTCTGGAAAAGAATTTGTGCCTCTAAACAAAAGATGTTCGAGCAAATGAGATATTCCAGTAAGACCTACTTGTTCATTTCTTGAACCTACTTTATAACCGATATAAACTGAAACTGCTGGTGTTGTAGTATCTTTCAAAAGATATACAGTAAGTCCATTTTGAAGTGTATAAACTTCAGGTTCATTTGCTTTTTTTACATTTAGATCAGCATTTGCAGAAGATATTGTTGTAACCATAGCCATCATTATTACCATGATGAAAAGCAATATGTTTTTTCTAAACATACTCTTCCTTTTTTTCCTCCTTTTTTGATTTTTCGTTTTTTACTTTGTCATGTAATTTAGTTACTTGCTTTGATATCATAAAAGCAATATATCCTAAAATACATCCTAAAATTATTGTCCAAATTATGCCAGCAATCACTATCATAGGAAAAGAAAGTGAAGGGAATATTCTCTGTACACTATCAAATAATTTACTTAAATTTTTCCCTGCTGTTTTTCCTCCTATTATCCAAAATGATATAAAAGGAAATACCAAATTAAATATTTTTAAAGAAGCACCTGTTATAGCTCCTGTTATTACGTTTAAAGGCAAAAAACACAATATTATTTCTGTTACAATACTTTCTCCCAAAATGGAAAGAACAGGAGATAATTTAGACATTTCCCAACCATATACTAATTTTATAAAGGCAGTTATAAATCCTATTGTAATTACAGTACCTCTTTTTTTAGTTATAGAAAATGCTGTAAAATATATTATCATTGCAGTTGTTGTTAAAACAATGCTTTTTCCATGCAAATTAAAGGCATGCATAAATGAGCCAATGCTTATTTCAACTGTTGAAACAACAGCAGCCAAAACTGCTATCAATGCTATTTCTTTTATTGTAAAATATTTCATGTTGTTTCTTCTCTGTCCTCTTTCTTTTACAAAAGCCATTGAATTTAGGACTTGTTGTGTTAGTTATTTTTAAAAAATAAGTAAATAAAAATTTGCTATAAACAATCCAATATATGCCTATATACTGCCACTTTGTCATTGCGAGGCTTTAGCCGTGGCAATCTAAGCCTGTAAATTATTATTTACTTAAAAATTAAGTCGATCGGCTCTATTTATCCAATTTCTACCTGATCTGTTTAATAAATTACTAAATTTAAATTAAGCGGTTGAGATTGCCACGGTCGCACAGCTCCCTCGCAATGACATCGCTTCTAAATAGAGGCTGTTTTGGTTACGGAAATCAATTTTCTTCTCTGTCCCTACTCCTTAATATTGGTTCTTCTTTTGGTGGTTCAATAAAACTTTTATTGTATAAATTCATGGCTTTTGTAACCCCATGCTCTATTATACATTTTACAGCTTCATATACATTTGGAATTACATCATTATCAAGAATTTCTATTTCTTTATTTGAAAATTTAGACAGCACAAAATTTATTGAAGAAGCTCCAAAAGGAAGAGGACCAATTCCAAGTCTAATCCTTATAAAATTTCTTGTTCCCAATTCTGTGATCACACTTGTTATGCCATTGTGTCCTGCATCTGAACCATCTATTCTTATTCTTACAGTTCCAACAGGGAGTGCGAAATCATCATAAATTACTATTGTATTTTGTGGAGGAATTTTATAAAAACTACAAACTTCATTCAAACATTTACCTGATAAATTCATAAAAGTTTCAGGCTTTACAGTGAATATCTTTGTTTTTAACAATACCCCCTGCCATATTCTACCTTGAAATTTTTTCTTGGAAAAATCTCCACCTAATTTATTTGTTATATAATCAACACTCATAAATCCTGCATTATGTCTTGTTCTTTCATATTCAGAACCTGGATTACCTAATCCTGCAATTACATAACAGTTGTTATTTTCATTACTTATTTGCATAATTAAACCTCTTTACAAAAAAACAGGCTGTAATAAAACAGCCTGTTTGTCATTTGTTATAAGATGTTAAGCCTTTTTGGCTTTTTCAACATGATGGCAATGTTTGCACTGATTCTGTTTTGCTTCAGATGTCTTTGCATTCTTTAATGCTTTTCTCATTTTTTCGATTTGTTCAACTGGAGCTTGTTCTCTTACAAGACTGTTGAGACGATTTCTTATACTTCTTACATTTTTGATTGCTGGACATTCTGATCTAACAATTACTATACCGTCTTTTTTAAGCTGACAGTTGTTTATTATTTTCTTAGGGTTTTTTCTTCTTACTGGCATTTTAAGTCCTCCAAATATTTTTTAAAGGGTTTAGCATACTTGTTGCTAAACTTCTCGCTTCTCTGCTCTTTTGAAGCTCCACGTTTAAACTAACGCCCTAAAAGAGAAGGCGAACATGTTCGAATATTATATTATATATTTTCAAAAAAATCAAGTGTTTTTAAAAATATTTTTTCAAAACCCAATTTTTTAGAATGTCATTAATAAAATTATGCACTTTTTGAACTAAATTCCTTAAACATTACTTGAGCAAGTGCTGACATCATTGCTTTATACTTACTTGCATCTTCAAATAGCTTTGAATATGTCTCTATACTCTCCATATATGCTTCTTGGGCAACTTCGTCAAACTGACTTGGGAAGATATTTTTTTCAAAAATCTGTTGACCATCAGTCTTAGCTGATTTCTGTAACTTTTTATTATTTTTCAACTTCTCATATAGGGCGGACATAACAACTCTATCACCTTCTGTGAAATCACCTTTGTATTGTTCGTTAATTTTCTGAATAACCTGCTCTAATGGACTGATTGTTTCAATCATCTTTACAGGCTTTTTTATCTTCTCTTGAGTATATTCTCCAGCTGTTTCCTTTAGAACAATAGAACCTTCAAATGTCTTTTCTAAATTGTAAAATTCCAATTTAATTTTATTTCCAACATCGAATGGAATAGACGGATCAGGTGGAACTATTTTTGCAAGATATGAGCAGAAAATGTATTCATTATGTAAAGCCTTGTCAAACATTCGAGTAATTTGCGTAATATACCCATACCATTTCACAAAACTACGACATGTTTTACGGAATTGATAACGCTGTTCTTGATTTAAGTCATTATATTTATGTTGTACAGGAAGCAAAGCATTTGTTATAGCAGATTGAATCTTATTTGCTTTTCGCTTATCTTCATCAAAATAAATAGCTGTAACTTTTTCGATATCCTCATCATCATATATCTTGAAATCACGGAGAATTTTTTGTGTATTATAAATCAAATCTGTATTAATCTCTTCAGTAAGATATGTCTCCTGATAAAATGGCTGAAATGCCTGTAAAATATCTTCTTTAGTGTTTACGAAATCAATAATAAATGTATCGTTTTTATCAGGATTTGTTCTGTTCAAACGAGACAAAGTCTGTACAGCCTTCACACTACGCAATTTTTTATCTACGATCATTGTGTGAAGAAGTGGCTCATCAAATCCAGTTTGATATTTTTCAGCCACAACAAGAATATCACCTTCATCATGAAATACCTGTTTAGTCTGTGATTCACTGACAGAATTGCCATTACTATCTATGTTAATGTTGCTTTCTGTCCACTCTTTTTCTGATGGATCATCAGGGTCTTTTATAACTCCTGAGAACGCAACAAAGACTTCTATATCATTATACCCATTTGCTCCAAGATATCGTTTTATCTCATGATAATATCTAACTGCTGCAAGTCGAGATGATGTAACTACCATCATTTTACCTTTGCCCTTAATCTTGTGTTTTGTAATATCACGAAATGTATCAACAATAATTGCGGTTTTTTGTTGGACATTATACGGATGAAGTTCTTTATATTTTTTTATCATCTTCATCGCTTTTGACTGAGGAACTTCTGGATTATCAGGAATATTTTTTACGATTTGATAGCAATTTTTATAAGTCATATAATTTTGAAGGACATCAAGGATAAATCCTTCCTCAATCGCCTGACGCATTGAATAAATGTGGAATGGGTGAAAAGAGCCGTCGTCATATTCTGTGCCGAATATTTCGAGTGTCTGAGCTTTTGGTGTAGCAGTAAATGCAAAAAATGATAGGTTTTCGTGCCTTCCATGTGAAATCATCTCACGAACTAAACGATCATCAGAATCAAGCATTTCGTCTTCTGCTTTACCTTCCAATTCTGCATATTCTTTTAGTGCGTCTGAAGTATCGGCAAGAGCTACTTTTAACTTCATTGCAGATTCGCCTGTCTGCGAAGAATGAGCTTCATCTACAATTACAGCAAATCTCTTTCCCTTTGTATCATCAACTTCTTCATAAATTACAGGGAACTTTTGAAGTGTTGTAACTATGATTCGTTTTCCTGCATTTAAAGCATCTCGAAGGTCTTTTGATGATTTTTTCTCATCAATGGCACATACGGAGCCGATCTTATGATCAAATCCTGTAATTGTATCTTGAAGTTGTGCATCTAAATTACGACGGTCTGTAACAATAACTACAGAAGTAAAAATAGGCTCATTTGCTAAATTATGAAGGGAAGCCAAACGATATGCAGTCCAAGCAATCGAATTTGACTTACCTGAACCTGCAGAGTGTTGGATAAGATAATTTTTACCTGCTCCATTTTCATAGACATCTGCTATTAATTTACGCACCACATCAAGTTGATGATAACGAGGAAATATAAGCCGTTTTTTTATAACTGTCTTTTCAGTACCGTTTTCTTCTTTCTTCTTTTCTTTTTTTAGCTGCAAACTGATGAACTTTTGGATTATATCCAACAAACTATCCTTATATAAAACCTTTTTCCAAATATAAGAAGTTACATAATCATCATTTTTTGCCTGTGGATTTCCAGCTCCTCCGTCATTACCTGCACCATTTGAACCCTGATTAAATGGCAGAAAATAAGTGTCAGCACCTTTTAGTTCTGTTGTCATCCAAGCTTCATACAAATCAACAGCAAAAAATACCAAAATACGATGATTAAAACGAAAAGCAGGTTCTCTTTGGTCTCTGTCATATTGCCACTGTAGCTTTGCATTGTCAACACTCTGTCCTGTCAACTGATTTTTAAGTTCAATAGCAATAACTGGAATACCGTTGACAGAAAGCATAATGTCAACTGAATTATTATTTTGTGTTGAATAATGCCACTGTCTGACACAATGGCATATATTTTTGTTATAATTTTGTATAGACAAATCATTTAATGTGGATTCAGGCTTGAAATAGCAGACACGAAATTCCATTCCACGATGTTTAAAGCCGTGGCGAAGAACATGAATAAGACCATCTGTCTGAACATGATCCTCAAAACATTTATAAAATTTTTTGTATGGATCAGAGTTACACTGTTTCTCAAATCTATTCCACATGTTCGGTTGTGTAGTTTTGACAAAATTAACAAGTGTATTGATGTCCAAAGCCATTGTTGAATCGTAACTTGAATCAGTGGCTTTTACAAAACCACCTGCAGGAGAAATCAAAAATTCTTCAATTTTGGCTTCAAATTGCTTTTCGTTTTCAGCCATATTATACCACCTTTTGCCTGTTTATTTTATTCTTTTCTTTCCTGTAACTACTTCGTAGATAAGGGATTTTTTGTATGCTTTTAGGTCTTCAATAAGCCCTGTTTTTTCAGTTATAATATCGTCAATATTTCCAATTTTTTTATCAAGATAGTTGGCAATTTCTTTCTGTTCGGATAATGGAGGGACAGGTACTTTTATAGACCTAAATTCTGAAGAATATGTTCTCCATCTCATCATCATTATGCCACGACCCAATGTATAACATTTTCCTGCAAAGTTATTTGTTCTAAATAAATAATGATAATATCTTGAACAAACATTATTTTTGTCTATAGGCTCGTAAACATCATATGCAGGACTTGTAACGCCTTGATACTCTGAACGCCCAATAGCCCCCATCCAACACAAAATAATATTTACAACTATGTCATCAGGATAAACCAGTTTATAACCATCAGCTGTAACTGCTCTATTTCCTGTTGTTTGCTCTAAATCGGAATTTTGAATAACTCCCTTATCTGTATATAATGAAATCAAATTGACTTCTTTCAAAGGTTTATAATTCTTTTCACTTCTAAGTTTAAATAGATAACGAATTTGTGATATTTGCCAGTCATCACGGATACCAGTATTACACCAATCTAAAACAAGATTATTAGAAGGAATATCTTTATTTAGCCCCTTTGTTACTGCCTCGGTAATAATAGCCTGCTTTAATTTCTTATAATCTTCAATACTTGCTGTTGTTCCTGTTATAATCTCATCAATTTTAGAACAACGATCATCTAAATAATCGGCAATCTTTTTCTGTTCGTCAAGTGGAGGAGAGACAATAAAAATATGCTTCATATCTTGCCATCTTGTAGTCCAAAGGTCGTTTACAATACCGTGTCCCCATTTATAGAATTCATCAGCAAATTGCTCTGTGTGAAATAACCAATTATAATATCGAGGATTCATCTGTCCACGTGGAGTTAATACAATATTTATAAGTGAAACTGAACCATCATAATCTGAAATCCCACAAGAACCACGGCGATCAGAACGGCTATTAATAGCAAAATCTCCTTTTTTGACAAGTTTACGATTATCATGATCGTCTGTTTTTGCGGCTGTTGCTAATTGTGGAACAATTCCCTTCATAGTTACTGATAATGGTGGATAATCGACATCATTTACTTTTGTACTTCTTAAAGAGTATAAAGAGTCTATTTTATTGACATTCCAATCCTCAGGTATTAAACCGATCCATTCACAATTTTTTTCTCCTAAAAATTTATTTTTAGGAGCTGATTTGTTACCGCTGTCTTTCATTTTTTCTCCTTATTTAATCTCTTCATATTTTTTTATTAAATTAGCTCGTTTTGTTATTTGATTAATATTTTAAAATACACCAAAACAGCCTCTATTTATAGGTGATGTCATTGCGAGGGAGCTGTGCGACCGTGGCAATCTCAACCGCTTAATTTAAATTTAGTAATTTATTAAGTAAACCGAGTACAGCATTTTAAATATAGGCGATCGACTCAATTTTTAAATAAAAAACTCGTTAGAGTTTTTAACTATTTCAAAGCCTCGCAATGACAAAGTGGCAGTATACAGGCATATATTGGATAGTTTATAGCAACTTTTTATTTACTTATTTTTTTAATCAACTATCACAATGAGTTAAAATCACGGCTCTATTTATCCAATTCAACAAACTTTTTGGGTGTAAGCCAATGAACTGAATCTGTTTTTTTTCATAGTAGAAACAAAAAATTTAGATATTACTGTGTGAAAAAAACAGTCTGAAGTGAATGACTTATACCCAAAAAGTAAAATAAACAATTTCGTCATAAGTAAAAAGAAATATAAACAACTAAACAAAAAAATTAGCACACAACAAAAAATTAGCATCAAACTAAAAGAAATTTTAAGCCTTCCCTTGGGAAGGTTTGGATGGGTAAACCTGCTTAAGGCTCCGTTAGGAGCCGTCTAATTTCCCCCAAGAATGGGGGTTAGGGGGTTGAATATATTATCTGTTTCTTTTTGTCATTAGCCACAAAAACTGCAGTAATTACTTTCTTGTTGCTTAATTTTTTTTCTCCTTCATTTATGAAGGAGCTTATATCTCCATAAGTCTCTGCATATTTAGCTACTTGATCTTCACCTTGTTTCCGCATTTTTGCAACTTCAGCAGATGTTTTGGCAAATTTAAACTCAATAATTATTATGTGGTCTTCAAATGGAATCACAACATCAGAACGACCTTGGAAATCGTGGGGCTCAGGATAAGCAGTTAATCCTGTAGCAGTTAATAACATCATGAATAGTGAACGATACCAATATTCCCCTCTTTCTGCTTCGCTATTTTTAACATTTTTTTCTTTGTTTTTTGAATAGTCATCGTAGGGAATTGGTTTTAATGCTTGATTAAATAATTCCACAACATTTTCAATATTGCCAACTTTTAATGCCTTCCAAATTTTATTTCCTAATATTGCATATTCTTCAATGTTGTACATGTTTTCAAGATATAATCCAGCCATTGAACTACGCACTTCTTCATTTGGATAATCAAGAGTTATAAGTTGTTCGTCTTTTTCCTTTATCGTCAAATATCCAGTTTGATATAGAAAACTTTCAACACTTGCAGTTTCTATTTCTCTTGCATCTGTAAAATGAATATCTACTTCTTTATTTTTATATAAATCAGTTTTTTTAACTTCATGCTTTTTTAGATATTTAACAAGAAAAGATGGTGTAGCAGAATTATACCAATAATTATAAAAATATGTTTTATCAAAGAAATTTAAAACAGAGAATGGATTATATACTCTTGTTATTCCATCAAAAGAAAATCCATCATAGTATTCTTTTATTTTATCTAAAAGCTCTTTTTCACTCATTGATTTTTTTTGAGCAGTTATTTCAATCCATTCAGAAAAATTATCTTCAAGTTCTTTTTGTGTATATCCAAGAATATCTCCATATTTATCATCCATTGAAATATCATTTAAATTATTTAACCCTGAAAAAATTCCAACTTTTGTAAATTTAGAAATTCCTGTTATAAATACAAATCTCAAATACTTAGTATAAGTTTTTAAAGTAATATAGAAATTGCGTAAAAATTTTCTTACTTTATCTACCATTTTTATATTGTCAATATATTCAGTAATAGGACAATCATATTCATCAATGAGAACAACAACTTGACCAAATTTTTCATAAAGTGTGTAAATGAGTTTTTTAAACATAGCTTTTGCATTTCGTTCTTTATCTATATTTATTTTATACTCATTTGCTATATGTTGAAGATCATTTATGAGAGATTCGTCTATTTCTTTAATATTTTCATAAGAATCCAAACCACTCATGTCCAATGTTATAACTGGATTAGGATGATTTGCTTGTTCTTTTACCCATTCCTCAGCATATAATCCTTTGAATAATTCAGCTTTACCTTGAAACATTGATTCAAGTGTAGAAATAGTAAGTGATTTTCCAAATCTTCGAGGACGAGAAAGAAAATAACTATTTTTTGTTTTAGCAAGTTGAAGTAATTTTTCAGTCTTGTCAACATAAAGATAATTGTAATCATTATCTCTAATATTTTGAAAACTTTGAAGCCCAATGGGTAAATCTTTTATCATATATGTTTTCTCCTTAATTTTTTCTAAAATTAAGGAGCTTCAATGCTCCTCTTTAGATATGTTTTCTCCTCGTATTTTCAATCTCTGAACAAGTTATGCAATTTCTCCATTAGATTATTTTCACGCTCTTCAATACGCTCCATAATCTCTTTTGAAGTCTCAACCTGTTTGTATTCATAAAAAGTTCTTGTAAATGGAATTTCATAACCAACTTTTGTCTTGTTCTTATCAATCCAAGCATTGGGATTATATGGAAGTATTTCACGCTCTAAATATTCATCAATATCTTCAGATAAAAGCACATTTTCTGTGTCTCTTTTTGAAGGATCTGCAACAGGCTTACCCTTTTTTAAGACAACATTTCCATTTTCGTCAATTTCTGAAGATTCAACAGTGATTTTGTTGTAACCTAAATCAAGTGAATCAATAATCTTGCTCTTAACAACAATATTGTTGCCATTTTCATCGGAACCTTCAAATCTGCCATCCGTAAAATCTCCATAGACTTTTACAATCAAATCACGACAATTTTGCGAAATATCCGTATTTTTTGAACCGATATTTTTACGCTTTGCCATGCCACAGTTACTTGCGTCAATTAACTGTACTTTGCCACGACGAGAAATTGGCTTATTTTTCGTTACTATCCAAATATAAGTGGTTATAGGAGTATTATAAAAAGCATTTGTTGGAAGTTGAACAATGGCATTTAACCAGTCATTTTCAATGAGATAACGCCTAATTTCAGATTGACCTGAACCTGCATCACCTGTGAAAAGTGAAGAACCATTTTGAATGATAGCCATTTGACCATCGTCTTTCAATTTGGAAACACCATTTAAGAGGAACAGCATTTGACCATCTCCCTTTGCAGGAAGACCTGGGGCAAAACGCCCAGCTTTTCCTTTTTTATATTCGGCTTCAACTTCTTTTGCTTCACGATTCCAAGGAATACCAAATGGCGGATTGCTGATTACATAGTCAAATTTATATCCACTAAATTTGTCATCTGACAAAGTATCACCAAATTGCATATTATCTGGTTCACCATCACGAATAAGCATATCTGCCTTGGCAATTCCGAATGTAAATGGATTAAATTCTTGTCCAAAAACAGTAACATCAGCCTCTGAATCAAGCTGTTTTAATCGTTCTTCCATACAGGTTAACATCTGAGATGTACCCATAGTCATATCATAGACAGTTTTTTTGATACCATCACCATTAAAAACAGAACTATCACCAGTAACAAGAAGATCGCTCATCAAATAAATAATATCACGGCTGGTAAAATGAGCTCCTGCCTCTTCATTGTATGATTCAGAAAAGCGACGGACAAGATTTTCAAAAACATAGCCCATATCAACAGCACTAATTTTTTCAGGAGAAAAATCGCCTCTGACATCACAAAAATCAGATATAACCTGATAAAGAAGACCAGCCTCGTCCATGTGCTTAATCTGTGAATCAAAATCCATGCGAGCCAATATGTCAATAACATTATCAGAAAAACCATTAAGATAAGCTCTAAAGTTTTCTACAATGTTCTCAGGATCTGCAATAAGTGTTTTGAATGTGAAAGGACTTGTATTATAAAAATGATACCCAGATGCCTTAGTCAAAAAACCGTCTTTTACAGCTAATTTTTCTATTTTCTTATAAGTATCAAGAACTGCCTGATGTGTTGGAATTAGACAATCATGAAATCTTTTTATAACTGTCATTGGCAGAATTACAAGACCATATTCATGTGGCTTGTAAGCACCTACAAGATCATCTGCAACAGACCAAATAAGACTTGCTGTGTCGCTGGCATTCTTGCCTACAGATAAAATTTTTTCGTTTGTATCATTCATTGTATAAATTCTCCAATTATTTATAAGTTTATTGGCAAGGAAATCAATTTTTGTTATTAATTTTGTAGTTAAATAATTTTCAAAAATAGTGTAAATTTTAAAAAATAAGTAAATAAAAAGTTACTGTAAATTATCCAATATATGCCTGTTTAATGCCACTTTGTCATTGCGAGGCTTGGAAATAGTTAAAAACTCTAAAGAGTTTGAACTGACCCCAAAATTACGGACAATAAGGCAAATAGATAATTTAATTATTTATTTCTTGCATTTGTCTATATTTAACAGGACTTGTTTTAAATTT
>CADASF010000026.1 GCA_902790465.1 uncultured bacterium | reverse complement strand
CAAAATATGATTTTTCTTTTGTGTTTGGTGTACTTCCTGTAACTATTTCTCCTATATTACCTAATCTAACCCAACTCCAATTTTCAGGAATTTCATATAGATATTCATCAGGTAACATTGAATCTTTAGTTATTGCTTTATTTTTTATATCATCATCTAATTCAAATTTATTTTTTTCTCTCCAATTTTTAGTAAGTTCACCTTTAAATGCTTTATGTAAAATTACATATTTTCTAAATTCATAAGTATCAACAATTTTTTCTAACTTCTCTTTTGCCTCATCGAGTTTAGAAATATAATTATCAAGTTTATTTACGATTCGTTCCTGTTCAGCCAATGGCGGAAGAGGAAAATTTATATTTATTAAATCTTTTAAAGGAACTCCACCTATAAGTCCATGTTTTTTCAAATTAAATTGATTTGAAAAATAATTTGTCTTTAAATAATAATAAATATATTTTGAATTAATTTTTTTAGGAGTAAATGCACATAATTTGTTTACAAAACAGACACATCTGTCAACAAATCCAATTTTTCGCCCAGCACTTCCGCCTTCTATGCAAAGAAGAGATGTATTTGCTGGAGCTATTTTAAAATTTTCATAATCACTTATTCTAACATTTGTTTCATAATTTATATAACTATCAAAATCAATGTCTTTTGTTGCAATATATAATAAGCCTTTAGGGTTATTTATATATTTTTCGGCTTTTACTTTTTCATTTATACTATTTCCAGTGTAGATATTTGAAATTGAATTTATTTTTACCCAACACCAATTTTGAGGTATTTTATAAGGTTGGTTTTTTTTCAGTATAAGTGCATTTTGTAATTTCTCTTCTATCGTAAGTTCTTTATTTTTTTTCTTTGCCATTTTCTCTCCTCTTTTGTCTCTTTAGTCGTCCTTCTCTCATAAAAAATAATTTTTGTTTAGTAATTTATTCAGTTGATTACGCATCTCATTCTAAGATATAGCCGATCGACTCAATTTTTAAGCAAATAATAATTTACAGGCTTAGATTGCCACAGCTAAAGCCTCGCAATGACAAAGTGGTAGTATATAGGCATATATTGGATAGTTTATAGCAATTTTTTATTTACTTATTTTTTTAAAGTCAACTAATTCAAGGTGTTAAACTTTTTTGTCGTCTTTTTACTTTAACGGAAATCAATTTTTGTTATTAATTTTGCAAATTATTAAGAACTAAAAAAATTGATTTCCGCCCTTTCCTCTTTTATACCCCAAAAAGTAAAACTTGCAAATTCATATTAAGTAGAAAGAAATATTAGCCAACTACACAAAATAAGATAAATGGGGCTGTGAAAAAAGTATTTTTTTATATAATTTTCGTAAATTAACTCGTTGTGTTAGTTAATAAAAAAGCCTTTGAGATTGCCACGGTCGCATAGCTCCCTCGCAATGACATCGCCTCTATTTACTTTTTTCACAGCCCCATTCGGCAGAAAATGAAAAAATAATTTATGCCTCTACCTCTTCCAATCTCTTCAAATCATTTACAATACTTTGAATCAAATCAATAGCTTCAGAAAGATTTGCAATAGCTTCTTCTGCTGTTTCAATAGGATCGCCTAATTCAACAAAATCTACAGCTTTTTCTTCATGAATCAATCCAAGATCAAGACTATTTCCTCTATCTCTAATTTCATCTATACTAAATACAGTCAAACGCTCATCTTGTACTGTGTGGCGGTCTTCTGCCATATATGCTTTTTCAAAATCTGCAAAATGTTCCCTTAATAAAGGTGTTGTCTTACCCAATGAAGGCATATTTGATCTCAAATCATAGAACCAAACTTCTTTTGTATTTCCCTTATCTTCTTTTCCACGAGTGAAAAACAAAACATTTGTCTTTACCCCTTGTGCATAAAAAATACCAGTTGGCAGACGAAGAACCATATTTAAATTGCATTTATCAAGTAAATCTGCACGAATTTTTTCTCCATCACCATCTCCAAAAAGGACATTGTCAGGGAGTACAACACCTGCTCTTGCTTTTCCATCTGCTTTTAAGCTGCGGTAAATATGTTGCAAAAAATTTAACTGTTTGTTTGTTGTTGGATAGGTAAAATCATCACGAGTTGTTCTTTCACCACCTTTTTTAGTGCCAAATGGTGGATTTGTCAACACGAGATCATAATCTTTTAACTCTTTGCCAACACTTGAAAGAGTATCTCCAAAAATTATTTTTCCTTCTATGCCATGAAGCATTGCATTCATAAGTGCCAAACGATGTGTATCGTGAACGAGTTCACAGCCTGTAAATGCTTCTTGTTTTTCAAATTTTGCCATATCTGCATCCAAATCGAAAAATTGATCTGTGCGGTCTTTTATATATTGACTTGCAGCGATCATAAAACCAAATGTACCACATGCTGGATCATTACAGCGTTCTCCTACTTGTGGCTTTAACAAATCTGTCATTACATCAATCAAAACACGAGGTGTAAAATATTGACCTGCACCTGATTTTTTCTCATTTGCATTTTTTTCAAGAAGACCTTCATATAAATCACCAAGTCCTTCTTCACGAGCAGAAAACCAATCCAAATCATTTATGGTTCTTATTATCTTTTCAAGGTTTTTAGGCTCATCTATATTTGTTGCAGAGCCTTGGTATATTTCACGAACACGACCTTTGGAGTCTTCTCCTAATTTAGTCAAAAGTTCTTTGTAGAACTTCTTCAATTCAATGCCACTTTTTACAAGCAAATCATCCCAACGATAGCCTTCTGGAATATCATTCTCTGTCCCTGTCTCTTTTGCCATTTTTAAAAACAAAATATATGTAAGCTCTGTTACATATTGATGATAAGTTATCCCATCATCTCTCAATACATTACAAAGATTCCAAAGTTTATTTACAATATCTGTTGTTATCATGCAGTTTGTCCTCCAAAATCGTCATAAAGATAGACATTTAGTTCATCTATAATCTCTTTTAATCTATCTCCAAAAAGTTTATTTATTTCTGATCCTTTAAAAGGTTCTTCGTTTAAACTTAAAAGATTAAAAACAGTGTCATTTTTTAATCTTTTTTCAATTCTATCAATCCAATTCAATTCTTTTTTTGAAAAAATATGTAACTTTTTCAATTTTTCAATAGCATTGGAAATTCTCTCATCTTTGTCCATAAGCAGAGATTTATTTGTATAATGCCTTATTATATTTATGATGTCTGATGTTATTTTTTTGCTTGTTGAATCTGAGATAGCATTATTCAATTTAGTAAGATTAAAGCCCATTAAATCTAATTTAGATTCAAGTGATTTTAATTCTTGCTTTGTAAGGTCTCGAGGTCTTGTGCATACAATATTTAATGCCATTTCTTCATCTTTGTTTTCATTTATATATTTTATAAATGATTCAAGATAATCTTCTGGTCTAACACTATCACGCTCTACAGAAGTAATTACATCATTTTTAGTAGATATAATTATATTGCTATTTTGGCTGTTTTTTATTTCATCTAATTTTTTTAATATCTCAATATTTTTAATTAGAGTTTTTGTAGCTTCTGCAGGTTTTACATTTCTGAGGTCTGATACAAAGTCTTTTATATCTTTTCCTGTTATGTTTTTAAACTCTTTAATAAAATCTTCGTCTTTGCAGAAAATTTTTCGATTCAGTTTTGCAATAATTTGATTTACTTGATTTTCTAATTGATCATCTGTGTCCATTGCCTCAAGACCATCTAAAAGAATTGTCAAAGTAGTGTTAGGATCTGCTACAATGGGAACCATATTATTATAAGATTCAAGTTTTTCAAAAATTCCTATAGGATCATAAACCTCAAAATGGTCTTTATTGATTTTGTCACATTTTCTTGTTGCTCTTCCTATCATCTGCTCAAACAAAATACGACTTTTTATAGAACGCATAAAAACAAGATTTGTTATTTCAGGAACATCAATTCCTGTTGTCAAAAGGTCTACAGTAACTGCTATGTTTGGATAATCTTCATTTTTAAATTTCTTTATTAATTGTTGTATTTTATCTCTATTGCCGTCAAAAGATTTCCCTGTTATCTTCATTATCGCTTCATTGTCCAAATTATTTTTTGCATAAATTTCTCGCAATAATCTTACAATAGAGTCAGCATGTAAATCATTGACAGCATAAATCAATGTTTTACCTTTTTGTGGATTTTGGGGATCTATTTTTTTTGAAATATATTCAAGAACTGTTCTTGTAAAATCATCTGTGATTATATTTTTGTTAAAATCATCAACATCATAATCTAAAATTTCATCTTCTAATTCATCTAATTTACAGGTTTTAGTTTCTCCTGTTTTCTTATTTATAACAGTAACAATATCATCTCGTTTATAGTGAATCCCTTCTAAAGAAAGTTTTGTCTTTATTCTATATGGTTCATTATAATCGACAAGATTTCCATCAATTACAGCTTGTTTATATGTATAATTATACACAGGTAATCCAAAAATTGCCGTAGTATGTTTTGCAGGAGTTGCAGTCAATCCAATACAAACTGAATTAAAATAATCAATAGCTTTTTTGTATTTACTTTGGAAATCATCTTGATTGCGATATAATAATTCTTCTTCACTCATCTCTCTATCAAGAGTATATCCCCTGTGAGCTTCGTCAATGATAATTAAGTCATAATCAAAAACAGCAGGTTTTTTTCTATCTTCGTCATCATTGTAAAAATCAATAGATTTAACTAAACTTTGGACAGTAGAAATGTGAAGTTTTGTCTCTTTACTTAAATTCAAATTAAATTTTTCCTGTAGAGTTAATGCATGAATATTATATATTTTATTTAGTGGTTTTAAATCTTCTATCTTTACATCTTTGAAAACATCTTCTGCCTGCTGACCAAGTGCTGTGCGATCGACAAGAAAAAGAATTCTTTTAAAACGACCAGATTTTAGAAAACAGTAAATCATTCCAAGTGCCGTTCTTGTCTTTCCTGTACCTGTTGCCATAGCAAGTAAAATCCTGTTTTTTCCATCAATAACTGCTTGTTCAACAGATTTTATAGCTTCAATTTGGTAATTTCTCAAATTTAATCCGTCTTTATCTGTCAAAAAATCATCAGACATTGATTGCAATTTTTTATTAGCTTCTTCAATATTGACAGAAAGTAATTCTTTTAAATTTAAAGGACTAGGCCAACCATTCAGAGGTTTTGGAATGTTATTGCTCTTTCTCAAATCAAGAAAATAAATACCAGATTTTGTTTCAAGTTGTTTTAAATATGGTCTTCCATTTGTTGCAAATGTAAATGGAACTTTATATTCGCCATAATTTTTATATTTTATATGATTATTTTCAATTTTATATTTAACAGAATTTTCAGCTACATTTATATTTTTTGAATAGTCTTTACATTGGTTATCTATAACTGAATAAATATTTTTAGATTCTGCTTTAGCTTCTATTGTACCAATTAAATTATCATCAATAAAAAGTGCATAATCAACATAACCATTATTAGTAGGCCATTCTGCTATTGCAAGATTTTTGCCTCTCTGTGGTCTTGTTCCTTTTGAATAACAAATATTTTTTGTATCAACTTCCCAACCAACATCTCTGAGCTGTTGGTCTATAATAAGTCTTGTTTCTTCCTCGCTTCTGATCAGTTGACTTGCAAATCTTCTTGCCTTTTTCTTTCTCTCTTCTCTGTCAAGTTTTTCAGAATTTATAGCTTTTTCTTCTTCTTTTATTACAAGTTCTTTTTCTATTTTCTCTTCTTTCTGTTTTCTTTCTTCTTTCGGCTCTGTAAATGTATTATCTCTATAATAATCAAATACATTTTTATCAAAATCTATATGTTCATAGTCATACTTTCCATAAACCTGCATGAACCATTCACAAAGACCATAAGCCATAACGATTAGAGATTTACCTCGTTCTATATTCCCATAACCTTCATGAGTTGCTTTATTTCTATTTTTACGCAAAATATGTAGAATATTTACAATCTCATAAGGAAGTAACCCCTCATTTAACAATGTATTTATTTTTAGGTCCTGTTTATTTTTATCATATTCAACAGGTGGAGATATCTTATCAAATTTAAACATCAAATTTACAATGGTTTCACCTATCATTCCCAATTTTATCAAACAGGAATTAGAATCACTATAGCAATATTTTTCTGCTAATTTTCCAAAATTAGCCAGAGAAGGAAAAGTATCTTCTAAAAACGCAAAATTTGATTTCATTTCAGCCTCTTAAAAATTTTATTTTTTTATATATTTTTCCAAATCTTCAAGGAGTTTATCAGGATTATTTTTATATTTATCTCTTTCAATTTTTTTTGTCAAAAGTTCGTGGAAAATATTGCATAAAAATTCATTATATGGTGCAGGTTGTTTTAATTGTTTTGAAAGTGTTACAACAGCCCCATTTAAAACATCTATTTCAGAATCACTTTTTCCATTTTCTAAATCAATAAATAGGGAAGGCATTTTTTTGCCTCTTGATTTTGCTTTCCCTGTTACTTTCATAATAAATTTTATCATAAAAACAGGAAGATATTTATACATAAAGCACATCATTTTTACAGGATAACCTGGTAGATCGCAATATTTAATATTTTCCTGCTCGATAAGTTTAAATGCCTCACAAAATGCCATTTTTTCAATTTTTGTTGCTGAATTTGAATTAAATAATTCTTCCATTGTCATTGAAGTTATTGCTGAAAGTGCATTTGAATTCATATTAAGCAATACTTTTGACCACTTCATGGATTTATAGCCATCACAAGTTATTGTATTAAATCCAGCTTCTGCAAACATATCGACAATTTCTTTTAAAGGAATTTTTTCAGAATCACAACCAAAAGCAATACCGCCTTTTATGTTTGTAACTTCTGTTTTTCCTTCACCTGCCACACTTGCCGGAAGTGTGATTACAGAAGAAACTACCTTATCTTTTCCATATTTAGAAATTAATTCTTCTTCATTGCCAATTCCGTTTTGGCATGTGAGTATATATTTAAATAACTCGCTGTCTAAATTAGACAAAAGGTCTTTTAGACTATATGCCTTTACTGCAATTATTGCAAGATCGAATTTTTGTTCTATTTCTTGCGGTGATAGGGTCGTTATACACTGTGGCTTTTCTATTGTTTTTGTGATACTACCCATTTTTAAACTCATGCCATTTTTCAGCTTTTCTTTTTTTGCTTCTCTGACATAAAATGTTACATCATTTTTTTCTGCAAGTGCAACTCCTAACATCGTTCCAATAGCACCTGCTCCAAGTATCAATATCTTCATCTTTTATCCCTTTATAAAATTATAAAAAATGGACTGCATAAAATGTCTTGTAAAGGCAGATATGCAGTCCATTCTTTTTTCATACTAACCTAACCTATTTGTTGTTTTTCTTGAATTCTTCCATGAACTCAACTAATTTTACTACGCCTTCATATGGGAATGCGTTGTAGATAGATGTTCTCAATCCACCTGTTGATCTGTGACCCTTCATTCCAACAAGACCTTTTTCCTTTGCTTCTTCGATGAATTTTGGTTCGAGATCATGATTTACGATTCTGAATGTTACATTCATACGTGATCTGCTGTCTTTGTCAACTGTTGGTGAATAGAAATCTGTATTTTCATCAAGATATTTATAGAGATAATCTGATTTCTTGATGTTTGCTTTTTCTATTTCTTCAAGACCACCCTGTGCAAGTATCCATTTTAGGACTAAGCCAACTGTGAAGATTGGGAATACTGGTGGGGTATTATAGATTGATTTCTTGGCAGCATGTGCTTTGTATGACAACATTACTGGAAGTTCTTTTTCATCTTTTGCTGTTTCAAGGAAACTCTTTTTGATTACGATTATTGTAGCACCAGCTGGACCTAAATTCTTTTGGGCTCCTGCATAAATGAGAGAGTATTTGCTGAAATCCATTTTTCTTGAAAGCATATCTGATGACATATCAGCAACTAGTGGAACTTTTACATCAGGAATGAATTGATATTCTGTTCCATAGATTGTGTTGTTTGTTGTATAATGGAGAAATGCTGCACCCTCAGTGCATTTGATATCTTTTGGTATATAGCAGAATTTTCTGTCTTCAGATGAAGCAATTACATTGATATTACCTTCTTTTTTTGCTTCAATTACAGCTTTGCCTGCCCATACACCAGTATTTATATAGTCTGCTGTCATTCCTTCTTTTAAAAAGTTCATAGGAACCATTGAAAATTGCAAACTTGCTCCGCCACCCATAAATAAGACTTGATAATCATCTCCAAGTCCCATTATTTTTTTCATATCGGCTTCGGCTTCTTCGTTTATTTTGTCATAGGGTTTACTTCTATGGCTCATTTCGATTAATGAGAATCCGAGATTGTCATATTCCAATATGGCTTCACTTGCTTTTTTTAACACTTCTTCTGGAAGAGTTGCAGGACCTGCACTGAAATTATATACACGCTTCATTTATAAAAGCCTCCACAATATTTTTTTTGTGATAGGTGTTAATTTCAATATATATTTTTTTTATCCTCTTTTCTTTTTGTTACCAGTTTTTTAAAAAAAGTACATAAAAATTTTAAAAAAAACTTGACTTTTTTAAATTTCTTGTGTAATATATATGAAGGCGATGCGGAGAGATGGCTGAGTTGGCTGAAGGCGCACGACTGGAAATCGTGTATACGTTAACGCGTATCGAGGGTTCGAATCCCTCTCTCTCCGCCACTTTTTTTGAAAATTATATTCTAAAGATATAAAATTTTCTGTGCTAAGCGGGATAGTTTGCGGAATCCTGTAATCTACATCGCTTTAGTAGAGCCGAATTCTCTTCTATAGGGGCTTGAGTCTGCCTTAAAAGCAGTCCTTGTATGGGTCGTGTTGAAAATCGAACTCTGTACAATGGTAGTCCGTGAACCCCGTCAGGTTCGGAAGAAAGCAGCGGTAAGCGGATTTTCACCATGTGCTACAGAGAGGTCGGTTGGAGCGATTTATATGAGGGGAACGATTTGAGGATTGTGATTCGCTTCGAGGGAGAGTGCACAGATTTCTAATAAAAACGGAGTTTTCTTGAATGGCAGGCAAAAGATCATCTTTTTTGAAAAATGTATTCACTGTCCGTATTGTCAGCGAAAATTCCCAAAAATCTATATTATTTAAATTTAAACCTATGCATGTTATTTTGCTCATTATTGCTCTGACTTGTATGGGTTTTTATTATTTTTCTAATAATAAAAATGACAATTCGGAATTAGTTGCTTTAAATTCTCGTTATGAGCAGTCAATAAAAGCAAATAGAGAACTTACATTACATATAGATAAATTGAGGGAAGAAAGAAATCGTCTTGCAGGTCTTGTTGAAATGCAAAATATTGAGCTTGCAGATAGACTTGAAGATATAGAAAAAACAGACAGTGAAGTTAGAAGTATTATCGGATTACCTAAAAAAGAAAAAGAATCTGATATTAGTAAAAAAATAAATAGGCAGAGACATTCATCACTTTCAAGTAGAAGTAAACTTGCTTCTTCTTATGTAAAAATGAATTCTTCTCCGCTTTTTTCTGAAATTAAATCTGAAATAGAAGAAAAGGGCAAAAATATAGAATCTTTAAAAACACCTGCAATTAAACATATGCAGGTTATTGAGAGGAGAAGAAGGCTTGAATCTCTTGTTCCTTGTGGAATGCCAACCGAAGGATTTATTTCTTCATCTTTTGGATATAGATATCATCCTATAATGGGATATTCAAGATTTCATTCTGGAGTTGATATCGCAGCTTATGAGGGGCGTGGAATTCATGCTGCTGCTTCTGGAAGAGTTGTTGATTGTGGATATATGTCAGGTTATGGGAATTGTGTTATATTGTCTCATGGCTATGGTCTAAAAACTCTTTATGGACATTGTAGTTCAATTAATGTAAATTTGGGACAGCGTGTAAATAAGGGAGATGTAATTGCTTTTGTTGGTTCAACTGGAATGTCAACAGGACCACATCTTCACTATGAAGTTATTGAAAACGGAGTTCAAATTGATCCTGTTCCGTTTTTTGATTATTCTAAACAAAGGATCGATAGATTAATTTCTAAATATGGAATAAGATAAAATGAAATTACTTCCTCCTATTGAATCACAAGATACAATGTTTTCAGCTTTGTCATATCCACTTGGTTTTTTTGTATCTCCTTTTTTGCTTTTTTCTAATAAAAAAGATGATTCTTTTGTAAGATTTCATGCAATTCAAGGGCTTGTGGTAAATGTATTAGTTACAGTTATTGCTTTGCTTTGTCTTGTATTTTTATTTCTAGTCTCAAAAACATCTCCATCTGCAGATACTATTAGAGACATTTCAAAATATGAACCAAATCCTATGAATAATGGCTATATGAACAATGGCTGTGTTTTTATGGTTGTTTGGGGATTATATTTTTTATTTGTTTTGGCATTGTTTTTAGCTGAGGTATTTTGTGCTTCAAGAGTTTGGGCTGGGGAAGACCTTAGACTTCCTTTTATTGGACCGTTTATTGAAAAGAAATATTTTGCAGATATTGTTGCAATAGAACAAGAGGCAGAACGCACAGGTGGGGTAATTTCAACACAAACAAATACATCTTCTATAGATAATTTGCCAACAACTCGACATGATATTCCATTTGTAAAGAATTCAACACCTGTTGCAGATGTTCCTAAGGTTATGCCTACTCAACAGGTTCAAGTACAGCCTAAAGACCAACAATCATCTATTCAAGATGCTCTTGCTTATGCTAAACGACAACAATCTTTGTATAGCCAAAATCAAACGCAACAGACAATAACTCAATCAAATGCAAATTATAATAACCCATTAAATCAAGAAATAACTCGAACTTCATATAATGAACAGGGAAGTTATAATAATAAGTCTGTACAATCTCCTTCGAGAAATTATTCAGATGGTACATCTTCAATAGATAGAACAAGGACTTATTCAGATGGGACATCTTCATCAGATAGAACAAGGACTTATTCAGATGGGACATCTTCAATAGGTAGAACGAGGACTTATTCAGATGGTACATCTTCAGCAGGTAGAACGAGGACTTATGCAGATGGAACTTCTTCAACATCTCGTTCAAATACTTATGCAGACGGTTCTGCAAAAAAGATACAGTTATAATATGGTTATAATATAGAAATCCTTTGATCAAAGTTTATGTTGGTTAAGGGATTTTATCTTTTTATTAAAAAGATAAAATTATAATTTAATTAAAAGGAAATTTATGATAATAAAAAGAAAAATATTTTAAATATGTTATGGGGGAAAATTGAATGACTATTCCTGTGGCAATTCAAACAATTATAAAGCAAAAAGGTAAAAATATATTTAAAGATATATTTTTATTTGCAAAATTACTTAGACAATTAGCTCCTATGCCTGAAGCTTCACAAAAAGAGGTTAATCTTATCAGAATAGGTGTTGATAAGGCCTTTTTAAATCTATTTATTGACGATAGTTTGAGTTTGGAATCTAGGTTGGAAAAAATAAAAAGAAAATTGGAAAATTTAGGTCTTTCTTATGAATCCATAATATATCTTATAGAAACTTTTGGTATTCCTCTTGGATATGAAGAAACTATAAATAAATTTAAATCTAAAAATATTGTTGTTCAAATAGCAACAACTAATACTCTATCACAAAAATTTGAAGTTGAAGATGTTGTATTAGATTATAGTACATTAAAACGGTTGGGATATAAAAGTAAATATGATATTACAGAAATTGAAATACCTCCTTCTTTTTCAACATATAGTGGGGTTATCTATAAAATAACAGCAATAGGAAATGATGTTTTTTCACATTTAACTTCATTGACTCGTGTGATCGTTCCAAATACTGTTGAAAATATACATTCAAACGCTTTTAAAGGCTGTACTTCTTTAAAAGAAGTTGTTCTTCCAGATACGATAAAATTTATTGGAGAAAGTGCTTTTGAAAATTGCAATTCACTTGAATCAATAGAAGTTCCAACTTGTATTGATAGAATAGCAACAAGACTTTTTTGTAATTGTAAGTCTTTGAAAAATATAATTATACCTAAAAATGTAAAAAATATAGGTGAAAGTGCCTTTGAAAATTGTGCTTCATTTACAGAAATTGTAATTCCAGATGGGGTTAAAACAATATCTAAAAAGACATTTTTTGGTTGTGAATCTTTGAAAAATATATCTATTCCAGATAGTGTAATAGATATAGAAGATATGGCTTTTGCTAATTGTTATTCTTTGAATAATTTAGTTATTCCACAAACAGTCGCACAATTTGGTTGTAATTTATTTGGTAACTGTAATAATTTAAAAATGGTTACAGTTCCAATTCAGTTTTTAAAAGAAAATTTGACACAAAACTTATTTGATGATGCAAATAATGGTGAACCTACTTCTAAAGATTTGAAAAATGATGATTCAGTAGATTCAAATCCTTCTTCAAAAAAATTAGGTAAAGCAGTATCACAAGAAGATTTGATAAAGATAAATCAAACTCTATATCAAAATTATTGTCAAAATAAAATGTCAAAAAGTGAATTGATCAGTCAGTTTAGAAATGAAATGATCAATATTATGTCTGGAGTAGATCCCTATTTATCTAAAAATAATTAGTCATTAGTCCTAATTTTTTACACTATTTACAACTAAAAAACAGGCACTGCAATTTGCAATGCCTGTTTTTTTAGTTTAATTTTTAGCTTTTGCTCCCCAAGGGGCATTTGATGTGTTTGCTTTAAGGTTGTTTGTGTAATAGATATGTTTGACATTATTAAAAGCATAATTTTCTATTTCACTTACATTGTCAGGTATTGTCAATTCAAGTGAACGACAAGAACCAAAAGCATATTCTTCAATCTTTTCAAGATTTTTGGGAAGTGTTACTTCTTTTAATGATGTACATTGGAATAAACAATGATTACTAATAATTTTTATTTTGTCTGGTATTTCTATTTCTTTTAATGAGGTACAAAGATTAAAAGCCCATTTTCCTATACTTGAGACACTGTCAGGAATATTTATTTCTTGCAATGATGTACAATCTTCAAAAGCATAATCACCTATTTTTTCAAGATGACTTGGCAATTCGATTGTTTCAAGTGAATGACACCATCCAAAAGTAGTTCTTTTTATAGTTGTAACTTTGTTGGGTATTTTAATACTTTTTAATGAAGAACAACCATAAAAAGTGCCTTCTCCTATATCTGTGATTGTTTCAGGAAGATTTATGTTGGTCAAATTATGACAATTCATAAATGTTCGTTGTTCAATACTTGTTATTTTATATTTTTTGTTGCCATCTATATAAACAGCAGGTATTGTTATCTCAGTAGCATTTTTATCTATTCCTAATTTATTTAACACATCACTATTTAATGTGGCATCTTCATCTGAATCATCTGTAACATTTACAATAAATTCAACATCATTTGCACCTTCATAAGAAACTATAATTTCAGCAGTTCCTTCGTTTTGTTCTGCTGTTATAAGTCCTTTTTCACAAGTAGCAATATTTGTATCATCAGATGTATAAGTTACTGATTCTGTTACATCTTTACCATTTAATTTTACTATAACATTTTCAGTATCACCGATTCCAAGATTAAATTCAGATTGTGAAACTTCAAGTGTCGGAAGTGTGGGGTCTAAAACTGTTATTACAAAATGATCATTTGTTATTGCACCGTCAACATATACACTTACTATAGTTGTTCCAGGTTCTAAAGCAGTAATTTTTCCTTTTTCAACAGTTGCAATTCCATTGTTATTTTGAACAAATCGAGCAGAATTTGTTACATCTATATCTCCAAGTTTTACTGTTATATATTCAACTTGATTTACATTCATTGAAAAAATTTTTTGTGATAGATGAATTATTCCTCCTATTGTTATGGTTGATGTGGGAGTTGGAACAGGTACTGGCTCTTCAGGTTGGTAAATACCAATTCCATAAGGATCATAAGTAAAGCTTCCGAAATTATCAATTCCATTTGAATCACCACATGCAGATGTCAATATCCCTATAATAAATAGACAAATTAACAACAAGGTAATTTTCTTTTTATCAGCCATTTTTTCTCCTTTCTTGTGTAAAAAAAGGGACTGTAAAATTTTTTCACAGCCCCATTTTTTTATTTTGCTTTATTTTTTATAAGCCAAATCAGGTTTTCTTGCAGCTGTTACATCATCGAGTCTCTTAACTGGCATATTATGTGGAGCTTCATGCAACAAATCAGGATTCTTTTCTGTCTCTTCCTGTATTTTGTGAAGGATTTCAGAATACAAATCAAGAGTTTGAATACTTTCCGTTTCTGTAGGCTCTATCATAAGGGCTTCATGAACTATGAGTGGAAAATAGACTGTTGGTGCATGGAATCCATAGTCAAGCATTCTCTTACAAATATCTATTGCAGTTACGCCAATATTTTTTTGTCTGTCAGCTGAAGCTACAAATTCATGCATACAAGATTTGCCATAAGGAATCTCATAAATATCTTCTAACTTCTTCAAAAGGTAATTTGCATTTAAAACAGACAGTTTAGCAACATTAGCTATTTCATCTTTACCCATAGAAAGAATATATGCAAGTGCTTTTACCAAAACTAAGAAATTGCCGTAAAATGCTTTTACACGACCGATTGAACTTGGATTGTCATACATCAAAGAAAATGTTTTGTCTTCTTTTTGTATTATTTTTGGAAGTGGAAGACATTCTGCCAATTTTCCTTTTGCACCTACTGGACCAGCACCAGGACCGCCTCCACCGTGTGGAGTTGAAAATGTCTTGTGCATGTTTAGATGTACAAAATCAAAACCTGCATCTCCAGGGCGTACAAGTCCTAAAATTGCATTTAAATTTGCACCGTCATAATACAACAATCCACCTTTGGAATGTATTTTTTCAGATATTTTTAAAATATCTCTTTCAAATAATCCCAAAGTATTTGGATTTGTCATCATAAAACAGGCTGTCTTGTCGTCAATTTTTGCTTCGAGGTCATCAAGATTTACTGTTCCATTTTCATTTGAGGCAATTTGTACAACTTCAAAACCTGCCATATTTGCACTTGCTGGGTTTGTTCCATGTGCAGAATCAGGAATTAAAATTTTAGTCCTGTTTTCTTTTTTGAGTTCAAACCATTTTTTAGTCATCAACATTGCAGTAAATTCACCATGAGCTCCTGCTGCAGGTTGAAGTGTGAAATCATCCATTCCTGTCAATTCACAGAGATATTTTTTGAGAAGATACATTATCTCAAGATTTCCACTTACAGATGATTCAACTTGGTATGGATGAATATCTGTAAAAGATCTCATTGAAGCAATTTCTTCATTGACACATGGATTGTATTTCATTGTACAAGAACCAAGTGGATAAAAATGACTGTTTACACAGATATTTTTATTTGCCAATTCTGTATAATGTCTTATTACATCGAGTTCTGAAAGTTCTGGTAAATCAGGGATTTTATCTGCTTTCATTTCTTCATCAATATCTATTGAAATTTCAGCAATATTTATATCTTTTTCAGGAACTGCAGAACCTTTTCTTCCTTCTGAAGTTTTTTCAAATATGATTTTAGTCATTATTTTTTAACCCCCTCAGAAAGTTCTTTTACAAAGTTGTCTATATCTTCTTTTGTGTTCATCTCTGTAACTGCGATCAATAGGCAATCTTTCATATTTGGATAGAATCTGCCTAAAGGTATTCCGCCACCTATATTTTTTGAAGCCATTCTCTCGACAATTTCTTCAGGTGTTTCTTTTGAACAGCTTATAACAAATTCATTAAAGAATGATGATTTAAATTTGAGTGTGAAACCGTCCAATTCAGAAATTTTCTTTGCCATATAATGTGCTTTTTCTAAATTGTTTTCGGCTGTTTGCATAAATCCGCTTTTTCCTATGAGTGAAAGATGGACAGTGGCTGACAATGCACAAAGTGCTTCATTTGAACAGATATTTGAAGAGGCTTTTTCTCTTCTTATATGCTGTTCTCTTGCCTGTAATGTTAGGACAAAACCTTCATTTCCGTCTTTGTCAACAGTTTTTCCAGCTAAACGCCCTGAAATCTTTCTCATCAAATTTCTTTTTACTGTCAAGAATCCCAATGAAGGACCACCAAATCCCATTGAACAGCCAAAACTTTGAGCATCACCAACAGCGATATCTGCTCCACAGTCTCTTGGATTTTTGATTACTCCGAGAGAATATGGCTCATTTATTGCGATAACCAAAAGTGATTTGTTTTGTTTTACTGCTTCAGCTATCTTGTTTGGATTTTCAATAGAACCCAAGAAATTTGGATTTTGCAAAATAACACAAGCAATTTCATTTGTAAGTTTTGATTTTAAAACTTCATAATCTGTCAAACCATTTTCATTAAATGGTACTTTTATTATGTTTTCACTGCCGATGTATGAAGCCAATGTCTCAGCATATTCAGGATGAAGTGCCTCTGAAATCATGACTTTTTTTCTTTTTGTCTCGGCAATGGATATGATACTTGCTTCACATATAGCAGTTGCTCCGTCATAAAGTGAGGCATTTGAGACATCCATTCCAGTCAATCTTGACATATATGTCTGATATTCATATATTGCCTGAAGTGTTCCCTGACTTGCTTCAGCTTGATATGGAGTATATGCTGTAAAAAATCTGCTGTCAGATGTTATTGCTGATACGGCTGATGGGATATAGTGGTTATAACAACCTCCACCCAAGAAATTTGATTCAAAAACCTTATTTTCAGAAGCTAATTTTCTAAAGAATTTTTTCAATTCATTTTCTGAATATGATTTTGGAAGATTCATTTCATGAGTGTTATATATTTCTTTTGGAACTGATTCAAAGAGATCGTCCAAAGAATCTTTTCCCACAGTATTTAGCATTTGTTTTATTTCTTGCTCTGTATGTGGTGTGTACATCGTTTCTCCTATGCCTTTATCATTGCATCGTATTCTTCTTTGTTCATGAGATCATCGAGGTCTTTTGGATCACTCATTCTTATCTTAAATAACCAGCCTTTGTCATAGGCATCTTGGTTGATATACTCAAAATGCTGATCATCATTTACATCGCCATCTGGTGTTGTATCACTTATAGCAGGATTTACTTCTATTACAGTTCCACCTATTGGTGTGAAAAGGTCTGAAACTGTCTTTACTGATTCAATAGAGCCAACTCTGTCCATTTTTCCATATTCTGTGTCAATTTCTGGAAGCTCGACATATACGATATCTCCCAACTGATCGGCAGCATATTCAGTAATTCCTACTGTTGCTATGTCTCCCTTTACTGTTACCCATTCATGTTCTTGTGAAAATTTCATTTGCTCTAAAAATCCTTCCATTTTTTTATTTTTTAGGCTTTATACGCCTCTAAAAAATATATTTTCCCTTATGTCAAAATATCCTTCAGAAAATATATAAACTGCTTTAATAAAAGTTATCAAAGCAGTTTTTTAGTTAGATTATTTATTTATAGTTATTTATTTCTATTTCTTTGGATTTTACCATCTACCATTTTGGGACTAGTTTTTAGTTCATTATTTTGATGTATCTCAGAAGATTTATCATCTTTGTTCAATGTTTGTGATGGGGTGTTGTCATCTTCTAAAGCCTCGTCAAATATGTTTTTATTTATTTTGAGAACAGTAGCTTTAGCCTTATCATTAGCATTATTGGCAGTTTTATCTTCTATTTTTGTCGATTCTGTGTAATTCTTTTTTAGATATACTTTCTTTTTAGGTTCACCAATATTTTCCTCAACAATGTTTGAATTAGGATTAAATACTTCATCATCTTCTACTAATTCAATTTCTAGTTCATCTGAATTTTGAGGTTGATCTAATTTAGTAAGGTCCTTTTTTTCTTCTTCTAAATTTTTATATGATTTTTCTTCAAACTCTTTATATTCTGATTCTTCATTTTCCCAAGTTTCTACGCTGTCAGCTCCCCAAGGCTCTCCATCTGCAGCACCACTGTAGTAAACAGTTTCTATATCAGAGAAAGCATCATCGCCAATTTCTTTAACACTACTTGGAATGTGAATTTCTTTTAGAGATTTACAACCATTAAAAGCAGATTCTCCTATAGATTCTACACTATTTGGAATGAAAATTTCTTTTAGTGATTTACATCCAAAGAAAGCTCTGCGTTTGATATTTTTGATATTATTTGGAATTATAATTTTTTCTAAAGATGTACAGCTTTCAAACATTCCTTCTTCAATATTTTCTATATTTTTTGGAATATATATTTTTGCCAATAAAGTATTGTTGAAAGCATTTTTTCCAATTTCTTTAACACTATCTGGAATGTGAATTTCTTTTAGAGATTTACAACCATTAAAAGCAGATTCTTTTATAATTTCGATTGAATTTGGAAGTTTTATATTTGTTAGATTACCACAGTCTTTGAATGTTGTTTCTTCAATAGTTTTGATGCCATTTGGAAGATTTATTTTTTCTAAGGCATTGCAGTTTTCAAAGGCAGATTTTTTGATATTTTTGACATTATTTGGAATAGTTATATTTTTTAATTCTTTACAACCTTCAAAAACAGATTGTTCTATTGTTGAAAATTTTTCATTTTTTGGAAGTCTTACATTTTCCAGAACTTTACAGTCTTTAAATGCTCCCTTTTCAATACTTGTAATAGTATCTGGAATTTCTATTGTTGTTAATGAATCACAATTTTTGAAAGCTGAATAGCTTATTTTTACAATGTTTTTAGGCATTTTAATTGTTTGTAAAGAAGTACAACCTTCAAATACAGATGAGTCTATAAATGTAATTGGGGCATCGATTATTACACTTTCAATTTTTTCATTGTTTTTAAATACAGCTGGAGACATTCCAATTATTTTGTAGTTCTTTGTTCTATGTGTATATTTAAATGGAATTGTTACACTTTTTTCAGTTATACTTCCATTGAGTTTTAATCTTTCTATTGTTTCTGATGTCAAATTTTCTGGGGTTACTTGTATCAAATCATAAATTTGACGTGTTTTATTTTTAATTTCAGAATTTTTGTAATAAATTTCTGATTCTTTTGCAGAAATTTCAGCATTTAATGCCTGAATCGTTTGTTCTAATTCATTCTGTTGTTGTTGAAGATTATTTAATAAGTTATTAGAGTTACTTATTATATCTTCTTGTTCATTTATTTTATCTTCTTGCTCACTGATTATCCTATCTTTTTGAGTGATTAAATCTTCTTGTTCATTTATTTTATCTTTATTTTTGCTAATTGAATTACTTAGTCTATCTGTTGTTTTTTGTAGTCGCTCTTTTTCATTAGTTATATTGACTAATGTTTGTACGATGTTATTAAGCTTTCTATTTAGTTTATTTATTTCAGCATCAGCTTTTTGCTTATCTTTTTCAAGGGAGTTTATCTTCTCTTGAATATCATTATTTGTTTGTGACAGAACTTTTATTTTTTCTTTATAATCATTACTTCTTTGTTCAATTTGTTTATATCTATTGACTTGATTTGTAAGATTGTTATTTTCTGACAATAAATATCTATTTTTCTGTTCGAGTTCAAGTATTTTGTTTCCATTTCCGTCTGTTGTGTTAAATATAGCTTCTGCTATTTCTACAAAAAAGAAACAAGAGGCAATAAAAAATAACCAATACATTGTTCCCCATTTAGTTTGTTCTGCTACCATGTATATGACATTTGGCATTATGAAAGAAAGAGAGAAAACAGATAGAACAAACATTATTGACAATGATACTTCTCCATTTTCTTTTATATTACAAAAACTAATGATTATAAGTATTGGTATTAATATATATGCAAGTGTTAGTAAGAAACCCTTAAAACTAAATACTATTGACAGAAAATTTGGAATTATAAAAATAGAGGCTATTAATAATATTGCCTCTGAACCAATAAGAATAGGCATTGCATATTGTTTTATATTTGAATATCTTGACATTAGGGCAGAAATAAATCCAACTACTGCTATGATAAAGAAAAATATATTCCAACCCCAACCATAGCTCCAGTTTTGTTGGTTGTAATATGTTTTTGTCAATCGTTCTTTAAATTGTTTTGGTCCTGCTGTACCTGATGTATGGTTGTCTGAAAGTTTTTCTATTTCTTGTAAAGTCAGTGTGCTTATATTATTTGTTTGTGTATTTACATTTTCTTGTGCATGTACAGTTATAAATAATTGTAAGATAAAGATTATTGATAGTGTTATTATAGTTATTATTTTTTTTGTGTTCATAGTTGTTCTTTCATAATAATTTAAATTTGTTTTTTACAGTACAGTTTTAATCATCATCTTCTTTTTTGCGTTCCCAAAATTTGAGTTTGTCAAAAAATTCTTTTAGTTTTTTTTGTTTAACTAACATATCGGTATATTCTCGTGGAGCTTCATCAAGTATTCTTCCCTTGTGATTTTTATCCAATCCAAGTAGATATTTCAAATTTTCTTGATGTTTATCATCACTTATCCTCATATATATATTCTCCTTAAAATGAAATTTTAAGGAGCTTAAATGCTCCTCTATATATTCTCCTTTTTTTAGTTTGTATGATTTACTAAAAAGTCGTCTGTTAAATAATTTGAATTAGCAACTTTTGTGCGGTGCAATACAGGCAAATTAGCTCCTTGCAAGCAAGGAGAAAAAATACTGGAACTGCATCACTTTTTCTCATAGTAGTATCCAAAAAAGAAAGCTCTTACTTAAAATATTCTCTCTTTTAAATAAAATTAGAAAAATAAAAGAGAAAAATGTTAAAGTGAGCGTATTGTACCCAAAAAGTTGTGACAGCAGAAATAAGCCAATTTTTTAATTTCTATGATTTACTAAAAAGTTAAATCATCATCTTCTTCTTTTTTGCGTTCCCAAAATTTGAGTTTGTCGAAAAATTCTTTTATTCTCTTTTCTCTAACTAATTGTTTTGTCAATCTCGGATTTTCGTCCATTATTATCCCTTTATGATTTTTATCCAATCCAAGTAAATATTTCAAATCTTCTTGATATTTGTCAAAATCTCTCTTTTTCACAGAAATATTTTCCTCTCTTTCTTATAAAGTAGGGGAGTGATATTTGCCATTAGGATTTTTTTGACAGAAATTTCTTACCAAGCTCTGAAAACTTTTGTATTTTATGCCACAGTATTTACAAGTATATTCGCTTTTTTCTGAGCCTTCATAGACAACATGATATTTTGTCGGACTGTAGTTGCATTGATTCCTCACAAGAGCCATAACTGACGGATACTGTACACCACAATATTTACATATTGCCATTTTTAAATCCTCCTTTTCCTCCAAAATAGGCGAATGATATTTCCCTTTTGGATTTTTTTGACAAGTATTTCTTACTAAAGTTTGGAGATTATTATATTTTATACCACAATATTTACATGTATATTTAGCTCTTTCTGATCCTTGATATAAAACATGGTATTTAGTTGGGCTATAATTACATGTATTTCTTGTCAAGCTCATAACTGAGGAGTATTTTATGCCACAGTATTTACAATAGAAATTTTGTGCATTTGCTTTCATAGGAATTATTATTGCAATTAAAATAAATAATATTATATATTGTATTATTTTCATGAGTTTATTATATCATATTTGCTATGACAGAAACTGTCATTTTTAAAAATTGCTGTAAGATTTAGGAACACATTTTTAAAATTGGAATTTTTCTTGCTTATCGTCTCTTTTGACGAATCCATATTTTCCGCCACCTCCGCTTTCAAGTGCTAAAGTTCCATTTCTTGCAGACATAATTTTTTCAGCAAGTGTCTCACCTACAACTTCAGCTATTTCTTCTTCGGTTGCAATATTTAATATAGCCATTTCACTACCAAATGCACTTATCAGCTTGTCGAGAATTCTCTTAGAAACACCTGGGACAAATTCCAAAGGAATTTGGTAAAAATAGGGTGGACGAAAATCAGGAGATTTTGATTTTTCTCTGTCTTTTATTTGAGTAAGTCTATCGAGTACACCTATTATGAAATCGTTATCATCTCTTTGACAATATGGACATTTTAAAACAGGTGGTGGAGTTTGAATAACTTTATCGCATTTTTTGCAGTAACTTCTATGGTATTTTCCCAATTTTGGATTCATGCCGAAATTAGAAATAATTCTTCTGAGAGAATTTCTTCTCAATGCCAATGAAAATTCTGTAAAATTGAGCCTTTCCATTTCAAAAACAGTATATTCTCTTGCTATTTTTCCGAGTGAGTGTGCATCAGATGAAGTTAAAAATGACATTTCAGAAAGTTCAGAAAGATAATCTGCTATCTCTGTATCTGCCGAAAGTCCCAATTCAACAGCAGGAATTGAAAGCAATGTTTCAGGTGAAAATATTTTTTTTATGCTGTCAGTAACTTTTCCATAAATACTTTTATGTGGTGTAAAAGCATGGGCAGGAACTGGAATGCCACCACATTTTATTATTATTTGGTATAGTTCTTCACATTTTAGTCCACATTGTTGGGATGACAATTCTTGATTTTTTATGTGATCTTTCATTATATATGAAAATTCTTTTATATTTTTCATATATGGGAAATAACCAATGTGATGTGAAAGCCTGCCATTTCCTTCTGATGCTTCAGTCTCACTTGCAGGGATTATTAAAAGTCTGTCTTTGTGAAGAAGTCCGCCTTCTGGAAGTTCATAAATTATTCCCTTCTTTATTAGGTCTTCAATATCTCTTATTATTTTAGGACATGCACAGTCAACAATTCCAGCAATATCAATTCCTTTTCGGTTTACACATTCATTTATAACTGCATCAAATGTCAATTTTCTAGAAGCTGTTATTTTTACAGGAGTTCCTTCAGAAGAACCACCCAAATGTATATGAAGGTCTGCAAAATATTGATTCATTTTTTCAACTCCACCCATTTTTTATCTTTTTATTAAGTACAACTCTCTCTGTGGGCGTGAAAGAAAAACTGCACCATCAGCAGTGATTTTTATCATTTCTTCCATTGTAACCGCTCCATACTCTTTTAATGTGATTCTTGGTTCAAGTGTAAATACTTGTCCTTCCTCAAGTTTCATATAAGGTCTTTGTCCATATCTTTCCCATTCAGGACATAAAAGAGCTGCACCATCATGTGTTGATCTTCCAACTTGATGACCAAGTGCATGTGGATATTCCTCAAAACCATGTGCTTTTAGTCTGTCTCTTGAAATCTGATCAATTAATCTTCCCTCAACACCTGGTTTTATCGCCTTAAATGATGATTGTATTGAATCATCAAGTGCTAAAAATGCCCTTTTTACAATGTCAGGAGCGTCTGTCTCATCGTCTTTCATTATGTACCAAGTTCTCTGCAGATCAGAACAATAGCCTTCAAATTTTACTCCAAAATCTGCATGTACAACCATTCCTTTTTCTATTACTCTATCTGAAGGAGCAGCGTGTGCTTCAGCAGATTCAGCTCCTGCAAATATTCCAGGACAGTGGGCAGAATCCCAAGCAGATGTCAAGCCTCTGTCTTTTGTTTCATTTCTTACAATATTTGCAACATCATTTTCTGTCATACCTGCACAGATATTTTTTGTTATTTTGTCATATATTTCTTCTGTTATGTCAACTGCTTTTTGAATTTTTTCTATTTCAACAGAAGTTTTTCTGCTTCTCAATGCACTTATAATTGGGTCTGCTGGTACAAATCTTTCAATATAAGGAGTGTCTTTTAAAATTTCACAAAGTGTCTCATACATTCCACAGGTAAGTCCATCACTCATTATGTCATCAGCAGATTTATTTATTGCTATTGATTTGGGAGCTATTTTTTCAATAGTTGATTTTAATTCATCTCTTATTGAACCCACATAAGTTTTTATTTCTTCATCAGAATAGAGAGTTGAGGCAAGCATATTGTCTTTGTCAAGACTTCCCAATATAAGATATTTTTCACCTTTTGCAGTGAAAATAAAAGCTGTCTGCCAAGTAACACCTCTGTCTGTTATCATATCCATAGCAGGGTCTTTCATTACATCTGTTTCTCTTACAAATGTAAGCCACATATCAATTCCAAATTCGTTTAATAGAGAAGGTATCATCTCAATTTTTTGTTTTATAATATTAATGTCCATAGTAAATCCTCTGTCTTTAAATATTAAATGGGGTGTGAAAAATCATTTCTCACACCCCATTATTTTGAAAAAATTTAAATTTTATGCTTTTATTTCAATTTCAGGAGCAATAGTATTGATAAGAGCTATTGGTTCTATAACACCTTTGCCCTGCTGATTTTCTGTGTAAGGTTTTGTTTGAAGTGGTGTTGCACAACCTTTTGCTGCATCTTTGAGTTCTGTTGGGTCAATTCCAGGTTTTGCCTGTGCTGCTATTGCCATTACTCCAGCTGCGAAAGGAGTTGCCATTGATGTTCCAGACATACTTACATAGCCTGAACCGATATGTGAAGCTGCTGTGATATTTACACCAGGAGCTAAAATATCTGGTTTTACTTTGTTATCAATCTTTGTTGGACCTACGCTTGAGAACCAGGCGAGTGTATCATCATCTCTTGATACTGTGCCTTTGTCATCCATAGCACCAATTGTGATTACATTGTCTGCGTTACCAGGTGTTCCGATTGTCTTTGGATTTGGACCTTCATTTCCTGCTGCAACAACAGTTATGATACCTGCTGCTGTTGCTTTTTCGGCTGCCAAAGATACAGGGTCTGTTTTTGCAGATTGTGTTACAGGACCACCTAAGGACATGCTTATGACATCGATATTATATTTTTCTTTGTTTTCGATTGCCCATTGGATACCTTTAATGACATCTGAGAAGTTGCCTGAGCCGTTTTTGTCGAGAACTTTTACACCAACGAGACTTGCTTCAGGAGCAACACCTTTGTATTTGCCATTACTGCTTGTGCCATCACCTGCACAAATTCCAGTACAGTGTGTGCCGTGTCCTTGATCATCATAGGCTTCTTTTCTGCCATTGACAAAATCTTTAAATCCTACGATTCTGTCTTTGTAGTCAGGGTGCTGTGCAATACCTGTATCAATAACACAAATTGTAGTACCTTTTCCTGTTAAACCAGCTTCCCAAAGTTTGTCAACTCCCAATGTTACAGGAGCGACATCCATTCTTGTATTTGTCTGTTCGATGATTGGATCAGGAATGGAGATTCTGCCGTCTTTCCAAATGTTTACATCTGTTCCAAGATTTAATTGTGGAAGGATTCCAAGTTTTTCTTCTGGAACTTCTATTGCTATTCCATTGATAAGTGGAAGGTCTGCAGTAATTTTGCCACCTGAGTCTTTTTGTGAAAGTTGTGTTTTAATACTTTCGAGTTTTTCTGCTGAATCTGCATTGATGATGAGCTTTACCTTGCCATCTTCAGCATCACTTTTTAAAGATGATAAAAATTCAGCACTATCTTGTGGCATAATGTCAGGAGTTGTTTCTGACTTTGCTACTGTTGGAGCTTGTTGTGTATTTATTGAAGATATATTATTTAAATATCCTATTGAACCAGCTGAACCAATACTATTCATGCGAAATCTCCTTTAAAATCTAAATTTACATCGTTTTATATTATACTAAATAAAAATAATTATGTCAAACTTTATTATTTATTATTTGTTATAAAAATGTTAATTCTCTGTGAATTTTGTAAATTTTTTGTATATTTTTAACATTTTGTCTATTTTTAATCTTGATTTTTTTTGTATAATTTTATGTATCTAATAAAAAGCGAGGGTTGAAAAATGCAGATAAAAGCTGTAAAATTATTTGAAAATGGTTTTGTAACTCGTCCTTTTGCACTCGGTGGGGAAGATGGAGTTGATAAATTTGAAAATATCAAGTATCGTTCAAGTCTTCAAAATTATTTGATTGATACTGGCAAAGAAGTTATTTTGGTAGATACTGGAATGCCTGCTGAAGCTCCTAGTATTGCTACAGATACCATATATTTAGGTTCTAAGATAAAAGACTATGTTTCTGCTCTTGCTGATCTCGGTTATAAACCTGAACAGGTTTCAAAAATTTTGGTAACTCATAAGCATGCAGACCATACAGGAGAATTGAGAAGTTTTCCAAATGCCAAAATTTATGCCTCAAAAGAAGAAAAAGAAGATATGGAATTTAAGGGCGATAATGTTATTGCTGTTGAATATAAGGACGGAGCATATCACAATTTTGAATCTTCTGAAAAAATTGCAGATGGTGTTTATTTTCTTCCTGCTAAAGGTCATACAAGGGGAAATAGTATTGTAATTGTTGAAAATGAAGGGCTTTTTTATATGATCCATGGTGATGTAACATATACAGATGAAGCACTTTATGAAAATAAACTTTCTGTTGTTTTTGAAGATATAAAACTTGCAAGAGAAACACTTGACAAAGTTAGAGAGTTTATAAAAAATAATCCTACTGTATATCTTTCTACCCATACTCCTCTTGGATACGAAAATTTGGAAAATAAAAAAGTTGTTGATTTAGATAATCCACCAGAGGTTATTCCTCCTAAAGATATTGAACAAGCAAAAAAAGAATCAACAGGAAAATATGTTTGTTCTGTTTGTGGATATGTCTATGATCCTGAAAAAGGCGATCCTAAAAATGGAATTCCCGCTGGAACAAAATTTGAAGATTTGCCAGCTGATTGGCATTGTCCACGCTGTAAACAGTCAAAAGATAAATTTGGCGAAGCATAAAATATTTGATGTTTGAAGTAGAAAAAATGCTATTATTTGTTTGAGGGCATTTTTTTTGTATATTTTTAACATTTTGTCTATTTCAATTTTGATTATTTTTTGTATAATATAGTTTAGAGAAAAATGAAAATGTGAAATGGGAAGTTACAATATGAACTCTATAAATTCAGTTACAAATTTTACAGCAAGTTCTATTTTGTCAAATAATTCTGCAAAAGTAGCAGAACAAAAGCAAGATGCTACTTCTGAATTACAAACACAAGATACATTGGTAAGGTCTGAAAAAGAAGAACCTGAACTAAAAAAAGGTTTGTTTAAAAAGAAAATAGATAATCCTTTTAAAAAATTAGGTGATAAACTCACAGATAAAGAAAAAGATGCAGCATTAAAGGGAGCTTTAATAGGTGGAACAGTCGGTGGAATAGCTGGCGGTATAGCTGCATATAATATGTCTTGGAATGAAATAAAAGCTACTAATGATGTAAATTCTATTACTCTTGATTGGCAAGAGCCAAATATGATTAAAGAAAATTTAGGCAAGATTCCTTCTAATTATTATAGTTGGTCTGCTTATCCAAGTCATCATCCTGAGACAGTAAATGTAAATAGAGATAATCCAGTTATGGTTGATGGCAAGCCAGTTATGCATGATGTTACAAAGACATATTCAGATTATGGTACACCACAGGTAACTTGGAAAGATCATTCTATTCAACAAAAATATATGGATGGATATGATGAGAGAATAATTGAAGATACTCACATTGAGAGTGAATATCTTTACACAGATTCAGATGGCAATAAACATTATCAGGATTATGAAGTTGTAGATGGTTATTGGCATAGATTTTCGCCAACTATTGGTGTAAATAATGTTGGTTCTTATCAGTCACCTGAAGTTCATTTTGAAACAGGTGTTAATGTTGGATTAAATACAACTTTGGGAGTTCTTGCAGGAGCAGGTATAGGAGCATTGACAGGTGGAATAGCAGGTGCTGCAATTCAACATGCACTTGATAAAAATAAACCTGAAATGCCAACTCCAGCACCAAAACCACCATCATCTGAACCAAAACCACCAACAAGTAGTCCAAAGCCTCCAAGTGGCGGTTCTTCACATAATGATGAGCCTGTTATTTATCATCCAGCTCCAAAGCCACCACCACATGATATTCATCACCCACCAACACATCATCACGGTGGCGGATATGTAGTACATCATCCTTCACATGGTGGACATCACGGTGGATCAGTTCATCATCATTAAATGGTTTAGTGGTAGTTTTCAAAAAGGCTTTCATTTATTTGAGAGCCTTTTTTATTTTTTGTAAAAGAGTATTTTTGTAAAAGGGAAAAACATTTTGGGGTTATAACTTTTTATTATAGCGTGTTGGTAAAGTGTTTGTTATCTGCTTACGCAACACACTAAATAAAAATTTGCTATAAATTATCCAATATATGCCTGTATAATGCCACTTTGTCATTGCGAGGCGTAGCCGTGGCAATCTAAGCCTGTAAATTAATATTTACTGAAAAATTAAGTCGATCGCCTCTATTTATAATGATGTAGCCGATCTATTTAATGAATTTAAGTGGTTGAGATTGCCACGGTCGCATAGCTCCCTCGCAATGACATCGCCTCTAAATAGAGGCTGTTTTGTGAGTTTACCGAAACGACATAGAGAAAGTTTTTTTAGGTGGAGTTTGATGAATTTTATTTCAGATTGTTGTTCTAAAATTAAGCGTTTTTTTTCTAAAAAAGATTTTGATGAAGAATATGCTAAGAGATTAGCCAAACGAGAATATAGAGAATATTTTTATAGACTTTTTAACATAGATGATGAAACTGATGAGGATTATAAAGATAACATCGGAGAATATCCAGTTGATGTTGATGATGAAAATTGTATAGAAATTGTACTTGATAGTGAAGTTCAGATATAAAGGATTTTATTATAAAATTACAGGAATTGATAGTTGTGTTTTTCCCAAATATTATTGGGGTACTCCAAAATTAAAATACATAAATATTCCAAATACAGTTGTTAAGATTTTTAGAGGGGCTTTTAGTTGTTGTAAATATTTAGACAATGTTTTAATCCCTGATAGTGTAAAATTAATAGGAAATGGGGCATTTTATGCTTGTGATAATTTAAAAAATATAAAATTTTCCAGTAATTTAAAAAAAATAGATGAACATACATTTTCTCGTTGTAACTCTTTAGAAAAAATAGAAATTCCAGATAGTATTGAAGAAATAGGGAAAAGTGCTTTTGTAAGATGTTGTTCCTTGAAATCAATAAAACTTTCAAAAAATCTTAAAAAAATAGGAGAACATGCTTTTTACTATTGCGAATCTTTAGAATCAATAGAAATTCCAGATAATGTAGAAGAAATTGGCAAAGAAGCCTTTGAAGGCTGTTCTTCATTGAAATCAATAAAAATTCCCAAAAGTGTTAAAAAAATAGGTGAAAATGCTTTTAAAGGTATTGAGAATATTATTTATCTTGAAAATAATGATATTCAAATAGAAAATAATATTGAAGAATACATAACCGAAACAGAGATTGTTTTATCTTTTGATGTTCTAAAA
>CADASF010000025.1 GCA_902790465.1 uncultured bacterium | reverse complement strand
TCAATTTTTAAGGTTCTACTTCGAAGATTTGTTTCGCTTTCGCTAACTTATCTCCGACAGCTCACATAGTATATAACAAAACTTTGGGTTTGTCAAGGGTTTTTTCAAAAATTTTTTAAAAATTTTTGAAAAAACAAAAAATATGTAAAAAAAATCTACTTAAAGGATATTTTATATAAAGATAAAAATATATTCAACTTAATCAAAATTTTTGAAAATTTTATAAAAATGCAGACATATACAATAAGAAATAAAGACCAACAGACAACACCTGAAAAATTTATGCTCAAAGAAAGAACAAAAGCAGTTGCTGTTCTTGACAATTTAAGAAGTGCATATAATACTGGAAGCATATTTAGAACAGCTGATGCTGTTAGAATAGGAAAATTATATCTCTGTGGAAGTACACCTACCCCATTAAATCCAAAACTTACAAAAACATCACTTGGAGCAGAAGAATTTGTGCCATGGGAATATTTTTCCAAAACAGAAGAGGCTATAAAAAGGCTTAAAGAAGAAAATTATTTCATAATTTCAATGGAAACGGCAGAGGGAGCAGAAAATCTTTTTAAAACAGAATTACCTGAAAAGGTTGCATTTATTTTTGGAAATGAAAAAGATGGCTTACAAAGTGATTATTTATCTTTATCAGATAAAGTAATAGAACTTCCTGCCTGTGGAATGAAAAATTCACTAAATGTAGCAAATGCTTTTTCAGCAACTATTTATGAGTATTTTAGAAGACATGGAGAAAAATTAAATGAACAATAGATTAAAAATGCTTGAAGATTTATATGAAAAATATAATGATGCTTCATTCGTACACCCTGATCCTCTCGAATATGTTTTAAAATGTCCTGATTCTGAAAAAGAAGTAACAGGTTTAATTGCCTCATCTTTTGCCTATGGCAGAGTTTGGGCTATTTTAAAAATAGTTGGCAATATACTTGAAAAAATGAATTCAACACCAAGAGAATATTTAATAAATTCATCTAATGAAGATATAAAACATGAATTTGAAAATATGGAATATAGATTCACAACAGGTACTGAAATTGTAAATTTTCTGTCAGGCATAAAAAAGACATTAAAAGAATATGGCAGTTTACAAGAATGTTTTGTATCTTGTTATGACAATACAGAAAAAAATATTTTTAATTCAGCCCTAAGATTTTCTAAAAAATTGAGAGAAGCAAGCGGATTTTTTGACAAAAATAGAATGAGTCTATTGCCAGAACCTGAATCAACTTCACCTTGTAAGAGATTGATTTTATATTTTAGATGGATGATTAGAAAAGACAATGTCGATCCTGGTTGTTGGGAAGGACTTGATAAGTCTAAACTTCTCGTTCCTCTCGATACTCACATGCTAAGCATAGGACAAATGCTTGGATTCACAAGAAATAGAAATGCTTCTGCAAAAACAGCTGAGGCTATAACTGAAGGCTTTGCTCAATACAATCCTAAAGACCCTGCAAAATACGATTTTGCATTGACAAGATCAGGAATAAGAGGAGATAATTTTATTTCAGATTTTAAAGAAGAATGGATAAAAATTTAGAAATGAAATTAAATGCTAAACTGATAGTAAACATGGCAATGTTAATTGCATTGTCCATTATACTCAAAAGATTTATGACAATTCCTCTTCCCATTGGAATTTTAAATTTTGGCGGTTTTCCTATCATATTTTCAGGATTATTTTTAGGTCCTTATGCTGGAGCCATCACAGGAATATTGAGTGATATCACAGGATATATGATATTTCCTCGTGGTCCTTACATTCCAATATTTACTATAACTTCAATGTTAATAGGATTATTACCACCATTGATAATAACATTGATAAAAAAAAGACATAATGTTTCTTTTCTATCAATACTTATTGCAATAATGATCCCCCAATCATTGACAAAATTATTCATAATTCCATTGACAATGCAGTTTTGTTTTGGGATTCCATTTTTTATTTCTTTTACAAAATGTCTCATAACAGAGTTAATACATATTCCTATTTATTCTTTTTTTTCATACTCAATACTGAAAAAAATCCCAGATTCTTATCTAAAAATAGAGAAATAACTATTATAAAAAAACAAAAAACTACACTCTAAAGGAAATTTTATAACAAGATAAAATATATATAGTATAATACTAACTATTAAAACATATTTAGTAATTAAGCGACTTTAATCCAATAATAAGGGGATTTCAGTCGAATTTTTTTATATAAATTTTCATTTAAAAATAAAATTGTAAATATTAAAAAGATAAAACATAAAGAAAATGAAATACTCAAAAGTTTTTATAGATTCCATAGGTTATGAACTTCCAAGTCTAACTGTTCTTACATCTGATTTAGAAGAACAGCTGGCTAGTGTATTCGACAGATTACATATTCCAATGGGGCAGATAGAAGCACTTACAGGTATATATGAAAGAAGATGGTGGGAGCCAGGTGTAAATCTTGCAGAATGTGCAGCAAAAGCTGGACAAAAAGCTCTCGATAAATGCAATGTAAAACCTGAAGATATAGGCATGGTCGTTTACTCGGGAGTTTATAGAGAAGAATTTGAACCAGCTGCTTCTACAATGGTAGCATCAAAACTTGGTATAAGTGAAGATTCAATAATATTTGATGTAAGTAATGCTTGTTTAGGTGTAATGAATGCAATTCTTGAAGTTGCAAATCACATTGAATTAGGTCATATAAAAGCAGGACTTGTAATATCAGCAGAATCCGCAAGAGAAATAAACGAACTCACAATAAAAAGACTTCTTGAAGGAGGAAGTCTTGAATTTTTCCTTTCCTCAATAGCTACTTTAACTGGCGGAAGTGGAGCAGTTGGAATAATTGTAACAGATGGTTCTTTTGGCGAACAGAGAAGAAAACTTGACTGTGCTGTTATAAAATCTGCCTCCCAATTTAATCGCCTTTGTAGATGGGGCATGGAAAAATTACAAAATGGACTTGAAAGAATGTTCATGCTTACAAATTCCTCCGCTGTATTAAAAAATGGAATAATACTAGCACTAAAAACTTGGCAATCATTCTTAAAAACAACAGGTTGGACCATAAATGACATAAAAAGGACTATCTGTCATCAAGTTGGAATGGCACATCAAAATAGCCTTTTAAAAGCACTTTCTATTCCACTTGATTTAGATTTTGTTACATACCCCTATTTAGGTAATATAGGACCTGTATCACTTCCTATAACAGCAGCAATAGCTGAAGAGAGAGGTTTTTTAAAAGATGGCATGAAAACTTCTTTCATGGGAATTGGAAGTGGTCTTAACTGCATGATGCTTGGAGTGGAATGGTAAAAAATGAAAGAGGAAAATAACAACTTATATCCTTTTAAAAGCAATTATCTCGATATAAAAAAAATAAAAATGCACTACTTAGATGAAGGAAGTGGAGAACCACTTTTGATGCTGCATGGAAATCCAACTTGGTCTTTTTTTTATAGAGATTTGATAAAAGCATTTTCAAAAAAATATAGATGTATAGTTCCTGATCATATTGGAAATGGACTTTCAGATAAACCTTCAAAAGATTTATACAGCTACACACTTGCAGAAAGAGCAGATAATATAAAATCATTAGTTGAAAGTTTGGATTTAAAAAATATAACATTAGTAGTACATGACTGGGGAGCTTTAATAGGATTTGACTATGCAAGAAAATATCCTGAAAATATAAAAAGAATAATTGTCTTAAATTCAGCAGCATTTGGACTTCCAGAACAAAGACCTTTTCCATGGTCAATAGGTTTATGTAAAAATCCAATAACTGGTCCCTTTTTAGTTCAAGTTTTAAATGCTTTTTGCATAGGCTCTTGCATGTTTTGTGTAAAAAACAAAATGGAAAAAAATGTAAGAGATATGTATTTAAAACCTTACAATAACATAAAAAATAGATATGGTGTTCTTGCTTTTATACTCGATGTACCTTTAACTCCAGACCATGTCTCTTGGAAAGAGCTACAAGAGACTGAAGAAAGTGTAAAGAATTTCAACAATCTACCAATTTTAATATGTTGGGCTGATAAAGATTTTGTTTTTGACAAATATTTCCTTGAAAAATGGATCAAATATCTGCCAAATGCACAAGTAAAACATTTTCCAGATGCAGGACATTATATCCTCGAAGATGCCTCAAATGATGTAATAGAAGAAATAGAAACTTTTTTAAAAAAGAACCCCATTGACTAAAAAATATCATGGACATAGACAGTATAAATAAAAATACAAATATCGCTTCATATCTTGTAAGAGAAGCAACAGAAAGACCTCACGAACTTGCAGTTGTAGCTCCATATAAAACAGATGAAATGGGTAGAACTGCATATATTCATTTGACATCAGGTCAATTAAATGATGAAAGCGACCATATTGCAAATGGTCTTGAATCAATAGGTATAACTAAAAATGTAAAAACAGCTCTTTTAGTAAAACCATCTCCTGCTTTTTTTGCTCTTGTATTTGCACTTTTCAAAGTTGGAGCAGTCATCGTAATGATTGATTCAGGCATGGGGCTTAAAAGCATGGGAAAATGTCTAAAAGAGGCAGAGCCAGAAGCATTTATTGGAATTCCAATAGCCCATGTCGCTAGAATATTTTGTGGTTGGGGTAAAAAGACAATAAAGCACATTGTAACTGTTGGTAAAAGATGGTTTTGGGGAGGACATACCCTATCTGATCTCAGAAAAATAGGTTGTCAGACTGAAGATTACGACATGGCTGTACCAAATGATGATGATATGGCTGCTATTTTATTTACAAGTGGAAGCACAGGAGTTCCAAAAGGTGCTGTATATACACATTCAATTTTCAACAATCAAGTAGAATATCTCAAAACAGTCTATAATATACAACCTGGTGAGATGGATTTATCAACATTTCCACTTTTTGCCCTATTTGGTCCAGCATTAGGTATGACTTCTGTAATTCCAGACATGAATCCAATGAAACCTGCAACAGCCGATCCCAAAAAATTGGTAAGTGCAATAGAAGATTTCGGAACAACTAATATATTTGCAAATCCAACAATAGTAAATATACTTGGAAGATATGCTGAATCTGAAAATATAATGTTTCCTTCAGTAAAACGAATTATATCTGCAGGAGCTCCAGCACGCCCTGATGCTTTAGAGCGTTTGCAAAATGCTCTTCTTGACGGAGTCGAAATATTCACACCTTATGGAGCAACTGAAGCACTCCCGCTATGTAATATAGGAAGTATTGAAATATTAAAAAATGCAAGATATAAAACAGAGCATGGTCTAGGCACCTGCATTGGTTTTCCAAATAAAGGTATAAATTTAAAAGTCATCAAGATAACAGATGAAAAAATTGAAAAATGGACTGACGATTTAGAACTTCCTGATGGAGAAATGGGAGAAATTGTTGTAAGTGCTGATATTGTTACAAAAGAATATTACAACCTTCCAGAACAGACAGCACTTGCTAAAATATATGACGGAAAAACAGTTATCCACAGAATGGGAGATATAGGTTATAAAGATAAAGAAGGAAAATTTTGGTTCTGTGGAAGAAAATCACACAGAGTAAAAACAAAAGACGGCGACATGTTCACTGTTTGTTGTGAAGGCGTTTTTAATGTTCATCCTGAAGTATTTAGAACAGCTTTAGTAGGGGTACAAGATGGAGAATATCAAAAACCTGTACTATGTGTTGAAAAGGAAAAAAATTCTAAAATTAAAGATAATGTACTAATTGACGAATTGAGGGAAATTGCAAAAAAATTCGATCATACAAAAAATATCGAAAAATTTTTAATTCATCCAAAATTTCCTGTAGATGTTCGCCACAATGCAAAAATATTTAGAGAAAAATTAGCTGTTTGGGCTATTGGAAAATAATAAAGAATTATAACTGAAAAAGGATTGGGTTTCAATATCTTGAAAGTTCTCCTAACAGGTTCATCTGGTTTTTTGGGCGGTTCTCTTGCTAATTTACTCAAAAAAAACGGATATGAACTAATAGCAACACTTAGAAGTAATCCCTCTGAATCTCTTACAAAATTAGCAGATAAAATCATTAGGGGTGATTTAATTGATCCTGAATTTGCTGATGAATGTGTGTCAAATGCAGATGCAGTCATACACACAGCAGGGAAATCAGGTTCTTGGGGTTCTTATCAATCATATTTTGACGCAAATGTAAAAACAACTCAAAACTTGATTTCATCATGCAAAAAGCATGGTGTAAAATATTTTATATATACAAGTTCTCCGAGTTGTGTTTTTGACATGAAAGATCAAAATGGGATAGATGAAACTGTACCATATCCAAAAAAATTTAGCACATTTTATCCTCGAACAAAAGCAGAAGCAGAGCAGTTTGTGATAAAAGAAACTTCTGATGATTTTATGACAATCTCGTTAAGACCTCATTTGATATGGGGACCTGGAGATAGAAATTTATATCCAAGAATTGTAGCAAGAGCTAAAGAAAAAAAGCCAATGCTTATAAATAATGGAAAAAATAAAGTTGACGCAACTTTTGTTGATAATGTAGCTTATGCTCATGTACTTGCTCTTCAAAAATTGAGTTCTCCAGATGGCAGTATTTGTAATGGTAAAAAATATTTTATAACAAATGATGAGCCTATGGAAGTAAAAGAAATAATAAATTCTCTTTTGAAATATTCAGGATTTCAAGAAGTAAAGTATAGCATTCCAGAGCCTATTGCTTATTTTGCAGGTTGTCTATCAGAGTTATTTTATTTTATTTCAGGAAGAAAAGATGAACCAACTTTAACTCGTTTTGTTGTAAAAGAATTGGCCTGTAACCATTGGTTTGATATTTCAGCAGCCAAAAAAGATCTCGGCTACTCTCCGCTTATCAGTATGGAAGAAGGATTTAAAATTTTTGGAAAATGGGCTAAAGAAAATGGTTTGGTGTGATTGGTTTGAGATGGATTTATCAAAATTTGAACCATCTATTTTTATAAATATTTTAAGTGAAGATGAAAAAAAACGAGCAGAAAGATTTAAAATAGAAAAAGTTTCAAAATCTTTTATTCTCTGCAGAGGATTTTTGAGAACTGTTCTTGCTCGTTATCTTTTTTTAAAGCCAAGTGAAGTCAAATTTGAATATGGCAAATTCGGAAAGCCTTTTGTAAAAGGTGATATTGAATTTAATCTCTCACACTCACAAAATACCTGTATTCTTGCTATTTCTGATATCAAAGTCGGCATTGATTGTGAATTCATGGCAAACAAAGATTTTGATAAAATATCACAGAGATTTTTCAGCAAAGAAGAACATGAAATTATATTCAACACAAAAAATGTGGAACTAAAGAAAAAAATATTTTATAAATCGTGGTGCATGAGGGAATCAATGGCAAAAATGACAGGAGAAGGTCTTTCTAATCTCCTTTCAAATGACGAGTTAGTTTTTGATATAGATAAAATGAAAATAAAAAAGCCAAGTTGTTATAACTTGGCTTTTGAATCTTTAATTACAACAGATAACAATTTTTGTGCTATTTTATGTTCAGAAGAACATCTAAATCCTGTTTATCACTGTTTCACCTAAAAAACTAATGATGGCAATTATGTCCTTGTCCATGGTGGTGTCCGTGGCAATCATGATGACCACCAGAACAAGAATTTTCACCCAAAGACAATTCATTTGCCAAATATTTTTCTACAAGTTCTCTAATTGGAAGTTCTGGACAACCAGCAACTACTTTAACTCCATTTTGATTAAAAATATTAGTTGGTCTCATTCCCATTCCTCCAACCAAAACAATATTTGCACCCTGTTCTGAAATCCAACTTGCAGACTGACAAGATATTCCCTCTTCAGGAATTCTTGATTCAATACTTATAATATTATTTGCCTTTTGATCAACTTCAACAAATGTAAATGATTCACAATTTCCAAAATGACTACATAATTTTTCATTTTTTGTAGGAATAACTATCTTCACGATACCATCTCCCTTTAATGTATAAATATTATTTTGAAGAAGAATTGCACTTTCCAATGCCTCTGTAACAGTAATCCCATGCAAATTGGCATATTTTTTTAAAATATTCAAAATATTTTCATTAATCCGCCTATTAAAGGAAACCTTATTTAAGCATGTCTTTTTCCTACCTGCCTGTTCTCTTTTTCCTCCCCAAGAATTATTATTGTTACAACATTTTTTAGGACAATTTTTCTCTTCCATAATACTACCTCATCTTGATTTTGTCAATACATTTTCAAGATTTACAAAAAAGAATAAGAATCAACATCTATTGAAATATTCACATTTTTGCAATCAAGTTTTGAAAGCACATCTCTATATTTAGCCACACTTGACAAGACATTTTTTGTCTTTATATATAGTTGAAATCTATATAAATCTTTTATCTTAAATATTGGACATTGTGAAGGACCCAATTTTATTTCATCTTCAAAATTAAAAAAAGTTGAAAAATCATTTGCAATTTTTTCACACAACTCAGAATTTTCATTTGAAAACACAATTCTTATCAAGTGCATAAATGGAGGATAGGAAAATTCTTTTCTCTCAATAAGTTCAGATTTAAAAAAATCTTCAGCTCTACCATTTATTGCCATAACAGACGGATTACAAGGATTATATGTCTGCAAATAAAAATAAGAACGAGATAAATGCCTTCCAGCCCTTCCTGCCGATTGCATGAAAAGTTGCCATGATTTTTCACAAGCTCTAAAATCAGGCATAGAAAAAGAAAAATCTGCAAACATCACGGCAACAAGCTCGACATTTGAAAAATCAAACCCCTTTGAAGCCATTTGAGTACCAACGAGTATGTCTGCTTCACAATTTTTAAATTTATCATAAATTTCAGAAGCAGAATTTCTATGAGAAGCTATATCTCTGTCAAGTCTCAAAACACGAGCTTTTGGGAAAAAATTTTTAATTTCCTCTTCTGTTCTCTGAGTTCCCCCACCAAAAGATGTTATATTTAATCCGCCACACTCAGGGCATACATCTGGAACCTCTTCTTCATGATCGCAATAATGACATAAAAGCCTTGGTGGCGACTGATGAAATCTAAGAGAAATATCGCAAGAAGGACAAGAAAAAACATAACCACAATCTGAGCAGAAAAGATAGTTGAAAAAACCTCTTCTGTTTATAAGCAAAATAACTTGATGTTTAGATTCGAGAACCTGAGATATTTTCCTGACCAACGGCACTGTAAACATCGAATCTTTAATTCTGTTATATGGCATTCTCATGTCTATTATTTTTACAGTTGGAAAATTTCCAGATGCACGAGATGTCATTGAAACCAAAGAATAATTGCCATTATATGCTCTCACATAAGATTCCAAGGAAGGAGTTGCTGAACCAAAAACTATAACAGAGTTATCAAATAAAGACCTCTTTATTGCAATATGCCTTGCATGGTATTTTGGCGAACTCTCCTGTTTATATGCCTGATCGTGTTCTTCATCAATAATAATCAAACCGACATTTTCAAGGGGTGAAAAAATAGCACTTCTCGCTCCCAAAACAACTCTTGCCTCACCATTTGCAATACGCCTCAACTCATCACTTTTTTCAGAAAGAGACATCGCAGAATGTATAAATGCCATTGAATTTCCAAATTCTCTCCTATAAATATCTGCAAATTGTGCTGTCAAAGAAAGTTCTGGAACAAGAATTATAGCATTTCTTCCCTTTGAAAGAGTGTATTTTATGCAATTTATATAAACCTGTGTTTTTCCACTTCCAGTAACTCCTTGAAGCAAAACTCCATTTGGCTTTTCAAGATCGATTAAACTTTTAATTTTATCAAAAGCATTTTGTTGTTGTTCTGTCAATTTTATATCAGAAGCGGTTCTATCAATATCTCTTTTCAATTCATTAGGAGGTCTATATTCAGTTCCGTAACAAATTTGTATAAATCCCTTTTTCTCCAATGCACGCAAAGAATTTATATCCATTACAGGGGCTCTCAAAACTTCATTATGTGGAGCATTTTTTAAAACCTCAATTATTTCACGCTGCTTTTCTGAACGCTTTAATTTTTCACTCATCAAATCAAAATCAAAACAGATCAATTTTAAGGTCATCTGTTTTTTTTCATTTTTGATACTTTTAGAAAAATAGAAAGGCAAAACAGTTAAAAGAGAATCTGTATATGGACAACCATAATAATCATGCATCCATAAAACAATTTTTATTCCCTGTTCAAGCCATTTATTTGAATGTACGGAAATAGAAGATATATATTTAAGAGAAATTCCCTTTGGAACATTATCATCATTTTCATATAGTTCGGCAACTATACCACTCCTAAACGATTTTCCAAAGGGAATAACAACTATTGTTCCAACAAAAATATTACCAAGAAGTGAATCTGGAATTTTATAATGGTAAAGGGTATCAAAACCTCTAAATGCTAAATCTGTAGCAACACTTGCATATCTATACATCAAAACCTCTATCTACATTTTTCCAGTGAAAATGTGCAAATCAGGTATGATGTTTTTTGCTATATAAAACTTAAATTCCTGTTTTCAATTCATTTTTGTATAAGCATAAAAGCCGTATAAAATTAATAAAAGGGTATTTTTTGTTTATAGAAAATTCTTTTTTATAAGTTTAAATTGAGATAATTAAATGTCTAATTCAAATAGAGAAATAACATAAAGGAAATAAACTTATGAAAAAAATAAATATTGCATTTGATGGTCCTGCAGCAAGTGGAAAAACTACTGTTGCAATATCTGTTGCCAAAAAAATTGGTTGGCTTTTTGTTGATACAGGGGCTATGTATAGAGCTGTTACTTGGCTTGCATTAAAAAATAATATAGATATTTCTGATAAAGATTCTGTCATAAAACTTGCAAAAGAAAATCCAGTTATTTTAAAACAAGATTTTTCTTTACCTTCAGGTTGCAGAGTTTATATTGCAGACAATGATATAACAACAGAGATTAAATCTGCAGGTGTAAATAAAAATGTTTCTGATGTTGCCAAAATTAGTGAAGTGAGAAAATGTCTTGTTGCTCAACAGAAAAAAATGGCAGAAAATGGTGGAGTTATAATGGTTGGAAGAGATATAACAACTGTTGTAATGCCAAATGCAGAGTTAAAAATTTATCTCGATGCATCTGTTGAAGAGAGAGCAAAAAGAAGATTTAAGGAAGAGATAGAATCTGGTAAAGATGTCAAATTTGAGGATATCAAAAAAAGTATTGAAAATAGAGATAAAATAGATTCTGAAAGGGAGGATTCCCCTTTAAAGGCAAGTGAAGATTCAATAATTTTGGATTCAACAAACATGACTGCAGAACAGGTAATTGATGAAGTTGTGAAATTGGTTGAAGAAAGAGGAAAGTGAATAGGGCTGTTGGTAAACTTTATTTCTTATAAATTTACATTGTTTATTTTCAGCTTACGCCACTTTTTGGATATAAGATGTTCACTAGGCCATTTTTTCCTCTTTAAAAATACTAAATTATAATAACAATCATTCGTTTTCTAAGTAAAATTTGCATGGAACTACTGCAGAAAAATGGATATCGTTCTAGTATTTTTTCTCCTTGGAGCAAATAAGCTCCTAAATTAAAAATTTAGGAGAAAAAATTAAGGCAAGGAGCGTAAATGTGTTACTTATATCGCACAAAAGTGGCTAATTGGTAGTTTACCAACACCCCTAATAACAAAAATTGATTTCCGTAAAAGTAAGAAGACTAAGAGAAAAAGTGGTTAATTGTGAGACTTTCAGTTTTTACTATTTTACAGGACAGAAGAGGGAGGAGAGAATGCTCGGTCATATATGGTTTTATTTTGTCCATTTAGTTTTAAACACTATATTTACTTTGGGGTGTGGACTTAAAATAGAGGGAAAAGAAAATTTAAAATTTAAAGGTGGTTGTCTTTTTGCTGCAAATCATACAAGTTATATGGATCCTCCAATTTTTGGAGCCATATCAGCAAGAAGAGTTAACTGCATGGCTAAAAAAGAACTTTTCACAGTTCCATTTTTAGCTCCACTTATTCGTTCTCTTGGTGCAATTCCAGTTGATAGAGATAAAACAGAAATGACAACTATAAAAAAAGCTGTTGAACTCTTGAAAAAAGGCGAAATTGTTGGTATTTTTCCAGAGGGAAGAAGAATGAAAAGTGAAGAAGATGAAGGAAAAGAAAGCAGAAGGGGAGTTTCTCTTTTGGCTAAAATGAGTGGTGTCCCTGTATTGCCTATTTCTATTATAAATGGAAAAGATAGTATCACTATTAAAAAAGGGATTCCTCATTTTAAACGTGGAGTAAAAGTTGTTATTGGAAAACCAATTCAATATGTAAAGGCTTCAAATGCAAAGGAAGAAAAAGAGAATATGGAAAATTTTGCACATAATTTGATTTCTGAAATCATGAAGCCTGTTGAGGAAGCAAGAAAACAGATTGAGGATAAAAAAACAGAGGAGGAAAAGTAAATGGAAAAAACAGTAAAAGTTACAATGTCTGTTGATAGTGAATTAAAAAGACAGGCAGAATCTTTATGTAAAGATATGGGATTAACTTTGTCAACTGCTTATACAATGCTTTTAAAAGCTATAGTTAGAACTCGTTCAATTCCATTTACAATAGAAGCAAACGATCCTTTTTATTCTGAAACAAATCAACTTTATTTGAAAGACTCAATAGAACAATTAGAAAATGGAAAAGGTAAGGAGCATAATTTAGTAGATGCGTAAAATTTGGTCTGATCGTTCTTGGGAAGAATATACATCTTGGCAAGCAGAAGATAAGAAGACAGTGAAAAGAATTAATGCTTTGATAAAAGACATTGAATCAAATGGAGTTTTGAATGGAATAGGAAAGCCAGAAGCATTAAAACATGATTTATTTGGTTGGTTTAGTAGAAGAATTGATGAAAAAAATAGGCTTATTTATAGAGTTGTTGGCGATTCAATAGAAATTGCACAATATAAAAATCATTATTAAAGCCTGTTGAGGAAGCAAGAAAACAGATTGAGGATAAAAAAACAGAGGAATAGATAATGGCTGGAATTATACAGGAAGTAGAAAAGGGTTCTTCTGCTGATAAGGCAGGATTAAAGGCAGGAGACATAGTTAAATCGGTAAATGACACAGAATTAAGAGATGTTTTAGATTGGATGATTGCTACATCTGAAAAGAAATTTAAAGTAACATATATCAGAGATGGCAAAGAAAATACTGTCTCATTAAAAAAATCTATATATGAGCCAGTAGGTGTATCTTTTGAAAATCCAATTTTTGACAGAATAAAAATTTGTCAAAATAGATGTGATTTTTGTTTTGTCGATCAAGACCCAAGAGATGTCAGAAAGACTATGCAAATAAAAGATGATGATTATAGATTGTCATTTTTATTTGGAAATTTTATAACACTTACAAATTTGACAGAAGAAGATTGGGAAAGAATAGAAAAACAGAGATTAACACCTTTATATGTTTCTGTTCATGCAACTGAACCAGAAGTCAGAGAATCTTTAATGAACAATAAAAAAGCAGGTAATATTCTTGAAAATATAAAAAGACTTGTTGAGCTCGATGTTTCACTTCATGTTCAAATCGTTTTATGCCCAGGTATAAATGACGGAGAACATTTAAAAAAGACACTTACAGATTTAGAGGCTTTTTATCCAAATATTGAATCTATAGCATGTGTACCTGTTGGTTTAACTAAATACCATGCCCAAAACAGAGTTCGCTCTTTCACTGTTGAAGAAATGAAAGATGTCATGGAAATAGCTAATAAATTCATGAGAGGATTTAAAAAACGCCATAATGTAGATAATTTTTTATATTTAGCCGATGAATTTTTTATAAAGACAGGAACAGAAATTCCTAAAACTAAATATTATGGAGATTTTCCACAACTTGAAAATGGAATAGGCATGATGAGGCTTTTTTTGACAAGTTTTATGAAGGGGAAAAAATATATATCAAAAGAATTGCCAAATAAAAGAAACGTTAGTATAATAACAGGTTGTTTGACTTATGATTATATGAAAAAAATTGCTGAATTTTTTGATGATACAAAAAATCTTGAACTTAGAGTTCACAAGGCAGAAAGTGTATTTTGGGGAAGCAGTGTAGATGTTTGTGGACTTATGACAGGAACAGATATTTTGCATGTTATTGAAAATGAAGATGTTTTTAATGAGGTCATAATTCCAAGTCATTGTTTAAAAGATGGTAAATATTTTCTTGATGGCATGAGTCTAGATGAATTACAAGAAAAAACAAAAAAACATATAATAACTGTTAGCAATGAATTTAAAGATTTACGAAAAGCAATTGAAGGCTAAATTGTGATAGTTTCTTTTTACTTATGATCTAAGTCACAAACATTTTGAAAAAAGACGATAAGATATGGGAGAAGATTTTTATGAAACCGATAATAGCAATAGCTGGAAGACCTAATGTTGGTAAATCACAGCTATTTAATAAAATGTTGGGAAAGACAATTTCCATAGTTCAAGATGAGCCAGGAATAACGAGAGATAGAATATATTCTGAATGTGAATGGACAGGGAGAAGATGTCTTCTTGTTGACACAGGTGGAATTGATGAAGATATTACAGACCCCATAAAAGCCATGGCTCAGGTTCAGGTAAGAAAAGCACTCGAAGAGGCTTCTCTTATTCTTTTTGTTGTTGATATTCGGGCTGGTATAACAACTCAAGATGAACAAATTGCCGTCGAATTAAAAAAATTGAAAAAGCCTATTTTAATTGTTGGAAATAAAGCAGACAATTTGGCAATAGAAAACGAATCCTATGAATTTGCTTCATTGGGATTTGGAATTCCATTTTGTATTTCTGCACTTCATGGCACAGGTGTAGCAGACCTTATGGACAAGATGTTTGCCATACTAAAAATTGATAAGAGTGATAAAGAAGACAATGATTTTCCTCGAATTTCACTTGCAGGAAGAAGAAATGTAGGTAAATCCTCTATATTAAATGTATTGTGTGGTGAAGATAGAAGTATTGTCCATAATACAGGTGGTACAACAAGAGACAATGTGGAAAGTGCAGTAAAATTGGGAGGTAGAAATTTCACTGTTACAGATACTTCTGGACTTCGTCGCAAAGGTAAAATAAGCGAAAAAGTAGAATTTTACAGCACAATAAGAACATTACAGGCTATTGAAGAATCTGAGTGTGTAATTCTCGTTTTAAATGCAGATGAAGGTATTACAAACCAAGATTTAAAAGTTGCTGAACAAATTCAAAAAGCAAGAAAATCTTCAATCATAATCGTAAATAAATGGGATTTGATAGAAGAAAAATGTAAAGGCAAAAAACAGTTGATTTTAGAGCAAAGAAAAAAATGGCTTGAAGATATCAAGGGAATAATCTATTTTCTTTCTTCATCTCCTATTTTATTTACATCTGCAAAAACAGGAAAAGGATTTGATAAACTTCGTTCTACTGTTGAACAGGTTTTAAGTGAATACAATAAAAGAATAGATACTCCTATTGTAAATAAGATGTTTAGAGAAGCACAGGAAATGAGACCTGCTCCTTCTTATAAAGGTAAACAGTTGAGAATATATTTTGCCTGTCAGACATCTTCTGCTCCACCTGTTTTTACAGTAAAAGTAAATTCAACAAAACTTATTCATTTTTCTTATGAGAGATATTTGGAAAACTATGTGAGAAAATCTTTTGGATTTATCGGTTCTCCAATAATATTGAATTTCAAAAATAACAAAGGGGATGACGAAGAAAAGCCTGGGGGAATGCTAAAAAAATGACACCATGTTTTATAACTGTTGGAGGTTGTATCGTTGATCCTCCACAAGGTGGAGCTGTTGCCTCAACTGCACCAACTATGACAACATACTTAATATTAATTGGAATATGTATAATATCATATTTACTTGGTTCTATTCCATTTGGTGTAATTATAGGAAAAATGTTAAAGGGAATAGACATAAGAACAACAGGAAGTGGAAATATAGGTACAAGTAATGCTTTTAGAGCATTGGGACCTTTAGGTGGAAGTCTTGTATTTTTAGCAGATACATTGAAAGGATCAATTCCAGTTCTTGTGATTGCTTTTTTAGTTCCAAAATTAATTCCACTTGACATGAGGACAATAGCCCAAATTGCTGTCGGAATATGTGCAATTTTAGGACATACTTACTCCGTTTTTTTAAAATTTACAGGTGGAAAAGGAGTTGCTACTTCATTTGGAGTCATCGTGGCTATGTGCTGGTATGTAGCTCTTATATGTCTTGGAATTTGGGGAATTGTTGTTTTGACTACAAAAATAAGTTCTGTTGCTTCTATGACAGGAGCAATTGCATTTCCTATAACTACTTATATATTTTTTAAAACAAATGATATGCCATTGTTGATTTTTTCTATAGTAGCTTGCCTTTTGATTATTTATCTGCATAGATCTAATATAAAACGATTGATCAATGGTGAAGAATTGAAAATGTCAACAAAAGAGAAAAAGAATGTAAGCGAGTTTAAAGAAAAAGAAGAAAAATAATAAAAAAGCTCTTGTAGAAATTGTGAACTACAAGAGCTTTTTTCATTAACTGAATTGCTTGGTTAGAGAAAAAATTATTAGTGTGTCAAAATTATTTTTTCTTCTTTTCTGCTTTCTTTCTTTCTCTTTCTCTAGATTCTCTTATAACATTATTCATTTCTTTTATTGCATCATCCAACGACATGTCAAATACTTTTTCTTCAGGGTTTGTTTTATCAATTTGTTGTATTTGTCTTGCTTTTTTTATTATTTCTGCAATACATCCACGCTCTGTTGCTGTAAGCTCTAAACCTTTTTCATCTTTGTTATTTTTAAATGCGTCTGTAAGTTTTTTCATTCTTTCATTTACATATTTTTTCCTTACTTTTGTTTGCAATACTAAAATATTTTCACAAGTACCATATTTTGGTCTGTTTGCTACAATTTCAGGATCATCAAATTTATCTGCAATTTTAAATGCTTCAGCAACCATACGCTTTCCAGCGACATCAATGCCTTTAGAAGCTACATTAACTCCCTTTTGAAATAATGCACTTACTTTTTCACGCAAATCATCAAAAAAACTCATTTAAAAACAACCTCGTTTAATGAAAATCATAAAAATATTAATTATATGTGAAAATTATTTTACCTTTTTTTCTTTTTTCTTTTTTGAAAATAAAAGTCCGCATTCAAAAAGTAGATATGTCGGAATAAATAACATCAATTGACTTATTATGTCAGGAGGAGTAAATAAACCTGCAAATATAAGTAAAAATACGATTACATAACTTCTCTTTGAGCTTACTGATTCATAAGATATTATATCCCATTTTATCAACATATTGACAATCAATGGAACTTGAAACATACAGCCAAAAAGTAATGACATCCACAGAGTAAGGTCTATTACATTTGATATACCAAATAGTGGAGTTATATTTTGAGTTGAAAAGCTCATACCAAAATTTATCAAAAATGGCAATATAAATATTATACAAAATGTAACTCCAAAAATAAAAAGAAAACTTGATATAAAAACAATGCTTTTTATGAATTTTCTTTCATTGTCATATAATGCAGGAACAATAAAACTCCATATTTGTTTTGCAAGATATGGAAAACAGATGAGAAGATCGATCACAAGTGATATTTTCAACTGAATCAAAAAAACTTCCATTGGTGCAAAATAATTAAGTGTAATCTTTCCTTTAACTATTGTTTTTATAAGAAAGTCGATACAATAAGGAGAAAGATAAAAGGCAGGAATAAACACAATAACAATAGCAATTAAACATTTAATTAAAACTTTTCTTAGTTCTTCTATATGTTCAATTAAAGTTTGTTCTTTATCGGTGTTATTATCTTGTTTTTTTTCTTTCTTAGATTCTTCCATAGTTTTATTTCTTTTTCACTTATTTTACATTACAATTTGTCGTGTTTCATCATCTGCCACAAAAACAGCTGTAATTATCTTTTTTGTAGCCTTATAAGTAGAAGCATAATCTCTCGATTTTATTTGATCTTCCCCTTCTTGTCGCTTTTTGTCAACATCTTTTGAAGTTGGGGCAAATTTAAATTCAATAACTACAACTAACTTGTTTTTAAATGTTATGACTACATCAGAACGACCTCTAAAAGTATGTACTTCTGAAAAATATGTTATTTTAGCACCACTAAGTAACATCAAAAATAATGAACGATACCAAGATTCGTCTCTATCTTTGTAGTCGTCATAGGGAACACCTTTTAATGCTTCATTAAATATACTCACTATTTGTGGAATATTTTCTGCTTCCAAAGATTCCCAAATATCATTACTAAATCCAGCAAAATCTTTAATATTATAAAAATTTTCAAGATAAAGACTATCCATTGAACTTTTTACTTCTTCATTTGGATAATCAAGAATAAGGATATTACCTTTTCTTTCTTTTATTGTCAAATAACCTGCTTGATATAAGAAACTCTCTACACTTGCATTTTCTATTTCGTGGGAATCCGTAAAATTTGAAGTTACTTTTTTTTGTATATATTCTTTCGGTTCTTTGATTTTGTGATCTTTTAAATATTTAGTAAGAAAAGATGGAGTAGCTGAATAATACCAGTAATTATCAAAATATCCTTGTTTTAAAAAATTTAATACTGAAAATGGATTATATACTCTTACTATTCCATCAAATGAAAAACCATCATAATATTCTTTTATTTTAGCAATTAACTCTTCTCTACTCATAGATAATTCTTTTTCTATTTTTTTAAGCCAATCAACAAAATTATCTTCAAGCTCTTGTTGAGTATATCCAACTATATCACAATATTCTTTTGACATTGATATATCTTCTAAATTATTTAAACAAGAAAACACACCTGTTTTACTAAATTTTGAAACACCAGTTATCATTATAAATTTTATTTGACTGCATCCCTTTAAAACACCATAAAATGAACGAAGAGTTTCTCTCATTTCGTTTGCTTTTTCTAAATTATTTATATTGTCTGTTATTGGTTTATCATATTCATCTATAAGAAGTACTACATATCCAAATTGTTTATATAATGCTTTTATAATTTTTAAAAGAATACGACCTGCATTTTCTTTTAATTCAATATTTAAATTATAATCATCTATAATCTCTTCAAGATAATCAATAAGTGCAGATTTTAATTCTTGTCTGTTTGTGTAATCTCCTAAAAGACTCATATCTAATTTTATAACTGGACTTGGATGTTTTGCTTGTTCTTCTACCCATTCCTCTGCATAAAGCCCTTTGAATAATTCAGCTTTGCCTTTAAACATAGCTTCTAATGTTGACAAAGTAAGAGATTTTCCAAAACGACGAGGACGAGAAAGAAAATAACTTTTTTTGGTTTTAGCAAGTTGAAGTAATTTTTCTGTTTTATCAACATAAAGATAATTATTATCTTCTCTAATACTTTCAAAATCTTGCATTCCTATTGGTAATTCTTGCATATATATTTTTTCCTTCGTTACTCATTCAGCTCCTTGCAAGCAAGGAGAAAATAAATTGGGAGCTTCAATGCTCATCTTAATATTTTTTCTATTATACAATATCACAAGCAAAAAAGCAAACAAAAAATCCCCTTTTATAGGTAAGTTTTTGAATTTACCAATATATCAAATTGCTGTAAGCAATGCAAAAAACTCCAGTTGAGAAAATAAATTTCAACTGGAGTTTTTTGGTTGTTAATAAAGGTAAAATTAATAAGAACAAAATGATAATTAACAACAAAAAAGTTGTGTGAAGAAAATTTTACTCCGGGGTTGTGAAAAACTCGTTGTGTTAGTTAATAAAAAAGTGCCTGAGATTGCCACGGTCGCATAGCTCCCTCGCAATGACATCGCCTTTATTTACTTTTTTCACAGCCCCTATTGAGATATTTTCCCTATATTTTTAATAACTCTTTGGTTATAATAAAATCGTCATTATATTTGTATTCATCATCTTTAGCATTTGATATGTATTTTTTTAGTATTGGAGCAAGTTCTGAAATAAGTGATTGAATTTCCAAATCATTTTTTTTGTCCTGTAATTCAGCACACATTTTTATTATTCTAAATACAAGATTGTGATTTAGTAAAAATTTTCTTGATTCAATGCTCCAATGTCTCAACACATACAAAATTACAGAAGAGGCGAGTTTTTTTATCTGTTGGTCTGCATTTTTATTTTCGAGTATTGCCTCACTTACAAATAATGATTGACCACAATTTTCCCAACTCCATTTTTCTTTTTCATATCTCTGTAAATATACACTTGAATTTATTGTTTCTTCATCTAAAGAAAATTTCATATTCATTGAAGGCATTGTTATTCTCATTGCATTTTTTCTCATGAAAAGTCTAAGTATTTTGTCTGTTCCTTTTGGAACAAATTCCTTAAACTCTTTTAGAGATTCATCAATAATTGTCTCTATTTCTTCAGATGTATATTCTTCTATTTTATCAAGTATTTTTGTTATTAATTCATCAGAATAATTTTCATCTATCAAATGAAGCAGTGGAAATACAACTTTAAATTTGTCAATGTTTCTCAAATCTTCCGCAGATTTTATAAGTTCTTCGGCTCTATCTTTTGGACCACCTGATTTATGAACTATTTCTGCCTCAGAAAGTATTGCATTTGAACCTCTTTTAGATAGTTTCCTCATAATCATAGGAATATTTTGTTCAAATTTTTTACCTTTTTTTAGTTCTGTTATGTAAAGACTTGATAGAAATTCTAAGTCATCTGTTGATGGTATTGAGTCGCTTTTACTTATCATTTCGATAAGCATTTCACAAGAATTTTCAATCAATTCAGAAACTCTTGTTGGCATTGATTTTTTTAAAAGTCCTGTTTTGTCTGCAGAAAAAATCTCTATTGCGTTTTTCAATAGTTTTTCACTATTTTTTATTTCAAATGGCTTTGATATTTTATCTATTATGTTTGAACTCAATATCTGTTTTGTTATTGTGTCATCTTTTCCATTTATTTCGAGTTTTAGATTATTTGCAATGCTTTCAGGAAGAATTTCTTCATTTTTGCCATATATTTCATTCCAAATAGTTATGATTTCAGATTTAGTATCTTGTGTCATTTTTGGAAAATCATCTGCAAGATTTTCTATTGCTTCCAAACTTTCTGGCAAAAAATTCTTTAAAACAGTTTTTAAAGTTTCAAACATGTACATAGATTTTTCTTCTATGTCTATTGTTTTCGAAGCCAATTTTGAATATTTTGTCTTTTCAAAACTGCTCAATCCATCCATTGCTGACAAAAACCACAACATATTTGTTGTATCTCTGTCAGAAAGACCTGAATCAATTTCTTTTTCAATAATTTTTGCAATAGGAGCTATTTTATTTAAATCTTTCAATAAAAAGCGAAATTCTTTTACTTTTAATGGGTCTTCTTCCCTCGATATTTCAGGAATTATCTTGACCATTTTTGAACAGCTATAAATATCTCTACTCAATAGCTCAATTAAATCTTCTTTATTTTTGAGTATTATTTCCAAAGATTTTTCTTCTACTGTGATATTTGGAATCAAAGCCAATAAAACAGAAGTTCTTAAATCATTGTCTGAATTTCTGCACATTCTAAATAACAAATTTGATATGTTTTCATCATCAGATAAATTATTTAAAAATGTCATCAAATTTTCGCCAAATGGTCTATCACATAATTCTTTTATTACTTCTGATGTTTTGATCCAAACATTTTTATTTCCTTTTTCGATTGCTTCAATAAATATATTTTTTGGACTTTGATCAGACATCTTGGAAATACGAACTAATTTTTTCATGTTTTCACATATAACTTCTTCGTCTTCACTGTCTAAAAAATTAAATGCAAGTGTCTCTATATATTTTCTGTCATTTAAAAGACTATTTCCAGAAATTGAACGCTGTTGAATCAAATTTGAAGCAGATATTGCAGTTACAGGAAGATATTCGTTTTTTTCAACTATTTCAGGTTCTTCAACATCTGACAAAATTTTTAAAATGCCGTCTTCCTCACAATAGTTAAAACCTGCCTCAGATATTTTATTTTTCAGTTCGGATTTTTTTTCAGGAGTTGTTGGAAGAGAATCGTTTTTTATTGACAGAAGAAATTTTTCTTCATCACTTTTTGGTGAGCAATCTTCAAGAGCTGCCAATGTCAACTGAATATTATGTTCAGATAGATATATCAACTTTGCTCCGAGTTTTTGACTAATTTCAATCCCTTTTTCTTTCAAAAATTCAACACATCTATATCCGCCTTCGAGACCTGTTGGATCATAAGTAAGCATTTTTATCACCAGCTTTTTTGATATTTACACAGAAAAATAAATAACATTTCTTATTTACAGAAATTTCTATACAGACTCTATATTTTTTATTTTATTGTCAAATTTCCTTTTACAAGTGGAAAAATAAAAATAGCCTGTGAAAAGAATCACAGACTATTCTTGGAAAATATAATTATATTTTATTTAGAACCTGGTTTTCCTAAAAGGCGGAACATGTTCTTTTTGTATGCTTCAACACCTGGCTGATTAAATGGATTTACCTTACCCATATATCCACTTACTCCACAGGCATATTCAAACATATAGAACAAATATCCTAAATAATATTCATCTATTTCAGGAACTGTGAATGTCATGTTTGGAACTCCACCGTCTTTGTGAGCTTCAGCTGTTCCTTTTAGTGCAGTTCTGTTGACATATCTCAATGTCTTTCCTTCGAGATATCCAAGACCATCGTCATTTGTTTCAGCATGTGGAACTTTGATGTCAAATTTGCCATTTTCTACATCAATAAATGTTTCCATCAACATTCTTTCGCCTTCTTGGATATACTGACCCATTGAGTGAAGGTCTGTTGAGAAGTCGAGACTGTCAGGATAAATTCCTCTGTTCTCTTTTCCTTCGCTCTCTCCATAGAGCTGTTTCCACCATTCACCAAAATAGTGAAGTCCATCTTCAAATGTTGACATTATTTCAACTGTTTTGCCCTTTTTGTAAAGAATATTTCTGAGACCTGCATATAGACATGCTATATTCTTTTTGATGTCTTCTTCTTTTACATCTTCTCTTGCAATCTTTGCACCTTCGAGCATTGCCTTAATATCCATTCCACTTGCAGATATTGGAAGAAGTCCTACAGGTGTCATAACACTGTAACGACCGCCAACATCGTCAGGAACTATAAATCTCTTCCAACCTTTTGAATCAGCAAGTGTCTTTAAAGCACCTTTTTTGCTGTCTGTTGTTGCTATTATTCTCTTGTTTGCTTCTGCTTCGCCAACAGCTTCTTTTAATGCTTCATAGATAACCCTAAGAGCGATTGCTGGCTCTGTTGTTGTTCCTGATTTAGAAATAACATTTACAAAAACTCTTTTGTTTTTGATTAGATCGAGTAGAGATCTTAGGTGTGATGTTGACATATCACAACCTGAATAACAGATTGCAAGACCATTTGAATTGAGAAGTGCCAATTCATTTGCATAAGTTCCATTTACTGCAGATATGGCAGCTCTTGCTCCCAAGTATGAACCACCAATTCCTATTGAAATGAGAACATCGCTTGTCTCTCTTATTCTCTTTCCTGTCTCTTCAATGTCTTTGATCAAGTCTTGACTCATTGTTACAGGAAGATCGAGCCAACCTAAGTAATCTTTTCCAGCTCCAGATTTTTCAACAAGAATTTTTCTTGCTTCTTTTACTTTTGGAATGATATTGTCAATATCATTTCCATTTATAAATGGCATTATGTTTTCATAGTTGAGTGTTATGCTTTTTTTCATTTTTTTTATACCTTTCTTTCCTGTTACGGCTTTTGCTTCCCCTGTTCCCATGAGAAGTGATAGACCAGCAACAGTAATTGCACTATTTATCAAAAATTCTCGTCTTTTCATGATTTGCACTTTCTATATTTTGGGCAATAAATAATAAAGTATATATTTTATTTTATTATAAAATTTCCTTTAGATTGTATTAAGTTAATCTAATCATTTGGAAGTTCTGCAAATGGAAGTTCTTCAAATGGAAGTTCTTCAAATGGAAGTTCTGCAAGCAAAAATTATGTTAAGAGAAAATCTAATAAGAAGAAAATTATTAGTAATTCAGCTTTAAGCCATGCAAATGAGGGTAAATTTATTCAAGCTTTCAAACCCAAACGCATAAGATTAGATAGTGGCGGACATGGAGAGGCTAATATAAAATTATTAAAAAAGTATGGAATAGAATATAAAATAGTAAAAACTTATCCTAATGGAGTTAGAGTAGGGCATATTCCAGATCATAGAAAAAAAGATAAACAAACTGGCATAGGGCAATCTTGGTTTCCTAAAAATTGGACAAAAAAAGAAATAAGATGTGCTGGGGAGCATGTTGCAAGTTTAAAATCCAATAAACATCTTAAAAATGGTCATATAGGATTTGGAAATTGGAAAGGTGTTAGAGTAGGTATAATTAAAACTAAAGGAGAAGTAGCTACAATTTTTCCTGATTCAATTCAACCTATAAAAAAAATAAAGAAAAGAAAGAAGAGGAAATAACAGATGGATATTGAGAAATTTAGGAAAGTTTTGGAAGAAAGAAGAAGAATTTGTAAAGAAACTAACGATGAATGGGATTATGGAATAAATCAATGTTTTCAAGAAGAAACTAAAATTCTTTCTAAAGACATTGACAGCACAATAGAATTTTTGAAAACAGAGTGTGCAGAAGATGAATATGGCTGGATTAGTGAAGTAATGGATTATGTAGCAAAAGAAACACAAAGTAGAAAATTTGTAGATTGTTTGAAGAAATTGAAAAGTAAATTTCCTAAAACTTGGGACGCACATTATGAAAAATGTATAATCTATGCAGAAGGTGAATTAAGAGATTAATTAAGCAAACTAAAAAACTTGGGCTGTGAAAAAAAGTATTTTTTTCACAGCCCAAGTTTTTACTTGTTTATTTGCTCTTCAATAAATTCGTATTTTGGAATTTCATTTACATATTCATTCCAACCGATGATTTGATCATGCTGAAGTCGCCCTATTACAATATATGGCTGTACATTTTGAGATTTTGCAAATTTTTTTATAGCAGGCAAAGTAAAAACATCATTATCAACAAATCTCTTATAGTCATTCTGATTTATCAATTCTTTATTTGCAAAATTGTCTGCCTCTAATTCTTCATCTCCTTTTGCAAATTCAAAATCAACTAAGTAATTATTTTCATCTTTGTTTAGGATATGTCCTATCTCATGCAATAGAGTGAACCAAAAAACATCTGCTCTTTTCTGTCTAAATGTCATACATAAAACAACATTGTTTGATTGACCTAATTTTTTTATAAATCCATGTACAGGAGCTCCTTTAAAATATTTGACTATTTTAAAAATTATTCCACATTCATAAAAAATTTTTTGCAATTCATTTTCTATGTTTTGAGGGTCTGAGAACATTAGGCTTTTTATTTGTGGAAGTTTTTCTTTTAATAAAGTATAATTTACTTCATTTTCAATTTTTACTTTTTTTGCTATATATTCACAAGCACATTGCCAAATATAGAGGACATAAGGATTAATATTTACATTTGTTTTTAACTGTATTCTATATGCTCCATAATGTGGCAGATTGGCAATATTGATTAAATTACTTATTCTTGCAAATCTTCTCAAATCGAGTATTTTTTTGATATTGTCATCATTTTCATTTAAAACACCGATTTCATATAGATATGGCATTATAATTTTTATCTCTTTTAATACTTTTGATTCATCCTTATCTATATTGTATTTGTCTTGTTCTTCACTAAATTCTTTGTCATATTTTGCTTGTAAAGTAACCCAATATTCTGCCTTAGGTTCATCAAGTGCATATTCTAATTTTCTTGCAAAATTATTTGTTATTGCTTTCATGCCATTTATAATTGTTGATACATGCTTTTCAGTAACTCCAGTTCTTATTGCAAGTTCTTTATTTTTCATGCCTATTGATTTTAATTTTCTTTCTAATTCAATACCTGGATGTTTATTTTTCATATAAAAATCCCCCCTTTTATTATCTCCCAAAATTTTTGTTTTGTAAAATAATCTTTTCTATTTTTAATAAAATATATAAAATTTTTATTATATCATAATTATATATAATATTCAAATTTCCTTTTTAATTTTTACAACAAAACTGCTTTTTTTTATATTTAGCTTTATATCTAAAAAATAACATATATAAAATAAGTAGAAAAAGAAATAATTTTTAATTTATATATTACAAAAATTTAATATTTATATATACATTTTTTAAAATTATATAATTAAAATATAATATATAAAAAAATAACCATTTAGGTTTAAATTATTAGAGAGGAGATAATTATGAAAAAGTTCGAGAAGAAAAAAAGAAAAAATGGAACTTGTAAACAAATACCAAAAAATTTGAAGAAAAAATTAAATGCCACTTATTTGGATATAACAAATTCGACTTATCCTGTTGGAAAATATGGTTTGCCTGCTTTAGCTTGTGACATAGATGTATATCCAGATCATATTGCCCTTTATAATAATCCAAAAGATTATCACAAAACAGACAAGACAGCAGTTGCTTTTTATTTATTTGATAATGTTTTTGATGGTGAAAATGGATTATATAATGCCATTTATTTTAATAATGAAAAACGATTAAAGGAATTTAAGAAAAGATTTGAAGGTGTTAAATTTTTTATATCTCCTGATTATTCACAACTTGGAGATATTGATCTTATTGAAAATTTACATAGATTGAAAAAATCAAGAGTTACTTCTCTTTGGTTAATGAAAGAACTCCATGCTTCTGTAATTCCAAATATAACATTCCCCACTCTTGATGAATTAGACACCTATCTAAGTGGATTAGAAGATTGTAATGTTGTTGCTTTCAGCACAATGGGAATAATAAAAGATTTAATTGAAAGACAAATATTACAAGAAGCTATTAAATACACTGTTAAGTATTTGAAAAAATTAAAAACAATTATTGTTTTTGATGTATGTGCTGAAGATGACAATGCTAAAGACATATTTTCTTATGCAATTCAAAAAGGCATTAAGATTGTTATTCCTGACAATAAACTAAAAATAAGAAACAGAATAAACAAAAAAATCAGAAGTGAAAAAAGGAGATTAAAATGCGAAGCACAAACATTGACATACTCCCCATAAATGATGAAGTGAACCCCAAATTTAGGGGCATTACGGTGCATTTCGGTAAAATATCGTTGGAAAAAAGGAAAATTTAAATACACTCTCAGATGGCATACAAGAACTCCAGACGCTCCACCTGAACAGGGAACCACTTGGATTGTTGAACGAAGACGAATGGGAGATAGTAGAACCCAACACATAGATTATATTCTTATTGGCAAAAAAGGTAAAAAAAATATATGGGTTTTTAAAAATGTTTGGGAAGATGCAATAAAAGCCAGAAAAGTTGGTACAGCTACAAAAGAACAGGAGGAATTATTGAAAAATGGACACTGGAAAGTTTAATATTAATACAGATTTTTACAGTGGTTTTGAAGGTGAAGAAGAAATAATATTGACAATGGAGAAAGAAAATATACCATTATTTCGTATATGGGGTGGTTTTTTTAGTGATATTTTTGATAAATGTGAATTCCCTGGAGATAATTGGAAGGGATTTACAAAAGATTATCAATTGGATGTTAGAACTTGGAATTGGGATACATTTGAAAAAGTTAAAATAGAGAATATAGAAGAATATATAGAAGATGTGAAAGGATATTTGAATTTAAAATTTCATTTTCCTGAAACATCAGAAGCTGTTCATGCTTTATATAATTATCTATTGTATGCAAAAGAACATTGTTATTCTGTGTTTGTAAAAATAGATTAACAAAGATCGGTGCTAAAATGATAAATTGGGATATAGTACCATTTGAAGGTCAATAAGTAAATAACAAATCCTCTTTATTATTAAATATGATAAAGGGGATTTGTTGTTTCTAAAAGAATCTTTATAGGATAAATTAACTCCTAAAAAATTGGGAGAAAAAATGAAGAGGTTTTATGGAATCTGTTGTAAACTTTTTAAATGCAGTTGATGATGTGCTTTATTATCCGATTTTAATTTTGATTTTACTGGGTGCAGGAATATATTTTTCGATAAGAACAAAATTTGCTCAAATTAGGCTTGTAATAGAATCTATTCGTGTAATTAAAGAAAGTTCTGGAGACAAAAATAAAGTATCACCATTTCAAGCACTAATGGTTTCAACAGCTTCAAGAGTAGGAACAGGAAATATAATCGGTGTTTCTACTGCAATATGTTTAGGCGGTCCAGGTGCTGTTTTTTGGATGTGGGTTTTGGCAATTTTAGGTGGTGCAAGTGCTTTTATAGAAAGTACATTAGCCCAAATATACAAGCGTCATAATCAAGAAACAGGAGGGAGTTATGGAGGTCCTGCTTACTATATTGAACAAGTTTTAAAAAATAGGTGGGTAGCAGTTTTATTTTCTATATTCTTGATTGCAACTTATGGCTTTGGATTTAATCTACTTACTTCATACAATCTTCAATCCACTTTTGTCGCATACAGTTTTTATGATGTTAAAATTACTCCAATAATTATAGGAACAACAATTGCAATTTTAACTGCTATATGCTTATTTAGCGATAAAAAAAGAGGCAGTGGACAAACAATAATTAATGTAACAAGTTATTTAGTTCCAATAATGGGAGTTTTGTATGTTTGTGTAACAATTGTTCTTATGCTTATAAATATACATACTTTGCCAGAAATATTTAAACTTATTTTTTCTGATGCTTTTAACTTTAAAGCTATTGGAAGCGGTCTTGCTGGTTCTTGTCTTGTCTATGGTATTAAACGTGGACTTTATTCCAACGAAGCTGGAGTTGGTTCTGCTCCAAATGCTGCAGCTGCTGCAACAACATCTCATCCAGTAAAACAAGGTCTTGTTCAAATGTTATCAGTTTATATTGATACACTTTTAATTTGTACAGCAACAGCTTTTATGTGTTTGATGTCAAAAGTTCCAATAACTCATGAAGTTGCTGGAGCTCCATATGTCCAAACTGCAATGTCAACAAATTTGGGGGCATTTGGTCCTATATTTCTTACAGTTGCAATGGTTTTATTTGCTTTTACAACTCTTTTGGGAAATCTTTTTTATATGGATAATGTACTTACTTTTATCAATAATAAAAAAATGCCAAGCAAAACTTTTATAACATTCTTCCGCATCGGATGTGTACTTGTTATTTTCTTTGGTGCTATTACTCCAATGTCTATGGCTTGGGCATTTGCAGATATAACAATGGGAGGAATGGCTCTCATAAATATTCCTTCTATTGTTATTCTTGGAGGAGTTGCATATAAAGCACTTGCTGATTACGAAAAACAAAGAAAAGAAGGAAAAAATCCTGTTTTTCTTTCTAAAAATATAGGAATGGATCCTGATACTTTGGATTATTGGAAATAAATTTATTGGCAGATTGATTGAGATTTTTTTTCAAATTTGATTCAGACTAAATAGATTAAAGAGATGAAGAAGGGGGAGTTATGCGTTTTTTTAAGGCATTTTCATTCTTTTTTAAAATGCTTTTTGATAAAAAGTTTTTTGATAATGTTGTTCTTTTGACACAGGGAAAATTTTGTGAGCCTTCTGTTGTTTTTTCTCTTCTTCAGAGAGACGGAAGATTTATTGATTTTTTAATGGAAGATATTTCTGAATATACAGATGCACAAGTTGGCTCTGTTGCAAGAACTGTTCAACAGGGTTGTAAAAAGACACTTAAAGATTATGCCGAATTTGAAAGCATAATTGATCAAGAGGAAAATTCAGAAGTAAAAGTTGAAAAGGGATATAATCCAAACAGCATGATACTTTCAGGTAATGTATCAGGAGAACCGCCTTTTAGAGGAATTTTGATACATCACGGTTGGAGATTGAAAAAAGCAGAATTTCCTTCTTCTCTCGCTTCAAAAGACGCTGTTTGTCCTGCTGAAATAGAGATTAGATAAGTGGAGGAAGACAAGATGAATAATGATTCACCTTTTGTAATAGGAATAGATTTAGGAACTACAAATACAGCTATGGCTTATTGCAGAGTTGATTCTGAAAAGCCTGTTGCTGAAATTTTTAAAATTCCACAGATAACGGCTGTTGGAGAAGTCAATGAAAGAAATACTCTACCTTCTTTTGTATATTTGCCAGGTTCACATGAACTGCCAGAAGGAGCAACAACACTTCCTTGGGGAGATTATCCATATATAGTTGGTGAATTTGCATTAAAACAGGGAACAAGAGTACCTGATAGGCTCGTATCTTCTTCTAAATCTTGGCTTTGTTCAAATATAGATAGAGAAGGAATGATTTTGCCTTGGAGTGCAGACCCTAAAAAAGTTTCTAAAATTTCACCTGTTGAATCTGCTATGAAGTGTCTTGATCATCTTTATGAGGCTTGGAATCAGCGTTTCACAGGAAAAGGCGAAAATTTTGCAAGTCAAACAATAATTTTGACTGTTCCTGCTTCATTTGACGCAGCAGCAAGAGATTTGACTGTAAAAGCTGCCATTGCTTCAAATATGGAGGTAATTCTTCTTGAAGAACCACAGGCGGCATTATATGCTTGGCTTTTTGAACAAGGTGATAATTGGAGAAAGATTTTAAAAGTCGGTGATACTGTCCTTGTTTGCGATGTCGGAGGTGGCACAACTGACTTTAGTTTAATTGCTGTTGCAGAAAATGATGGAAATCTTGAACTTGAAAGAATTGCAGTTGGAAATCATTTACTTTTGGGTGGAGATAATATGGATTTGGCAGCTGCTATGGCACTTTCTGCAGAACTTAGGGCAACCAAAAAGAAAAAACTTGATTCTTGGCAGTTAAATGCTCTTTGTCGTGGTTGTTCATCTGCAAAAGAAAAGATGTTATCAGATGATTCGATTAATGAAATAGACATTGTAATACCTGGAAGAACAAGTAGTCTTTTTGGCGGTTCTATAACAGTTACATTAAAAAGAGAACTCCTTGAGAAAATTGTCTGTGATGGCTTTTTCCCTGAATGTGATATTGACTCAACTCCTGCAGTCAGAAACAGGGGACTTTCAGAAATAGGGCTTCCCTATGAATCAGACCCAGCAATAACAAGACATTTGGCTTTATTTTTGAGTGCAAATGCCTCTGAACTTGAGAAAAAAGGCTGTAGTTTACTTCCAACACATGTTCTTTTAAATGGCGGTGTTTTTAAATCAAAGAAATTATCAGAAAAATTTATAAACTCTGTGAATAAATGGTATCCAAAAGGACAAAAAATAGATGTTCTTGATGGTGCAGATTTGGATTTAGCAGTTGCAAAAGGGGCTGCTTCTTATGCTCTTTCGAGAAGAGGAAAGGGAATAAGAATTAAAGGTGGTACATCGAGATCTTATTATATCGGTCTTGAAGTTCCAATGCCTTCTGTCCCAGGTTTTGAGCCTCCTGTAAATGCACTTTGTATAGCAGAAAAAGGAATCGAAGAGGGATCAGAAGTTCCACTTGAAGGAAGAGAATTTGCCCTTTCTGTTGGTTGTGATGCCGAATTTAGATTTTTCTCTTCTCCATCAAGAGGAGATGACAAAATAGGAGATATTTTGGAAGATTGGGAAGATGAAGATATTTCCGAAATGCCTTCAATGAAAATTTTCCTTGAAGCTGAAGGAGAAGAAAAAAGCGGAGTTATTCCAGTAACTTTGGAAACGCATATAACAGAGATTGGAACAATAGAGCTCTGGTGTGTTTCGAGAAATGGAAAAAAGAGAAAACTTGAATTTGATATAAGGCATAGTGAAGAAGAATAAAGAGTGCAAAAAAAGGTCTTGCAGTACAAAATGAACTGCAAGACCTTTTTTATTTCTATTTTATTGTACTAATAATTTAACAAAAATTCATTTCTTTTAACAAAATAATGCACAGAATTTTAATAATGGTCTGTTATAAATGAAATACAATGAGTTATAGCAATTTTCAAAATTAGTGTGAATTTGACTTATTTTGCTTACACGCCAATTTTTGGGTGCAATACACTCACTTAGACAGTTTTTTTTGTAAATTAAGAGCTTTTTTATTATATTTACTATGAAAAAAACTGATGCGTTCGTTTTATTGCACCGCACAAAATTGGCTACTGAATAGTTTATTTTCTTAGTATTTTTGAAAATTGCTATAATAACTTGATTTTAAGTCATTAATTATTGTATAATAGAAATGGAGATGACATATGGCTAAATGTCTAAAGAAAAAGCCTATAAAAAAGAAAGTAAAGAAAATAACTTTAACAGAAGATATCGAAAGAGATATTGAAAACTTCAGACTTTTTGATGATGAATTTTTCAATGCTTGTTTTAAAGATAATGTGAAAGCAGTTAATCTTATTTTACGGATTATTTTTGATGATGAAAATTTAGAAATTATCAATCTCAAAGTACAAGAAGACTTTACAAATTTTAGAGGTCATTCTGTTACACTTGATATAATTGCAAGAAACAAAGTAACAAATACTATATATAATATTGAAATTCAGCGAGCAAAATATGGAGATGGAGCAAGTCCTGAGCGAGCAAGGTATCATGTTGATATATATGATACCCATAATTTGAAGAAAAATCACAATTTTAGAAGCTTACCTACGACTTATGTTATCTTTATTACTGAAGAAGACATCTTCGGTAGAGGTTTACCTATTTATAAAATACAAAGATATTTTGAGGATAATAAAGAACCATTCAATGATCGTTCTTATATATATTATGTAAATGGTGACTATAAAGGCAATGATAATATAGCCAAGCTCGTACATGATTTTCAATGCCAAAAACCAGAAGAGTTTTATTTTGAAGAATTAGCTGAGAAAGTAAGATTTTTTAAGAGAACAAAGGAGGGTAAAATGGAAATATCAGATTCATTGAGAAAAACTGCTGACAAATATATAAAAGCAAATAAAGATAAATATATTGCAAAGGGCAAAGCCGAGGGCGAAAAGCTCGGAATTGAAAAGGGCGAAAAGCTCGGAATGGCAAATGCTTTTTTAGAAACTGCTAAAAGAATGCTAAAAGATGGATTTTCTATTGAAAAAATAATGCAAATAACAAATCTTAGTCTTGCTGATATTAAAGCTATAACTTTATAACTTAAATCTATCCCCAGCCCCTTTCCTTGATTGCAAACAAGGAAAGGGGCTTTTTTGTCTTTTTATATCTCTACTTCGATTTTGTTTAGTTCGTCCAAGATTGCGACTGTGCGAACTGCGATGTTGATTACATTTTTTGCCAACTCGAAGATATAGCGTGGGTTGCCATATTCTCTTGCATAGTCATTTGGATCGTTGATTCTGCCTGTCTTTGGGTCTGTTGTTACCTTGTACATTTTCTCAATCCACCAAGTACAGGTGCTTCCGTCAATCTGCCATTTTTCGACTTCTTCAGGTATTGGCAATCTTTCAAATATATTATTTCCTCTATCAAAAAATAAAAGTTCTCTTTTGTCTTTGCTTTCTTCTACTTTTTTGACATAGTTTTTCTCATAATCTGCCTCAATTGCATTTTCTTTTGGCTCAGGTTCAAAATGTAAATGCAATTCTGCAAGGTCTCGCCCTGCTTTGCTTATTTTTTCAAAAATTGCGTAATCCTCCACAAGTGGAATCTTTGGGAGTTCTTTTTGAAGATTGTTTGCAAATTTTTTTCTATAGCTTTCAAGATGAAGGAAGCCATAGACATAGTAGAAGATATCCTCTTTAGTAAGTGAAGCATATTGTCCACTGTACTGGTCTTTTGCTCGTTTATAAATCCAGTCGCTTATGCCATCGTGGCGGATATACTGTTCTGTATTTACTTTTTCTGTACTATTTGCCAACTGATCGCCTGAGATTGCCACGGCTTCGCCTCGCAATGACAACACAGAGGGCTGAGAGGCTAAATTTGATACTTTATCCTCCCCTATGCTGTCAAATAAAGTAGCCTGTGCTGGCTTTTCTTGCTTTTCATACCAATAGAGAGGAAAATTTTGTCCATGATAATTTAATTCAAGATCAGTTATTTTATCTGAAGTTATACAAGAAAATCTTCCTTTATTTCTATTTCCAATTCCATTTAAACAAATAGTTAAATTTTCAAAATTACCATTTGGAAATAATTTTGACATTTGATAATTCTGATCAAATAATTTATTTTCATTTCTCAAGTTTTGGACACAAAATGGTCTGTAAATTGTTTTTCTATTTATAGAGTCAGAAAAATTAACTTTCAAATTTGACTTTATTTTACCTAAAATTTCTCTATTAAAATTTATTTTTTGTTCTTTTCTGTTTACAAAATTATCAACAGATATTTTTTTATCAGAATTTTGATAGCGTTCTCTCTCGAAATTATAAAAATCAAGTGCTTCTGAAAAATAATCTTGTAATCTTTCTTTTGAAAAATTATAAAATAGTGTATCCTGTCCTGTATTATATCCCAAAGAGTAAGTTGTAAAAAAACTTTTTGTTTTCGGATCAAATTTTTTTTCAGGATATACAGGAATAAAATTATCAAAAGAATCATCTCTTTTATTAAACCAAAATCCATATTTATCAGGTTCAATGTCGATTAAATTGAGATTTGCAAAAGATTTTTCTTTATCAATTATTGCAAGTTTTTCTTTATAATTAAGATAATCGCCAATATCACAATATTTAATCTTGCAATCTTCATTTTTGCCATTTTTTACCAAAAGAACTATAGAAACACTTGTTCTTGAACCTAATCCAAAAACATTTCCACCTTCTTTTTTGGCTTGTTCTCCCTTATTTCTCAAATCACCCTTTAAATTATAAATATATATTTTGTCAAATTCATTTTCAAGACATCTTCTAAAACCATCAAAAGAAGCCCCTTCAATCCAACCACCATTTGTAATAAAGCAAATTATTCCCTTGTCTTTTATTCTATCTGTGGCATATCTAAATGCTTTTATATAAGAATCATAAATTTTATTATTATTTGTTAAATTAGATTTTTTTACATAAGTATTTGCAATTTTTTCTTCAAGATTTTTATATCTTTGATTTTTTGCATTATCATTAACTGATTTTTGCCCAACAGAGTAAGGCGGATTTCCGATTATAACTGTTATATTGTCTTTTCTCTGCTCTCTTGAATTTTCTGCATTTTCAAAAAAAGATTCTTCCATTGTGGGCAATTCATTTTCTTCTGAATACTGTGCTTCATAGCTCAAAAATGTATCTTGCAAACACAACTTTTTAAATGGCAAATATTCATTTGTCAAATCCCTGTATGTCATCTCAATATTTACACTTGCAATGTAATATGCGAGAAGGACGATCTCATTTGCGTTTAGTTCTTTCTTAAATTTTCTGCGTAACACATCTTTATTTTTTCGTGAAATAGAAGAAATTTTTTCAAGCAGGCGAGTAATAAAAGTTCCTGTACCTGTGAATGGGTCTAAAATCTTAATCCCCTCATCAGCAATAGATTTTCCAAATTCTGCTTTTAAAATATCATCAACAGAATTTATCATAAAATCAACTGCTTCTATAGGTGTATAGACAATGCCGAGTTGTTCTTGAACTCTTGGAAATGCAGTTTTAAAAAATTTGCCATAAAGTTCTTTTATAATCTCTTGACGAGCTGTTTTCTTTTGGGCATAACTAAGAGAACTGTCATTTAAATGAGCAACACGATTTTTGACATACCTATAAAATTCATCTAATTTCTTATAAATCTTCTGCTCTTCTGTCGTAGAATCGCTTATAGAGGCTTTTTCTAAATGTGTAATTACATTTTGTAAATCTTTTGAAATTCCGTTTGCTTTTGATAAATTCTCATCTCCAAACAAAGCCTCGAAAATAGGCTTTGTAATCATCTGTTGAGTAAGCATTTCTATTGCCTGCTCTTTTGTGATTGTAGGATTTACATTTCTGTGAAGGCTCTTTAAAAATTTATTGAAAATATTCTGTGTTTTGAGATTTTTTGAAATTAGATTATTTATGCGGTCATATTCCTTGATAGCAAGGTCAGCAACTTCTTTTGCCCAGTTTTCAATATAATTACGAGAGCCGACTTTTTCAACGAGTTTTGCATAAAATTCACTTTCAAACTCACTAAATCTCAAGCTCATCTGAATTGACTTTTTAGGAAGTTGTGGATCGGCTTGTGTTACATATTCTGTTGTTGGCTCATCTACTTCTTCAACTTCTTGGGGCTGTACAAAGTTAATTATTTTGCTTTTGCCACCTGCTTTTATGAGATTAACTTCGCTTTGAATTCTATCATCGTGAGACCTCAAAGCGTTCAAAACCTCCCAAACCATAGCAAATTCATCAGATTTTTCTATAGCTTCATTTGCTGACTTGTAGCCATCACAACAAATCGGAATAATTATGTAGCCGTATTTTTTGTTTGGAGCAAGTCGCATAACACGACCTACAGACTGCACAATATCAGCCTTTGACTTTTTGGGACTTAGGAAAATCACAGCGTCAAGGCTTGGAACATCGACACCTTCTGAAAGACATTTTGCATTTGTCAAAATATTACAAGTACCTTCTGCAGGCTCACTTTTCAATTCGTCCAAAAGTTGTTCACGCTGTAGTGCATTCATCGATCCGTCAATATGCTTAGCGTGTATCAGTATTTTTTTAGAATTGTTTCCCCTATCTCTATGCTCTTTAAGATGTTGATTAATTATATCAAAAGTCTTTTGAGAATATCTCGAAAGGGCTATAGTACCACAAAAAGCAACAGCACGCTTCATTGGATTTGGATCGGCATTTGTAACGCTTTCATCAGTGTCCATCATCAATTTTGACAATGCAGAAACACTGCCCATTATTCGAGCCTGCAAATTCAAATCGTCAACATTTGGCTTCTTCAAATCTCCATAATCATCAAAATTAATATCTTCAAGGAGATCTTTTGAAGTTGACAAAATAAAGACCTTGTAATCTGTCAATAATCCCTCATCAACAGCTCGTGAAAAATTGAGGCGAAACATCTCCTCGCCATAAGTAGCTTCATCGTCCATTGAATAGAGGACAGATTCGTCTTTTTCTTTAGCTTTATTTTTTGCCTGTGCTGTGTAAATACGAGGTGTAGCTGTCATATATATTCGCTTTTCGGCTTTTATAAAATCGTTGTCGTGTACCTTCGTAAAAGCACTTCTTGTATCTTCATTTTCGGCATAACCTGTCGTGCGGTGTGCCTCATCACAGATTATTAGGTCAAGCGTGTAATCTTCGTTATATTCTTTTTCGTAATTATCAAGAGCCAATTTTACAGCCTCGATTGACTGATAAGTCGAGAAAATGACAGTAAAAATATCTTGAGAGCGACCCTCTGCAATCTGCCTTGCTATCTCTTCTGGATCGGTCGAGGCAGGATATGCCAAATCACTTACAGATTCTAAATTTGTGTCCTCATCTTTTTTTGTCTTTTTAGAAACATCTTTATCTGAACAAACGCAAATAGCCTTCATCACTCCGTTATATTGGTATTTCCACTCACGCAAAGTCTGACCCAAAAGAGCAATAGAAGGAACAAGAAACAATACAAAACCTTTGCCGTTCGTCTCTTGTTCTGCAATTTTTAAAGAAGTAAAAGTCTTGCCTGTGCCACAAGCCATAATCAATTTGCCCCTCTCGTGGGTCAAAAGGTGTTTATGGACGGCTTCGAGTGCCTCTTGTTGATGAGGGCGAATCTCTTTTAATTTAATAGTGGGATCACTTTTTGAATCGTTTAAAATAACTTTGTTGTAAAGTTCGAGCCAGTCAATGTTGGCATTTTCAAGATTTGTTTTTGTAAGCGTTATTATGGGTTTTTCTCTATCGTGGGCTTCGTGAATTGCGTGATCTGTCCAGTTGTTGGTGGAAGCAATAAAAAAGCGTTGCTCAAATGTTGTTTTTTCATCAGGCTTGTTGGTATCTTTTGCAAACAGTCGATTTGAGGCCGCAACAAATTTTGCAACACCTTCTTTGCTGACTTGTGTAGTATCATCATAGCATTTACACTGAATAGCCCAATATTCGCCATTTTTTGTTATGGCTACAATGTCTATGCCTATGTCTTGACCACTTCCAAATTGCGTTTTTAGTGGGAAGTCATTCCAAAGATAAATTTTGTCTATGTTCTCACAATAGAGCTTGTCTATTTTAAACCAGTTGAGAATCAAAAGCTCAAATTTATAGCCTTTGTCCCTCTCACTCGTTGATTCTGTATTTAGCTTTTGTATAATTTGCTCGAAATTCATAGTTTCTCCCAGTGTCTCTTCTCTGAGTATGTGCAAAAATTTCTGTAAATTTAAAAATGAGCATTTAGTTTTCTGTGTAATACAGCGAACTGAATAGAGCGAAGCGGAGTTGAAGTTAGCGTATTAAACAGAAAACTATTTAGAAAAATACAGAAAAAATTTTACACACTATCTTCTCTCTTGTGTCGATTGTTATAAAAAAATTCTACAAAGTTGCTATTTTGCCTTTTATAAGCAGAATATAAATATAAATATAATTTATAACATAATTTGCATTTTTGCTGTAAATAATCTTGTTTTTTTATTCTTATTATGATAAGATAATAAGAACTGTTAAATTGACATTAAATAGGTAACTCGAAAGGAAGAAAATATGGCGAGATATGCTATAGGTATAGATTTAGGAACAACAAATTCATGTTGTGCCTATATAGATAGATATGAAAAAGTCGAAGAGGGAAAAACTGGAAGGACTATTCATTTTCTTGACATTCCCCAATGTATAGAATTAGGTGAAGTTGCCGAGCGTCGCCTTCTTCCTTCTTTTATATATATACCTCAAAAATTTGAGATTTCAGAGGGTTCTCTTTCTCTGCCTTGGAAAAAGGATATGGATTTTGCTGTTGGTGAATTGGCACGAAAAAGGTCGGTTTCATCTCCTCAAAGGGTTGTATCCTCTGCTAAATCGTGGCTTTGTAATTCTGTTATTGACAGAAAATCGCCTGTTCTTCCTTGGACACAGACTGATGAAACGATGAAAATTTCGCCTTTTGAAGCCTCTGTGCGAATTTTAGAGCATATAAAAAATGCTTGGAATTACAAAATGGCTGAATTTGAGGATTCAAATTTTAAAGACCAGATAATAGCTTTGACTGTTCCTGCTTCATTTGATGATGTTGCAAGAGAACTGACTGTTGAAGCTGCAGAAAAAGCAGGCTATTTAAATATTTCACTCATTGAAGAACCACAGGCAGCTTTTTATGATTGGCTTGCAAATCATGAGTCAATGTGGAAAAGAGAATTAAAAGGACTTTCAGATATTCTTGTATGTGATGTCGGTGGTGGAACTACTGATTTTACAATAATAAGAGCAGAAGAAAAAGACGGAGATGTATTTTTAAAAAGAGCTTCTGTCGGTGATCACCTTCTTTTAGGTGGTGATAACATGGATATGGCTTTAGCACTAAAGACAGAAAAAGAATATTTGGGTAAGAAAAAACTCGATCCTGTCATGTTTGCCTCACTCTGTGGTGAATGTCGTCTCGCAAAAGAAAAAATGCTTGAAAAAGACGGAATGGAAAAAGCACCTATAACTGTATTAGGTAGAGGAAGCAGATTGATTAATTCTTCTATACATGCAGAACTCAGAAGAGATGACTGTATTTTTGAACTTGAAAATGGATTTTTCCCAAAAGAGGAATTTAAGATCTCGAAAAATTTGTCAGCTGGTCTTTCTGAATGGGGACTTCCATATCAAAAAAATCCAAAAATTACAGCACATATGGCTGATTTTATAAAAACACACATGAAAAGTGGCACATTTCCAAATGCTGTTTTGTTCAATGGCGGAGTTTTTAGATCAGAAGCCCTTAGAAATAGACTTAGAGAACAACTTGAAGACTGGGGAAACGGTTCCATAAGAGTTCTTGAAAATGAAAGTCTTGATTTAGCTGTTGCTGGTGGTGCTGCCTATTTTTCAAATGTCGGGATTGGTGACGGAATCAGAATTGGGGGAGGTTCTCCAAGGTCTTATTATGTAAAAATTGATGTGACAGGCTCTGACAGTGAAGATTTTTTATGTCTTATCCCAAAAGATTTGATGACAGAGAGTGTACAAGAAATAAAAAATCAAGTGTTTTCACTTAGACTTGACTATCCTGTCAGCTTTTCTATTTTTAGTTCAAATAAAAGAGATTCCGATCTCCCAGGTGATATAATTTCTGTTCCTTCATCAACTCTTTATGCACTTCCTCCTTTGTTTACCGTACTTGGTGGTTCAGAGAGAAAATCAGGCATAAAATTAAAAGATGTCTATTTAAAATCTAAATTGACTGAAATAGGTACACTTGAATTGAGTTGTGCAGGGTTTGACGGAAATGGTGAGTGGAAATTAAAATTTGGTGTTGGAAGAAATGAAAATCAAGAAAATTCTTCTGATTCTTCAAAACCTGAAAAAACTGATTCTTCAGAAAAAAGTCCTTCTTCCCTCGATTCAAAATTACTTGGTGAAACTATTGATTTGATTTCAAATGCGTTTACAAAGAGATCAAAAGGTGGTTATAAAAATTTATTGTCAGATATTGAAAAAATTTGGAATTTGCCAAAATCACAATGGAATATAGCTTTGAACAGGGCTATTTTTGATGCGTTAATGGCGATTTCTTCAAAGAGAAGACTTGATGATAAATCAGAAGGTATCTGGTTTAATGTCGCAGGATTTACAATTAGACCAGGATATGGTTTTCCACTCGATGAATGGAGAATCGAAAAAGCAGAATCTCTTGCAGTAAAATATCTCCAATATAACAAAGAATTTCAAAATAGATTTGAGTGGTGGGTATTTTGGAGAAGATGTGCAGGTGGACTTTCTGGTGAAGCTCAGAGATTGATTTTTGACAGGGTTTCTCCTTGGTTTTTAAAAGGGAAAAAACATATAAAGGCTTTTTCTGGACCAATCCCTTCAAAAGCCGAACTCAGCGAAATTTTAAAAATGGCCTCATATTTTGATAAAATACCTGTTAACTTAAAGCTTGAATTGTGTGAATATATAATGGGAAATATTTTTAAAAAAGAAAAAGATTTTTCATGTCAAATGCTGAAAAGAATAGTAGGAAGAAAAAATATTTATGGCAGTTATAATTTTATAATTCCTCCTATTGAAGCTGAAAAAATCATAAATGCTATAATTGCAAGTGATTTTCATGAGAAATCGGCTCTTTCTGCTGTTGCTTCTATGGCTATGCTTACAGGTGATAGAAGTAGGGATATTTCGGAGGAAGTAAGAGAAAAGGCTAAAAAGTTTCTTGTTGATAATTCGGCTTCAGAGGATTTGATAAAATCTTTATCTGAGATAATAGAAGAAGAGCCTGCTTCTGAAGAAGTATTTTTGGGTGATTCTATTCCTGCAGGTTTGACATTAAAGACAAGAACTGGCAACTTGGTATAAACTTTAATATATTATTTAAAAATATTTTTTCTGACGAAAAGAGAAATATAAGACTAAAGAGAAATAATTATAAAAAAAATAAAAAATAAAAGAGAATTTAACATGGGAAAAGAGTTATATATTGGAAGATATCAAGTTATAAGAGAATTAGGAAGAGGTGGCATGGGAATTGTCTATGAAGGCACAGACCCTATATTAGATAGACCTGTTGCAATAAAAGTTCTTCCTCCAAAGAAAACAGCTTCTAAAAAATCTGTTCAAAGATTTTTGAGAGAGGCTCGTGTCTCTGCTCGACTTGACCATCCACATATTGTCAAAATATATGACATTGGCGAAGAAGATGGAATGTTTCATATCGTTATGGAATATGTTCCAGGTGATTCTTTGAGAGATTTAATAGAGACAGAAGGAAAAATTGATATTCCATATATGGCAGAATTATTTGCTCAACTTTGCAATGCCATGTCCTATGCTCATTCTCAACATATTACACATAGAGATATAAAGCCAGAAAATATAAAAGTAACTCTCGACAATAAAATAAAAGTAATGGATTTTGGTATCGCCGTCTTAGATGATAACCATTCATTAACTGCTACAGGAAGTGTAATGGGAACTATTGCCTATTTTTCACCAGAACAGGCAAGAGGTGAAGAAGCTGATTATAGGGCTGATATCTATTCAATGGGTATTGTTTTTTATGAAATGCTCACAAAGATGTTGCCCTTTGAAGCATCTTCACTGCCAGATATGTTGAATAAACATCTATATGACAAGCCAATTTATCCAACAAGAAGAAATCCAGATATTCCAAAAGTTTTTGAAGACCTAATTTTAAAATGTATGGAAAAAGTCCCTGATCTTCGTTTTTCATCAGCATCTGAAATGGAAACAATAGTAAGGGATTATTTAACAGGACAATCAAAAGTTCAATCAGTTGTAAAAGAACTACAAGATGACAAAATAGCCGTATTGAAAGCTGAACTTTTGGCAAGTTTAAACAATGATAAAACCGATTTTGGAAATTCTATTCCAAACAAAAAATCTTCTGTTGAAAAAGTTGAAGCTCCAACCTCCTCTACTCTTTTTAAAAAAGATAAAACTTTTTATACTGTAGAAAAATATAAAAATGTTGATTATACACCTACAGTTATGCCAATAAATCCGAGTGCTGCATTGAGCAGTTTGATGGCAGAAGTAGAAGAGGAGCAAAAACAAAATGCTTCTATTGTATCAACAGTGCCTGAAATTAATTCTTCTGAACTAAAAGTAAAGAAAGAAGAACCTAAAGAAGAGCCTCCTAAAATGTCTAAAATGCAACAGATGAAAGAGGCAGAGGCAAAGAAAAAAGAGGCAGAAGCTAAAAAATTAGAAGAAGAAAAGAAAAAACAAGAATCTATTGATACAGATGATAATGAAGATTTGAATGAAGAATCACTCGTTCTTCCTATAATTCCGCAAGCCACTCCAATGGTTGCTGAAAAAGATTCTGAAGTTTCTGATAAAAATAATTATAATAATTATATAGACAGAATGAAAAAGGATGCAAGCGAGTACAAGGGAGATTTTGAGTTCTCGGGTGGTTCTATTATTTGTCCGCATTGTGGTCAAGAAAATGTTGTGGGACAACTTGCGTGTTCAAGGTGTAATGCTGATTTATCTTCTATTTCCCAAAATAGTTTACAGGCTGAATATGCCAATAGTAGGGGATTAAAATTTCTTGAGTCTGGTGATTATTCAGAGGCATTGGAACAATTTGAAATCGCAAAAAGAGCAAATCCAGATTATTCACAACCATATTATAATATAGGTAAAATTTGGCTTGAACAAAATGACATGCCACATGCTTTCAGAGCTTTTTCAGAAGCTATGGATATGTTCCCAGACGATCCAGATTCAGGCGTAAATTTAGCTGAGTATTATAGAAGAAATGACGAGCCAGGAGAAGCAGTAAAATATTATTTAATTGCACTTAGACTTGATCAAAACAATGTAAAAGTCAGAGAAGCACTTGCTTCGCTTTATACACAACAGGGAAATGTTGCACAAGCAATAAAAGAATATGGCTATATTTTAGCAATAGACCCTGATTATGTTGAAGCCCATAAACAACTTGGTTATTTATATTCGAGTATAAATCAAATAGACTCTGCTATAAAAGAATTTGAAACTGTTTTAAAATATGAGCCAGAAAACTCTCAGATTTATGCTTGGCTCGGTGATTTATATAAAAAGAAACGCAAATTTGGACAAGCTGAGAGAAATTATTCAAATGCAATTAATTTAAATCCTGATAATCCAGATTTATATACATCTTTAAGTGATCTCTACATAAGAGAAAATAGAGATGATTTAGCTTATAAAACTATCGGTAATGCTCTCTCAATTGAAGAAAACAACAAAGAGGCGAGATTACAACTCGCAGATATGTATCTTGAAAGAGGAGATACTGCAAGGGCTGCGGCCGAGTTAGAACATGTTGTATTGACACATCCTGGTGATACAGATATTCACAGAAATTTGGGCGATCTATATATGACAATGGGTGCTTATGACAACGCAATGACCCATTATGAAAAGTCTGTAGAAGCTGATTCTGATTCAACAAATGCAGAAGCCCACAATAAACTCGGAATGCTATATTTGAAAAAAGATTATACACAGCTTGGAATTATGGAATACAGACAAGCTGTTCAAATGAATCCAGTCAATCCTGAATACAGAGAAGATTTGGGTATGGCTTATTATTGCCATGGTGATAAAGCAAGGGCTATTGATGAACTCAAAAAAGCAGCAACCTTAGACAGCAGAAATGTCGATTATTACAAGGCAATAGGTGTTATGATGGAAGAAGAAGGTCGATTTGAAGAAGCTATTCAGATGTTAAAAAAAGCCGAAACATTATCACCGAGAGATTCACAGATACCTGCACTTATAGGTAAAGTATATTTCACTCAAGGTCTTGTAAGTATGGCTATTATTGAATATAAAAAGGCTTTAAATCTTCAACCAACAAATTATCTCTATTATATTTACATTGCCAAGGCTTATGCAAAGAAAAAACAGCCAGATATGGCTATAAGTTCATTTAAACAGGCATTAAATTTAATGCCATCAAAGAAGGTCGGCGAATATGGTTCTGTTATGGCAAAAGCCTATATTGATTCAGCACGGTCAGCCATAGATAATGGAGAATTTACAAAGGCCAAACAACTGTTGATTTCTGCTGAAAAATTGGTTTCAGATAATGTAACAGTAAGTCATTTGCTTGGTGTTATATCTATTCATGAGAAAAAGGGAAGACAGGCTTATGACTATTTGGTTAAGGCTTTAAAAGCTCAACCTGCTAATGCCAATATTTTGGTTGATTTTGCAAGAGCAAATATTCTTATTGGTGATTATGAAAATGCTCTTAGAACTTGGAATGCTGTCAAAGAAATGGCACCAGATAGAGATGATTTATATCCATTGAAAATAGATATATTTGTCTCTGCAGGTAGATTTACAGAAGCAAATGCTTTAATTGACAAACTTTTAAAACAAAATCCAGATAAGGCTTATTATTACCATTCTCTCAAAGCATATCTTGCCCATAAGAAAAAAGATTATCTAATGGAAGAAAAAGAAAGAATTGAGGCAATGAATCTAAGTGGTGGAAAATGGCATTATACAAAAGATTATGTCAATTTCCTAATTTCGAGAAATAGATCAGATGAGGCTGAACCATATCTTAATTCAGCACTTGAAACTTGCGAATCCGAAAAGGATAGAGATGAGATATTAGCTCTTAAAGAAAAAGTGAATGTATAGGTGAAAGGGACTGTAAAAAAAATACTTTTTTCACAGTCCCTTTTTTTTAATAAAAAATAATTTCCGACATTCTCTGCTATAGCCAAGTATCTTGAATATAAAGTCCAGGAGGTCTCACAATTATAACAGTAGGATTTTTAAAATATTTATCCATCACCTTTACTATATCTTCTTTTTTAACTTTTTTGATTTGCTTTATTTCATCTATTGCAGGAGATAACCCCAAAGCAAAAGATGATGCCTTTTGAGATGTAAATCCTGCAGATGATTCTCTTTCAAGCAAAAGAGTGCCAATAGTTTTTTCTTTTGCAGTCTTTAATTCTTCATCACTAAAACCATTTGATTTTAAATCATTTATCGAATCAATTGCAAGTTTGCGAACTTTCATTGCATTTTTAGGATTGATCATGACATAAAACATGACATGATTTGGACCTTCAAGAGCAGGATAAATACCTCCTAATCCATAAGCCATTCCATTTTTTTCTCTTATCTCTCTCCAAAATCTAGAGCCAAAACCATTTCCTGTCAAATTGTTTGCAACAAGCATTGTAAAATAATCTGAAGAACTATAAGATGGGGCAGAATAACCTATGAGAAGATATCCATTTGGAGATGAAGCTGTTAAAAATTTTTGCTTTTCCCCTGCTTCTGTATCCCATTGTATTTCTTCTGGTTTTATTTCAGAAAGTCCAAAATTTGAAAAATATTTATTTATTATTTTATCTGCTTTTTCCTGATTAAATCTTCCACTAGCCGAAATATATATTTTATCCCTTTTCAAAAGTTTTGACAAAAAATCTTGTGCCTGTTTAAAATTGAGTTTTTCAATATTTCTGACACTATATGAATTTATATGTCTATATGGATGATATTTATAAAATTCAGTCAAAAAAAGTGAATATACATCACTTATAACGCCATTTTTATCTTTATATTTTTTTACATAATCTTCTTTTGCTTTTTCAAAAAGTTTTTCATCTTTAAAAGGATTTGATACAGCTTCGCAAATTTTTTCAAGAACAAATGGAAAATCTTCCTTCATACATGAAGATTTAAAAAGGATATAATCTGATTCAACTTCTGTTTTTATCCCAATTCCATAAGCTTCAAGAGCTGTTATTCCTTCATCTGTTTTTATATCTTCAATTTGCTTGTAAATTAGCTCGGCAATAAAAGATCTCATTCCTTGGATATATGACTCTTCATCAGCAACTCCCCACTTGAAAAGAAGTGTTATTCCACATATTTTATCATTTTTTCCTGTGTTGTATATTATGTGTATATCTCTCTTAGATGAAAAATCAGGAGTATTTGGCAATCTTTTCTCTTCTGCATTTACTTGAAAGAATAAACAAAAAAATAAAATTATGAAAGTAAAAAATAATTTAAAATACCTCATTATTTCCTCTTTTCACCACTTCCGATATTAAATACAAAATCAGGCGATTCTGAGATAGATTTTGCAAAATTCATAATATCTTTTTTAGTCAAATTATTTATCATATCACAGTATTCCTCAGAAAATTGCCATCTATTTAAGACCGCATAAATTCCCAAACTTCCTGCAAGTCCTGCATTTGTTTCATTGGAAAACAGATGATTATTTGTCAAAATCTTTTTTCCTCTTTGTAATTCTGCTTCTGTAAATTTTCCTTCAGCTACATTTTTTATTGTATTCATCAAAATTTCTTCAATTTCGATTGACTTTGCCTTTTTATCGTATTCTGCAACAATAAGAATAAGTCCAGGATATCTCATCGTCTGAAATTGAATATCAACATTCTTTATCTTTTCAGAATTATCTTTTTTCATTTTTTCAAGAATAGAACTTTTTCCCATTCCCATTACAAAACAAAATAAATCTGCATTTACAATTCCTTTTTCATCATGAGCAGGTGGAGCATAAAAAGCTAAAACAAGAGAAGGATTCCCAAAACTTTTTATATCTTTTCTTATTGGTTTTGTTTTTGGATATTCAAATTTATATCTTTCAATTTCATTTTTAGAAGCCGAATCATAATCAGAAAATTCATCAGTTATATATTTTACTATATCTTTTTCATCAAATGAACCGTTTATGATGAAAGTTAAATTTGAAGGGCTGTAAAATTCTCTTCTGTAATTTTTTAGATCGCCAATAGTAAATTTTTTGATATTTTTTTCTGTTCCAATCACACTTCTTGCATAGGGATGATTTGGATATGCAAATTCAAATATTTTATCATAAAGAGTGTTTGAAAGATTATTTTTGTTCATTCTATATTCTTCTAAAATAACTTTTCTCTCTGTCTCTGTGTCATCTTTTGTAAAAGAAGCATGTTTTAAAGTCTCTACCAAAAGCATTAGAGCTTCTTTTGTGTTTTCTGCAGGAACATTTATATAATAACGAGTGTAATCTTTTGAAGTTTCAGCATTTGAACTACCACCCAAACGCTCTATTGCTGATTTAAATTCAAGTCCTCCTCTTTTGTCTGTCCCCCTAAAAAACATGTGTTCAAGAAAATGTGATATTCCTGAATTGTCTGCAGTTTCATTTGCACTTCCAGTCTTTACCCAAACATTGACAGAAGATGTTTCAGATAAATTATTTACAGATGTCAAAATTTTTAGACCAGAAGGCAATTTGTGTTCATTCACCTTTGCAAAAACAGATGAACAACAGCAAAAAATAAATATTGTTATAAAAAATATAGTTTTAGTATTCATGATTGTTTAAAATTTTCTAAAAAATAATTTTCATTATTATAACATAATTTTTTTAAAATACAAAATATTTTGTGTTTTTAAAAAATAAAAACAGGGATGAAAATTATTTATCCCTGTTTTTATTCATTATCAAGTAAATTATTTAATTTCTTAATCTATGTTTTTTTATTTTACCTATCTTATCTTTTGAAGTAAAAATGTTAGATATATTATATCTCTTTATTATCAGGATTTAAAACAGCTCTATTCAATTGATCAGTGTAGGAAGTATTTTTCTTCTCTATACTGTATTTTTTTGAAATGGCGTTAGAATGTTTTTTTACAGCACGCCTTTTAGCAGCATGTTTAAAATTTAGTATCATCAACTTTTGCAACAGCATTTTCTTCTACTGCAACTTTCTGAATGTCATTTTGAACATATCCCTGTCCTGCTGGAGCTATTAATCCGTTATTTACTAACGCATTTAATAATAAATAATTATCACCTGCAAAATCACTTGCTACAGCAACGCCAAAATCATCTGCTGGATTTATAGCTGACTGAGTAGCTTGGACATCTACATGACCATTTTTGACATTTTGAATTATTTGTTCTACATCTTCTACTGCAACTTGCTGAACATCATTTTGAACTACTGGAGCATTTTGTTGAGCCTTTAACTGTGCTAATTTGGACAACGGTTTAACATTTGCTTGAACTGTAACTGGTTGAACATTTTGCTGTACAGGTGCTACCATTTGCTCGCTATTCTGTGCAGAAGCTATCATTTGCTCAATGCTTTGTGCATTAGCTACCATTTGCTCGCTAGCCTGTGCATGTGCTACGATTCCATCGCTATATTGTGCAAAAGTTCTAATTTCTTCACTGCCCTGTTTTGGAGCTACCATTTGCTCGCTATTCTGTGCATATGCTATCATTTGCTCAATGCTTTGTTCAGGGTCTCTGGAAACTATAAAATCTCCATATTTTAATCCTAAATCTTCTTCAACTTCTTCAGCAACACCTGGAACTGGAGATGGTCCTACTTTAGGAGGAGCAGGAACATAATTTGGATCATTCTGTATCATCTCTTGGTCATGTATTCTTGAT
>CADASF010000024.1 GCA_902790465.1 uncultured bacterium | reverse complement strand
TACAACAAGCCGACAGATGTGTATTTTGGTGGCAAGAAAGTGAATTGATATTCCATCAGGATAGATAAGTCAAATAATTGAGCAGTATATGCGTAAAAGGGGTTGTGAAATATTTTATTTTTTCACAGCCTCTTTTCTTTTTCTACATGGTTTACTTTTTGAAATCCATTAATATTTCTTAATCACTTTCTAATTAGAAAGATAAAATATTTCTATTTGATTTATTTGTTCAAAATTGTTATAATAAAAAAATGTAAGCTACACAGCCCCAAAACAAAGCAAATTCGCTCCTAAATAAAATTTAGAAAAAAAATGACTAAGCAAAAACAATTTGAACAAATATTAAAAAGTGAATATAACCATAAAAATTTTGTTACTTTTCTAAATGAATTGTTGACAGATATTAAACTATTTGCCCCTGAATTGTACAATCCTGTTAGAGATAAATTTAGTTATTATGTCGATGGTTATTATCACATCGGCTATTATTCTTTTGAAGAAAATCAAAAAATTCTGCTTCTTTCAGTTTGTTTAAAAAAAGGAAAAACGGTTAAGAGTCTGAGGAGTGTGCAAAAGAATTTTGTTAAAAAACTTATTGAAAATAGTAATTGTCTGGGGGCGTTGGTTGCATTTTATACAAAAGATGAACCTTATAAATGGCGTTTTTCATTTATTCGTCTTGATTATGAATTTTCCAAAGGCAATATTTCTGAAAAATTGATATCTGCCAAGAGATATTCATATCTTGTCGGAAAAGGTGAACCATCTGCAACTGCTATTCAAATGCTGTTTCCAATTTATGAAAATAATTTTAAAAAATTCTCTCCTTCGATAGATGGAGAAAAAATAACTATTGATCAACTTGAAGAAGCATTTAGTGTTGATAAATTGACAAATGAATTTTTTAATAAATACAAAGAAAAATATTTTGAATTAAAAGAATATCTAGACACAAACACAGATTTTAAAATTGCTGAAAAATTTGCTAAAAAACTTCTTAGCCAGATTATTTTTCTGTATTTTTTGCAGAAAAAAGGTTTGCTCGGTGTTGCAAATAACGAACCTTGGGGAACTGGTTCAAAAGATTTTATGCGTAAAATTTATAATGATAGCGTTAAAAAGGGTAAAAATTTTTTTGATGACTATTTGGAACCTCTTTTTTATAATGGACTAAATAAATACCGTGGTGAAAATGCTTTTTATGCACCACTTTCTTGCAGAATTCCATTTTTAAATGATAGACTTTTTGAAGAATTCGAAAATTATGATTGGCGGAACAACAATTTCAATATCCCAAACGAATTTTTTTCAAATACGGATAAAAAAGGTCTCCTTGATATATTTGACTGCTATAATTTCACGATGAATGAAGATGAGCCAAGGGAGCGTGAAGTTGCTATCGATCCAGAGATGTTGGGAAAAGTGTTTGAAAAACTCCTAGATGTTAAAGATAGGAAGTCTAAAGGGGCTTTTTATACTCCTCGTGAGATCATTCATTATATGTGCCAAGAGACACTCATAAATTATCTTTCCACAAAATCAAGAATATCTGAAGAAGCTATCCGTAATTTTATTCTCTATGGCGAAGATTTAAGAGATGAGGATACTGTTAAAACAAAGAAAATAGAAGGTGCTAAATATCCTGTCATTGATAAAGAGCGTTATTTACTTATTTCAGATGAAATCTTCAGTTTTAAAAAAAATGTCAATCGATTAAAAGAACTTGACAATTTGCTCGTAAATGTAAAAATAGCTGATTTGGCTGTTGGTTCAGGTGCTTTTCCTGTCTGTATTTTAAACGAGATAGTAAAAATAAGGTCTGTTTTGACAGATTATTTGGCTATAGAAATGAAAGAGCATCAGAAAAGGGAATTTATTCAAGCAAATCACAGAACTAATTATGATTTAAAATTAGAAACGATTAAAAACTGCATTTTTGCCTGTGATATCGATCCAAATGCTGTTGAAATTGCAAAATTGAGGCTAGGGCTTTCTATTGTAGTTGATGATGATATTTTGACAAAAGAAAAACAGGAGGGGGACGAAAGATTTAATATAAATTCAAACCCAAGACCACTTCCAAATTTGGATTGTAACATAATTTGTGGAAATAGTCTTGTTATACCTTGGCAGTCGTTTTTTCCAAAGGTATTTAAAGACAATGGCGGATTTGACATCGTTATAGGAAATCCTCCTTATTTACAGTTACAGATAATGCATGAAGAAGCCGATAAATTGCAAAACATGGGATTTAAAACTTTTGAGAGAACAGGGGATATTTACTGTTTGTTCTATGAAAAAGGTTATAATTTACTTAGCCAAAATGGTTTCTTGTGTTTTATCACAAGTAATAAATGGATGAAGGCTGTTTATGGAAAATCTTTGAGAAACTTTTTTGTAAAAAATACAAATCCTGTTCAACTTCTCGATTTTGTAGGAAGTAATATTTTTGAAAATGCGACAGTTGATGTAAACATTCTTCTTTTGGGGAAATCAGAAAACAGGAGAAATACGAAAGTTTGTCTATTAGATTCCAACTGTAGGAAAAATATTAGTTTATTTTTTAAGCATAATAACTCAAACATGGATCTTAAACTTGATGAAAATTGGGTGATTCTTTCTCCTATTGAGCAGGAAATAAAGAAGAAAATAGAATCTGTTGGCATTTCATTGAAAGATTGGGATATTTCTATTTATAGAGGTATTTTGACAGGATATAATGAGGCTTTTATTATATCTGGTGATAAAAAAGATGAATTGATTGCTGAAGAACCAAAAAGTGTGGAGATAATGCAACCTATTTTAAGGGGGAGGGATATAAAGCGATATGTTTATGATTTTCCAGATATGTGGTTGATCAATACTCACAATGGAATAAAATCGCAAAATATCCCTCCTGTAAATATTGAAAAATATCCTGCAATAAAGAAACACTTGGATAATTATTATGACAACTTGGTAAAAAGGCAAGATAAAGGAAATACTCCATATAATTTGAGAAACTGTGTCTATATGAGAGATTTTTATAGACAAAAAATAGTATATCGTCAGGTAAGTCTTGAAATGAATGCATGTATAGTAGAAAATAACATATTTGTAAATGATAAATGTTATTTTATTACAGGCTTACATTTAATTTATTTGCTTTCAATATTTAATAGCAAGTTATTTAATAAAATTATTTTGAGGAGTGCCAATACAACTGGAGGGAAGGGAAGTAGTTTTTTAAGTAAAATAAATATTCCACTTCCAAATCAAAATATAGAGCAAGAATTTATTAAATTATACAATTTGCGTTTTTCAAAAGATTCTAATTATTCATCTTCTATGATAGATTCTTGTGTTGATGAAATTGTATATAAATTATATGATTTAACTAAAGAAGAAATTGAATATTTAGAAAAATAAAGCTATTTAACAAAAAAAAATGGGTTGTGAAAAAATAAAATAGTTTTTCACAGCCCATTCCATTATGTTTTTATTTATTATAATTATGCCAATAATGAATCTTCTATTTCATCTGCCAAGAATAAAAGACCTATTCCTTCTTCGATAATTAAATCTCCTTGTTCTTGCATTGAGCGTCCTTCTTCTATCAAAGAATTTCCTGCTTCAATAAGAGCATTTCCAAGTTTCACTGATTCACTTCCAGCCTGTCCTTTAGCTTTTCCTTCTGCTATCATTTTTTGACCTTCTTCTAATTTGGACATACCTTCTTGTTCTTTTGCTCTTCCAAGTTTTGATGAAGAAATTCCTCTTTTGATTTGCTTTAAACCTGCAAATTCTTGATCTTGTGCTTCTTTTGAAGTTTTCATACCCAATTTAAGGTCTTTTACACCGTCTTTTTCAAAAGCATAACCTATGTCTTCTAATCTTTTTCCAAGAGTTACATCTTCCAATCCGACTTCAAACCATTCATTTGCTTCTTTGGAATGTTCCATTCCACCTTGTATTCTATCTATTGTTTTCTGTTTTTGTTTTTGAATTTTCTGCTCTGCTGTTAAACTATCTGAAAAATTAGCACTCAATTCTTCTTGATTTTTCTTTGATTCTGAGATTAATTCTTTACCAAAATTTATATATTCAATACCTTCGGCTTTTAATTTATTTCCCTCATTTTGAAGTTTTTGACCTTCTTGAAAATCTGATATTGCTTGATTTTTTATTTGCACTGCAGATTCTTTATCACTTTGTGCTTCAGCATAAAGTGCTTGTGCCATATTTCTTTCTTTTGTTGCTTCATTTTTAATATCTTCAGCTGAAGGTCTGTTCAAAAGACTATGAGCCTGTAATTTCATCTGTGTTGCCTGCAATTGTAATTGTTTTGCCTGTATGTCCATTTCTATTCCATTAACTAAATTTTGAATAGCAGAACTCATTAAAGTTTGATTTTGAAGACCCGAATTATACATTAAATTAAATGGGTTCATTTGTAGAAAAGAAATACATAATGGCATAGAAAATGGCATTACGGCCATGGAATTCATTATCATTTGAGGCATTTGATAAAGTGACTGCATTATTGTATTACATTTATCCAATGTATTTTCGCTATCTTGCATAGTTTGCTGTTTTTGATTTATCAAATTTTCAGCCTGCTTTTCAAGCTCTTCAGCTTGTTTTAACATAGATTCAGCCTGTTGTTTTACTTCAGGAGATATAGCTTCCATATTATTTGCAGCAGTCTCTTTGGCTTGTGCATCTGCCTCTAAAGCATTGGCTTTCTGCTCTTTTGCTGTTGCTTCTGACATTTTAACATCTGCTTGTGAGGACATTTCTTGTGCATTTTTTATCATATTCTCACCAGCACTTATTTTTTGCATTCCCTCTTTAAACATGTAATTTCCAGCAATTTTAAACTCAGAACCATCAACTTCATCTTGAAATGCTTTGTTTAATCCAGATATTATTTCTTCTTGTTCATTCTGTATTGTGGAAGTTTTTCCAAGCTGTTTTCCAAAAGTATTAATTCCTCTTTCTTTTTTGGCATCTGCAAGTGTATCTTGATAAAATCCCTCTTGAATAAAGAGAAGTCCCTCTTTTTGAAGTTGTTCTCCTGCTTTATTTATATCTCTTCCAGTTTCAAATTTTTCAATTCCAGATGATTTTATTCCATCTGCAACATCATGTTTTTTTATTGATTCTTGAAGATTATCAATTCCCTTCTGAATTTTACCTAACCCTTTATCCTGTTGGGCATATCCTGCAGAAATATCTTTCAAAGCACTTTGAGATTTTCTTTCTCCTTTTTTTACTTCGACTTCTCCCTTATGTTTTAAAGAACTTCCATTTTTTACTTCACTTTTTCCAGTCTTTTGTAAATTTTTTCCTATTTCCTCTGTTTGTTTTCCTTGTTCAGAAAAATTTATTCCTGATATTACATCTTGTATGGCTTCTTCTCGTATATTATCAGCAACTGTCCCAATGGGATTATGTATCTCATTAGGAAAAGTATATAAATTCATTGATTGTATATTTGAATTTGTTATTCCATTCATATTTTTTCTCCATTGAAAAAATAAATTTCACATACCATTTTATTATACAATATAAGTTATATTATATCAATATAGAAAAATGAAAAATTATATAAAATTTTGTTAAAAAAATATAAAATTATTTCTTTATTTCAAATTCTGATAGGATAAAAATAATTTTCAGCGAAAAATAAGTGAAAATTTTGACTTAGGGAATGTGAAAAAAATATTTTTTTATATAAATTTTCGTAAATTAACTCGTTTGGTTAGTTAATAAAATTATGACATCTATTCTATTTACTTTTTTCACAACTTTTTTTTACCATGCAGTTTATTATTCAAAAATTTAAAAATGATACTATTTTGTTTTTATCAGGGATATTTGCTTTTATTTCTTGTTTTTTTGTACATCCTGATTTTCAATATATTAAATATATAAATTATCCAGTTCTTGCAATATTATTTTCATTAATGTTAATTGTAAGTGCTATGATGAGAATTGGAACATTTGATTTTTTAACTAATAAAATTCTTGAAAAAATTCACTCTGAAAGATATATTGCAATTTTATTTGTTTTACTTTCATTTTTTATGAGTATGTTTTTGACAAATGATGTTACTCTTGTTTGTTTAATTCCATTTGCAATAATGGTACTCAATAAAATATCAGATAATCATGAATTGATGATTACATTGATAATAATGACTGTTGCATCTAATTTAGGAAGTATGTTTACCCCAATAGGAAATCCTCAAAATTTATATTTATATTCTACTTATAATATGAAAATGATTGATTTTTTAAATTTAATGCTTCCATATTCCATAATTTCTTTAGTTTTGTCTATTTTATTTGTCTTTTGGGAAAATAAAAATAAAAAGACTGAAGATGATATTGTAAAAAACGATGTTTTAAAACCAAATATTTATAAACTTTCTATATATATTGTTTTATTTATTTTATGTATATTTACAGTTTCTGGACAAGTAAATTTTCTTATTATGCTTTTTGTTGTTTCATCTGTTATCTTATGTATGGACTATAAAGCCTTTAAGAATGCCGATTATTCACTGCTTTTAACTTTTGTTTTCTTTTTTATTTTAATTGGAAATATAGGAAGAATTGATTTTATTCACAGTATGATCTCACAGCTGATTCAGAAAAATATTGTATTGACTGCTATTTTTTCTTCACAAATTATAAGCAATGTTCCTACAGCAATTCTTTTATCTGCTTTTACAGAAAATGGAAAGGCTTTGATTGTTGGAACAAATTTAGGCGGACTTGGGACAATAATCGCAAGTATGGCAAGTTTGATAACATATAAATTTTATATAAAATTAGACGAAAATAGAAAAAAAGGAGAAAATTATATTTTATCTTTCTCCACTGTAAATATTATTTTTTTAGTAGTTTTATATATTGTTTATATATTTTTAAAATAACTATTTTGTGCACATGAAATTATAAAATACCCAAAATAGTACAGATGTTAAAACAAGTGAAATCATAGTTGTAATCAATCCGCTTTTTGACCAAACTTTAGATGTTATCGGTGTATCTGTTTTTTCAGATAATTTAACAACTATTACATTTGCAGTTGCACCTATTACAGAACCATTTCCACCTAATCCAACGCCTAATGCTAATGCCCACCAAAGAGGAGTTATTGCATTCATATCTCCCAAATGTTGCCCCAAAGATTGTATCATTGGAATCATTGCAATAGTAAATGGTATATTATCGAGAATTGCAGAGGCAAATGCTGCAACCCATATAGTTACTATACAACATAAAAGCATATCGTGTTTTGCTAAACCTGTAAGAGATGTTGCCATTAAATCGAGAACTCCACTATATTTTAAGCCTCCTACAGTTATAAAAAGACCTGAGAAAAATATTAAAATACTGACATCAACTCTTGAAATTGTTTCTTCTATGTTGTATTTTGTGAATATAAATCCTATTGCTGCACCTGTTATTGCTATTAATGAAGGTCTTATATGTATATATTCTGCTATGAAGAATCCAAATATTATTATACTAAAGACATATATAAGTTTTTTGGCTCCTTCTCTGTCTGTTATTGAATCTTCAGGTTTCATTGACATCATAACTTTTATTTCTGAAGGTTCTTTGTCGAAATCTTTTTTGAATATTTTTATAAATAAAAAAGCTGTTAAAAGAAATACAATTAATGCAAATGGACCTAAATGTAGCATAAATGAAATAAAACTGAGATCTTGAACAGATGAACCGATTATCAAGTTTGGAGGGTCTCCAACTATTGTTGCAAGACCACCTATATTTGACAATATTGCTTCACCAATCAAATATGGAACACAAGATAATTTTAGTAATTTTGTGATTGCTATTGTTACAGGAGCAATCAAAACGACAGTTGTAACATTATCGAGAAACATGGATATAAATGCAGTTGTTGTTACCAACATCAAAAATAGCATTACTGGACGCCCTTTACTTAGTTGGGCTATTTTTATCGCCATATATTCAAATGCTCCTGTTTTTTCGAGCATACTTATAAGAGTCATCATTCCAAGTAAAAGTATAATAGTATCAAGTTCAATCATTGAAAGAGCTTGTTCATAACTATAAAAACCTCGAATGTTCCCCACTACGATCATTGCAGTTGCCCCACAGATTGATACGACCATTCTGTCTATTTTTTCTGATAAAATGAATGCAAATACTGCAACAAATATAACAGATGTGATTATTGCTTCTATTGTCATTTCGATATTTAAAAAACCTCTTTGTGTTTTAAATTAACAAATAAATATTCAATACTATAATATATTACAAATAATGTCTTTTTGTCAAATTTTTTTGATAATTGGAAATTTATCTCCATTATAGTCAATAATATTGGTTTCCAACTCAAAACCATTTAAAATATTTTCGTAATTTATTAGTTCTTTTGTAGAGCCTTCTGCTATTTTACTGCCATTTTTAAGTAAAATTAAGTGATCACAATAATAAGAGGCAACTGTCAAATCGTGAATTGATATTATAATTATGTTGTCATGTTCTTTTTTTCTTTTTTGAAGATATTCCATTATTTCACTTTGGCATTTTACATCGAGATGTGAAATTGGCTCATCTAAAATTATACATTGTGCATTTTGTGCTATTGTTTGTGCTGTCATAACTCTTTGAAATTCGCCACCAGATATATTTGATAAAAAACGATTGGATAGATGAGTAATGTTCATTTCTTTCATTATTTCATCACATATTTCATAATCATTTTTACTTGGCAGAAAATTAGAATATCCATACCTTCCAAATAAAATTGCTTCTCTACAGGTGTAATCAAAATTACATGAAATAGTTTGTGGTAACCAAGAAATGAGAGATATTTTTTCTTTGTTAGTATATTTATTTAATTCTTTACCATCTATTTTTATACTTCCATTATTTGATTTGAAATTTCCTGAAAGCAATTTTATCAATGTTGATTTACCTGCACCACTTGGACCAATTAGTCCATATATATTTCCACTTTTAAATTCGCTTGAAAAATTATTTATTCCATTTTTCGAATCATATTTATAAGATATATTTTCACATTTTATAATCATTTTGTATTTTATCCTCCTAAATTATATATTATAATTAAATATTATTCAAAATAACCTTTTTAAGTGAAAAAAATAAAGGTTTTTTTTCCTAATTTATAGAATTTTTTTAGATTACAGGGTAAATTTTAAGAAAGGGGGAAAGAAATTGACATGAAAAAGTTGTACAAATTTTTTAGTCTTATATTTTTTGCTTTTATCGTCTTTTTGGGATATGCTTGGGCTGATGTAAAAGAACCTTCTTTTCTTCAACAAACTTCTGATTTTATAAGCAATCCTTTTGTTGGTGCATTGATACTTGCAATTGGATTTACAGGTCTTTTAAAAGAGATGATGATAGAAGAGAAAAAGTTCATAGGAGGAACTATAGCTTTTATTGCTCTTGGTTCTTTTTTTGGAATTAAATTTTTGGCAGGTTCACTTGATTTTTTAGGTCTTGGGCTTATTCTTTTAGGTTTGCTTCTTGTCATTATTGAGATATTTTTAATTCCAGGTCTTGGATTGCCAGGAATTATTGGAACAATAATGTTGTTTATTGGAATTTTGAGATTCTGTAATAACAATTTGGAAGAAGCTCTTATTTTATCTTGCCTTGTTTTCGTTTTTGTTTTTGCTTTCACATTTGGTGTTGTAAAAGCGATGGGAACAAAATTGAAAATAAATGGTTGGTCTATTTCTTCTGAACAAACTTATACAAAAGATGGAAGTGTTGAAGAAGAAAATCCACAGCCTGAATTATCAGTCGGTTTAGTAGGAACTACAACTACAGGATTAAAACCTGGTGGAAAAGCTAAATTTGTAATTGTTGGTTTTGATGATGAGATAGTTTCAGATGTAGTTGCCGAAAAAAATTCATTTATTGATGTAAATAAAAAAGTTGAAATTATTGACATTTCTGCCAATAGAATTGTCGTAAAAGAAATAATAGAGGGGGATAAATAGAATATGGATTCGAATTGCTTGATATTTTTAGGTGGTGCTGGTCTCATTGGTTTTTGCATCCTATTTGGTGTTATTTTTCCTGTTCCATTGTGGTTTGCAGCTGTACTGTCTGGAGTTAGAGGAATAGGCTTGTCTGAGCTTATAGGTCTTAGATTAAGAAATGTTCCACCAGATGTTGTTATAAATCCACTTATTATGGCACATAAGGCAAGTTTAAAAGAGACGATAACATTTGAAGAATTGGCTTCATATTATCTTGCTGGTGGTCGTGTTATGCCTGTTGTAAGAGCTCTTATTTCTGCAGATAAAGCAAATATCAATTTGAGTTTTAATGATGCTTGTGCTATAGACAGAGCTGGAAGAGATGTTCTTGAAGCTGTTAGAATGAGTGTTAACCCAAGAGTTTTGGAAACTCCACCTATTGCTGCTATGGCTCAAGATGGTATTGAAATTATTGCTAAATGCCGTGTTACTGTAAGAGCAAATATTAAAAGTCTTGTCGGTGGAGCTGGTGAAGAGACTATTCTTGCAAGAGTACAGGAAGGTATATGTACTGCTATTGGTTCTTCAGAAAATTATCAGGATGTTTTGGAATCACCTGAAATAATATCAAAGGCATTTTTAGAGAGAGAATCTAATGAATCATCTGCATTTGAAATTTTATCAATAGATATAGCTGATTTAGATGTTGGAAGAAATATTGGTGCAGAACTTCAGATTAACCAAGCACAGGCTGATAAAGAAATTGCACAAGCTAAGGCTGAAACAAGAAAATCAGCAGCTATGGCAAGAGAACAAGAGATGAGAGCCTATGTTCAACAGATGAAAGCAAAAGTTGTAGAAGCACAAGCACAAGTTCCTATTGCAATGAGTGAAGCTTTAAAAACAGGTAGAATTTCTGTGATGAATTATTATAATCTCAAGAATTTATTGGCTGATACTCAAATGCGTGAATCTATGTCTGGTGTTCATTCTGAGCAGTTGAATATTTAGAAGGGAGATTATAGATAATTATGAATATAATTTTGATATGTTTAATTGCATTTGTTTGCTTTATTATAATTGCTTCTTTATTTCCATTTTCTACTGCTATTAAGGCAGGAAGTAACCATGTTTCTGTCAGTTTTGGGGATTTGATGTTTATGCAATTTAGAGGAGTTAAGGCAGATGTCATAGTTGATCAGCTTATATCTGCAAAAAATTCAGGCTTACATGTAACAGCTAATGAGCTTGAATCTCACTATTTGGCAGGTGGAAATATAGCAACAGTCATACAGGCTATTATTCAGGCAAAACAGGCTAAAATTCCTCTTCCTTTCGAAAAAGCATGTGCTATAGATTTGGCTGGAAGAGATGTTCTTGATGCTGTAAATATGTGTGTTAATCCAAGAGTTATAAAGACTCCTCTTATCGGTGGAGTTGCAAAAGATGGTATTCAGATAAAGGCAATGGCAAGAATTACTGTAAAAGCTGATATCAATAAACTTATTGGTGGAGCTGGTGAAGCTACAGTTATTGCAAGAGTTGCAGAAGGTATATGTTCTACTATTGGTTCTGCAGATTCACATAAAACAGTTTTGAAGTCCCCAATGCTTATTTCAGATACAGTTTTAGCAAAAGGACTTGATAATGGAACTGCTTTTACAATTCTTTCTATTGATATTGCAGATGTCGATGTTGGCAAGAATATTGGTTCAGAACTTCAAATTCAAAAAGCAGAAGCAGATAAAAATATTGCACAAGCTAAATCAGAACAGAGAAAATCTTTAGCTATAGCTGAAGAGCAGGAAATGCAGGCAAAAGTTATAGAAATGCAGGCAAAGGTTATTGCTTCTGAAGCTGAAGTTCCTCTTGCACTTGCAAATGCACTAAGAGCTGGAGTGTAATAAAATATGGCAAAAGTAAATTTTGATTCTGCTCCTGTTCAGCAATTTATAAAAATTTATTTGAATTATTTGCATTCTTTGCCAGAATATGAAGAAATGCAGTTACTTGTAAGGATACGAAATACCCATTTAAATACCCTTCCAAGTGAAATGCGACAGAGAATTATAAATGTTTTGACAGATGTAAATAATCCTCCTAATGCTAATTTTGTTAGAAATTTAAATAGTATGGCTATCTATAATTTGGGATGTAGGGGAGATTCAGTAACTCTTGAGTTACCACCTCATCTTATAGATATGTTTAATGATACTTTTTTATTACAACCACAGGTAAAAGGAAGTCGTTCTGCTGAAAAAGATTTGGCTGAATCTCAAAATCGAATCAAGGAAAAAGCAAATCAACTTAAAGCGATACAACAACAATCTTTATTTAATGAAAATAAGAAGATTTCAAATTCGAATATATCTGTTTCTTCAGCAGGGGAATTGATACCAAAAAATTGGACAAAAGATGATTTGAGAAGAAGTTTTTTGATGTCAGAAATAATAAGACTTCCAAGATGTAAGAGAAAAAAAATTAGATAAAAAATATCATATTTGAAATAATTTATATAGAATTTGACAAAAATGTAAAAAGAAAACTTCCAAAAAGTAATATTTTTTGGAAGTTTTTTACTTGATTTTTTTTTAGATAGGTGTTATAATGATTTCACCAGATAACATTTGGGGGTGTACTGGTTTCGACGGGGAGTTATTCGTGCTTTGGTTGCGGATCGAGTTCCGTGCTCTCGCTAAACGAGCGGAAAAAAATAAACAACAATAATTACGAATACGCTTTGGCTGCTTAGTCAGCCAATGTCCACTTCTACCGTGTCTGTTGGTAGAAACTGGGCATAAATAATACAGACTACCTGATGTTAGTTTTCTTCGGAGCAGAGGGGAAATAAAGAGGAATAGAAAATTGGAAATCCTGCCTATGGGAGTTCTGAAATTCGAAATTTTAAATTGTAGGCTACATTCGTAGATATCACTGTGTGGGTCTTTTCGGACGCGGGTTCGATTCCCGCCACCTCCATAAACCAAATTTTATAGGCAAAATTAAAGAGCTTTTAGGCTCTTAATTTTTTTTATTTTGCCTTTTATAACATGACAAAACAAGTTATAATGATGTCAGAGCCATTTGATAATGTTACTCCTAATGATGTTAGAGAATGGTTAAAAGAGGAAAATTATTCTGAAAGAAGTCTTGCTGTTGCTTTAGCGTGTGCCAATAATAAATTTTGGTGGATTGAAGATGATTTATATGATTATGAAGAAGACAGTAAGGAATATGAAGAGATATGGGAAATAGTTGATTCTTGGGAAAAATTGATGAAAGATGTCCAAAAAAAAATTTATGGTGTTTTGCGAAAAAAAAGAATTTATGTACCTAAAAAAAAGCAGGGGAGTCTTAGATCGTTAATTCCATTTATGAGTAGAAATGGATATTATGATGGTGGCGGTTGGTGGATAGAAAAAGATAATTAACTAATAAAAAATGAGATTCGAAATTTTTCGAATCTCATTTTTTTATAATTATAATCTATTGTAATATACACAAGTTAAATTTATTGGATAACCTTCATAACATAATCTTCTTATGTTGTCGAGGTCTGTTGAGTTATATGTAAGTGTGAAATTTTTACAACCATCTATTTTTATATTTCCACTATTAGATTTTCCAGGTTTTCCTTTGTCACCAGATGCACCAGGATCGCCACCATAAGCAACTATGATTCCATTGATAGTAAGATTGGAATTTATTGCGTTTGTCTTAAAATCACCACAAGTATATATTAGTCCACTAAAACCTGAAGGTGCTTGATAGTCAAAAATAGCTATATCATCTTCACCTACTAATTTGTATCTACCATGTTTGTTTACATATACATTATTCATAACGATATTGTTTATATAATCTTCTTTTTCTCTATAACTAAAACCATAATATTTCTGCATATATGTTGATAGAGATATTGTTTGATTTGTTGATGAACTACTAGGGTTATGAGAGTTGGGATTTGCTGGTGCATTAGGCAATAAATCTTGATTAACTCCATAACTTACATCATCTTTCATAATTTCATTAGTATTTATTCTTAAATCATAGAGAGCTTTAGATGCTATATTTTGATATGAATAATAGTCTTTGTCTTCTTTTGATATTTCTTTTAACACCTTTTTTATCTGTTCACGCAATATGTTTGAATTTTCTTTTCCTTCAGGAACTCCCATTTGTATATTATTTTTTGAATATACTGCTATTTTACTTGTGAGTTTATTATCTGTGTCATCTATGTTAGAATCTAAATTTAACTGTGTCCCTGCTTTAAAATATGTATATCCATTTGACAAAATTTGACCTGTACCAGATAATTTCCCATTTATTATTGAATCACCTGTTGTATATAATGTTATTGGATTTGAAACAGGAATTAAACTGCCTTTATCATCTTCATTTTCTTCTGAAGATGTTTCATTATTAGAATATCTCGTTTTAAAAAGGTTTCTTTCAGAAATACCGTAATTTTTTTCTCCAAAAATTAAATCTGTTGATTTTGTTTTATCTAAAGTATAATCTCCATTTTTTTCTCTTGTCAATGTAAATAGACTAAAATTATCTGTCTTAGCAGATTTATTTAAAGTTATAATTGGAGTTTTGTCTGTTGTTGAATCTATTTCTGTTACATTGTCAATTTTTAATGTGTTTATTGAAAATACACCTTTTGCATCTCCTGCAATTCCGTCTATTTCAGGTTTTTGCGAAGCAATTATATATTTTTCACAGCCTTCATAGTCATCACTGTAGTTTGTTTCGGGCAAGCCATATCTTTTTCTTAAAAATTCAATTATAACTCCTCTATCAGAGGCTTTAATTTGCTGGAGAGCTCTTCCTTTTGCAGTTATTTCTTTATGAGAACCAATAGGATTTCCATTTTCATCATAATCTGTTACATCTACATTATTGTTATCAAATATTTTTGAATTTGCATCTTTTTGAAGTTGTCTTGCTTTATCTAAATCATTTTTGAATTTTTGATCATCAAATGAGCCATCTGGTTTTAGATAACTATTGTTCAAGCGAACAAGTACATAACCACCTTTATAAGATGCTGGATAGCGTTTTCCAACATCTTCTCCTACTTTTCCTGCTATAGATGTTAAATCTTCATATATGGCTACATAACTTCCTCCAGGTATAGACTGGAAGTTTACATTATTTGTAACACTGCTTTCAACTGTGTCCCAAGATAATTTTGGAAATAGCCTATCTTTTGACTCTGTATATGTATCTAGGTTTATTCCAAATTGCTTTTTAAAATTTACATATTCTCCTGATTGTCCAGTTGTAGAAAAATTATTTGTATTTTTTATATCATCAATTAATGTAAATTCACTGTTTGCACCAAAATATATTGTGCCCTTTGTTCTTGCAGACATAGGAATTGTATAGTCTTCATTATCTGTAGAACTAACCCCACTTTTATCTATTGTTATATTTTTTTTACAATAGATTTCTGGCTTTAAATTAGATGTTTGTGATATTTTAAATGTTGAGTTATTACCCAACAGATTTATATTTATATTTCCACCAGCATATATGCCTGCAGGAGATGTGTTGTTGTTGTCGAGAATAAACATTTTCTCTATAACACTTTTGTAACTTCCTGAACGTCCATCAGAAACTATGTATATTCCAGGAAATGTAACTTTTGCCTTGTGATTATTTTTACTGACAACAAGAGTCAGACTTGCGTAATCTTCACATCCCTCTTCTTGATTTTTAGAGTTGTCGAATGTCAAAGTTTTTGATTGTGTCATAGAGTTGTATGAACAGTATGAATCATCTGGAAAACTTTCATGAACTATGGATATCTCGCTATCTGAACCTTCTAATTTTTTAGCTTCGTCTGCTATTTTATTAGAGTTTTTATTTGAAAAATATATATAAAATTCTTCATTTTCTTTTTCAGATAATCCATGCACGGAATATCCGTCATTTCCGTATTTTTTTAATTCTACTTGAAAACTTCCAAATTTATCATTGGAGGTTTCTTCATTTGTTTGTAAAAAAGGCCAAGATACATCTGTTTTTATTTTGTATTCACAGTATTCAATTCCAGCAATAGATGCCCAATATGCTTTGTTATCCCCACTAAATCTTTTGGTGAGAAAATAACTGTCATGCATATCTTTTACAGCTGTTAGCAGAAAAACACTTATCAATACAGCAGTGAAAAGTACATATATAAGAAAAACGCCTTTTTTCTTTGTCATATATAGACCTCCATAGACTTTAGCTGTTATTTGTATTTATTAAAAATTCTATTTTATCAATATATTCAGAATATTTTTCTTTGCCTTTAGCATCTTTTTCTGTAAAATCAGTAGCTTCATATCCATATTTTAGTATTTTTTTTATCTCTTCTTTTCTTATAGAGGAAAGATTTATTTTTACATTATTGCTTTTTTGAGTTATTTCCATATCAAATATATCTGTTGCTATTATTTTGTGGTCTAAGAGTTTAATTGTTACAACTTGTCCACTGTTTTCATCACCTTTATTGAAAGTATCTATTGTATATTTTTTCTCTGAATTGTAACCTGGAAGTTCTTTTGCATTTTTATTATTTAGAGTATATTTAGAAATATCTTTACATATAGCAGATAGTACACGAGCAAAAATATAAGGATTGCTCGGACCTTTATAGTCATATACAAGTCTTGTCAATTCTTTATCAGAACAATACCTGTATTTATCTTGATTCTCTTTTTTCCATTTTAATATTTTAACATTTTTTTTATTTTGACATTCTTTACAATTTTTTGAACAACTCAAATAATAAATACAAATTCTTGACCATTCAAAAGAATTACCAGAGCCTTGAATTGTTCCTTCATTATCTGTTGGGATAGGTAAGGCAATCCATCTTGCACCTACATCTAATAAGTTCTCTTCTTTGCTAATTTTGTAATTCTTGTAAGAATACATTGATTTTGAATCACTTATGGAAAAATCTTTTTGCATTTGAGTATATGCTTTTATGAATTTACTATTTATTGATTGTTTAGAACTTGATTTTGTAAATAGATTAAAAAAAGCAGACGACATTTGAAACATTAATATCATTATGATGCCAAATACTATTGTTGATATTAATGTTTCAAATAAAGTAAATCCTTTTTTTTTCATTTTGTTATTAGTATTTCCCATGGGTTTTATTAATATAATTTATTATAATATACGCAAGTCAAATTTACAGGCAATTTATTTCCTGAACATAATTCGAGAAAGTTTGATAAATCTGTTGAATTATATACTATTGAAAAATTTCTACAGTTATCTACTATAACAGCACCAGGGTTTTTCTCAAAATTATAAATTGTTGAACCGTCTTTATTTTTGATTTCTAGTAAATCTTCATCATTCAATCCATTTCCTGAACCAGGAAGTCCTGATTTTGGATCGGCTCCATAAGTAACTAATATTCCATTTATTACTACATCATTTCCAGTTCCAGGGTTACAATAAAATCCACCACATGCATATATTATTCCACTGAAACTTGAAGGATTTTTTGAATTAACATCAATTTCATTTGCATCTGTTGGCATTTTATACATATTATTGGAGTAGATAGCATTAGTTTTAACGATTTCTTCTAAATAATCTCTCGATTCTCTTTCACTGAAACCGTAATATTTCCTCATAAATTGTTTTAAAGAGAGTGTACCTTCGCTTACTGCTATGTCTTCTGCAACTCTAATATATGCTTCTTTCAATAATTCAAAATTTTCTTTGTTGTTTATTGATATTGTGAAGTTTCCTGATTTTTTCTTAACTGTTATTGGAGTTTCAAGTACCTTATTGGCTATTTTGTTGTAATTGTCTGCAGATTCTCCCTTTAATAGATTTTTTATTTCTTTATTCAATTCTGAACAAGTTCCATTTACATCTGCTACATCCATTTTTATAACACCATGTGAGTATATACCTACTTTGCTACTTTCTGATGTCAATTTTGAACTTGTTGTATTTGCATTTAATTGAGTTCCTGCTCTAAAATATACACTTCCGTTTGACAATATTTGACCTGTTCCAGATAATTTTCCATTTATGGATATAAAACCATCCGTATATAGCATTACACTGTCATCATTAGAAACTATACTTTTTGTTTTTGTTTCTGAATTATCATTACTTTGCATAAGTGTTTTTCTTTCAGAAACACCGTCATTTTTTTTCGCAAATACTAAATCTGTAGATGTATTTTGTGAAAGATGAAGTTTTATATTTTTTAATTCTGTTGAAGTTGTGTGTCCTGTTACTTCTCCAGTTGTTTCATCTCTTATTTCATCTTCATGTTCTTCTTCATCACGTTCAGCAACTAAAGTTATCAAATTGAAAAATTCTTGTGTTTTTTTACCATCTTTTGTTACAACTTCAATAGGTTCTAATTTTACAGATTTGTGAAGACCTATTATAGGTGTATATGTACTTCCATCATTTTCTATATTAGCACTGTCATCTTTATTTTCTTCATCTTTATTTTCTTCATCTTGTTTTTCTTCTTTTATATTGAGTTTTTTGCTGACAGCTTCGTCAGACAATAGTTTTACTGTATCTATTGAAAATATGCTACTTGTTTCATATTTTGAGCAGATAAATTCTCCATCTGTGTTGCGAACTAATTGGTTTAAAATATTTCTTTCTTTTGTTCCATTTAATTGTTGAACCCCACCTGGTCCAATTCCGCCACTGGGTCCGTCATTTCCACCATTGCCTCCATTACCATTATTTCCGCCAGCTGGAAGATTAGGTAAACCTGTTACAGCTCCTACAGGACTTGTAATTTCAGCTGGATTACTTCCGTTGCCTCCTCCGCCTGTGCTTGATCCTGAAACACCGATGTTTGGAACATTATTTAAGCCAAAGTCACCAAAATTTAGATTGTTTGAACCGAAATCGCCAAAGTTAAATATGTCTATACCGCTGTATTTTATATTTTCTAAATCATTGTCATTTACTATTGCGATCAATGGACTTATATCTTTGTCCTTTTTTATATAAAGTATATTATCCCTAACTTTAGGTCTATCAGTATGTGAGCCTGAGCCTTGTTTATCATCATCTTTTTTGTCGTCTTTATTACCGTTTGGACCAGGTTGAATGATAGAGGGAGGACCACTAACTGCATCTACACCGTCATCTTTTTTGCCGTTGTCTTTTTTGCCATCGTCTTTTTTGCCATCGTCTTTTTTGCCGTCGTCTTTTCCTGTACCAGTACCATAAAAGAAGTTATAAAAATCTTTTAATGCTCCGTTTCGAGCTAATTCCATATCTGTTTCAAATTCTTTTTCATCAAAATTTCCATTTCTGTCCATGTAGCTTTTGCCTAATCTAAATAGAGAATAGCTTTTTAGAGAGCTTTCATATATAGCTACATAAGTTCCACTTTTTATTGTTGTAATATCTTCTTGTTTATCTTTTAGCTTTTCTATATTTTCCCAAGTCAATTTTGGAAACTGTCCGTCTGTTGCATTTGTATATTGCTCAAGATTTACTCCATTTTCTTTTAAGAATTTATCTTGTCCATTTATATCGGTTGATTTTATGTTTTTGCTATAATTTAGAATTTGATCATTTATGTCAAAATTTTCTCCAAAATATATCGTTCCATTTATAATAGAGCAGGGGAAAGCATATTTTGTTATATCTTTTGATCCGTTGTTAAAATATTGTCTCAATAATTCCATATCTTTTTTGCAATAAATTTCAGGTTTTGAATTAGATGTTTGGGAAACTCTAAAATTAGAATTATTTCCTGAGAGATTTATTTTGACATCTCCACCTGCATATAATCCTCCACCACATTTATTGTTGTAGTCTGCTATCAACATTTTTTCAACAACACTTCTATACATTCCACATCTTCCGTCAGAAACTATGTATACCCCAGGAGATGTTATAATTGCCCTATATGTAGTGGGCTCTTTACTGACAATGAAATTTAATTTTGAATAAATAACATCTTTAAATTCATCATCAGTGTTATTGCTTTCATCTGTCTCTTTAATTGATGTATATGAACAATATGATAAGTTTGAAGGCTCAGAAGGAAACTCATTTGGGACAATATTATTTACATCTTCTCCATTTAATGTTGTTTTTTGAACATTTTTTGAAAAATACACACAAAATTCTTCTGCCTCTTCTTCACATGTTCCATGGACATAATAACCATTTCCATTGTCTTTTAAGGAAGAGGTTACTTGAAATTTTCCAAATTGTTCTGTACCTGTGCTTGTTATACTTGTTTTTGAGGCTGTAAAAAAAGGCCAACCTAAGTCTGATTTTAATTTGTATTCGCAATATTGAATGCCAGCTTCTGCTGCCCAATATGCTTTATTGTCTCCATTAAATTTTTTGGTAATAAAGAAACTATTGTGCATGTCAGATACTGCGGTTATTAAGAAAACGCTTATCAGTACTGCTGTAAATAGAACATATACCAAAAACACACCCTTTTTCTTATTTACCATAATGTATCTCCATTTTTTTCTCCTAACTTTTGGATTTACCGTAAAAGTTAGAATCAAATTTTTTAAAATTTTCTCATAAATATTTACAATTTGTTAGAATATATATTCGATAAATGCACTGGCAATTTTGAAGAATTTTTATGAACAAATGTTGCAAGGTCTGTAGAATCATATACAACTGTGAAATCTTTGCAATTTTTAATTTCAATATTTCCAGCTCCTACATTTGTTAGATCGTCTTCTTTTAATCCTCCTCCAGTTCCAGGAGAATAAGAGGAGGGATCTGCACCGTACGAAACAATAGTTCCATTTATAACAATATTATTGTTTTTTGCATCACATTTAAAACCACCACAGGCATATATCAAGCCACTAAAACTTGAAGAACTTCTTGAAGACATAATTACAATATCATCATATTTTTTGGGCATTTTAAATAGATTTTTTTCTTCATCATAATTATAGTTTTCTTGTATTATTTCCTCAAGATAATCTCTTGCTTCTCTGTCTTCAAAACCATAATATTTTCTCATCAATGTCAACAAAGGAATTTCTTCTTTTAAGTCATTCATTACTATTTCTGAAGTTAATGATACTTCGGTTGCTGCATAATTTTTTGGATCAACATGTGATATAACTATTTTTGAAGCTACTCTTGTTAAATCTTTTTCATTTACACTTACATTACTGTATAAGATATTATTCAATATGTCTTTAATTGTAGTACCAGAAACACCGTTTTCTTTTATTGTTTTTTCTCCAGTAGAATCTTTTCCTGTCAACAAGTTTTTAATTTTATTGTGAAGTTCATTTAAGTTTTCTTCTTTTTCTCCTTCAGGAGGGGACATAGTTATTGAAGCTCTTGAATAGGCTGCGATTTTGCTTATTTCACCAACATTTTCTTTTTCAGTATAATATTTGGTTTTCCATGTGCTTTTTTCTTTATCTTCTTCTCTATATTCATTATTATTTAATGCCGTACCTGCTTTAAAAGACAAACTTTTTTTTGAAAAAATTTGACCTTTTCCTGACAATTTTCCATTTATGATAACATTTCCATCTGAATATAAATTTACTGAATCACCTGCTATTAGATTGTCATATACTCCTTTGTCCTCATTAGAAATATTGTTATTGGCAAGAACATATGATTCGTTAAATCCTGTTATTTTTTCACTCATAACCAAATCTGTTGAAGTATTTGTTATTGCTTCGCAAGTAAAACCATTGTCTGTATTGTTAATTTTTAGTGTCAATAAATTAAAATTTCCATCTGTTGAAGCTGATTTTTTTAATGTTATTACAGGAGTTTTTTTGATTTCATAGCTGATTTTTAGTTTTTTATCATCTATTTCTTCAACATTTGTTGATTCATCATCTCTTATCATTGCTTTAGGATCTTTCTTTTTGATATCTGTAATATTTACTATGTCAACAGTATCTATTGAAAATATTTTACTTAATTCATTTGTTTCAGAAGAAGGTTGTATTACTGAACCACCAACTTCTGAAGCAAAAACTTCTATAAGTCCAGTTCTTGTCTCCATTTTTTTTAATATAGCTTCGTATTCGTTTATTTCTTCTACTGCTTTGTCAGTTAAATATACCTTACCATTTCTAGCCTTATAATAATTGTCTCTATTTTCTTTAACTTTTTTTATGTTAGTTTCAAATCTTGTTTTTATATTTTCCAATACTTCTAACCCTTTTTTGTCTAATTCTCCGTTTTCGTTTAAAAGATTGTATGGAATATGAACTAATTCATATTTTCTTTGACCTTCATCATCATTAAATATAGCAACATAACTTCCACTTGGAATATTTTTGAGGGCTTTTTTTCCATCAGTTGTCAATGAATCTTCTTCACGCTTTTTTATTGCTTCGACATCATTCCAACTCACTTGTGGAAAGAGGCTGTCATCTGAATCTTTATAGTCTTCTATATGTATTCCATATTTTTGTTTAAAAGTATTATTTTCTTTATTAGCATTGCCATTATTTGATATAGTTGTTACAGTGTGATATTTACTGTTGTGAATTTGTTGATTTATATCAAATCTATTGTTTAGATATAGAGTGCCATCCGCAATATTACATGGAAAAGGAAATTCTAATTTCTTGTTTGTTATTGTTTCAAAAAATGGCATATTAGTCCAGTCGCTATTTCTATTTATTGTTACATTTTTTTTGCAATAGACTTTTGGTCTTGAATTTGACACTTGATTTACTTTAAATCTATTGTTTTGATTTATCAATCCTATATTTATTTCTCCACCAGCATATACTCCACCGCCATAGGTATTTCCATAGTCTGCTATAAACATTTTTTCAATGGCTGTTCTATAGTTTCTACATCTTCCGTCAGAGATTATATATATACCAGGTGTTATTATGATTGCTTTATATAAAGGAGATTTACTTACAGTATATTCAACATCAGAATATTCTATTTTATTACTTTTTGTAAAATTAAGTAAATTTTCTTCATTTATTGAATTATAGGAACAATATGATAAATTTTTTGATTCTGAAGGAAAAGAAGTTGGAACTAAATCAATATCAGTGTTTGATTCTTTTTTTGAAAAGTAAATGAAAAATTCCTCTTCATCTGTGTCGGATATACCATGTATGTAATACCCTTTATTATTATTTTCAAAAGAAGAGGTTACTTTAAATTTTCCGAATTCTTCTGTACCAGGTGTGTTATTACCTAGACCATTCTTATCTAAAAAAGGCCAAGTTAAATCGTTTTTTAATTTGTATTCACAATATTGAAGCCCAGCTTCTGCAGCCCAATATGCTTTATTTTCACCAGTAAATTTATTTGTGATAAAATAGCTATTGTGCATATTTTTTACTGCTGTCAATAAAAAGACAGTTATCAATATTGCTGTAAATAGTACATAAATTAAAAATACACCTTTTTTCTTTTTTATCATAATAATTTTACCTTTAAATATTGTTATTATTTATAAATTTTAATCGCTATTTCTTGTATTTATAGTAAATTCAAATTTATTTATATATTTTGAATTTTCTTTTTTTGTAAAATCTGTTGTTTCATAAGTAATTTCTTTTTTTATTTCTTCTTTTTTTAACGAACTAAGCAAAATAGTAACATTTTTTTGGTCTTGTTTAATATTTAAATCAAAAATATCAGTTGCTATGATTTTCTTTTCCGCAAATTTGAAAATATTTTTTTCTTGATTGTAATTTACTATTTTATATGTTTTATTATTTGGAAATGTACTATCATAGCTTAATATATAAGATGTTATATCATCGCAAAATGTATATAATGCAGAAGCAAAGAAATTTCTGTCATTTGAACCATTGTAATCATATATCAATCTGATTAATTGTTTATCTGAACAATGCTTATATGATTCTTCTAGGTTTAAAAATGTCTTGTTGCATTCTGTGCATTCTGGATTTGTACAAATTAAATAATATATAAATATTCTTTTCCAATTAAATGAATTGCCTTCGCCTTGAAATTGTCCGCTTTTATTTGTTGGTACAGGGAAGACAATCCATCTATTTTTTATATTTTTATAACCACTTTCAAATTTATATTTGTATGTGTATAAATTTTTTGCATCTGTTACCATAAATTCTCTCTGCATTAGATTATATGCTTTGATAAATTTTGAATTTACAGATTGTTGTGATTCAGAAGCACTAAATAGTTTAAAAAAAGCAGAAGACATTTGAAACATCAATATCATTATAATACCAAAAATTATAGTAGAAATCAATGTTTCAAAAAGTGTAATTCCTTTTTTGTAAATTTTATTTATTTTCATAATTTGTTACAATATATAGTTGATAAATTTATTGGCTTATTTGAAGAATATTTGTGTACAAAACTTGCAAGATCTGTTGAATCATATACAACAGAAAAATCTTTACAATCAGTAATTTTAATAGTTCCAGGTTTACTTGTAAAATCAACGACTGTTTTATTGTCTTTGTTTTTTATTGTTAATAAATCATCATCTAATCCACCTTTAGAACCTGGTACAGCAGATGAAGCAGGATCTGCCCCATAAGATACTATTGTTCCATTTATTACGATATTGTTATTTTCTGCATTACATATAAATCCACCACAGGCATAAATTAAACCGCTATAACTTGAAGAACCTCTTGTCGATATTATTTTTATTTGATCATACTCCTCAGGCATTTTAAATGTATCTGTTCCTTCGTTATAAATACAATTTCTTTTTACTATTTCTTCAATATAATTTTTTGCTTCTCTCTCTTCAAATCCATAGTATTTTCTCATCAATTTTAATAGAGATATTGGCTCATCCATATCATTTACAATTATTGCTGATGTAATTGTTGTTTGATTTTTAGATGAATTGGGAGTTGTTTTGTCTTGAATAATAGATGAAGCAATTCTTGATAAATCTCCTGCATTTACTTTAACTTCAGTATATAAGAGATTGTTTACTATTTCTTTTGTAGTTGAAGCTTCAATTTTATTGAGCTTTTTTTCTCCTGTGGAATCTTTTCCTGTCAATAAATTTTTAATTTTATTGTGTAATTCTTTTAAATTTTCTTCACTTTCACCACTTGGAGAATTCATCATCATAGTTCCTTTTGAGTAAAGGGCTAATTTGCTTATTTCTCCAATATTTTCTTTTTCTTTTATGTCTGTTATTTTATAAGTATGAGTCATAGGATCAAATTCTTTTGTTATATCTTCATAATTACTCGTGTTTAATTGTGTTCCTGCTTTAAAAAACATATTCTTTTTTGAAAATATTTGCCCTTTACCAGATAATTTTCCATTTATTATAACAGAACCGTTTGAATAAATATTTACGCCGTCTCCAATTATTAAATTATTATCTTTAGTACCTTTGGCAAGTTCATAAGATTCATTAAAACCTGTTACTTTTTTATCGAGAATTAAATCTGTTGAGATATCGTCAGCTATTGAAAAATTAAATGAATATGAAGTACTTGATGAGCCAGAACCATCTGAATTATTTGAGGTATGAGCTTGAGTATCTAGATAAAAAGTTAATAAATTTAAATTACTATTTCCATTTAATGCTATTGATTTTTTTACTGTTATAATTGGAGTCTTTTTTGATTCATATTCTATATCATATTTATTTTCATCATTGTCTTTTTTCTCGAATTTTTTTATGGTAGTAACCTCAACCGTTTTTATAGAAAATATATCACTACTTAGAACTTGAAACTCAGTATTTTTATTTATTATTTTATTTATAAGTTCAGACTTTTTATCTTTATTATCTGCATCGCTAGTACATATAATTTTTCCACCACCTCGTTCTGCAAAATTTTTTATTATTTTGCTGGAACTTTGTACTAGAGCATTTAATTTTTGATTGGCCGCAGCTAATTTATCCTTAGCTATAAATTTACCATCTCTATTATAATTATTTCTATCACTTAATATATTGCTTATTTCTTTTTCTTCTTCTTCTGTAATTCTCCGTTTACATTTTTCTATTACTTCTTCATCTGGTTCTCCATTTTCTCTTAAAAAATTGTCTGGTAGCCAGATTAGATCGTAATTTCCTTCATCTTCGTTGAATATTGATATATAACTTCCACCATTTATATTTTCAAGAATGTTCTTGCCATCTTTATCTTTTGATCCTTCTTCTTTTTGTTTAATAACTTCTATATCTTTCCAAGTAACTTGTGGAAAAAGGTCTTCATCTGATTCTGTGTATTTTTCAATGTTAATTCCGTATTGTTGCTTTAAATCTGCATTTCCATTATTTAGATTACCGTTATTTGTTATTGTGTCTATTCCATGGTTTTTCCCATTGTGAGCTTGTTGTTTTATTTCAAATATATAAGGAAGATTGTTCATGTATATAGTACCATCTGATATAGAAAAAGGAAATGAATAATTTGATGTGTTATTTGTTGTATAAGACATTGGAGCGTTTATCCACTCACTATTTCTTGCAATTTTTACATTTTTTTTACAATATACTTTGGGATGTGCATTTGATATTTGATTGACTTTTATACTATTATTTTGATTTACTAAACTTATGTCAATGTCTCCTCCTGCGTATATTCCACCACCATAATTTGTGTTTCCATAATCGGGTACAAACATTTTTTCTATTACAGCTCTATGTCCTCTACATCTTCCATCAGATGTAATATATATACTTGGAGTTATTATAACAGTTTTATATTCTGGTGATTTACTCACAGTAAATTGAATATCTGAATATTCAATATTGTTATTTTGCATTATGTTATCTAAATTTCCTTCTGCTACTGAATTATATGAGCAGTAAGATATATTTGAAGGGGTAGAAGGAAAGCTCATTGGTACTAAATTTGTATCTGTTTTTGATTTTCTTTTTGAAAAATATATACAAAATTCTTCTGAATCTTCTTCACATGTTCCATGAATAAGATAACCTTTATTTCCATTTATCAAAGATGATGTTACAGTAAATTTGCCAAATGTTTCTGTTCCTGTTTGGTTATTATCTGTTGTTCTTGTATTTACAAAAGGCCAACCAAGGTCTGTCTTTAATTTATATTCACAGTATTGTATTCCTGCCTCTGCAACCCAATATGCTTTATTTTCTCCCAAAAATTTTTTTGTTTGAAAATATGTATTTTGCAGATTTCCTACAGCTGTCAATAAAAATATTGTTATCAATACTGCGGTAAAAAGCACATATATTAAAAACATTCCTTTTTTGTTGTTTTTCATAGTAATATTTATCCTTAAGTATTAAGTATTTCTTGTTATTATTGTAAATTCAATTTTATCGACAAATTTTGAATTAGATTCGTCTGTGAAATCAGTAGTTCCATAATTCACTACTTTTTTTATGTCATCTTTTCTAACAGCTGAAAGCATTACTTTTACATTGTTTTCTTTTACTTTTATACCCATATCTAGTATGTCAGTTGCAATAATTCTTTTTTCTACAAATTTTCCTATTGTTGTTTTTGTTTTATCGCCATTTATTTCATATTCAATAATATTTGGAAATAGAATACTGTTATAAGGCAGAGTATAATTAGATATATCATCTGCTATTGCTGACATTGAAGAAGCGAATGGATATTTGTTATTTGAACCAGTATAATCATAAATAAGCCTTATTAATTCTTTATCAGAACAATATTTATAAGGGTCTTCTCTTGTTGTTGGTTTACCAAGACATTCTGAACAAGAAGTATTGGTACAGACTAAATAATAAATATATATTCGTTGCCAATTAAAAGAGCTTCCCTCACTTTTTATAATAGAATCTTTATCTGTTGGACTTGGAAATAATATCCATCTTGATTTCATATTTTTAGATTTGGTTTTATAGGTAAATATATATTTGGCATCTGTGATCAATAATTCTTTGTGCATTTGTGTATATGCTTTGATGAATTTACTATTCATAGATTGCTTTGAAGTTGAAGTTGTAAACACTTTAAAAAATTCAGAAGACATTTGAAACATTAATATCATTATGATACCAAATACAATAGTTGATACCAATGTTTCAAAAAGTGTAATTCCTTTTTTATTACTTCTATTTTTCATTATTCACCCTTGGTTTTAGCTTAAAAAGTTAATTGTTGTTTCTTGTATTTATACTAAATTCAAAATTACTGACATATCTTGAAAATTGTTCTGTTGTAAAATCATCTTTACCATATTTCATATTTTTGTTTGCTTCATCTTTTTTTACTGTAGATATAGCAATTTTAATATTTTTATTAGAAGTTTTAACTATCATATCAAGGATATCGGTTGCTATGATTTTTTTGCTTTGGTATTTAAAAATGTTATGTTTGCCGTATCCACTTATATCATATTCTTTAGCTTTTGGAAATGAACCGTCATAATTTAAAGTATAAGAATTTATATCATTACACAATGTATATAATGCTAAAGCGAAAAAATTTTTGTCATTTGAACCAATATATTCATAACTCAGTCTTATCAAATTTTTATCTGGACAGTATTTTAATTTTTCATTAGGTTTTTGAAAATATTTTTTACATTCTGTGCAACTTGAATTTGTACAACTTAAATAATATATGAAGATTCGTTTCCAATTGAAACTATTTCCTTCACCTTTTAGATGTCCTTGATCATCTGTTGGAACAGGAAATACAATCCATCTATTTGCTATATTATGATATGTATTGTCGAATTTTCTATTATATGTATATATATATCTTGAATCTGTTATTATAAATTCTTTGTGCATTTGTTTATATATTTTTATGAAGTTAGAATTTGCAGCTTGTTCAGATTCATTTGCACTAAAAAGTTTAAAAAATGAGGAAGACATTTGAAACATCAATATCATTATAATGCCAAATACAATAGTCGATATCAATGTTTCAAAAAGTGTAATTCCTTTTTTGTACAATATATTGTTTTTCATTTTACTCTCTTAAATTTTTTTAATTTTTCGTCATATATACCTCTTAAAATTTCTGTTCCATCTTTTCGTAATTCAAATATAGCAGAACCTTTTAAGAGTTTTACAGGTTCAAGTATTACCCATTCTGGAGAACCCCATCTACCATTTCCTCCAGCCGTAAATCCGTGTCCAGTAAATGGGAAAGGGTAGGGGCTTTCATAAGTTCCACCTAAGTTTTTATTAAATGGTATAAAACATTTGTCTAAATTTGATGCTTTAAATCTTATTATGCCGATAGCTTCATCATCAGGGCTGTATTCGGTATGTGGATAATCCATTCTTAAAGTATAATAGAAATCTGCAACAGTTCTGCAATGGACTAAATCAGCACATACAGAAATAAATCCCTGCGGAGATTTAATATCTCCATTTAAATATTTTTCCATTTTTCCCAATGTAACAAGTTTTTGCATTAATGTATTGCTGTCAGGCTTTATCTGTTTTAGGCGTATTTCATATATTTTTTTTAGATCATCTTCTAAGATAGAATAAGAAGAATGATTTTCCAAATATAAAAAATGTTCAAGTGTCATACCCTGTTCTTTTGCATATTGTTCTATTGTATATGGAAAACCGCCTTTTAATTGAAGAACATAATTTAAGTCATATACTTCATTTTTTGCAAAAACAGATACAAAAGAAATTAATATAAAAGTTATTGTTAATAAAAATATTTTAATTTGTTTCATATATTTTTTAATTTACATAATATACATTGTGTTGATTTTTGCTTTTAGGTATTTGAAGAGTTATATCCAGTAGGTAATTCTTCTTCTTTGGCATATAATGTACTATCATTTCCAGAATTGCTTGTTGTTTCTCCAGTACTTCCACCAGATGATCCACCAGTTGAGCTATCTGTAAATTGTTTTAATCCATCTTCAGTCTTATCACAAACTCTTAAAGTTGTTATTGTTATATCTTGTTCATCTGGTTTTTTTAAATATGCTTGTGTATCTGTTTTAAATTTTTCATTCAAAGAAACTGTCAATTTAACATTATTTAAACCAGGTTTTCCATCTTCGCTTTTTTTGATCCAAGTTTCTTCTATAAGATAATAATATTTAATACCTGCAAATTCTATTTCAGAAACTTTATTTTTTTCTATTTTGCTGTTCTCATCAGTATCTTCTGATTCTGAGGGGGTAGATGTTAATGATTCTTCTGTGTCTTTTTCTTTTACACTATCACTCATGTATAAATTCATTATAGAATTTGCTGCAACTGCTCCCTTAGAGTTTTCATTTACATGCATACTTCCTCTTAAAAGCATAGTGATCACAGATAAAACAGAAAAAATTACTAAGTTTATTAGAAAAAGAGATATGACGAGTTCATAAAAACTTACGCCTTTTTTAGCTTTTTTCTTTTTTATTATAAACATAAGAGAATCTCCTCGTTATTATAATTTGTTTGAATATATCCCTGATAAATTTACAGGTTTTTTAGAAATTTTATTTACAAAAGCAGCAAAATCACTTGAATCATATACTATTGAAAAGTCTTTGCAATTATATATTTCAATATTACCATAATCGCTTATATTTAGCATATCTGAGCTTGACAAGCTTACCAATCCACTTCCTGAACCTGGAGAATTAGTTTTTGGATCTGCTCCATAAGTAACAATAGAGCCATTTATTACAATGTCGTTTTTTTCTGCATCACATTTAAATCCCCCACAGGCATATAAAACACCACTGAAACTTGAAGAATTTCTCGACATAATTTTTATATCATCTTCCTTTTCAGGCAGTTTATATTTTTTTATACTTTCATCATAAATGCAGTTTCTCTCAATTATTTCTTGAATATAATCTTCTGCCTCTCTACTTTCAAATCCATAGTATTTTCCCATCAATTTTGAAAGTAAAATAGGCTTCTTGTAATCTTCAGCAATAGATTTAGATAATTCACTTAAATCATCATCTTTAACTTCTGAATTGGATGATCTTTCTGTAGCAAATCTTCCCAAATCATCTTTAGTAACTGTAATTGGCTTTTTTTCATCTTTTTGATAAAGTGTTTTATCTACTATCTCTTTGACACTATTTCCATTTTCGTTACATAATAAATATTTTATTTTATTGTGTAATTCAAGCAAATTTTCTTTTGTCTCTCCATCAGGAGCTCCCATTTTAATTGTCATTCCTGAATAAATTCCAAGTTTGCTTGTCTCTGCTACATTCGTATTTTCTGCTACTCAAAATGTGATTAAATATACTCACATAATGGACTTGAAATCCTCACGGATATTTCTATATTTTGCGTGTATGCTTTTGTAGATATTAATATCATACTACTCACAAGTTCTTGTACACTCCACAGTCGTTAATTCCCGAATTAAAAGCCTTCGGTAGATATCTACAGTTGCGTGATTATGCTATTCTGTAGATTTTTGCATCAGAGTAAACCTCTTTAATCCATTTAAACTTAGGATTATTGGGAATAAATTCATTGTTAAGCCAAACACTAAATTTTTTATAATGTAAGAATTTTTCTCCATTATTATATCGTTCTTTATTATGAGCAATATAGAAATTATACACAAATCTACAAGTGCCTATAGTTTTCTTGATTATTTCTTTTTGTTCTTCAGTTGGATTAATTTCAGTTTTGAAGGCTTTTAACAATTTCTTTATCCTCTGTATAATCTATTGAGTATATTTTAGCACTTTTTACTATATTTATCTATATTTTTAAGAGCTTAAATTTATCTCTTTATTACTATATTGCAACTATTTTTCTTCTGTAAAAGTAATTTTTAGTGTAAAATATAATGCTAAAGCAGAGAATATTAACCAAAGAATACCTATTGGAATACTTAAAAAAGGCATTCCCATTGATTTGGCTATAGCATAAGAATCACTTTGTGTAACTGTTCTAAATATGAGGTCTTCAGGGATATCAAAGAAAGCATATAGACAAGATACGAGACCGATATATCTCAAAATAAAGGCATTTACTTTATCTGGAAATTTAGAACCTGATAATAGCATAAATCCACCAAATAATACAGTGAATATAATTGTGAAAAGATCTCTCATAAATAATACTGTTACTATTAACATTACAATTCCAATAAAAGTGTTAATACTTTTATCCCAGTTTTTTCTTATTGAGCAATACAATATAATACAGCCCCAAAATATACTTCCTAAATATCCTGCACTTGCAGTTAAAGTGCTTCCTATCCATGATTTGGGCATTGTAAAATAACATACACCACCTAAACGAGGGTCTAATGCTATTGATGTTATATGTCCACCATTTAATGTTGCCATAAGCCCATGACTGATTTCATGGAGAAAAACTGTGAACATTTTTATAGGATATATTAGTAATGATAGAAAACCAAGATGAATAGGTGCTAATGTTCTATAATCCCAAATTAAATATGTTACAACAAGCATAATTATAATACTTGTTATTGCTTTTTTCTTTTCTGCTTTTCCAAATTTTACAGATTTTCCAGATTTTGTTGTTGGTTTTTCTTTTAGAATATCATCAAAGTCATCCATAGCTTGTCTCCGTTTTGTTTTTATTTCACTTAGAAATTTCAAGTGTATTTTATAATTTTATAAATTACGAAATACACTTGAAATTTAATTCATACTAAACAATATATTTTTTGTAAGTTTCTGTTATATGTCCGTCAACTTTTGCAAAACCTTCTGCAAATATCTTTTTCATATATTCTTTATCTGTACCATCAAAATATACTTTTGATTTTGCATCAGTTCCAGAAGGTCTTAGGCAAAGATCTCTTATTTTACTGCCTTTTTTGAACCAAAATTGAAGACCATCTGACCAAACATATATATCTTCGAGATCTTTCATCAAATCTGCAGTTATTGGCATTGCTTCTATAAATATATCTTTTACAGCTTCCAGTGAGATTTTATCTCCTGTTTTGGAGTGTTTTCCTGTCTTGTATGCTTCTGCAGTATATCTGAAGAAGTGATTGAACATATCTCTTGCCTTTAGACCTTCTTTTTTTGCTATTGCAAGCTCTGCAGGATCTATTATGGCTTCGTTATAGTGAATGATATCGCCTCTGTATTCCATTCTATTTACAATGCCATATTTTTCGAAAATTTCTTCGAGATAGTTGTGGAGATAGAGCTTAGAATTGTTATTTTCTGCAATGCTTTCTAAATAACGTCTTGCTTGAAGTGTTATTGCAGAGATACATGCTTCACCACTTGATTTTTCTCTCATAGCTATTACATATTCGCCTAAAATATTGAATATCGGATTTCTTGGTCCACCAATTTTTCCGCCACTTTCTTCTCCTGCATGGTGAAGTTTTGGATTTTTACCAAGAACTATTTCTTGACCGAGTTCATTTTTGACAATAAATGTATCGCCTGATGATTTTTTAAGTGCTTGCTCTACAGATTTTTCTATAGCAGCAATTTCTTTAAATCCAACAGGTACTCTCAAAACAGGTATTTCATTGAGTTCAGCCCATTCGTCCCAAGCAAGTGCTGATACATATGTATGAATATCGAAATTTGAGTATTTATCCCAAAGTCCGTCTTTCTTTGATTGAACTAAATCATTGTCCATAATCATTAAGAAAAGTTGATTGGGGGAATAGAGTGCGAGAAGTCTTCCGTCTTTTTGTACATTGTACAATATTCCAAGTTTGTCCAGTTTTTCTTTTTCAGAACTTGGAACGAGCTGACAACCAACAAATCTATCTGCATCTGGATCGACATTGAAAATGAGTTGGGCATTTGGTGAGTCTGCCAAAATTACATCATATCCTGCTGTTTCAACGACTTTTGGAACACTTGCATCTACAGAGACATGGGCAACTTCATATTCATCACTGCCTTTTTTCTGATTTATTACAAATCCTATATTGTGGAAAAATGGGTCTTCTTCAGTTCTTATGAGACCGTTTTCAAATACACCGAATACTCCAAGTTCTTTTAGTATTGATGATATTGTTTTAAATCCTCCACCTCCAAAGCAGTCGAGCATGAGTCTAAGTCCTTTTGATTCTGCTTCTTTTATCATTTTTATTGCTTTTTCAGAAGCTGGACCTTGTCTGAGGTAATCACAATATAATTTTGCTGTATTTTCATAATTTATGGTTCTTATGAGATGTTTGTCATCTCTTGCTGACAATTTTATTTCATATCCACCATTTTCTATTTCAGAGTAGATATACTTCATTTTTTCTACAATTTTTGAATATGTGTCAGGAAGATATTGAGCTCCGTCAAATGCGAGTATTTTGTCGCACATTTTTTGAGGTGCACCATGGCTTGATGTGAAGAAATCTCCACCAGAAAGTCCCAAAATAAATATCAAGAATGACCACATAAAAATTGAAGATGTATTTGAGCAGTCATCTTTTTCTGTTGTGAATGTATATAGACCTTGTCCTGCATATATTCTCGACATTAGAGAAGCATATTCAGGGGTATTTGCTCTAACTTCTCCGCCAACTATTCTTACAGGGTTTTCTCTGACGAAATCAATTATTTCAGATAAGGGCATTTTAAAAATTGATTCGATGACTTTTACATTCTTTTCACCTATCAATTTTGTTATTTCTTCAGCTGATTTTTTTTCAATAGAGGTCATTCTTTGTGGATGTATATCTTTTACCAATAGAGCTATTGATTCTGCCATAACAGCTATCATATATTCATTTATGCGATAGCGGTGATCCCATGGGCATACTACATTTTGATTTTCTCTAACTCCACCAGTAGAAACTTTTGCTTCCTGTTCAAATGCTTCTATTTGTGCCTTTAGATTTATTTTTTCTGCTATTTCAGGGGTGATAATAAAAGAGGAAGAATCAGCAGAATCAATGTGGAATGGGGGATTGTCTCTTATTGAAAAGTTTTTCTTTTCCCATTCTTCCAATGTTTTTTCTGTCTGATATATGTAATATTCTCTCATTTGTCTTTGGGTCATATCTTTTGAAACTTTTTGAAGATATGGAGCTGATAAATCAAAATTTAATAAATTGTTTCTCATTTTTTGTCCCTTTTCAAAAAAAATATTAACTTATATAATAATAGCATATATTTTCTATAAATACAATAAAAAAAATAAAAAAAGCTATCGTTTTTTTGCGATAGCTTGTTATACTAAATAATATTTTAAAATTATTTCATTTGACTTAACATCATGTAAGGATTGAAGTTATTTGGAGACATCATAGGTGGCAATGCAGCTTGTTTTGTTCCATAGAATATGAAGTTGCCATCTGGGTGAGAAGGTGCATTGTTCATAGCTTCTTTTGTTGTTGTTCTCATGGTGCCTGTTGCAGGGTCTGCAAAATGTACTGTATTTCCTTCTACTTTTGTTATTGTAACAATATGACCTCTGCCAGATGGTGAAAATTCTGGACCATTTAGAGCAACAATGACTGGAAGACCTTCATTATTGACTTTTTGCTCAATGAGTGGCCAACAATTTTTGTTTACTTCTCCACCGTCTTTCCAAGTAACATTTGCACTTTGTGATTCAGCATTAAGAGCATTTAGAAGTTGGTAGCCATACTTTGCATTTATGTCATTGTCAATTAATGATTTTCCAGTAACAGCATTTATACACATTGCTACTGATGTTTGACCGCATGAATCGCCTGTATTTTGTGCAAGTGGTTTTACCATTGAAGCAGCAGATGACTCTGAAGGAGCAAAATTTTGAAGAGAATTTACGCCATTTGGAGTTCCCTCAAACATGTTTGCTTTGTATTTCATCAATTCGCCAAAGTTAATTGGAGTAGCATTTGGCATATTGGGCATTTGAGGTGTATTTATTTGAGGACCTTGATAGCTTATTCTATTCTCAATTTGGCTTATTCTTGTTTTTATTGCTTGAATATTTTCAATTCCCATTTTATATCCTCCATTAAATTTATTTATATATATTTTACTCCATTTTTTTTAAAATGTCTATATTATATTTTTATTTTACAAAATTTTAACAAATGTTTTTTTAAAAATTGTTAAAATTTTGTTTTTTTTTGTTAAAATCGTGAATATTGTCGTGAACTACTCGGCTATAAGTAGCCGAGCTTCTTGTTTCAACGACAGCGGTTATTACCACATTTCGTATTACTACGAACAGTTTTCCCCCCGTCTCCACAAGCTTATGGAGTAACAAAATATTTTGTCCGCCAAGTTCGGGCTATTCCATCCCTACCTGCCCCTATATATGAATTATCTCATATATAGGGGCATTCTTTTTATATAATCTTTATTATTTTTTGTTTAGTTGTTTCGCTTCTTCTTTTGCTTTCAGTTTCTCTTTTCGTCGTTTTGATAATATGTGTAAACCTTCTTGAAGAATATTTATTGCGGCATTTATATCTCTATCATGATAAAAACCACAAACTGGACAAGTCCAAGAACGAATTCGCAAATCTTTCAATAAAGGATTTTTATAACCGCAATGATTACACAACTGACTACTTGCATAATATTTATCTACTTTGACTAATTCTTTGCCACGAATAAATAATTTATATTCTAAAAAATTTACAAACATACCAAAGCCATTATCCAAAGTTGATTTACCATTGCCAAAGCCTTTATTTGACATTGCACGCATATGCAAAGATTCAATACAAACATTATTCCAACGATTGGCTATCTCGAAGGATTCTTTATGTAAAAAATCTTTGCGTTGATTGGCTATATGTTTATGAAGTTTTCTTATTTTATTTTGATGTTTTATATAGTTTTTTGAATTTAATAATTTATTTTTTAATTTTCTTTGTAATTCAGCTAAATGTTTTTCACTCTGTTTATAATATTTAGGCATATCACAAGATTTACCATTACTGTCCATATATAAACCTGAAGACTTATAATCGAAACCTATTGTATTTTCTTCTGTTGCTTCTTCAGTTAATAGTATATCATCAACTTTTTTTATATACTCAAATAATAACGAAACATAATAGTTACAATCAGTTTCAAAACTGATTGTAACAGATTTTAATTGCCAATCTTGATCTGGTTGGCGATGAATTATACCTTTTACTTTTCCGATTTTTGGCAATTTTATACCATCATTATATAATTGTATATTACCATTTACAAGGTTTGTTGTATATGATTTTCTACTATGCTTTTTACTTTTGAAATGAGGAAAACCAAAAGAATGATTATTGAAAAAATTTGCAAACGCTATTTGCAAATCCAGTTGAGAATTTGTCAATGCAAGACTATCTACTTCACATAAAAAAGGAAATTTTATTTTATATTGAGCAGGAGTATTATTTAGCATTTTGCCATTTTCTTGATAATATGCTATTTTATCAGCTAAAAGACAATTGTAAATAAAACGACAACAACCAAAAGTTTTTTCAAAAAATTCTTTTTGTTTTGGAGTAGGTTCTAAACGATATTTTATCGCTCTATGTTGCTCATTTGGGTCTTTTTCTTTTTTTGCCTTTTTAGTTTTCTTTACAGTTGACAATTTTTTTGCCTCTCTATATAATATATAATAATATAATCCATATTATAATATGTAATTATATTATATAATAATAAATTTCATTTGTCAATATTTTTATTGCTTTTTCAAAAAATAACGAACTTTCATATAGGTTACTTGTATCCGAGATGAAAGTTCGTTTTATTAAATTATGATATTTTTTTAAATATATTTTAATATTTTAATGTAAAGAAATATTTTATTTTTTTATGAAATTGATTATAATAATAAAGCAAAATTTACATTATGTTTGAGTGGATTATGAAATAATAAAAAAAAGATTAAATTTATTTGCAATATAATTACCAATAAGAATTATTTTGAATTATGGGGTTAACTTGCTAACAAAGTTTTTAGAGATTTGTTAACAAGATAAAAATTTTGTCATTTTTTATGATAAAGTTTTCACAAATTATGTTTCATGGGGTATAACTGTTATGAATGAAGCAGATTCGTTAAAAAAGAAATTTGGTTGCAGAGTGAAGTATCTTAGAAAGATGAACAAGATAACTCAAGAACAACTTTCAGGTTTGATTCACATTGAGCCACCTAATATTTCGAAGATGGAAAAAGGAGTACATTTTCCTTCACCAAGAAATATTGAAAAGTTGGCAGAAATTCTACAGGTCGAGGTTAAAGATTTATTTGATTTTGATAATCTTAAAGAGAATTTAAGTCAACTTAGTTCATTGAAAAAAAATAAAAGAGTGGATAAAGGTGAGAAAAAAAATGATGATGTATCTTCTAACAAATTAGAAAATAATAAAGATGAGTTGTTGAGAGATATATCTGATTTTTTAAATCATTCAAATGTTACATATAATGATCTTTTGTTTATCTATGATTTTATACAGTCTTTCAAATCATATAGAATAAAACAATCTAAGTAATTCTTTTTTTTTATTAATAATCTTTACAAACACGCAATCATAATTTAACCAAAAACTCCTCAATAAAATTATTGAGGAGTTTTTAGTTAAATCATTTTGTAATCATCAGATATTACAAATTTTGAATCATCAGGAGATGTTCCATAGTCGAGTATTTTTATCATGGTATTGTCAAATTTTATAAATTTCAATCTTGATTGACTTTCATCTTCTGTTTTATTGAAATATAGATTTACAGAATATTCAGAATTTGAAAAACTTTCACATATATAAGGCAATCCTGAAATATTTGAAGGAGATTCTTTTATATTTACTGTTTCGTCATGCATATTTTTATCGAGAGATATAAATTTTGGCATGTATTGTAATATTGGAATATCCCCCTTATTTATTTTCTCATAAGTCTTGATTTTAGGAAATAGAAGCATAGCCTCTTTTTCATTTACTAAAATGTTAAATTCCGTTGATGTTGACATTGCTTCAATATATACTTTGTCATTTTTAGCAAAATAATTCACAGTTTTTTTCTCAGGATCGACAGTTACAAGAAGCTTTATATAAAATCCTTGTTCTTTGTTTGTGAATAAATCGTTTAAGACTTTTCTTGTTCGAAATCCTAATTTTTGTTCATTATTATTTTCTTCATTTGCAAATAAAAATGGGGTGCAAATAAAAATAAATAAAAATAAGTAAATAAAATATTTAGTTCTCATTATGTTCCTTTAATTCTTTTATATATCTTTTTAGTGCATCTTTCCAAGTAGGGAATAGTGAAAAATTTGATTCAATAAGAGACTTTTTGGAAAGCCTTGAATTTTTTGGTCTTATAGCTTTTGTCTTATATTCTTCTGTTGTTATCCTATTGATTTTTACATCTAAATTTGCCAATTTGAATATTTCTTCTGCGAAATCAGCCCAAGAACAATATTCTTCATTTGTGCCATGGTAAATTCCATATTTTTCTGTGAATACCATTTCGCAAAGAAGTTTTGCGAGATCAGGAGTATATGTGGGAGAACCTATTTGATCATTGACAATATATAAAATTGTATTCATTTTTTTGCCAAGATTTAGCATTGTTCTTACAAAATTTTTGCCATTTATTCCAAAAACCCATGATGTTCTGACTATAAAGAATTTTTTTAGATTTGCAATTACAGCTTTTTCACCTTCATATTTTGAAAGTCCATAATAATTTATGGGTGAAGCCTCATCATTTACTTCCCAAGGTTTTTCACCAATTCCTGAAAATACATAATCTGTACTTATATAAATCATTTTTGCAGATATTTCTTTGCAGGCTTTTGCTATTGCTTCTGTTCCATTTTTGTTTATTTTCATACAGATTTCTTTTTCATCTTCTGCTTTGTCAACAGCAGTATATGCTCCACAATGTATGACCGCATCTGGTTTTTGATTTTTTACAAATTCAAAAGTTGCCTTTTCATCTGTGAGGTCGCAATTATCTTTGTCTGCTTCTATTATCTCAACATCTTTTTTGTTCTTTAGGATTTTGATTACATCATAACCCAATTGACCATTTACGCCAGTTACAAGAATTTTCATATTTTTTTTCTCCAAATTTTTAAATTTAGGAGTAGAACCTTCCTTTTTTCTCTCTGTTTATAATTATAAGTTTTAGATATTTCAATAAATTTATTTATTATCCTTTTGTCTATTTGTGAAAATAGAGAATATTTCTACTAACTTTAAGCAGGAAATTTTTTTAGCTTTTAACAAAATAAAAAAATATGAAAAAATATATTCTTTCTCGTCTATTACAGTTAATTCCAATATTGATTGGCATTACATTTATAACATTTGGAATGTTACAATTTGCTTCAACAGATGTTGTTGATAAAATGTACGAGCAGTCAGGAACTGTTTCTGAAGAAGTAAAAGCAAAAAAGAGAGCAGAATTTGGCTTAGATCAGCCATTTTTAGTCCAATATGGAAATTGGCTAAAAGGTGTTTTTACTGGAAATATGGGGATATCTTTTGTATCTGATAAATCTGTCTCAGAGACATTTCTTGATAAGTTGCCTGCTACTCTTGAATTAATGGCAATTTCTATTGTTTTAACTCTATTGATTTCAATACCATTGGGAATTATATCTGCGATAAATCAAAATAATTTTTTCGATTGGATAATTAGATTTTTCAGCTTTATAGGTAATTCACTCCCAAATTTTTTTGTAGGTCTTTTGCTTATCTATTTTCTTGCATTGAAATTAAATCTATTGCCAATAATGGGAAGTATTTATGATTGGCGTTCAGTCATAATGCCTGCACTTACTTTAACTATTGCGATGAGTGCAAAATATATAAGGCAAATAAGGGCGGTTGTACTTGAAGAACTGAACAAACCTTATGTGATAGGTGCAAGATCTCGAGGAGTGAAAGAATCGACAATTTTAATAAAAAGCGTGTTTCCTTCAACTTTTGTTACGATAATAACATTGATTGCTCTTTCGATAGGCTCACTTCTCGGTGGTACTGCTGTTGTTGAAATAATTTTTATGTGGGACGGAGTGGGGAAAATGGCAGTTGACGCAATTTTAATGCGTGATTATCCACTTATTCAAGCCTATGTCCTTTGGATGTCCATAATTTATGTTTTTGTAAATCTTTTGGCTGATTTGTTATATTATCGACTTGATCCAAGAGTTCGCTTTGAAAAGGAGGAATTATGAAATCTCCTTTAATTCCGCATGTAGTTTTGGCTATTATTTTGATATTAATTGCAATTTTTGCCCCTTTTTTGACACCACAAGACCCTTATTCCCAAGATTTGACAAATGCACTAAAACCTCCAAACATTCAAAATATTTTGGGAACAGATAGATATGGAAGAGATGTTTTTTCAAGAGTTATAATTGGATCACAGACAACGATTTGCACTTCTCTTTGTTTGCTTTTTATTATAACAATTTTTGGAAGTTTTATTGGAGTTATTTGTGGATATAAAGGCGGAATTATAGACAATATTTTGATGAGAATTTCTGATGTATTTTTGGCTTTTCCTCAAATGGTTTTTGCTATTGCAGTTTCTGGAATCTTGGGTGGAGGTCTTTTAAATGCAGGAATTGCACTTGCAATTATAGCTTGGCCAAAATATGCAAGGCTTTCTCGTGGTTTGACCTTGACAATTCGTTCTATGCCTTATATTCAATCAGCTAAAATGGCTGGTACAGGGACTTTTGCAATGATTTGGAATCACATTTTACCAAATATTGCAGGGACTATATTTGTAACAGCAACTCTCGATCTTGGAACGATAATTATGGAGCTTGCAGGTCTTTCTTTTTTAGGTCTTGGGGCAATGCCTCCCACAGCAGAATGGGGAGCAATGATGAACAATGGACGATCGATGTTGCAAACTGCTCCTTGGGTGATATTATCACCAGGATTTGCTATTTTTTTTACAGTTGTAATATTTAATTTGCTTGGGGATAAACTTCGTGATGTTCTCGATCCAAAAAAATAAAATTTTTATCTTAATATTTTTGATAATAGCCTGTTTATCTGCTTGCCATAAACAGCAGACAATCGACAATAAAACATTGATTTATGGAACAATGGACTATGGGGTTTCTATGGAAAATACAGGAACGAATCCACATAAATCTTATTATGGTTGGACTGCTATTAGATATGGAATAGGTGAGACACTTTTTAAATTTAATGATAAAATGGAATTAGAGCCGTGGATTGCTAAAGATTTTGAATATATTGATGATTACACTGTTAAAATAAAGATAAAAGAAAATGTTTGTTTTTCAAATGGCAAACAAGTTACAGCTGAAGCTATAAAGAGATGTTTTGAAGATTTGATTAAAAAGCACGAAAGAGCTTCAAATGATTTGAAAATAAAATCTATTACTGCAGATGATAACTTTTTGATTATTAAATCTTATGAAAAAGTGCCTGCTCTGATTAATTATCTATCTGATCCGTATGGTGTTATTATTGACATTGAAGAGGAAGAAAAAGGCGGAATTGTGATTGGTACTGGTCCGTATGTGGCTGTTAAAGTTACAGATAGAGAAGTCGAACTCGTAAAAAATAACAATTATTGGGACGATATAAAGCCAAAATTGGATAAAATAATTGTAAAAGGCATTAGCGATGGCGATATGCTGACAATGGCAATGCAAAATGGTGAATTTGATATTGCACAGGGGATTCCTTATCTGACTTTAGGGCTTTTTACAGTTGGAACAGATAGATTTAAAATTATTTCTGCAGAAACATCGAGAATTTATCAGATAGCTTTTAATTTTAAAAATTCTGAATTACAGGATTTAAATATTAGAAAAGCTATTTCAAAAGCGATAGATAAAGAAAATTTTACAAAAGTTCTTTTAAATGGGAATGGTTCTCCTGCTGTTGGCCCTTTTCCTAAAAATTTTTCCTATGGAGATAATTTTGTAAGTGCTGTTTCTTACAATTTGGAAGAATCAAGGGAATTACTTAAAAAATCTGGTTGGATTGATTCAAATAACGATGGTTATGTTGATAAAAATGGCAAAAATCTTGAATTGGATTATTTGACATATACATCACGCCAAGAATTGCCTTTATTGGCTGAGTATACACAGGATACTTTAAAAAAAATTGGAATCAAAGTAAATGTAAATGCAACAGATAATTATAAAAGTTTTCTGAAAAGTGGAAAATATGATATTTTTGCAAGTTCTCTTGTAACTGCTCCCACTGGCGATCCTGAATATTATTTTACAACCAGTATAATTAAAGGAGCTGTTGGAAATAATGGATTTTATGACAGCCCAAAAATTGCAAAATTAGAAAAAGAACTTCATAATACATTTGACCATAAAAAGCGTTCTGAAATTGCCATAAAAATGACACAGGAAATTTTAGATGACTTTGCGTTGATTTATGTATCACATTTGAAAATGTCATTTGTTGTAAAATCTAATCTTGAAGGATTTAATGCTCATCCTTCAGATTATTATGAAATTAGAGCCGATATTGAAAAAAAATGATTTTATCAGTAAATAATTTGTCTATTGAATATAATAAAAAAATAGTTGTAAAAGATATAAATTTTGATTTGCCAAATGGTAAAATTTTAGCCATTGTTGGCGAAAGTGGAAGTGGTAAATCAACAATTTTAAAAGCGATTGCTGGATTGTTGCCTTCAAGTGGTAAAATATCTTCTGGCGAGATCTTTTATAATGGCAAAAATATTACTTTTCTTGATGAAAAAGAGAGAAGAAAATTAGCAGGTTCTTCCATTGCAATGATTTTTCAAAATGCCACTGATTCTTTTTGTCCCATTCGTAAGGTAGGAGAGCAGATTTATGAGTCTGTAAAAGAGAATAAAAAGTGTTCTTATGACGAGTTTTTAGAAAATGCTAAAATTATAATGAAAAAAATAAATCTTGATGAATCTGTTTTAAATCAGTATCCTTTTAAATTGAGTGGTGGAATGGGGCAGAGAGTAGGTATTCTTTCGGCAATGATTTTAAATCCAAAACTTTTACTTGCAGATGAGCCGACTTCTGCACTTGATATTGTAACTCAACTAAGTGTTGTTGAGGAATTATTGAATTTGAGAAAAGAAAATCACCTTTCAATAGTTATTGTAACACATCATTTAGGAGTTGCTTATTATATGGCTGATTATATTTTAGTGATGAAAAATGGAAGTCAAATTGAATTTGGAACTAAAGAAGAAATCTTTTATTCACCGAAAAAAGATTATACAAGAGAGCTGATAGAGGCAGTAAAATAAAGCAGGGGATTTGTTATTATAGCGTGTTGGTAAAGTGTTTGCCTTTTTATAAAAAAAATTTTTTTTTTTTTATTTTGCATGTTATAATAAAAAAAATATAAAAATATGGAAGGAAAAAAAATGTCAATTTCTACAATAAGTATCCGTGTTGATTCTGAATTAAAAAGAAAAGCTCAACAAGTATTTAAAAAAATGGGATTAAATATGACTTCTCCAATTTATTTAAAAAATAAATTAACTCGTTGTGCTAGTTAATTTTAAAAAAATACATAAATAAAAATTTGCTCTAAACTATCCAATATATGCCTGTATACTGCCATTTTGTCATTGCGAGGCGAAGGAAAGTGGCAATCTAAGCCTGTAAATTATTATTTACTTAAAAATTGAGTCGATCGGCTCTATTTAGATGAGATGCGTGATCCACTTAAAAATTACTAAATTTAAATTGAGTGATTGAGATTGCCACGGTCGCACAGCTCCCTCGCAATGACATCGCTTCTAAATAGAGGCTATTTGGGTGGTTTACTAACACGCTCTAATAAAAACTATGGGATTTCATGGATTTTTTCTTTGAAATCCTTTTTTTATTTTTTTTGAGAGTTAACAATTTATTAACATATTGATATTCAAAAAATTTCATGTGCTGGATTTCTCCTTTATTCATTTAGTGGAGAAATCCAGCACATATAAAATATAATAGATATTATATTATTTTGCAAATAAGGAGTTTATATGATTAAGAAAAATATTGCTTTTTAGCCGTATTTCTTTTCTGTGTTGCAATTTTTACTTCTGCCTGTGGTGGCGGTGGCAAAAATAGTTCTTCTGACAATTCCGCATATTATTATTTATTGTCTCAACAAAATCCAAATAACCAAGAAAATATAAACAATCAACAAAATCCAAACAATCAGCAAAATCCAAACAATCAGCAAAATCCAAACAATCAGCAAAATCCAAACAATCAGCAAGAAGAAGCAGTAAATCCATTTGCTGAAGCTCAGGAAGGTAGTGAAGTTGAATTTGGTCGTTATCCACAGACAGCACTCGATGGTTCTAATCCTGTTAAATGGCAAATTCAGCCTATAAAATGGCGTGTATTAGCAAGAGATGAAGAAAATAAGCAATTATTGGCAATTTCTGTTGATGGTCTTGATGCTCATTGTTTTGATGATAATTCAGATGGTAGTCTAACAAATGTTTGGGGAAAGAGTCTCATTCGTACTTGGTTGAATGGAGATGGTTTTTATAACAGAGTTTTAGATGATGGAACTTTAGTATTTACTGAAGATGAAAAGAGTTTTATAAAGCCAGTAACACTTGATAATATGAGTGAATCAGATAATGTATTTTTGTTGAGCGGTGATATAGAGGGTAATGGTGAGGCAAATGAATATTTTGAGGGTAATGAGGCGAGAAGGTGTAAGACAACAGAATACGCAGTAGCAAATGGTGCTAATACATATAATGGCTATTGTATTTGGTGTTTGCGTTCTAATAATCCTTTTAATGTTAATGATGTCTGGTGTGTTAGTCGTGGTGGTACATTTGGTAGCTGCAATGTTGATGCTTACGAGCTTGCCGTTCGTCCTGCTATTTGGATAAAACTTTAATCTTTAAATAAACGCACGAACTCTTGCAGAAAATAATTTTGCAGGAGTTTTTTATTTGCTTTTTTTATCGTCCTGTTGTAAAATAGATATTACCTTGTGGTTGGCAATAAAAGATAGACGGAGAAATAGATGCTTGAAGTAAAGAATTTGAAAAAATCTTTTGGTGATAAAAAGGTTTTAGATGACATAAGTTTTTCTTTAAAAGAGTTTAGATGACATAAGTTTTTCTTTAAAAGAGGGCGAATGTTTGGGGATAGTAGGGCAGAGTGGTTGTGGAAAAAGTACATTGGCTCGAATTATTGCGAGATTTATAGATGTTGATGAGGGGAAAATTTTATTTTGTGGTGATGACATAACAAATGCAAAGGGAAAAGAATTAAAAAAAGTCTATAAAAATATGCAGATGATTTTTCAAATGCCTGAAAATTCATTTGATCCTCGTAAAAATTTTGGTTGGAGCATTGCAGAACCATTAAAAAATAATGGTTGGAAAAAAGATTTAATAAAAGAGCGTATTTCTGAATTGCTTTTAAAAGTTGGATTAACTCCAAATTATGCAGAACGATATCCGCATGAAGTAAGTGGTGGAGAATGTCAGAGAATTGCTATTGCGAGAGCTATTTCTATAAATCCAAAACTTTTGATTTGTGATGAGGCAACAAGTGCACTGGATGTTACTGTACAAGGACAGATCACAATATTAATAAGAGACCTTTGCAAAAAAGAAAATATAGCCTGTCTATTTATTACACACGATTTGGCACTTTTGCCAAAAATAAGTGATAGAATTATCGTTATGTATGGAGGGAAAATAGTAGAAGAAGGGGCTGTTAATGATATTATCAAAGCACCAAAATCTATTTATACAAGAAAACTTATGTCTGCAGATTTTTTTAATAATCAAAATTTAAATTCAAGGATTGAGAATTATTGGGATAAAAGAAGTAGTGATTTTAATCGTGTTCGCCATTTAGAATTGTCAGGTGTTGATTCTTCTCTTTGGCTTGACATCATAAAAAAACATTTGCCACAAAAAGAAAATTTAAATATTTTGGATATTGGAACTGGGTCAGGATTTTTTGCTATTTTACTTTCAAAATTTGGTCATAAAATAACTGGCATAGATATTTCATCTAAAATGATAGAAGAAGCAAAGAAAAACGCTAAAGAATTTAATATTTCAGCTGAATTTAAAAAGATGAATGCTCAAAATTTGGATTTTGATGATTCTGTTTTTGATGTCGTCATAAGCAGAAATTTAACTTGGACATTGCCTGATGTTATGAAGGCATATAGAGAATGGCACAGAGTTTTAAAAGTTGGCGGAATTTTATTAAATTTTGATTCTGATTATGGAGAAGTTACTTTTTCAAAAAAAGATGATGAAGCAAATGTCCATTCAAATATTGATGATGAACTTTTTACCGAATGTAACAATATAAAAGATAATCTTCGCATTAGTTCACATAGAAGACCATTTTGGGATATAGAATTTTTAAAAACATTAGGTTTTGATGTCAAATTTGATGAAGATATTTCACCTCTTGTTCATAAAGATAAAAATTGCAATTATGACCAAATTCCACTTTTTGCCATTTATGGAGTGAAGAAGTGAAGTATAATTGACATTTTTTGTGCTGGGTTTTATAATAAAGCAAGAACACATTAGCTTCTAAGTGAATTTAGGATGGGGAAAAGAGGAGCTGTGAAAAAAAGTAAATAGAATAGATATCATTAATTATATCAGCCTCAGGATATATATATTAAAAGGAGCATTGAAGCTCCTAAAAATAAATTTTTAGGAGAAAAAATATATGCAAAAATTACCAATAGGTATTCAACATTTTGAAGATATTCGTTTAGAAAATTATCTTTATGTTGATAAAACAAAACAGATTTTAAATTTAATAGAAAATGGTAAATGTTATTTTCTTTCTCGTCCTCGTCGTTTTGGAAAATCACTTACTTTGTCAACATTAGAGTCAATGTTTCAAGGTAAAGTAGAACTATTTAAGGGATTATATGCTGAGGAATGGGTAAAAGAAAAGGCTAAAAATCCTTCAGGTGTCATAAAACTTGATATGAGTGTTTTAGGTTCTTATGAAAATAAAAAAGAGTTAAATAGATCAATCATAAACTATTTTGTTAGATATTATATAAAAAAATATAAACTTGATGTAGTTGTTCAAGATAATCCAGGTGATGTTTTTCTTGATGTAATAAATGAATTATATGAGCAGTTTGGACATGTTGTACTTCTTATTGATGAATATGATAAACCAATAACAGACAATATAAACAATTTAGAAAAAGCGAATGAAATGCGAGAAAGTCTTCGTTCATTTTATGGTGTTTTAAAAGGTTGTAGTCAAGTAAAATTTATAATGATAACAGGTGTCTCAAAATTTAGCAAAACTGGTATATTTTCAAGTTTAAATAATTTAGATGATATTTCTATGTCTGAAGAATATGGGGATATTGTAGGTTATACACAGCAAGAACTCAAAGACAATTTTGTTGATTGGTTTGAAAAACCAATGAAAAAGCATTCACTAAATAGGGAAGAGTTACTTGCTACAATAGAAGAATATTATGATGGTTTTTCATTTGATGGAATAGTAAGAGTATATAATCCATTTTCTATTTTAAATTTCTTTAGCGATCAAGAATTTAATAATTATTGGTATACATCATCTACTCCATCTTTTCTTGTTAGTTATTTTAAACAACATCAAATTAATAATTTTGAACAATTTAGACATTTAGAAGTGTCTTCAGATTTTGCAGATGAACATGAAATAGAAAAAGCAAGTCCAGAAAGTTTTCTATTTCAAGCAGGTTATTTAACAATAGAAAAAAAAGAAAGAAAAAATAAAGTAGTATTTTTAACTCTTGATTATCCAAATGAAGAAGTAAAACAATCAATGTCTCGATTATTTTTGAAAGATATATATAAAATAGATAGATATATCCCTTTAGGTGATAATCTTTGGGAAGCAATAAAATCACTAAATGAAGGAAATATTGAAAAAATAGTTGAGATGTTCAACAATGCCTTAACTAAAATTCCTTATTCAGACTTTCCAAAAAATCAAAATGAGTATTGGTATAGATCGTTATTTGTGATGTTGCTTCGTGGTGGTGCAGGTGTAACTTCTTTTCAAGAATCTTACACATCAGAAGGTCGTTCTGATTTAATAATTCCATTTGATGATAAGATAATTATAATTGAATTTAAATTTGCAAAGAGTTCAAAAGGGGTTCCAAAAGCAAGAACAGAAGGCGAAGAACAAGTAAAACAATATGCCAAAACTTATGAAAACGAGGCAAAGAAAATAATAACAGTTGTTTTAGTTGCTGATAATAGAAAAAGAAAAGTAGTAATGTAAAATTTGTAGATGGTATTGGTAAACCTATTTTTGTATATTTAAAATTTGCTATAAACTATCCAATATATGCCTGTATACTTCCACTTTGTCATTGCGAGGCGAAGGAAAGTGGCAATCTAAGCCTGTAAATTATTATTTACTTAAAAATTAAGTCGATCGCCTATATCGTAGAATTATATGCTCGATTTACTTAATAAATTACTAAATTTAAATTGAGTGGTTGAGATTTGAACTGCTCCCCTTTTATCGGACTAATAATGCAAATAGATAATTAGAAAAATAAAAGGGGAATTTTTATGTTTAGTAATACAAAATATTC
>CADASF010000023.1 GCA_902790465.1 uncultured bacterium | reverse complement strand
AAAAGATTCAATTCCAGAAATGCCTTCAATAACTGCCTCAGATATGGGACAGATAAGAACATTAAAAGAGGCTTCTGAATATATTGCTTCTCGTTTACCAGCTCAAAAAGTAGCAGAAACTGTTCAAAAAGAGCAAAAATCTGAAGCAAGTTTAGAAAAAGCAAGCCAAGAAGAGATTCTAAAAAAAGTTATTGAGATTTCAGCTGAAAAAACAGGCTATCCAAAAGATATGTTAAGTCCTGAAATGGATATGGAATCAGATTTGGGAATTGATTCAATAAAAAAGGTCGAAATATTTTCTTCATTAAAAGATTCAATTCCAGAAATGCCTTCAATAACCGCCTCAGATATGGGACAGATAAGAACATTAAAAGAGGCTTCTGAATATATTGCTTCTCGTTTATCAGTTCAAAAAGTAGCAGAAACTGTTCAAAAAGAGCAGAAATCTGAAGCAGATCAAGAAAAAGCAAGTCAAGAAGAGATTCTAAAAAAAGTAATTGAGATTTCAGCCGAAAAAACAGGCTATCCAAAAGATATGTTGAGTCCTGAAATGGATATGGAATCTGATTTGGGAATAGATTCAATAAAAAAGGTCGAAATATTTTCTTCATTGAAGGATTCAATTCCTGAAATGCCTTCAGTAACTGCTTCAGATATGGGACAGATAAGAACATTAAAAGATGCTTCAGAATATATTGCTTCAAGAATAAATCCTGCAAAAGAAGAAGCTAATGATAAAGTGGCAGAAGATATAGAAGAAGAGAGCACACCTGAAGAAAAAATAAAAAGAATTTCGTTAAAACTTGTAGATGTTGATATAAATAAAAAAGTACCATTTACAGGAAAACTTTATATAGTTTCTTCAATTAAATCCGATATGAATGTTGGAATTATTGAGAGTGGTTTCGAAAAATACAACATTGAAGTTTTGAATGGCACATTTGATGAAAAAATACCTGATGATGTTCAAGGAATTATTTTTGCAGGCAATTTTTCAAAAGATGTAAATACAGATATTCAAACTAAATCATTTGCTATTTTGAAAGATTTTCTTGTTGCAGGTGGTCAGTTTGTAGCTTCTGTTTCGTTCATTGATGGTCAATTTGGTCTGTCAAAAGATATATTAAGTGATATCTTAGAATCTGAAAAAACATCGAATTTGGGTATTTCTCCTGTATTTGGCGGTTTTGCTGGTTTGATTAAAACAGCTTCTTTAGAATATCCAAAGATTCATGCGAAAGCTGTTGATTTTGATTTCCATTTAATAAATGATATTGAAAAAACTTCACTTATTGCAGATGTTATTATGTCAACAGGTGCTGTTGAAGTTGGAATCTCTGTAGATGGTGTAAAGACTATCAAATTAGAACAAACAGAACAAGAAAAAAATGTAGTTTTTGATAAATTCGAAAAAGACGATGTTGTACTCGTTTTTGGTGGTGGCAGAGGTGTAACTTATTCTTGCCTGTACGAATTTGCAAAGAGTTTGCCTGAAGATAAAAGACCTTGTTGGGTTATTGTCGGAAGAACAGATATAGATATAAAAGAAAAAAGTTATACATCTTCACTTACAGAAGAAAAAGACATCAAAAGAGCTTTAATGCAAAATGAAGGGCTTGCTCCTGCTCTTGCTGGCAAAGAATTCAAAAGAATAAAAGCAGTAAGAGAAATCATTTCAAATATTGAAAAACTCAGAAAATTTAGTTCTGATGTCAAATATATTTCTGCAGATACATCTGTTGAAAAATCTATTTTAGAAATTATAGATAAGGCAAGAAGTTTTGGAAAAATAGTTGGTCTTATCCATGGGGCAGGTGTTTTGGCAGATAAAAAAATCGAAAATAAGACAAATGCAGATTTTAGCCGTGTCTTGAAAACAAAAGCCAATTCGGCAATATTTGCTTTGAAATATTTAGATGATTTAAAACTTTTAGCATTTTTCTCTTCTTCAACAGCAAGATTTGGAAGAATTGGACAGATTGATTACAGTGTTGGAAATGAGATATTAAATAAAATTGCTGATTTCTATAAGGTAACGCATAAAAACACTGTTGTAAAGTCATTTAATTGGGGTCCTTGGGACGGTGGAATGGTCGATGAGGGCTTGAAAAAATTGTTTGCTTCAGAGGGAATAGGAGTTATTCCGTTAAAAGAAGGAGGCAAATTCTTTGCAAGAGAAATAGCTTCTAAAAATAATGAAGTTGAAATTGTTGTACTTGTCGAACTTGATAAAGAGGAAGAAAATGATTCTGATTCTTTTAAAACAGTTGTTGAAAAAAATATTTCTGTTGTTGAATTCCCAATTTTGAAAAACCACATAATAAATGGAAAAGTTGTTTTTCCTGTTGCACTTGCATCAGAACTTATGGTTGAAGCAACTCTTTCTGCATATCCAGGATATTTTTTGAGAGGATTTGATGAATTTAAAGTAAATTCAGGAATAAAAATATCTGAGACAGAAGAGTTGAAAAGTCGAATATTGATAGAGAATTTGTCGTCTTATTCTCAAGAATTGAAATTAAAAGTTCGTTTTGAGACATTGACGAATACAGGTAAATATAAAAACAATTTTTCTGTAAATGTTCTTTTGTCATCATCTCGTCCTGCAGGTAAAAATCTTGAAACTGAAATATTAAATGGCGAATATGGCGAAAAAGATTTTTATGAGATTCTATTTCATGGAAAAGATTTACAGGGAATTGACGAAATAGAAGCGATAGATAAAAAGGGAATATTTGCCTTTTTAAATTCAAAATCATCGCCTTCTAAATGGATAAAAAATCCGTTGAGAAGTAAATGGGTAACAGACCCATTTAGTTTGGATTGTGCTTTTCAAGCAATGATTTTGTGGACAAAAAGATATTTAGGCAAGATTTCTCTTCCTTGTTATCTTGGTGAATTTAGACAATATAGAAATTTTGTGGGAAATGATGTCAAAGTAAGGGCTTATATCAAAGATAAAATTGGTGACGATATAGTATCTGCCGATATATATTTCTTTGATAAAAACGATCTTTTAATTGCCCAAATTGCCGATTATAGATGTGTATGCACAGATTCTATTAAATGAAGATTTATAAAAAAGTTTGGAAAGTAAAAAAACTTGCCCAAATTGTTGATTATAGATGTTTTTTATACTGATTGAGTGAAATAAAATTTTTCTGTTAACGGAGTTTGATATGTCTACTAATAATTATATCATAAACGGAAGATACAGAATAGAAAAAGAGTTGGGAAAAGGCGGAATGGGAATTGTATATCTCGCCTATGATCTCAATTTGTCAAGATATGTAGCTATAAAAATACTTAAATCAAGCGTTTCATCTGAAAGTGCTTTTATACGATTTAAGAATGAAGTTTTTAGCATAGTTAGACTTGATCATCCAAATATTATCCATGTCTATGATGCTGGTTTTGATTCAAATATTTATTATGTAATGCAGTATATTGATGGAACTGATCTTGCAAAAGAACTAACTAAAAAGCATAGATTTGAGCTTAATGATACATTACATATTATATATCAAATTTCAGCAGCTCTTGATTATGCACATGGAAAAGGTTTTTTTCATAGAGATGTAAAGCCAGAAAACATATTACTTGATACAAGCAATAACGCATATCTTGTAGATTTTGGAATTACTACATCTGCTTCACTTCCTCATGTAACAGAAGGATTTATTGGTACTGTTGAGTATGCTTCTCCAGAACATTGTTCGGGTGGAGTTATAACTGGAAAATCAGATCAGTATTCTCTTGCAGTTGTTATATATGAGATGTTGACAGGAAGGACTCCTTTTATTTCAGAAGGAGGCAATTCTGTTGCAGTTGCAATAAAGCATATTAATGAAATTCCACCAGATCCAAGAGAATTTTGTCCAACTATTCCTGAAAATGCTGCAAAAGCTATTTTAAAAGCACTTTCTAAACAGCCAGAAAAGAGATTTCCTTCTTGTAATGCTTTTGTCAGTTGTATTTCTGGAATGTCATTAGATTATTTTTCTACAGGTAAATTGAGTGGTACTGCTTTGATTGCTGCTGCTACTAATATTAGTTCTTCTGTCTCAACTTCTAAAAGTGTACTTTTAAGAAAAGCGGGTTTAATTCCTAAAAAACTTGAACTTGGGGCAGAGAAGAATTTTTCAAATGAGAATACCGAACCAAGAAAGTCTTTTGCACAATTAAAGCCTAAAATGGGATATAGTGGCACTCCTTCTAGTATGTTAAATTCTCAAAAAGGAGATGATAGAAGACAGGCTATTGCTGAAAAGCCTATGCTTCAGTCTTTTGGAAATACATCTTCTCGTAGAAAAGATTTTGAACAATCACCAGAATCCCAAAATAGACAACAAGAACAATTAATGGATAATGATGATTTCTTGAGATCTTTATATAGTTCTTCAGAACCTGAATTCAAGCAAGATAATAAAAATGTTAATAGTCCTTTTAATTCTCCAAATATTGAACAACCAATCAATAAAGATGATGATTTTTTGAATTCTCTTTCAAGAACCTCTTCTTCTAACTCTAAATTTGGTGATAATACGATAAATCCTTTTAGAAATGATAGACAACCAAATAAAGAAGACGATGATTTTCTCAATTCATTATCTCCAATATCTTCAGATAATGCAAAAACAAGAAATCCTTTTAGAGATGATGGTATAAAATCAAGTAAAGACGATGATGATTTTCTTAATTCATTATCTCCAATATCTTCAGATAATGCAAAAACAAGAAATCCTTTTAGAGATGATGGTATAAAATCAAGTAAAGACGATGATGATTTTCTCAATTCACTATCTCCAATATCTTCAGATAATGCAAAAACAGCAAATCCTTTTAGAGATAATGAGAGACAACCAAATAAAGAAGACGATGCTTTTCTTAATTCACTATCTCCAATATCTTCAGATGGTGCTAAGAATCGTATGTCTTATTCGAGAGATATTCCTCAACAATCGAAAGTTGAAGAACAACATAGCAAGGAAGATGATGACTTTTTAAGTTCATTATCTCCAATATCTTCAAATGGTTCTAAGAATCGTACACCTTATTCAAGAGATATTCCTCAAAAATCAAAAGTTGAAGAGCCACATAGTAAAGAAGACGATGATTTTTTAAGTTCATTATCTCCAATATCTTCAGATAGTGCTAAAACTCGCATTGCTTACAGTAATGAGAATAAGGAAGAGAAATCTTCAGATGTTTCTAATTCTAATATGGCAAATAGAGAAGGTTCTTCAATTCCTCGCAGTCCTTACAGTAGAGAAAAGAAGGAAGAAGGTTCTTCAACTCCTCGCAGTCCTTACAGTAGAGAAAGGAAGGAAGAAGGTTCTTCAATTCCTCGCAGTCCTTACAGTAGGGAAAGGAAGGAAGAAGGTTCTTCAACTCCTCGCAGTCCTTATGGCAGGGAAAGGAAGGAAGAAGATTCTTCGACTCCTCGCACTCCTTACAGTGGAGAAAATAAAGAAGGAAATCAAAATATAGATGATAATAATGGAGTTTCTCAAGAGACTCATTTGATAAAACCGGAAGAACCTGTTGTAAATTTAAATAAAGAACCTGATAAAACAAATGCTACTGCAGATAGTTCTACAGATAACAAAAGAGAACAATTTAGTAATAAATTTAAGAAAGATATTCCTTCTGATTTTAAGCCAGGTGTTGGAAAAACAGATTCAGAAGAAAAAGCTGAAAAAGTAGAAACTGAACAGACAGAGCAAGAGGGTTCTGGAAAACTTAGTTTTAAAGATTTAGAAAAATCAAGGGTTCTTGAAGAAGAGAGGCAGAAAGTATTACAAGCTGCTAAGTTAGCCAATACTAATGTTTCAACGCAATCTCAACAGATAGATACTTCTGTTCCTCCTGCTGTAACACAGCTTATGCAAAATAATAATGTTGTTTCAAATATTCCTGTAAATGCAAATATTCCTCAAATGAATATGCCGAGTAATACTGCAAATACAGTTGGAAATGTCGAAAATAAAAGCAATAATTCTACTTTGTTATTAATTTTGTTTATTGCTCTATTTCTTGTAGTGGGTGCTGCTGGATATTTTGTTTTTGTTAAGAAAAATTATGTTGAATTGGCAGATAAATCTTATCAAGCTCAAAATTATTCAGACGCTATATCTAATTATGAACAGGCTAGAAAATCAGGTAATCTAACGCCTGAGATAGATGAAAAAGTTGTTTGGAATTTAATTGATTCTTATTCTAAATCAAATAGTATTGATAAAGCTATTGAATATTTAAATATTTTGAAAGAAAAATATCCAAGTTTATATTCTGCTAAGTCTGGATTGATAGCTCCTATTTATAAATCTAAGGCTGAGCAAGCTGAAGATTATGACAATAAGACAGAATTTTATAGTAAAGTTTTGGAGATAAATCCTGAAGATATAGAATCTGCCGAATCTCTTGCTGAAATATATAATGTCAATGAAGAATTTGATAAAGCTGAGAAATTGTATTTGGATTTGTTGCCTAAAGTTGAAAATAAAGGTAAAATTTACTCTTCTTTGGCTACAATGTTTTCAAATAAGAATGATTTTTCAAAAGCTCTTGATTATTTCCAAAAAGCTGAAAAAGAAGGCGGAGAGATAGCTTATCCAGAGTATGTAAAAGTATTGAAGAAACTTGGTAAGAATAAAGAAGCACTTGCTCTTATTAATAAGGTTCTTGAAGCAAATCCTACTTTAGCTACTGAGGGAGCTGTTATTGCTCTTGATTTAGCAGATTCTTTAAAAGATAAGCAAGATACAGCTTCAAAAAGTAAGTTTACAGAATATATAAATACAGCTAAAAAACTTTCTAAAGAATCTGTTGATGAAAAGTTTAATGAAATCATTGAGAATGGTGCTGATTTAGTCACAAAGAAAAATTATTCAAAGGCAATAAGTATTTTTGAATATGCACTTAAAATAAAGCCTGATTCTGGCAAAGCTTGGTATAAATATCTTTCTGCTCTTTATAAATCAGGAAATAAAAATGCTGTTATTGAGAACTCAGGAAAGGCATTAAAATTTAATGCTAAAGATTCTGCTGTTACTAATGAAATTAAGAAATGGGTTGCTCAGATAAATAAAGAGAGAGCTGCAGCTCAAACAGTTTCTCGTCCAAAAACTCCTTCTTATAATAGTAGTAGTTCTCAGCAGTATAATTCTAATAGGGGATACAATAATTCTTCTTCAAGTAATAGCAGTTATTCAAGACCTACAACTACAAGGGAGTATGATAATCCAAATCCTACTCCTGCACCACAAAGAAGGAGAGTAAGTCCTCAAAGAAGTACAATTAGTATTCCAAAGATACCTTCTAATTATTTTAAACCTGTCAAAAAAGGTCAGCAGAGGGATGTTCAATCAATTCCTTCTTCTGAATAGTAATTAATATAAATAAAGGTTTCATAACACGGAAATTGAAAATTGATTTCCGTGTTTTTGTGTATTTATTGTAATAATAGAAAGGAATAAAATTTTTATGAAAACAGATATTGAAATAGCAAGAGAGGCAACTCCATTAAATATTAGTGATATTGCTTCAAAATGTGGTATTTCTGAAGATTTTGTAGAAAATTATGGTAAATATAAAGCAAAGATCTCATTAAAATTTTTGGATGAAAATGCCAAGAAAGGAAAACTTATCTTGGTAACAGCAATGACCCCAACTCCTTTGGGAGAAGGAAAAACAACAATAAGTGTTGGACTTACAGATTCACTTCGCCAAATTGGAAAAAAAGCTGTTTCTGCATTGAGAGAGCCTTCTGCTGGTCCTGTTTTTGGAATAAAAGGTGGAGCTGCTGGTGGAGGTTATGCCCAAGTAATACCAATGGAAGATATAAATCTTCATTTTACAGGTGATATACATGCTGTAGGACTGGCAAATAATTTACTTGCTGCCATTGTTGACAATCATATTTATCAGGGTAATAAACTTGGTATAGATACAAAAAGAATAACTTGGAGAAGATGTCTTGATGTAAATGACAGGCAGCTAAGAAATATAATTTCAGGTCTTCGTGGAACAACAAATGGAGTTCCACGTGAAGATGGTTTTGATATTACTGTTGCTTCTGAGATAATGGCTATTCTATGTCTTGCAAATGGTATTGAAGATTTAAAATTAAGGCTTTCAAAAATTATAGTTGGCTATAATTATGAGGGATTACCTGTATATGCAGGTGATCTAAAAGCACAAGGGGCTATGACTGTTATTTTGAAAGATGCCATAAATCCAAATTTAGTTCAAACTCTCGAACATACACCAGTTTTTATACATGGCGGTCCATTTGCAAATATTGCACATGGTTGTAATTCTGTTTTGGCAACAAAAATGGCATTACAAGTTTCTGATTACACTGTTACTGAAGCAGGTTTTGCTTCTGATTTGGGAGCTGAAAAATTCTTTGATATAAAATGCAGAAAATCTGGTCTTGTTCCTTCTTGTGTTGTAGTAGTTGCTACTATAAGATCTCTCAAATATCATGGCGGAGTTAAAAAAGAGGATTTAAAAGAAGAAAATGTATCTGCAATGGTAAAAGGAATTCCAAATTTAAAAAGACATATTTCAAATATAAAAGAAGTTTTTGGAGTTCCATGTGTTGCAACATTGAATAAATTTGATTTTGACACAGAAAAAGAAATTGAAACTCTTCTTGATGAATGTAAAAAAGAGGGAATAGAGATTTATATTTCTGATTCTTGGAAATTAGGCGGAAAAGGTGCTGTTGAATTGGCAAAGGCTGTTGTTGAATCATGTGAAAAAGAAAATCATTTTAGATTTTCCTATGAGGATTCTATGACAATAAGAGAAAAGATAGAAGCTGTTGCCAAGAAAATCTACCATGCAGATGGTGTAGATTTTGATCAACTTGCATTAAAGAATATTTCACAAGCAGAAAAATTTGGTTTTGGCAATTTGCCTGTATGTATTGCAAAAACTCAGTACAGTTTTTCTGATGATCCACTTTTGTTAAATGCTCCTGATGGATTTAAGATAAAAGTGAGAGATATAAAGGTTTGTTCTGGTGCTGGTTTTATTGCTATTTATACTGGAAATGTTATGACTATGCCAGGACTTCCAAAAGTTCCAGCAGCTGAAAATATAGATTTGACTGCTGATGGAGTTGTAAAAGGATTATTTTAATTTTAACGCCTTGTGCTAGTTGATTAATATTTTAAAATCTATCCAAATAGCCTCTATTTAGAGGCAATGACAAAGTGGCAGTATACAGGCATATATTGGATAGTTTATAGCAATCTTTTTATTTACTTATTTTTTTAAAATTAACTAACAAAACGAGTTATTTTTTAAGAGACATAATAGGATTGAAACCATATGAGAGACTATAATTTGCCATTAGAAAACTTGGAAGAAAAACAAGATATAGAAGATGTTCCCAATATTCGCAATTTTGAGATCCTAAAAAATGATGATTTGAATTTCACTATACAGAGAAAGTCTATTTATAATTTTTTTGGATTTGTTAAACTTATTTTTGATTTCATAGTAAGTTTATTCTTTTTTATTTTCTTTTTTTATTTTTTAAATAATTTTAGTAATAATTTTTTTATTATTTATATGATATTTTGTGGAGTATTTTACATTTTGGGCTATGCCATATACAATGTTTGTAAAAATCCAGGAGTGCATATTTCTATAGATTCATTTCAAATTGCTATTTCAAAACTTCAATTTGTAAATTCAAAGCCAAGCAATCCTAAAAATATAAAGATTGATAGAAACATTACTATTGGAATAAATGAAAAGAAAATATCATCTTTTAAAGTAGCTATTGCTAGAATATTAGTAGGAAATATTTTTACTATGTTTAGTAAAAAGGCTAACACTACAAGTACAGACAATATTGAACTAAATAATTTTGAATTATTGCTGTATAAAAAAGATGATTATAATTTTAAAAAATCTCGAATAGTTTTAATAGATAGAATAACAAAAAAAGAAGCTGAATATCTTGTCAATAAGATACTTCAAGTAGCCAATAAATATGACAAAAAAATAAGTGTTGAGAATGCAGTTGTTGAACAAGATAATAGTTTTAAATTTATATTTGCCATTTTATTAGCAATGTTGTTTATTGTTGGAATTCCTTATATTACATCGAGAATGCATACAGTCCAAAAATATACTATTAAAGAACCAGAAGTTTTAGATTCTAATGTTTTAAATTATTTGGGTTATACTTATACAGAAGGTAATATTGAAAAAGATTGGAAGAAAGATGAACAACCTGTCGATTCTATTAATATTCCAAGTTCTTATAAATATAAGAAACAAGAATATCAAATTAAAGAAATAGGAGACAAATGTTTTTCTTTTTCTACAAAGTTGAAACAAGTTTCTTTACCAGAAGGTCTTACAACTATTGGAGAGAGTGCTTTTTCTGAATGTGTCTCTTTAAAAGAAATAAAAATTCCTGATTCTGTAAATAAAATATATAAATACGCTTTTGTTAATTGTTATGCTTTAACAAATGTACATATTCCTAAAAATATTAATCGAATTGAAGAAAATGTGTTTTTTAGATGTACATCTTTGACAAATTTTGTAATTCCTGACAATATTGAAATAATAGGATATGAGGCTTTTGGCGAGTGCTCTAATTTAAAAGAAATAAAAATTCCAAAAAGTGTAAGAATAATAAGAAGTGGAGTTTTTCTTAACTGTAAGTCCTTAGAAAAAATAGATATTCCTAATTCTGTTACAGAAATAGGAAGTCGAATTTTTTATAGTTGTACTTCTTTAAAAGATGTAAAACTTCCAGATTCTCTTACAGAGATAGGAAATCAAGCTTTTTGGGGTTGCACTTCTTTAAAAGAGATAAAACTTCCTGATTCTGTTACAGAAATAGAAAAGCAAACTTTTGAGAGTTGTACTTCTTTACAAAATATTTATATACCCAAGAGTGTTACAAAAATAGGAAATAGGGCTTTTGAAAATTGTACTTCTTTAAATATAAAAGTTCCTGACTCTGTTACAAAGATAGGACAAGATGCTTTTTTAGGTGTTCCACATGTTGAATATCATGGAAAAGCTACAGGAGCTCCATGGGGAGCAAAAAAACTTAACTAACTTTTCTGTGAATTTTTGGAGGGCTAAATATGAAAGTTGGCATTGTAAAGTGTGAGACTTATGATGATGTTTTGGCAAAATTGAGAGAATGTCTTGACTCAATAGGTGGGCTTGGTACTTTTGTTAAAAAGGGAATGAAAGTAGCATTAAAAGTAAATCTTGTCATGGGTAAAAAGCCTGAAGTTGCAGCAACTACACATCCACTTTTTGTCTCTGCACTTTGTACATTGATAGATGAAATTGGAGCAAAATCACTTATAGTAGAAAGCCCTGGAAATCTATATAAGCCAGAAGTTTTAAAGGGAATATATAAAATAACGGAAATGACAAAAGCTGTTGAAGGTCATAATGCCACTTTAAATTTTGATGTTGATTCAGCTGAAGTTGAAAATCCAGATGCTGTATATTTGAAAAAACTTGCAATTTTAAAGCCATTGACTGAAGCAGATTTAATAATAAATTTGCCCAAAATGAAAACACATTGTCAAATGGTTTATACAGGTGCTGTAAAAAATATGTTTGGTTCTATTCCAGGGCTTGCAAAAATGGAAATGCACTTTAGAATGCCAGATTATTCACATTTTGCTGATACATTGATCGATATTTTCCTCGCTTCAAAGCCTCAACTTTCTATTATGGATGGAATAATGGGAATGGATGGTGATGGACCAACATCTGGAAGAGTCAGAAATTTTGGTTTTATTTTGGCTTCAGAAAATGCTTTTGCTCTTGATTATTCAGCTGTTAAATTGATGGGTATCGATCCTGAAAAAGTCAGAGTTTTGGTAAATGCAGAGAAGAGGGGATTGCTCGATTTTAAGGATTCTATAGAATATCCTCTTTTAAAAATAGATGATACAACTAAAATTAAAGATATAAAATTGCCTTCTTCTATGAATATTCACTTTGCAGGTGGAATCATAAAAAATATTGCAGAAAGTCTAATAAAGCCAAAAGTATTTTTTACTGATAGATGTAAAGCATGTGGGTATTGTGCCAAGATTTGCCCTGCAAAAGCAATTACTTTAGTTGATAAGAGACCAGTTGCGGACAATAAAAAATGTATAAGATGTTTTTGTTGTCATGAATTGTGTCCACATGCTGCTGTTGAAATCAAGAAAAATTTTATAATGAGTATCTTATCACCACATAAAAATTAGAGTTTAAATATGCTTGGGATATATGTACATGTTCCTTTTTGTATGAGAAAATGTTTTTATTGTGCATTTGATTCACTTCCAAAAACAAAATGGAACGAAAATTTTATTGAAGAATATATTAATTGTGTTTGTTGTGAAATAGAAAGAACATCTTACACAAAAAGTGTTGATACAATATTTTTTGGTGGTGGAACGCCTTCCATTTTATCTCCAAAACAGATAGAGCGTATAATTTCTAAAATAGATGATAAATTTGGAATTATGCTCAATTCTGAAATTTCTATGGAATGTAATCCATTCACAGTTAAAGGTAATTTGCTTTCAGATTTTAAAAATGCAGGAATAAACAGAATCAGTATTGGTGGGCAGAGTTTTGATGATTCCCTCTTAAAAAAAATTGGGAGATTACATTCATCTTTTGAATTGTCAAAAACTATTGAAATTGCATGTTCACTTGGTTTTGATTCTGTTGGGGTCGATCTAATATTTGGTTTTCCTAATTACACAAAAGATATTTTGTCTTCAGATATTGATAAGGTATTAAAATTTCCAATAGAGCATATTTCTCTTTATATGTTTATGGCTGAAGAAGGAACATTGCTTGGAGATAAATGTATAAATGGTGATTTGGAAATTCCAAATGATGATTTACTTGTTGAACAAATGGAATATGCCCATGGTCAATTAGTTAAAAATGGTTTTTGCCATTACGAAATTTCTAATTTTGCAAAAAATAATAAATTTTGTAGGCATAATTTAAAATATTGGAATTTTGAAGAATATTTAGGCTTTGGAAGTTCGGCATGCTCTTTTGTCAATGGAGAGAGATTTAAAAATATTTCTGATCCTTTTCAATATTGTAAAAACATAGTAAATAGTGAAAATATTCAAGAATACACTGAAAAATTGCCATTAAAGAATTCAGAAGGCGAATTTGTCATGTTGAAATTAAGACTTGCTAGCGGTCTTTCTTGTTCAGAATTTTATAAAATTTTTGGTGAAGATTTTGAAAAAGTGTATTTTAAAGAATTAAAATTTTTGATACAAAATGGATTTATTGAAAAAAAAGCAATAAATAATGACATTTTTTTTTATATTCCCTATAATTTTTTTTCTATCCAGAGTGAAATTGCAAAATATTTTATAATTTTATAAAAAAAATTTGTTCTTTCTCTTGTCAAATAATTTATTGTGTGCTATAATCCTTTAAGTTAATTGTTTATTTTTTTGAGGTAAATTTTTATGAAGACTAAAATACATCCAGCTTTTCATGAAGTAACAGTTTCATGTTCATGTGGAAATTCATTTAAGACATTTTCAACAAAGAAAGAACTTAAAGTAGAAGTTTGTTCAGCTTGCCATCCTTTCTATACTGGAAAACAAAAATCTTTCAGCACAAAAGAAGGTCAAGTTGAAAAATTCCGTCAGCGTTACGGACTTAACAAAGCTAAGGCTTAGAACTTATTTTTGTATTGATAGAGGGAGGTGTGGAAACTTCTTATTTCACACCTCCTTTTATTTGAAGAAGTTAGATTTTTTTGAGGTCATATAATATGCAGGTTATTTTATTGTCAAATACCGCTAATGCAGAACGCATTGTAGCTTCTTGCGGTAGGTTATTTAATTCAGACAGAACAATTTCAAATATATTTGATGAATTATCAGAAGAAAAGATAAAAAAAGTTATATCTGAGTTAATCCATTCTGAAAATTATTCAGTTTTAGACCATGTTACATATACATTTTCTATTGAAGAAATTTCTGAAATTGTCTTAAAAGAACTTGCATTATGTGAATATTTGGCTTTATCAAAAAGAGAAGAAAAATATATTTCTATTGATTCTGAAAATGATTTCGTAATTTCAGAAAGAATTAAAGAAGATGAGAAACTTTTGGAATTATATCAAGATTTTGTAGAAAAATCTTTTGATCTATATAATACATTCATAAGGTTGGGACTACCTAGAGAAGATGCAATGTATGTTTTGCCTTCTTCTAAATCTGAAAATATTGTTATTACTATGACTGCCTCACAGCTTTTTAAATTTTTCTCTGATAAATGTTGTAAAAAAGCAGGTAAAGAGATAAGAAAATTAGCTTGGCAGATTTTCAGAGAATGTGTAAAAATATCTCCTGCTATTTTTGAACATGCAGGACCTGCGTGTTTTTTGAAAAGAAAATGTCCCTATGGAGATTTTAAATGTTTTTCAAAAATGAAAAAAGTTTGGACCGAGGAAGAAAAATAAAAAATGAATAAACAGGGAAGCCTTGAAGTAATATGTGGCAGTATGTTTAGTGGTAAAAGTGAAGAATTGATAAGAAGAGTTAAAAGGGCTGTCATTGCAAGACAGAAAGTTCAAGTTTTTAAACCAATAACAGACAATAGATTTGGTATTGAAAATGTAGTTTCACACAATCAAGTTAAAATAACTGCTATTCCAGTAAATCATCCTTATGATATATTTAAATTTGTAGAAAATGATACTCGTGTTGTTGCTATTGATGAAGTGCAATTTTTTTCAAAAGAGATAGTATCTGTTTGTGATAAATTGGCTGATTTCGGTATTAGAGTTATTGTTGCAGGACTTGATCTTGATTTTAGAGGTGAGCCATTTGGACCAATGCCTGAACTCTTGGCAAAAGCTGAAATCGTCGATAAATTGAGAGCTATATGTCTTGTTTGTGGAAAAGAAGCAAGTCGAACACAGAAAATGGTAAATGGACAACCTGCTGATTATTCAAGCCCAACTATTCTTGTTGGAGATGCTAAAGAAGGGTATGAGCCAAGGTGTCGTTCTTGTTTTGAAAGACCAGTAACAGAAGAGGAAAGTTCGTCTGTTAGAGAATTGCCACTTTGTTTTTAAAAGATGTGTTGAATTAGGGAGTGTTGGTAAACTACAAATTAGCCTCTATTTAGAGGTAATTTTTTTAAAATTAACTAGCACAACACGCCCTAGTATTAACAAGAACTAATTGGCTCATTTGACAGGGTATAAGGTAAATAAGGAATAATGGAGGATAATTTTTAAGTTATGGAAAAGAAACTTGAGCTTATAGAAAAAAAATTTAATGAACTTAATGAACAGTTATCAGATCCAAGTATAGCAGCTGATCCAAATCGTTTTATGATTTTGAATAAAGAAAGAACTTCTTTAGAAGAAACTGTTGCTGTATATGCTGATTATAAAAAGATAAATGCTGAAATTGAAGAAACTAAAGAGTTAATGAAGCATGAAGAAGACCCAGAAATGCTCGATTATCTAAATCAAGAGCTTGATATTTTAAATGGAAAGCATGAAAAGATAAAAGAAAAACTTTTTATACTTTTACTTCCAAAAGACCCATATGATGAAAAAGACATCATTATGGAGATAAGAGGCGGAGCAGGTGGAGACGAGGCAGCACTCTTTGCAGGTGAATTATTTAGAATGTATTGCAAATATGCAGAGAGAAAGGGTTGGAAAACAGATATAATCAACTCAAATATGACAGGTTTAGGTGGTGTCAAAGAAGTTGTTTTCTCAATTGCTGGCAAAAATGTCTATTCAAGGCTAAAATATGAAAGTGGAGTACACAGAGTACAGCGTGTTCCTGATACAGAATCATCAGGAAGAGTACATACGTCTACTGTAACAGTTGCAGTATTGGTTGAGCCTGAAGCTGTTGATGTTCAGATCAATCCTATAGATATTAAGGTTGATACATATCGTTCATCTGGTGCAGGTGGTCAGCATGTCAATAAAACAGATTCTGCTGTAAGATTTACTCATATTCCTACTGGAATTGTTGTTTCTTGTCAAGATGAGCGTTCTCAACATCAGAATAGAGAAAAAGCTATGAGACTTTTGAGAGCAAAAATTTTGGAAATTGAGCAATCTAAAAAATCAAATGAATTGGCAAGTGAGAGAAAATCTCAGGTTGGTTCAGGTGATAGAAGTGAAAAGATAAGAACTTATAATTTTCCACAGAGCAGAATTACAGACCATAGAATCGGTTTTAGTGTCCACAACATAGATTTAGTTATGGATGGAGACCTTGATGAAATCATAGATGCTTTGGCACTTGAAGCACAGAGAAAAGCTCTTGCAGTTGAGGAAAATGCGTAAGTTTTTTTCTTTGTAATAAATTAGAATGTGTAAGAAAAAAATATCAGAACTTTTTGATTATGGAATAAAAATTCTTGATGAGAGATGTAGTGATCCATATCTTGATTCAAAAATTGATGTTTTGGTTCTTCTTTCTGAAGCTCTTTCTGTTTCAAAGGAATTTTTGTTTATAAATCCAAATTTTAAACCAGATTTAGTTTTGGTTGAAAAATATTTATCTTTTTTAGAAAGAAGGGTAACAGGAGAGCCAATAGCGTATATTTTGAATAATAAAGAGTTTATGTCTCTTTCGTTTTATGTCTCAAAAGATTGTCTTATTCCTAGACCTGAAACAGAAATTTTGACAGAACTTGCTATAGATTTTTGCAATAGAAATAATTCTTCTGCTTTTCTTGATATGTGTTGTGGAAGTGGTTGTATTTCTGTATCTGTTGCATATTATTCGAAGAAAACAAAAATTTTTGCGTCAGATATTTCAGAAAAAGCAATTTCAGTCGCAAAAATAAATGCTAAAAAAAATTCAGTAGAGGATAGAATAGAATTTTTTTGTGGAAATCTTTTTCAGCCTTTGCCGAATGATTTGAAATTTGATTTTATTGCGTCAAATCCGCCTTATATATCGAGATGTGATGAGATTTCGTCTTCTGTTGCAAATTTTGAGCCTGAATTGGCTTTATATTCTGATGATGATGGATTGGAAATAACTGAAAAAATAATTAAAGAATCTGTGAATAGGTTAAATTTTAATGGTGTTTTGGCTGTTGAAATAAATTCGTCAAAAGGTTCAGATGTAAAAAAGTTGTTTTGTGATAATGGATTTTCTGATGTTTCCATTATAAAAGATTATAATGGACTTGATAGAATTGTTCTTGGGGCGTGTTGGTAAACTACCAATTAGCCTCTATAAAAGATGTCATTGCGAAGGATCGAAAATGCCCATATTTCACCACGGAAATCAATTTTTTTAGTTCATAATAATTTTCAAAAATACTATTTTTTTATTTGTAGGGGCTGTGAAATTAATAACAAAAATTGATTTCCGTAGTATTGCACTGTAAAAACTTGATAATTCAAATTATTTAACTGCTAAATGTGATAATTAGATTTCCACAAAAAAATTAAATGTGTAGTTGGACAAAAAGTGAGGCTTTAGATTTTATGAGAGAAGAAAAAACTTTAGGGAGAATTATTGCTCTCAATGTTTTATTTAAATTAGACCTTGTTGGAGGAGATGTCAATAAATCTTTTGAAGATATTTTGGCAGATATTGATGGAGAATTTTTGTATTCTCTTCATATAAATCCACATTTGTGGGATAAAAAAGGGCATAGTGCTAAAAAAATGATGATAAATTTGCAGATAGACTATGCTATAGATGAAATAAAGAGGAAAATTCAGGATATATACAAAAAAAATAGAGTTACAGCTGATTCAAAATTTGAATCAATGGGGATCGATTCAAAGGGTAAATTTAATCTTATTACTTCACTTGAAGATGTTTTGCCATTTTTCCCAAATAATGTAACTCCAGAAGAAGTTGAGAAAATATATAGTCTTAGGCAAGCAGGGGATTTTGCAATAAGAAAATCATTGGAAGTTTTAGGACTTTCCAAAAATGCTCCTGTAGAGAAATATACAGAAGATCAAAAAAATGCCTTGAAAGATTGGTATGATAAGGATTTAAGATTTCTTGCTTATGTGAGAGAACTTGTCTTAAGTTTTGTAAGAAAAATAGTAATAGGTGTTACAAAAAAATCTGAAGAGATAAGATTTAAAATTGAAGCTAATTGTAAAAATTGGAAATATGATAGCATTGGAAATGTTGAAAAGAATATTTTGAGAATTGCAATATATGAAATGATGTTCTCAAAAGAAAAAGATGTCGTTGATGAAGTTGCTATTGAGCAGGCTGTCGTAATTTCAAAAATGTTTTGTGAAGAAAAAGGCGTAAAATTTATAAATGGAGTTCTTTCATCTGTTTATAAGGAATTAAATCCTGTAAAGTAACTACCTTAGGGAGAATAAAAGATGATACTTACTATAAATAATCAAGGAAGAAAGAGGGCTAATCCTCCTTCTGCTCCTTCATCTCCAACTGAACCACCAAAACCAAAAGAAAGTGCTTCAACTTCAGCTCCTAAAAAAAAGAAACCAAAGAGAATATTTTTAAAAATTATTCTTACACTTTGCTATTTGGTTTTATTTGTTTTGATTGTAGCAATAGCAGGTGGAATATATGTCATAAATACATGTGGTAAAGATTTGCCAGATGTGGAAGCTATGGAAAAATTTGAACCAAGCGAGACATCTATTATTTATTCTTCTGATGGTACAGTTATAGGTACTCTTTTCAAAGAAAATAGATATTGGGTTCCAATTGACGAAATTCCAACAAGTATGAAAAATGCTATTGTTGCCATTGAAGATTCAAGATTTTATACACACCCAGGTATTGATTTTAAAGCTATTGCTCGTTCTGTAGTAGCTGATTTTAAGGGAAGAAGTGCAGCACAAGGTGCAAGTACAATTACCATGCAACTTGCGAGAGATATTTTTCTTCACCCTAAGAAGAATCTAAAAAGAAAAATTCAAGAAATCATAATTTCTCTACAAATAGAGAGAAGATTTACTAAGAAAGAAATTCTTGAAAGATATTTGAATCAAATTTATTTTGGTTCTGGAGCTTATGGAATTGAAGCAGCTGCACAGACTTATTTTGGAAAGCATGCAAAAGATTTGACACTTGCACAAAGTGCTATGATTGCAGGACTTCCACCTGCACCGAGTGTATATTCTCCTTTTGTTGATGAGGAGTCTGCATTGATTAGACAGGGAATGGTTCTCGATAGAATGGTTTCCTGTGGTTATATAACAGAAGAAGAAAAAAAAGAAGCTAAAAATGAGAAGATGAAATATGCTCCAAAGAAAACTGAAATTCAGATGATGAAGTATCCTTATTTTACTTCTTATGTTTTGAAACAGCTTTCTCAAAAATACAGTGATGAACTTCTCTATAGAGGTGGATTAAAGATATATACAACTCTTGACATAAAAATGCAGAAGATCGGTGAACAAGCTATAAAAGATGGAATGAAAAATGCTGTCAATCAATATATGAATGCTTCTCAGGGAGCTTTGGTTGCAATCGATCCAAGAAATGGGTATATAAAAGCACTTGTAGGTGGAAAAGGTTATACTGATAAAGACCAATTTAACCGTGCTTGGCAAGCAAGAAGACAGCCAGGTTCTTCTTTTAAACCTGTTATTTATGCAGCTGCAATAGATACTGGCTATTCTCCTAATTTTACTATTATTGATAAACCAGTTTCTTATAAAATGGGTGATGGGATTGTTTGGTCTCCACAAAATAGTGATAGATCGTTTAAAGGAGCTATGAGTATAAGAGACAATTTGAAATGGTCAAGAAATGTTCCTGTTGTAAAATTACTCGATCTACTTGGAATTGATACTGTTCTTGATTATGCTTCTCGACTTGGAATAACAGAACCATTAGAGCCACATCTCTCACTTGCTCTTGGTAGTGGTGTTATAACTCCTCTTGAACTTGCTTCTGTCTATTCTGTTTTTGCTTCAGGTGGTGTGAGATATGAACCTGTCGCTATCAAGTTGATAAAAGATTCTTCAGGTCAGATAATAGAAGACCACCGTTGGCCTGTTCCTGAACAAGTTATAGCAGAGTCAACAGCATTTACAATGGCAGAGATGATGAGAGGTGTTATCGAAAGCGGTACTGGAACAACTGCTTATATAGGAAGACCAGCTGCTGGAAAAACAGGAACAACAGATGAATTCAGAGATGCGTGGTTTGCAGGTTTTGTTCCACAGCTTGTATGTGCTGTGTGGACAGGAAATGATGATAACTCAAAAATGAACCATGTATATGGTGGAGATCTTCCTGCACCCATTTGGGCTGATTTCATGAAAAAAGCACTTGCTTCTGAAAAGAAAATGGAATTTGGCGAAGGAAAAGACGGAAAGATAACTGTTTCGATGTGTGCAGAAACACATTTGAGAGCAAATGGTACTTGTCCAAATATAGTTAAACAATCTTATTCAATAGGGGCTGTTCCACAATCTTTTTGTTATAAACATGGTCCTATTAAGTACAACAGTAGAACGGGAAGAATTGAGAGGGTAAAGGCTGAAGAAGTTAAGCCAGAAGTCAAAAAGGAAGAGCCAAGAAGATCTGAAGGTGATCCAAGACCTATTGAAGAGGAAGAAATAGAAAAAGAGGAAACTCCTGTTGCACCACCTCCACCACGTCCAAAGGCTATTGCAATTCCAAAACCGCCTTCAGATGTTCAAAAGGTAGAGACTATTCAGATACCTAAAGCTGAAGATAATTATGAAGGTGGTAATAATGGCAATGTTATTGAAGTTCCTGATAGAAATGTAACAGATGACGAATCTTCAAATGAACTTTAGAATATATATGTGTGGTACTGAAATTAATTTTAGACAATATCTAAGATTAATTTCAGTTAATTTTTATGGAGGTTTTTTATGAAAAACGATTTATTGTCATTTGCACTTTCTGCAATGCTTTTATCTGCTCCATTGACTGTAGCTCCAGCTTTTGCAGCAGATTCAGTAAAAGTAAAAAGTGCCGAAAAAGTATTGATGGATTTGCCTTTGAGTGCTGGACCATCTGCTTGGAATAGAATTGAAAAAATTGCTTATTTGAAATGTCAACTTTCAAAGTTGGCTCCTGTAAAAGTAAAATATGACAGTTCTAAATTGTCAGACAGAGAAAAACAAGTTGTCAAATATCTCATTGAAGCAGGCGACAGTATGGATCGCTTGTTCAGAAAACAGGCTTATTCAAAAAATGAAGATATTATTTTAAAACTCATAAGTTCTGATGATGATTTTGATAAGTTTATGCTCAGATATGTCCTTTTCAATGCAGGTCCATTTGACAGAATCAATGACAACTACAATTTTTATAGTGATGAGAAAAAACCTGCAGGTGCTGGATTCTATCCAGAAGATATGACAAAGTCTGAATTTGAATCATTTGTTAAATCACATCCTAAATTAAAGGATCAGATGACAAGTGAATTTACAGTAATTGTCAGAGATGAAAATAAAAATCTCAGACCTGTATCTTATCACGAATATTATAAAAGTGAGTTGAATATTGCAGTAAATGCTCTTAGAAAAGCAGCTGAATATGCAGATAATCCAACTTTAAAGAGATTCCTTTTGTCAAGAGCTGACGCACTCACAACAGATGATTATTATAAGAGTGATGTAGATTGGATGACAATAGAAGACAGCAATATTGAACTTGTAATTGGTCCTTATGAAGTATATGAGGATTCTTTGATGAATAGTAAAGCATCTTATGAGGCTTTTATATATCAAAATCTTCCTGAAGATGCAAAACAGTTTTCAAAATATGTAAAATATCTTCCAGAACTTGAAAATAATCTTCCAATTCCTGATGAAGATAAAAATATGACAAGAGATTTTACATCTCCAATAAGAATTGTCAATTTGATATATTCTTCAGGAGACGCTAAGGCAGGAGTTCATACCTCAGCATTTGCACTTCCTAATGACGAAAAAGTCAGGAAGGAAAAAGGCTGTAAAAAGGTTATGATGAAAAACATAATGAGTGCAAAATTTGACGCAAGCACTCTTCCTATTGGAAAGATGATTGTCGATCCTTCACAGGTCAAGGACATTTCTTTTGACTGCTATTTCAGATCAGTTGTATTCCACGAACTATCACATGGCTTAGGTCCAGGTGAAGTAAAGATGCCTGATGGTTCTTTAAAAGATGTCAGATTGTGCTTAGGTGATATGTATTCAGCAATAGAAGAATGTAAAGCAGATACACTTGCAATTCATGATGAATTTTATTTGACAGACAAGGGCGTACTTTCTGCAGATGATTTAGACAAAATGGCAGTAACTTATTTGACTGGTATTTTCAGATCAGTTAGATTTGGAATAGGTGAGGCACATGGAAAAGGTGCTTTGATCCAGTTGAATTGGATGATGGAAAAAGGTGCTTTCACTTATGATGAGAAAACAGGCACATATAAAGTTCATTTTGACAAATTCAGAGATGCTGTAAAGGGACTTTCTAAAGCACTTCTCGATATACAGAGAAAAGGCAGTTATGAAGAGGGAGCAAAATTCCTTGACCAATACGCACAAGTTCCTTCACATTTGACAACTTCATTAAAGAAATTATACGAAATACCTATTGATATCTATCCAGAATTTGAAAAATAGGTTAGTTGGTATATTTCAAAAATAAAATACCTTTTACTCTGAGTGGAGTAGAGGGTATTTTTTTATTTGCCTTTTTTGTGAAATTGTGGTAAAATGAGATAAAAATTAAATAAAAGGAAGGATTCGCTCCTTAGCTTTAAAGCTAAGGAGATATAAAAACTATGCAAGATTTACCTATAGGTATTCAAAATTTTGAAGCAATTCGTAAAGAAGATTTTGTATATGTAGATAAAACTAAACATTTACTTAATCTTGTGAGAAAGACTGGATATTATTTTCTTTCTCGTCCTCGTCGTTTTGGAAAATCTTTGACAATATCTACGCTTGAAGCGATGTTTAAAGGCAGAACTGAATTATTTAAGGGGTTATATGCTGAGGAATGGGTAAAAGAACAAGCAAAAAATCCAAGTCCAGTTATAAAAATAGATATGGGGGCTTTGGGAGATTATACAAATAAAAAAGAATTAAAATCAGCTCTTATTGATTATCTTGGAGATATTATAGATGATTACAATTTAAATATTCAACTAATAAACAATTCAGGTCGTCTATTGTCTAAAATAATAAAAGAATTATATAAAAAATTTGGTAAAGTCGTTGTGCTTATTGATGAATATGACAAACCAATGACAGATAATATCGACAATTTAAAAAAAGCAAATGAAATGCGAGAAATTTTTCGTCCGTTTTATAGTATTTTAAAAGACCGTGATGATGTAAAATTGGTTATGTTTACAGGAGTATCAAAATTTAGCAAAGCAGGTGTATTTTCTGGATTAAATAATTTAAGTGATATATCAATGTCTGAAAACTATGGAGATATTGTTGGTTATACACAGCAGGAACTTGAAGATAATTTTGTAGATTGGCTTGAAAAAAATGGACAGAAAATGTCTTTGAGTAGAGAAGAGTTATTAAATAAAATAAAAAAACATTATGATGGATTTTCATTTGATGGTAAAGTAAGAGTATATAATCCATTTTCAGTATTAAATTTCTTTAGTGAAGGTAGATTTAGAAATTATTGGTATGTCTCAGGTTTGCCATCATTTCTTGGTAAATATTTTAAGAAACACGGAATAACAAATCCAGATAAATTTAGGCATATAGAAGTAGAATCAACTTTTGTAGATGAACATGAGATAGAAAGTTCAACCTGTGAGAGTTTTTTATATCAAGCAGGTTATTTAACTATAGAAAAATGGGAAACTAAAGGTGATAAGGAAATTTTAACTCTTGATTATCCAAATTTAGAAGTTCTTGGCTCAATAAGTAGTTTGTACTTAAAAGATATTTATCATATAGAAAATTATTTACCATTGGGAAATGCTCTTTGGAATGCAATAAAAAATTTAAAAGATGGTGATGTTGAAGAAATAGTTAGCATATTTAATAGTGTTTTAGAAAAAATACCTTATAATGACTTTCCACAAAATCAAAATGAAGCCTATTATCGTTCATTATTTGTAGTGTTGCTTCGTGGTGGTGCAGGTGTAAGTTCATTTCAAGAATCTTATACAAAAGATGGACGATCAGATTTGATAATTCCCTTTGATGACAAGATAATAATAATTGAGTTCAAATTTGCCAATACTTCAAAAGAAGTAGATAAAAAAAAGGCAGAAGGTCAAGAACAAGTCAAAAGATATGCCGAAAGTTATAAAAATGAGCTAATAGTTAAAAACTCTGACGAGTTTTTAAAAAATCAGCCCCACAAGGGGGCAGGGAAGAAAATAATAACAGTCATTTTAGTTGCTGACAATGAAAAAAGACAAGTTGTAGTATAAAATAGGGGAGCGAAAATTTCACAAAGAAGCCTTGCTAAATTTTTTAGCAGGGCTTCTTTGTGAAATTTATTGTAAAAAATCTAAAATGACAGATTTTGTCATTGTGTTTGTGTATAATATAAAAAGTAGAAAACTGGAAATTAATAACAAAAATTGATTTAACAGCCATATTAAAGGACTACGACATAATAAGGAGAGTAAATTATGGGAAGAAGAGAACAAATGCAAGAAAACGCTCAGAAGCACACAGCTCTTATGGATAGATTATATTCCAAAGAAATAGAAAAGAGTATCGCTGACACTCATTTATACGGAATAGATTTTGTCAGGGACAAAATAGAAGGAAATAAAGCTGTATTTGTAGTTGAAAAGTCATATACACAAGATAGCGTTACAAGAAATGCTGGAAAAGAAAAGATGGCTGTACTTAATTTTGCCAGTTACAGGAATGCTGGTGGAGGCTTTTTGAATGGTTCAATGGCTCAAGAAGAAGCATTATGCCATGTATCTTTTCTTTATAATATTCTTCGGAAATTTTCAAAATATTATGAATGGAATGGAGCAAATTATAATAAAGGATTGTATAAGAATAGAGCACTTTATTCACCTAATGTCTTTTTTTTCGCTAATAATGATAGAGATTATGTAATTGCAGATGTAATAACCTGTGCAGCACCTAATCGTTCTATGTTGCTTAAAGATGGCAGATTTAGTGAAAAAGAAAATGAGACTGTTCTTAAGGATAGAATTAGATTTATAAGGGATATTTGTGATAATGAAGGTGTAGATGTATTGATTGCTGGTGCTTTTGGTTGTGGTGTTTTTGCTCAAAAGCCTGAAACGGTGGCTCGTTCCTTTAGAGAAGTTTTTAGTGATACAAAAGTGAAGAAAGTGATATTTGCAGTTCCACCTGATCGCAATTATCCTCCATTTGAAAGAGAGTTTCGTGGGCGTTAGTGGACAGTAAAGAGTATCTAAGGCGAAGAACAAGTAAAACGATATGCAGGAACTTATAAAAATGAAGGGAAGAAAATAATAACAGTTGTTTTAGTTGCTTACAACAGAAAAAGAAAAGTAAGTATATAGGAGATAGGTATGACGATACAGGAAGCTGTTGCCGAGATAATAAGGGTTCAGACTAAAGATATTTTTAAAAATCCAGAACGTTTTTTTGCCTGTCTTAGGGATTATTCACCAGAATATCCCAAAGAGGTAAGATTTATCAGAAATAATTTTGATGATAAGTTGTTGGAATTGTTTATAGATGAGAGTAAAAAGGTTGCTCACAGATTGAGGTTGATAAAAGATCAACTTGAGGATTTTTGTTATTCAGATGAGAAGATATATTTTTATATTGAATCTTTTGGAATTCCACTTGGTTGGGAACAAGAAATCTTGGATTTTAAAGCCGATTCTCCAATTCAAGTTTCAAGTTTTAATCAGCAAACTCAAAAACAAAATCAAATAACTGCCAATGTTACAGATATTTCACTAAGTGCAGATATTTTGAAACAATGGGGATTTCAAGATAAAAATTCAATACCAGATGTTCTGAATATTCCTTCAACATATAGATCGCCATTCGGTACGATGTATCGAATAATTAAGATTGAGAGTGAAGTATTTAAAGATTGTACAAGTTTAAAATTAGTAAATATTCCTGATACAGTGACAGAAATAGGTGATAGTGCATTTGAAAATTGCAGAGTTTTAGAAAAAATAAATATTCCAGACAGTGTTAGTAAAATAGGCATAAGAGCTTTTGCAAATTGTAAATCACTTGTAGATGTGAATATTTCAAGAAGTGTAACTGAGATAGGAAAAAGTGCGTTTGGTGGTTGTTCTTCTTTGATTACTGTAACAATTCCAAATAATGTTACTAAAATATCAGAAGGTCTTTTTGGAAATTGTAAATCTCTTGTAAATATAACAATTCCAAATGGGGTTATAGAAATAGGAGATGAATCATTTGCAGGTTGTGAATCATTGCCAAATATTCTTATTCCAAAAACAGTTACAAAGATAGGCAGTAGAGCATTTGCAAATTGCAAAATTCTTGAAATAATGATAATTCCTAATTCAGTTAAGGATATAGGTATAGAAGCATTTGGCGGTTGTAAACAATTAGAGCAGTTTACACTTCCAACACGATTTACTGTCTTTAAAGATGATATAGATAAGCAGATTGACTTGTCGATAAATGCAAATAATCCTTTCAAGAAAGCAAAAGTAGGGGATTATGTAAAATTTGGAAATTATCCACAGACTGCAGATGCTCAAGAACAGCCCATCGAGTGGCAGGTATTGTCAATAGAAAATAATAAAATGCTTTTTATATCTCGTTATGGTCTTGATGCAAAGCGTTTTGATCCATCTTCAAATAATTGGGCAAATAGTGAAATTCGTAAGTGGTTGAATGGTGATTTTTACAATAAAGCCTTTACTGATCAAGAAAAGAAATCTATAAAATCTTCAAATCTTTCAGATGTTGGCACAACTGACAATGTGTTTTTGTTGAGTAAAGAAGAGGCAGAGAAATATTTTGCTGATGACGAGGCAAGAAAATGTAAAACTACTGAATATGTTTGGAAGAGAAATGGTTGGTCAGGTGGTTATGTATGGTGGTGGCTTCGTTCTCCTAATGACAATGGTGTCTATGATGTCGATATTTTTGGTAATTTCATCTACAACAATGTTAGCAATTATAGCGGTGTTGTGCGGCTCGCTTTGTGGATAAATCTTTAATCTTTTAATCTAAAATAATTATAATTTGGTGTAAAATAATTTGCTTTAGGTAGTTATTTGAAGAGGGTATATTTAACTATTATTTTTGTTCTCGGCTTTTGCCGAGTCGATTTTTTTGAAATTTGATTTTTTATGAAGATTATATAAAATAAAAAAATAGGGCTTGAAAAATATTGACTTTTTTCACAGCCCTTTCTTTTTTATTTGTTTTTACAGTCCTGTTACTATTTCTTTTACAGCATTTGCGACATAGATTATATCTTCTTCGGTGTTTGATCTACCAAAAGAAATTCTTGTTGTTCCTTTTGGGAATGTATTTATTGACTTATGAGCCATTGGGGAACAGTGCAAGCCTGACCTTGTTGTTATATTATATTTTTGTTTTAACAAGAAAGTCATATCAGAAGAAGTTATTTTATCTGATGTAATTGAAATTGTCGGCAGATAAATTTTGTTTTTATGACCTGAAAAAATATTGATTCCCTTTATTTTTGATATTTCTTCAACAAAAATATCTGCAAATTTTTGCAATTTTTCTTGTTGAAGTCCGTTATTTGTGAGTTCTTCCACAGCCTTTGACAAAGCGATTATTGAATGTGCATTACAAGTTCCAGCTTCCAATTTTTCTGGATATGAACTTGGCATATCTTCAGATTCACTTAAAAAACCTGTTCCGCCATAAATTAGAGGTTCAATATCTATCCATTTTCTTTTATATAATACACCAATACCAAAAGGTGCTTCAGTTCCTTTATGACCTGAAAAGAATAATATATCAACTCCTAATTCATCTGGATCGATATTTATATGACCTGCAGTCTGTGCTGTATCACAGACAAATATTGAATTTTTTTTTCCTTCTGCAATGCTTTTTATATCAAATACTTCACCTGTTACATTTGAACCATGCATGCAAATTGCCATTTTTGTCTGTGGAGTTATGGCATTTTTAAATTTTTCAACATCGAGATGACCATTTTTAAATTCTATTATATCAAGATTGATATTTTTTGTCTTTTTTAAATGTGCAAGTGGGCGGATAACTGCATTGTGTTCCATTGAGGATACAACAACATGATCGCCTTCTTTTAAAATGCCAAATATTGCCATATTAGCTGACATTGTGGCACCTGATGTGAAAATGACTTCGGAACTGTCAACATTTTTTCCGATAAAAGAGGCTATATTTTCTCTTGCTTCAAAAATCATCTCAGAAGATTTATATGCAAAACTTCTCTGTGGATTTCCTTCAACTGAAACTAAATAATTTTGCATTGCTTCTATTGCAGATTTGTTTTTTGGAAAAGATGTTGCAGAATTGTCAGCATATATATTTTTTAGGTTAGGCATATTGTCTTATCTGCTTCCTTTATAGTGTTTATTATTTCCATCATATTTGAAATATTGCCTACTTTTATATTTGATTTTAAATTAAAGTAGTCAAGGCAGGTTCCGCATACGAATAGTTCAAAACCGCAAGATTCAAGTTCTTGTAATGCTTTTACAAATTCTGAACCTTCACAGGCGAGAGTTACACCTTTATTTAGAAATACTGCTTTTTTGATTGTAAATTCGTCTGTTACTGATGGAAGAGTTTTTAAAAATGAGTGCATTAAAAGTCTCCCAAGTTCTTTTTCATCAGAACCAATTACATCTGATTTTACGATTGCAACAACAGATTTATTTGAGACATCACAATAATTTTCTACTTTTTCTTCTATTTTTGTTATTTCTCCACTTGAAGCAGAAACTTCCATTGTTATTTTATCGTCTGCTTCAATTTTTTTGAATTCTCTGTTGTATTTTTTTAGAAATCTGCTCACATTTTGAAAACTTGCATTTCCATTTATATTTGATGAAAATATAACTGTAAAACTTTCATTTCCATTTGGTGATTCTATAAATTCTTTTACTCTGATTAGAGGGGTAGGACATTCAAGTCCTCGTACATCTATTTGCATTTTTTTCTCCTTACTTTTTAGTTACTCGTTTTTCTGAAGAAGTTATTGAGTGTGTTGGACATACCAAAACACAAAGATGGCAACCTAAGCATTTTTGTGGATTAAGTATTGGTCTGCCATTTTCCATGCGAATTGCTTGATGTCCACCATCTGAACAGGAAATTTGACAGCGACCACATCCTATGCAGGTTTTTCTGTTGAATTTTGGATAGATTATTGTATCCCTTTCCAAAATATCGGTTGTATCGCTTATGTATGGAAGCGAAAGACCTACTATATCATTAACATTGTTAAAGCCTTTTTTATGAAGATAATAATTAAGCCCTGCTTTTAAATCGTCGATAATTCGGTAACCATATTGCATTACGGCTGTTGTTACCTGAACGGAGTGGGAACCAAGAAGCATAAATTCCAATGCATCTTTCCAAGTCTCTATTCCACCCATACCACTTATATACATTCCTTTAATGTTTGGATTTATACCTAACTCTGCAATAAACCTCAATGCTATGGGCTTTACTGCATTGCCACTATATCCACCAACTGCTGATATATTTTTGACTGTTGGTGCGGAAAAATATGTTTCAGGGTCTATTTGCATAATGCTTTTTATTGTATTTATAGCAGCAATGCCGTCTGCTCCACCTCGTTTTGCTGCCTCTGCCATTATATTCATTGAGCTAACATTTGGCGTAAGTTTTGCTAAAACAGGAATTGAAACACCTTTTTTGCTTGCTGAAGTAAAGCGTTCAACTAAATCTGGGCATTCTCCTATGGCTGACCCCAAATTACCATCCATCATATTTGGACAGGAAAAATTTAACTCTATGGCATCTGCACCATTATCTTCACAAGTTTTAGCAAGTCTTTCCCATTCTTCATCATTTGTGCCCATTATTGAGGCAAGTATAAATTTTTTGGGATAGTCTCTTTTTAGTTGTCTGAAAACTTCCATGTTTTCTTCTACACTGTGATCGGAAAGTTGCTCGATGTTCTTAAAGCCAACTATACTTCCACTTTCTGCTCTTATTGCAGCGAAACGTGGAGATGTTTCGTGAATTTCAAAGTTGCAGATTGTTTTAAAAGATACTCCAGCCCAACCAGCATCAAAAGCTCTGGCACAGGTATCATAATTACTGGCTACAACTGAAGAGGATAAGAAAAATGGATTTTCCAAAGGAATACCACAAAAATCTGTTTTTAGTCTATCTTCATTTGTTGGTATAGGAGTATCTAATATTGGAATAATTTCATTTTGTAATCTGTTGAGAAGTTTTTTTATTGGAACAAGACCTGAACGAAGGCAGGCTTTTTCGCAAGGTGCATCACAATCAGTACAGGTCTTTTTTGTTTCATTTAGTATTGCTCCTGCGTGTAGCTCTCCATCAAACCAAATACTTCTCAATAGTTTGGCTGGATTTAATTTTTTAGGGCAAACTTCACTACATGGAGCATTACCGCAGAGAACGCAATTTATCATATCTCCACGTTTAATAATTAGAGTATGTTGCATTTTTTCTCCTATCTATTTTTAATAATAAAGATCAAAATTTTCAAAAAGCCATTTCCCATTTATATTTTTCTGAACTATTTTATATTCCTTTATTTCAAATGGCGAAGTATCATCATCTCTTGATTCTTTTTTTATTGTATAAATTTTAGTATCTGGAGTTTCTTTTGTCAATTCAAAAATACAACTTCCCATAAGGCAATCTGAACCTCTACCTACTTGAAGTTGATATTCACCATTTGGAGCTGTTGCATATACTTTTTTGCTTAATTCCATAAGTTCTTTGTGAACTTCAGGTGTAAATACTTCTTTTACTCTTTTTGAGAGTGCTTCTTCAGATGTTATATTATCTTTTACTGGAGCAGGGAATTCAAAATAACTTCTGACTTTAATAGCATTTTTTAGAGTGTGTTTTAAATTTCTGTCAGGATAAATTTCATAAAGATTATATGTTGGAATATCTGTCATATTTTTTCCCATGTTTTCTATTTCAAAAACTTTGGAAAAATCTAAAGAGACAGCATATCCAAATATCTTTTTATTTTTATTTTTTTCTTGTTTTATTAAATAAAATTTTTGTCCCAAATATGTTTTTTGTCCTGTATAAGTCAGATTTTTTATTTGAGAAGCATTTTCAGCAAGTTCTATAGCCTTGTGATATTTACTGTAACTTGTCTCAAATGGCACGCAACTTCCTGCAGGTAATTCTTTGTTTGTATCGACGAAATACCCTTGTGCAGTTCTATATGTTCCTTTTTTATTTTTTTGTTCATCTTGTGAATATGCTGTATTTATTTGACTAAATAAAATCAGTCCAGCAGTTAAAAATGTCAAAAATTTTCTCATATTTCCTCCTCCGTCTATTTTCCTTCTCCGTCTGTCTAAAAAATCAATTAACTTATTTTATCTGTCTAAAATTTTTTATCTTTTTCGAGCCAGAAAAGTGGTCAGTATTTAGCTGAGCACATGAATGGCTCCTTTTAACCTTGGTTCTTGATGTACTCTTGAATTGTGTCATAACTTGTGCCTTCCCCAATACTACAAGCAAAATA
>CADASF010000022.1 GCA_902790465.1 uncultured bacterium | reverse complement strand
ATTCATCGTCCATAAGAATAAAATTTTGAATATCTTTTTGAATATCTTTTGGGACTTGTTCTTTTAAAGATATTTTCTCAACATTCTTTTTCTTTTTTTATTTCTTTATTCTTTGACATAACTTTCCTTTCTTATTATACTAAAATAATAACTAAAAATCAAGTTATTTTCTAACTCTTTACTTGCAAAGAGAAAAAATATTTGATAATTCCATTGTATTTGCCAAATGTTAAAAATTCTACCTCAATACTGTAAAAAAAATGCTAACAATGTTAATTTTTTATTAATGGAATATTGGCAAAATCCTCGACGAATTAAACAAGTTGCAAGTAGAGATATATAAAAGTACATAAATAAGGGAAATATTGTTATAAATAACAATTCAAATTATATAATAACAAAAGCCAAGAATATTTATGCTACTAATGATGAAACAGGCTGTACAAACACTGTAACTGTAAATGGAGTAGAAGGCGAAATAGATAACAACTAGTAAAATTAACATTTTGAAAGGAAAAAGCTTGTAAATTATAAAATATAAATAAGATTAAATTGATTTCCTAAAAAAGACACCGCACAAAAGTTGCCAATTAAAATTATTTAACTGCCGACTTAATAAACAAAAAAAATTGGAGGTTTAAAAATGAACGAAATTATAAAAGCAATGGAAGAAAGAAGAAGTTTTCGCAAATTCAAACCAGATATGGTCAAAAAAGAGGAAATAGATCAAGTAATCGAAGCTGGTCTTTATGCTCCAAGCGGAAGAAATCAACAACAAGTCATAATATTAGCAGTTACAAATAAAGAAGTAAGAGATAAACTTTCTAAAATAAATCGCAAAATTGGCGGTTGGAAAGATGAAAACTTCGATCCATTTTATGGTGCTCCTGTAGTTTTAATAGTTCTCGCACACAAAGATTATGTAACATATGTCTATGACGGAAGCCTTGTAATGGGAAATATGATGTTAGCAGCTCACTCACTCGGTCTCGGAAGCTGTTGGATTCACAGAGCAAAAGAAGAATTTGAAATGGACGAATACAAAAAATTATTGACTGACCTCGGCATAGATGGAAAATATGAAGGTATCGGACATTGTATTCTCGGATATGTAGAAGGCGAAAGACCACAAGCATTGCCAAGAAAAGAAAATCGTGTATTTTGGATTGAATAATATATAATATTAAACATAAAAAAGTTTTGGTGAATAAAATTTTATTCACCAAAACTTTTTTTAACTATCTTATTTTTTTATTCTTCTTTATCTTTATGCAGATATTTTTGAACTATTTTTAAGCAAGTTTCGGCTCGTTTAAATTCTAAATATTTTTCATCTGTCTCTGAATACGCAGGATTTTTACGCAAATCCTCTGAAGCCTTTTGGTACATTTCTTCTGCTGATTCCTCATCTATTTCATCTGGAGGGAATGCAAAACCAACCGCCACTGTTACTTTATCTCCTGAAATAGAAACAAATCCTTCTGCCATAGCCCAAATATGTTCTTCTTTATCAAGTCTTAAAATACAAACTCCAGGGCGTATCATTGATATTAATTCTGTATGTCCTGCCATAATACCAATATCCCCTTCCCAGCCAGGAAGTTGAAGATATTCGGCTTCCCCAGAATAAACTTTTTCATCTTTTGCAACAATATCAACTGTAAAACGCTTCATAACTCATGAAACCCTTTCCATTAACAAGTTTCAAATTTAATACAAGCATTAAAATTTACTTATACTAAATAGCCCCCATCTTTTTTGCGTTTTCAATGACATCTTCAATAGTTCCTGTCATATAAAAAGCCTGTTCTGGTAGATGATCGAGTTTTCCTGAAATCATATCTTTAAAACCTTTAATTGTGTCTTGCAACTTTACATATTTTCCAGGAATTGAAGTAAATTGTTCTGCAACAAAGAAAGGTTGTGATAAAAATCTCTGAATTCTTCTTGCTCTTGCAACTATAATTCTATCATCTTCTGAGAGCTCATCAACACCCAAAATTGCGATGATGTCTTGAAGCTCTTTATATCTCTGTAAGATCTCTTGAACTTTGACAGCTACTGAATAATGTTCATCACCGACAAATCTTGGTTCAAGAATACGAGATGTTGAAGCAAGAGGATCGACAGCCGGATATATACCTTGGTCAACGATAGACCTACTCAAAACTGTTCTTGCGTCAAGATGTGAGAATGTAGTTGCAACAGCAGGGTCAGTAATATCATCTGCAGGGACATAAATTGCTTGTACAGCTGTAATAGAACCCTTTTTTGTAGATGTGATTCTCTCTTCAAGCTGTCCAACTTCTGTTGCCAATGTTGGCTGATAACCTACAGCAGATGTCATTCTTCCCAAAAGTGCAGAGACTTCAGAACCTGCCAAAACAAACCTAAATATGTTATCTATGAAAAGAAGTACATCTTTTCCGCCTTGGTCTCTAAATGCTTCTGCAAGTGTAACTCCAACAAGTCCGATTCTAAATCTTACACCTGGTGGCTCGTCCATTTGACCAAAAACAAGAGCTGTTTTGTCAATAACACCTGAATTTTTCATTTCAAGCCAAAGATCGTTGCCTTCTCTTGTTCTCTCACCTACTCCTGCGAATACAGAATAACCGCTATGTTCAGAAGCGATATTTCTAATCATCTCCTGAATCAAAACAGTTTTACCTACTCCTGCACCACCAAAAAGTCCGACTTTACCACCTTTTGCATAAGGTTCAAGAAGATCGATAACTTTAAGACCTGTCTCAAAAATTTCACTTACAGGAACCTGTTCTTCAAGTGGAGGAGCTGATCTGTGGATAGAGTAACGCTCTTTTGTATTTATTGGACCTTTACCGTCTGCTGTCTCACCTGTAACAGTGAAAAGACGACCGAGAGTTTCCTCACCTACAGGAACTGAAAGAGGAGCACCAGTAGCTTTTACTTCCATTCCTTTGTAAAGACCATTTGTATTACCCATAGCAAGACATCTTACCTGTCTATTTCCCAAATCATTCTCTACTTCAAGATATAATTTTATCTTTTTTCCAGAGTCATCTGGACTATCCATATCTATTGTAACGGCATCATATAGTTTTGGAAGTTCTCCCTCTAAAAATTCTACATCGACTACCGAACCTATAACTTGAATAACCCGACCGTAATTTTCTATTGACATAAAATCCTCCAAAACGATCGAAAAAAATTAAGATTTGCTAAGTTGTGCTGCTGCAGATGAAATTTCCAAAATTTCAGTCGTAATAGCTTCTTGTCTTGCTCTAAAGAAACTCAAACGAAGTTCATCTGAAAGTTTTTCTGCACTATCTGTTGCATTTGTCATTGCTACGATTCTTGCCCCATATTCAGAATAACGAGCATCGAGCAATGCAGTCAATAAAAGTTGTTTTAAAGCCATTGGCACAAGTAAATTTACAGCCATTTCAGTTGAAGGCTCAAAAACACAGTTTCCAGCTTTTTTTGAAGAATTTTCTTCTTTTATTTCTGGAACAAATGGTAAATATTGTATGTTTTTTACTTTATAAGAGGCTTTGGATTTAGCAGAAGCATATATTATATGAAATTCATCAAATACATTTTCTTTAAAATCCTTGGCAAACATTAAATACATCTCATCAGCAAAATCACAGTCAGTAACCCAATTAGCTTTTCCCCACTTATACGGAATTTTTCTGCGATCGTAATAATTTTTGGCTTTAGTTCCCAAAATATATATAACAGGATTTTTGCCTTTTAATTTTAGTTCATCAATGAAATTAGAAGAGATTTTCATTATATTTGTATTATAAGAGCCACAAAGTCCTTTATCACTCGTTATAATCAAAATACCCACATTTTTTACATCACTTCTTTTTTCCAATAGTGGATGAGAAATTTCTTTTGTGTTTTCTGCAATCTTTCCCATTATATAAACAAGCTGTTCAGCATACGGAACCCCAGCTTTTACCATAGATTCCGCTTTTGATATCTTAGAAGAAGCGATCATTTTCATCGCTTTTGTTATCTGGGAAATGGATTTAACACTTGCCTGTCTATTTTTAATTTCTTTAAGATTTCCCATACTTTCTCTTTGCTCATCTTCCTTATCTGTAGATATTGCTAATTTTTTCTATTCTATGGTTTTCTACTCTTCTTCATCCTCAGTCTTTGTGAACATATCCATAAATTGTTCTACAGCTTTTGTCAATTTTTCCTTAATATCATCTGTCAATTTACGCTCTTTCTCAATTTCTTGAGCAAGTTTAGCATAATTACTCCTCATAAAAGTAAGAAATTTTGGTTCAAATTGAGGAATCAATTCAGTTTTGACATTATCAAGAAAACCATTGACAACAGCAAAAAATACAAATACCTGTTCAGGTGTTGACATTGGAGAAAATTGTTTCTGTTTCAAAATCTCAGTCAATATAGAACCTCTTTTTAACTGAGCCTTACTTGCAGAATCAAGTTCATCTGAACTAAACTTAGCAAAAGAAGACAACTCTCTATATTGTGAAAGCTGCATCCTCATTGCTCCTGTTACCTGCTTTAAAGCCTTTACCTGTGCAGAACCACCAACTCTTGAAACAGACAAACCAACATCAATAGCAGGTCTTATATTTCTATAGAAAACATCTGTATCAAGATAAATTTGACCATCTGTGATTGAAATAACATTTGTTGGAATATATGCCGAAACATCTCCAAGTTGGGTTTCAATTATTGGCAAAGCTGTCATTGAACCACCACCGAGTTCATCTGAAAGTTTTGCTGCACGTTCAAGAAGCCTTGAATGGAGATAAAATACATCACCAGGATATGCTTCTCTTCCTGTAGGACGACGTAAAAGAAGCGAAATTTCTCTATATGCAACAGCATGTTTAGATAAATCGTCATAAATAATCAAAACATGCCCACCATTGTACATAAATTCTTCACCAATGGCACAACCTGCATAAGGTGCTATATACAATAATGCAGGAGGCTGATTAGCAGCAGCACTTACAACGATTGTATATTTCAAAGCATCATATTTTTCTAAAACTTCTATTGTTGAAGCGACAGAGTTTGCTTTTTGACCTATTGCAACATAGATACAAATAACATCTTTTCCCTTTTGGTTGATTATTGTATCAATTCCAATAGCAGTTTTTCCAGTCTGTCTATCTCCGACTATTAATTCTCTTTGACCTCTACCAATAGGAACTAATGCGTCAATAGCTTTAAGTCCTGTTTCCAATGGTTCAGAAACTGGCTTTCTATCAAGAACTTTAGGAGCTTGAAATTCAATAGGTCTTGTTTTTTTAGTTCTAATAGGACCTTTTCCATCAACTGGATTTCCAAGAGGATCAATTACTCTGCCCAAAAGCTCTTTACCAACTGGAATTTCAACAACTCTCTCGGTACGAGTAACTTTATCGCCTTCTTTTACTTGATCATCTGGTCCAAGCAAAACACAGCCGATAGTTTCAAGTTCCAAATTCATGACCATACCGAGAACGCCACTTTCAAATTGAAGCAATTCTCCAGATTTAGCCCCTGGAAGTCCATATACTGTTGCGATACTGTCGCCAACTTTAATAACAGAACCAACATCAACCTGTTCGAGGCGACCTTGATATTTTTCTATTTCTTTTTTTAGCAAATTGCTAATTTCTTCGGGTCTTAACATTTAAAATAATACCTCGTCATTAATTGTCCTAAAACTACTGTTTTGATTTTTTATGTTTTTTCTTCTTGGATTTTTTAACTGGCTCATCTTGCACAGTTTTCAATTTTGTCTTAGAATTTTCTTCTTCAATCGAAATTTCTTCTTTAGGCAAAACCTCATCTTCAGGTAAAAATTCTATCTCTTCTTCTGATTCAGATAAATTTTCTTTTTCAGGTAAAAATTCTATTTCTTCCTCTGATTCAGATAAATTCTCTTCTTTAGGCAAAAATTCATCTTCCAATAATTCTTCAGAATCAGAAAAAGCACTAAAATCTGCTTTTACAAAAGAATCTGCCAAATCTTTCAAAGATTTTTTAAGACTGCCGTCTATTATTTTACCCTCTATTTTTACGACAACTCCACCTATCAAAGAAGGATCTATTTTAAATGAAGCCTCAACAGCTCGTCCTTCTCTCCTTGATATAGAAGATATAAGTCTTGTCTGTTCATAAGAAGATAATTCTTTTGCTGATGTTATTTCTGCAAGTAATATTCTTCTACTCTTCCTTATACATTCTGCATATTTTTCATATATTAAGTTTAAATATGCCCCTCTATCGTGATCAATTATCAAATAGATAAAATTTAAAACTTGTTGATCAACCTGAGAAGAAAAAACTTTTGTAAAAATATCCCTTTTCTCTGATTTTAAAGCAAAAGGATATTTCATTATTTTATCCAAAAAAGGAATTTTTGAAACAGTAGTAACAATATTTGAAAGTTGTTCTTTCCAAATATCTTCCTTTTCATGCTCACCAGCAACACTAAAAAAAGCTTCAGCATAGCGTTCGGCAACGGAATCATCTAACATTTCCAGACTCCACCTTTGATGCAAATTTTTCAATTAAATCTGAATGAACAGGTGCTTCAAGCGATGTTTCCAAAATCTTAGAAGCCATTGAAACAGCAAGAGAACCAATCTCTTTGTTTATATCTTGATATGTTCTCTTTTTCATATCTTCTGCTTCAATAAATATTCTTTTTCTAAGTCTATCTGCATGTGCATTTGCTTCTGCAATTATCTCTTTTTTTGTATTTTCTGCAGAAGTTACAGCATTTGCAATTATCTCAGCTGAAGTGATATTAGTCTCTTTTAATTTATCTTCATAATCTTTTTTAATTTGCATTGCTGATTCTTTAGCTTCTTTTGCTTCTTCGAAATCATTTTCGATTTTTTTTCTTCTTTCATCAATAACTCTTTGTAAAGGTTTAAGCAAAAAAACGATAAGAACAAGAGCAAAAAGGACAAAATTAATAATCTGAATTACAAAGGTTGGAACACTAATTTCCATAACAGATTATGACCTTTCATTTTATTACTTATTCGAAAATATTTTCGAATTTCAACCTTATTTTAAGAAAGGATTTACAAATATCAAGAGAAGTGAAACAACAAGTGCATAAATGACAACTGTTTCAAGGAATGCAAGACCTAAAATCATAAGTAACTGAACTTTTGATGTACTTTCAGGATTTCTGCCTGCTGCTTCAACAGATTTTGAAACAGCCATACCTTGAGCAATTCCAACACCAAGTGCTGCAAGCCCCAAACCGATACAAGAAGCAACGATTGCCATACTTGCAGCATTTATATTAGTTGCATCTGCAGCAAATGCACAAGCAGTAAAAGCAATCATAATAGCTATAGTATTGATTACTGTAGAAGAAACTTTTTTAAACATTCAAATAAAACCTCCGTTTTTTTATATCCTTTTGTTAAATATAAGTCGATAATTTCGCTCCTAAATGAATTAGGAGACCAAAAATCTAATCTTCAAAATTAATTGCTGAGCCTATATATGACATAGTTAAAAGAGTAAATACAAATCCTTGAATTATTCCTGTTAAGGCTCCCATAAACTGAAGAATAAATGCAAAAATATCTGTACCTGCTGCTATAACTACTCCAGTTAACATATTTGTTGCAAAAGTAGCTGAAATATATATTAATCCAATCATAACACCTGCAACAATATGCTCACCAAGTATGTTTCCCATAAGTCTCATTGTAAGTGATAATACTCTTGCAAGTTCTTCAATAATATTCAAAGTAATAAAGAAAATTGCCAAAGGAACAAATAATATATATTGAACAACTTTAGGAAATCCTGGTAAAATTGCTGGTAGAGGATGTAAATAGTGAAGTAAATATTTTATTCCACCCTCTTTATAGCCTATAACCTGAAATGAGAAAAAGGACAAAACAGCAAGTGCAAGAGTTGTATTTAAATCTCTTGTAGGTGGCATAGATAATAAAATGTGTTTACCACCAATCTCTTTTATTGGAATACCTGGCAAAAGTCCCCAAAGGTTTGAAAAAACAATAAAAAAGAAAAAACTCAAAACCCATGGGAGATATTTTTTCATTTTTTCTCCCCCAAGACCAACTGCCAATTCTTCAAAAAATTCATAAACAGCTTCTAAACATACTTGAATTCTATTAGGAATTGCTGAAAATCTATTACCTATAACAAGGCAAAAAATAACAGTAATAGCAATCAATAGCCAAGTTATAAAAACTGTATCAAAATGAGTTGTAAAATCACCAAAATTTTTATATATGTACTCAATAGGCTCACTTGCCATAGTAGCTATGACTTTTTCAGCATTAGCCATTGCATTCAAACAGAATCACCGCCTTTTATTTTATATTCTTTCGAGAATATAAAAATAAAAATATAACAAAAGAGCAAAGAACTCCTATTAAAAAAGCTATGATATTAGCTTTTAAAATAAATACCAAAGATATTAAACAAATTGAAATACAAATCTTAATAAAAAAACCTATTATTATAAAAAAAATAATTAAATTTTTCTTTTGAGTTTTTAAAGATTTTAAAAAAATAAAATCTGTTGTCTTTATAATTATCATCATAGAGGATATAAAAACAACAACTCCTAAAAAAAAGCCAAGAAAAATGTTAATTCCAAAAATAAAATATAATATAATATCGACTATAATAAAAATAAAAAAAACACTTAACATAATTCTTCAAAATTGGTTTTCAATCCTCCCTTTAATAGGGAAATTAGATAAAAATAACATTTTTTTGAATTTTTTAGAAGAAAAAGACAAAAATTGTCAAAAAAAAATTTTTATAAAATAATTCACATTAACCAAAAAATATGATATAATGAAAAATATAATATCATAAAAATAAAAAAAATTCAACTTTAGAAAGGAGCAAATATGAAAAATTATAAAAATATTGCTTTATTTATAATTCCATTAATGGTATTCTGTTTTGTATTGTCAACATTTAAAACAGCCAATTCCCAGATTATTCTTGTAAATTTGAGAGTGAAAATTGTAGAAGTTGAACGCAAGAAAAACAGACTCCAAGTAAGAGTTCATGAAAAAGGCAATAAAAATGTACAATATGTAGAAATAGATGACAACACTGTTTTTTCAAAAGACAATAAGGTAATATCTTATGATGAGGCTTGGAGATTATTCAAAAAAGATCAGATAATCAGAGTAAGAGGTGGATATACAATGAGTATCCATGTAAAAGCCAAAAAGATTTACTTCTAAATTCTATTTCTTGAACAAAAAAAATGGGGTTGTGAAAAATATTGACTTTTTTCACAGCCCCTTTTTTGAAATAATATTACAAATTTAAACCTAAATAACAATTTGTCGTTTTTCATCATCTGCGACTAAGACGAGATTAATAACCTTTAAATTACTGCCTTTATAGGCGGAAGAATAATCTCTCGATTTTATCTGTTCTTCGCCTTCTTTTCTCTTCTTCTCTACTTCTGATGAATTTTTTGCCAACTTAAATTCAATAACTACTACTTTATTTTTAAAAACTATAACGACATCTGAACGACCTTTGAATGTGTGTACTTCGGCAAAATATATTACACCTGCACCACGAAGCAACATCACAAACATTGAACGATAAAAATATTCACATTTTTTTTCTCCTTCTTTCGAAGGAGCTGATTTGTCCTTTTCAAAGTCTTCATAAGGAATTCCTGAAATTGCCAAATTAAATGATTTTACTAAATTTTCTATGTTGTCATCTTCTAATGCTTTCCAAATCTCATTGCCAAGTGTAGTATAGCCTTCAATATGATAAATATCATCAAGATACATATCGGCTAAAGAACTGCGAACTTCTTCGTTTGGATAACCAAGTACAAATTCATTTAGCAATTTCTTTTTTATTGTCAAATAACCAGCTTGAAATAAAAAACTCTCTACACTCGCACTTTCTATTTCTCGTTTATCTGCAAAAGTTTTAGATACTGTTATCCCATCATATTTATCTGGATTTTTAATACGATGATTTTGTAAATAATTGAGAAGAAAAGAAGGTGCATTTAGCTCCTTCTTCGAAGGAGAAAATAAAAAGTCTGAAACATACCAATAATTGCTAAAATCACTTTTTTTAAAGAAATTTAATACTGAGAATGGATTATATACTCGTGTTTTGCCATCAAATGAAAAACCATCATAAAATTCTTTTATTTTATCCAAAAGTTCTTTTTTACTCATAGATAATTTTTTACTTGTATTTTCAATCCATTCAACAAAATTATCTTCAAGCTCTTGTTGAGTATAGCCAACTATATCACCATATTTTTCGTCCATAGATATATCTTTTAAATTATTTACCCCTGACAATAAACCTACTTTGCTAAATTTTGATACACCTGTTACCATTACAAAACGCAAATAATCACTACAATTCTTTACAACAATATAAAATTTAGAAAGAGTTTCTCGCATTTCTTCTGCTTTTTCTAAATTGTTTAAGTTGTCAGTCATTGGTTTATCATATTCATCAATAAGAACAACAACTTTTCCAAATTGCTTATATAATCTTATTATTATATTAAACAACATTTTAGAAGCATCTGTTTCTGAAGATATATTTAAATCATTTAAAAATATATAATTTTCCAAATAATTTATAATAGAATCATTTAACTCTTTTTTATTTTCATAATTTCCTAAGCCACTCATATCCAATTTAATAACTGGATTTGGATTTTTTGTTTGCTCTTTTACCCATTCCTCGGCATAAAGACCTTTGAATAGTTCTGCTTTACCTTGAAACATTGCCTCTAATGTTGATAAAGTAAGAGATTTTCCAAAACGGCGAGGACGAGATAAAAAATAACATTCCCCTTTTTCTATTAAATTCAATATTTGTTTTGTTTTATCAACATAAAGGTAATTCTTTAGACGAATATTTTCAAAATTTTGAATACCTATTGGCAAATTTTGCATATATATTTTTTGGGGCTGTGAAAAAAAGTATTTTTTTATATAATTTTCGTAAATTAACTCGTTTTGTTAGTTAATAAAAAAGTGCCTGAGATTGCCACGGTCGCATAGCTCCCTCGCAATGACATCGCCTCTATTTACTTTTTTTTCACAGCCCCCTTATCCTTCCTATTATTTTAATTTTTATCTTATTTTACCAGAATTTCACAAAAAATGCAAATAAAAAGAGACTCTTGCAAAATTATTTTCTGTAAGAGCCTTTTTTATTTATTCTGTTAAATTATTCGAAAGAATTAACTTTTTATTTCTTTAGATTAAGCACCTAAAGGCACTGATTGGCACCTAACGGTGCCTGATTAAAGATTAATATACAAAGCGAGCCGCACAACACCGTTATTATTGTTAACATTGTTGTAGTTGATATTACCATCATTATTGACATTATAGACATTATTGTCATTATTAGGATTAGGAGAACGAAGCCATTCAATCAGATCCCTAATTAACAGCCTAAAATTAAGGCTGTAATCTTCTTTTATCACTTGCGACCCACGCAACAAGCAAATTGACACAATCGGCTATCATTTCTGAAATAATTTGATACTGTTTCGGCAAAATACATTTCTGCTCCATAGCCAACAGTGAAAAATAGCCAAGAATACGCAAATCAGTCATTACCTCTCTCTGCTTATTACGTCTATGAGAAATCAATATACTGTCGCCTTTTTTTAGAAATATGTCATTTGCCCTGTAAAGATTCTCTATTATTGAAAGGGCAATATTTTGCATACGGCTGACAAACGAATATCTAAAGTGCTTCGGAGATTTTTGAGTAACAGTCATAATATAAGAACAAAGGTCTTTTGCCTTTGTTATAACAGCAAGTTCCGATGTTTTATCACTCATTTTTTCAATAAAATCGACCGGCCAAAGGCCGGAAACAAAAAATAATAGTCAAAAATAACCTTTTCAAATTACTGCCTAAAGCAAATTATAAATTAATAAATTTAAATTAAGCATTTGAGATTGCCACGGTCGCACAGCTCTCTCGCAATGACAAAGTGGCAATATACAGACTATATTGGATAGTTTATTGCAACTTCTTATTTACTTATTTTTTTAAATCAACTCGCAAACAAATTAATCCTAAACCAAATTATAATTATTTAAGATTAAGCGCCTAAAGGCGCAAGATTGGCACCTAACGCAATTTTTTTTCTCATTAATTTAAAAAAAATTAAGGAGCTTGATTTAAAAGATTAAAGATTTACCCACAAAGCGAGCCGCACAACACCGCTAAAATCGATAACATTGCTGTAGTAGATAGAACCATCATCATAGACAAAATAGACATTATTGCGAATATCAGGATAAGGAGAACGAAGCCACCAATAACAATAACCATTACTACTACTCACCCAAGCACCATTATTTTTAGCATAATCAGTAGCCTTACATTGTCTCGCAGTATAATTAGCAAAATATTTCTCTGATTCTTCTTCACTCAACAAAAACACATTATCAGTCGTGCCTACATCTGAAAGATTTAAAGATTTTATAGATTTCTTTTCTTGATCTGTAAAAGCTTTATTGTAAAATTCACCATTCAACCACTTACGAATTTCACTATTTGCCCAATTACTTGAATTGCCATCAAAACGCCTTGCATCAAGACCATAACGAGAAATAACAAGCATTTTATTATTTTCTATTGACAATACCTGCCACTCTATAGGTTGAACTCCACCACTTGAAGTCTGAGGGTAACTACCAAATTTGACATAATCGCCTACTTTTGCTGTCTTAAAAGGATTATTTACATTTGTTGACAAGTCGATCTGTTTATTTACATCGTCTTTAAATATTGTAAACCGTGTCGGAAGTGTAAATGTTTGTAATTTTAAACAACCGCCAAAAACTTCTGTCCCAACATTTGTTACAGAATTTGGAATAACAAAAATATCAAGATTTTTACAATTTACAAATGCACGATTTCCTATTTTTGTAACTGTCTTTGGAATAATTACACCATTAAGAGATTCACAGCCTGCAAATGATTTATCACCTATCTCTGTAACTCCATTTGGAATAATTACATTTGTAAGAGATTTGCACTTGCCAAATAATCCTTCTGATATTTTTGTAACCCTATTTGGAATTGTTACAGTCGTCAATGAAGAACAACCACCAAATGCACTTTTTCCTATTTCTATTACATCATTTGAAAGGGTTATACTATCTAATGATTTACAATTTGTAAATGCTCTATCGCCTATTTTATTTATACTTGCAGATATATTTATTTTTTTCAAAGACCTACAATTTTCGAAGGCACTATTTCCAATCTCTGTTACTGTATCAGGTATTGTAACAGCTTGTAATTTATCACAATCCTTAAATACTTCATCATCGACTTTTATTATTCTATACATTGTACCAAATGGCGATCTATATGTTGAAGGAATATTGAGAACATCTGGTATTGAATTTTTATCTTGGAAACCCCATTGTTTCAAAATATCTGCACTCAATGAAATATCTGTAACATTTGCATTTACTTGATTTTGTTTTTGAGGTTGCTGACTAAAACTTGGAGCCTGAATTGGAGAATCAGCTTTTAGCTCCAATATTTCTTGTTCCCAACCAAGTGGAATTCCAAAAGCTTCAAGGAAAAAATAAACCTTATCATCTGAAAAACCAAAATCTTCAAGATGATCTTTTATTAATCTCACTCTGTGACGAACCTTTTTGCTATCATCTATAAACAATTCCAACAACTTATCATCAAAATTATTTCTGATCATCCTTAATTCTTTTGGATATTCTGGTGCAAAATCACCGATTGATGCAAAAAACTGTTTAGAATTTTTAAATATTTCCAAACCTCTTAATTCAATTATCTTTTTAACAGCTTCTTGAATTGTAGCCATAACTATCTCCCAATTTTTTCCCTTAGATAGAAAAAACAAATTTACCTTTAGTATCTATTTTATGTTTTTAAAGAAAAGCAAGAAATTTTCCTTTTTTTCTTTGTGAAAAGTAAATTTTAGATTATTAAGGACAGATTCTGTCATTGTAGAAAAAAAAAAGGACTGTAAAATCAATAGATCGAGGACACCATTTCTAAATATAGGCGATCGACTTAATTTTTAAGTAAATAATAATTTACAGGCTTAGATTGCCACGGTCGCACAGCTCCCTCGCAATGACAAAGTGGCAGTACACAGCCATATATTGGAGAGTTCATAGCAACTTTTTTTATTAACTATCCTAACGAGTTAATTTACGAAAATTATATAAAATAAAAAAAGAGGCTGTGAAAAATATTTACTTTTTTCACAGCTCCCTCATTTTTATAACCTAACTTAAAATTTTATGAATTCATTGAGTTGAGAGCTTCGTCCCAATTTGTATCTTTTGCAAACTGGAGCTCTTCATATCCTTCAATAGGTTTACCTAAAAAAGGCATTTCAATTTGCAATCCATGAGCTTTTTTATAAAGTTTTCGCCAATTACTGTCGGCTATAACTGTTTCCTTAAGATTAGCTATAACATCTTTTGCCTTAGCTTTCAAATTATCATCTTTCAGATCATCATTTTTGACAACCAATTTACAAAAATCATATAAATCTATTAAATCATTAGCCATAAAAGTCTTTGTCTTATGTCTTATAATACTTAATTGTTCTTTACCAATTAAATCTTTTTCGTCAGTAAATGATTTAATAGATTTAGCAAATTCATCTATTGAATTAGCTAATTTATCCATTTTACTTGTATCTATAGCAGAAAGTGTAAACAAATCAGACCTATGTTTAGAAGCGTTCTTTACAATACTTTTTGCAAAACCTTCAGGATTAACTTCCGCTGGTTTATTTGTAAGTTTGCCTACAATACTACTCAATTTAGAAGGTTTCAATTTTTGTAATATTTCATTATAAGCCCAGCCATTGCCACCTTCTATTTCTTCTGAAGCAACAATATAATCAGCAACATCTTTGAGTTCATAGGCAACTTCTGTATTTGCCATTAAACAAGCATCAAAACCGAGAACATCAATTTTCTTTCCTGTCTTTGCTTCTGCCTCTTCAAAGGCTTGCCTTAAATCTTGTGGGGACATTAAACTACCATCTATACTATTTTTATCATCTGCAATAGCCCCTTCTGGTCCTCCCCCATGACTGCTAACAATAACCACAACATGTTCAGAAGGATAATTCTTTATTCCCCAAGATATAAAATCAGCAAGAACTTTAGGATCAGACATATTGACATCAAAACCATTATTTTGAACTACAGGAGAATGTAATTTAGTTGTGTTGTCCTGAGCATCTTGTTTGTCCTGTGTAATATAATATGTCTTACAATCACTAAAAGATTGATCCAGCATTGAAATTATATGTGCATTATCATCTGAACCAACTGTTTCCATCTCATTTACATCAGCAAATAAACAGTCAGTAAGATTATTATCTCCTGCTCCATAGTGAAGAACAGTCCATTTTTTATGAACTCCAACTTCTTTATCAGCACCACCAAGAGATACTTTATCTCCTGTAGCTTGTGGTGAAGAGTTATCTTGCTTTACCTCCACAGGTTGTTCGGCAGAATAATCCTTGTTTATTTGTTGTATATTTGAAAATGAAGATGTTGCATTAATATTCATAAAAGTCTCCAATATTTATAAAAAAACTGTGCCTTCAAAATATGAGGACACAGTTTTTACTTTTAATTTAAAATACTATGAACGCATTGAGTTGAGAGCTTCGTCCCAATGTGTATCTTTTGCAAATTGGAGATTGCCATATCCATTTGAAGGTCTGCCACTTGCTGGAATTTCCATTTGGAGACCATGTGCATTTGGATACTGGTATGAGTTCTGATTTGCAATGATTGCATCATCAAGTGCTGCCATAACTTTCTTTGCTTCTGCTTTGAGCTTGTTGTCTGTGATTTCTTTTGAATCTGCAACTTGTTCACAGAAGTGATAGATATCCTTGAAGCCATTGAAATCTTCTGTTCTTCTTGCGATATTTTTGAGTGTTGTGTTGAAATCTTTTGCACCGATTATTGCATTTGCAAATCCGTCAACAGCCTTAGCAACATCACCCATCTTGCTTGTGTCAATAGATGACATTGTTGGAAGATCACTCTGTACACCAGAAGCGTTACCAACGATTTTCTTAGCAAATGCTTCAGGAGTAATTGTGAGCTTTGTATCAAGTGCTTCTTGGAGTCCTTTGAGGACTTTTTCGTTCAATACATTGTGATATGGCCAACCATTGCCACCTTCTGATTCTTCAGAAGCAACAATATAATTAGCAACATCTTTAAGTTCATAGGCAACTTCTGTATTTGCCATCAAACAACAGTCAAAACCGAGTACATCAATTTTCTTTCCTGTCATTTTTTCTGCTTCTTGGAATGCTTGTCTCAAACCCTGTGGAGACATAAAGTTTCCATCTTTGTCATCAGCAAGAGCTCCCATTGTACCGCCACCGTGGCTTCCCAAAATAACTGCAACATTGTCTGAAGGATAATTCTTGACGCCCCAAGCAATGAAGTTTGCAAGTGTTTTTGGATCTGACATATCGACATGAGAACCATGATTTTGAACTACAGGAGACTGTAAACCTGATTGATTGTTCTTTGTGATGTAATATGTTTTGCAATCGCCATAAGACTGATCGAGCATAGAAATTACATGTGTATTTGCATCTGAACCAACTTTTTCCATCTCATCGACATCGCCTTTGATGAGAGATGAAAGGTTGTTATCACCAGCACCAAAGTGAAGGAAAGTCCATTTTTTGTGAACTCCTGCTTCTTTGTCTGCTCCGCCGAGTGATACTTGATCGCCAGCTGCCTGTGGAGCTGAATCATGTTTTGGTTTTGCATGATGATGTTTTCTTACTTCTGCAGACTGATCCTGATTGTAATCAGTATGTAATTGCATGTTTGAAAATGAAGAAGTTGCATTAATATTCATATTTTAATTCTCCGTTCATTAGTCTGTTATTTTTTTAATGTCTTCTCTAAAAAACTACTTATTAAAAATCTCTTACTATAATATACAACATTTTTTTTTATTATTCTATAGACAGAAAGTGAATAAATTGTTAAAATTTCATCTTTTTTCGACAAAAAGTAATGTTATTCTATGTCTAACAACTTTTTTTACAGTAATTTTTAAACCATCTGATTCAATAAATTCATCTTTTACAGGAATATGACCCAATTTATCATATACATAACCACTTATTGTATCAAAATCTTCATCTTCTGGTAAATTAATTGAAAGTGCTTCATTAACTTCATAAATTGTAGCAGTACCCGCAACAATATAACTTTTATCTGAAACTTTTTTAACAGGTTCGGAAACTACATCATCATATTCATCATTTATCTCACCAACAATTTCTTCCAAGACATCTTCAAGTGTTAAAATTCCCTCTGTTCCACCATATTCATCAACAACTATTGCCATAGCAATCTTCTTTCTCTGCATATCAACCAAGATCTCATCAATCTTTTTATTTTCAGGAATAAGCATTGGAGGACGGGCAAAATCCATCAAAGGACGCTCGAGTGTATTTTCAGAAAGTGGCTTCATTAAATCTTTTGTGTGAATAATTCCAATCACATTATCTATAGTTTCATCATAGACAGGAAGTCTTGACAATCCCTTATCCATTGCCAAAGATAATGCAGTTGTCAAACTTTCTTTTTTTTCTATAGCTACAACATCAAGCCTTGGAATCATAATTTCAGAAGCTGTTGTATCAGCAAGCAGGACGACATTATTTATCATCTCTTTTTCTTTTTTCTCAAGGACACCATCTTTTGAAGCCTTATCTACAATCTTAATTAAATCTTCTTCCGTTATCTTTTCTTCTCTCTGATCTTTTAAACCAGCAATGAATGAATAAAGATAATTAAATGGAAATACTATATAATAAGCATATATATATAAAGGTATCATAAAATGAAATACATCTATTGAAAAATGAAAAATCTTTAAAGAAATGGCATTCAATATAACCAAAAGAAAAACAGAGGAGACAAATATAATAGCTACTGTTTTTAAATTTGAATATATATGACAATATGTTCCAACTAAAAAACCATAAGTTACCAAAGAAAATAAAAGCCATATTCTCAAAGAATTTCTTAAACTAATCCAAGATTCAAATTGTTTAATAAAAACTAAAACTTTTTTATCTTCTTTAGATTTATTTTTTAAACTGCTTATGTTTACATTTTTCAAATTGTACAAAAGAACAGAAAAATGCAATGCAATCAAAATAGAAATTAATAATGCAACAAACATTAAAGCCTCATGAATTCAAGAAAAAGAAAAATATAAGTAATGTAAGCAATATTCCCAAAAGTCCACCAATTATAGTTTCATAAATTTTATGAAATTTTGCTTCAATCCTACTTTGAGTTACAAGAAGTGCCAAGGCCAATGACAAAACCCCAGCAGTAGTGTTTTGTGTTATCAAAAAAATGGCAGTAGCAGCTCCAAAAGACAAAGCTGCATGTCCTGAAGCTAAGCCTCCTTGAGTAAATTTACCATTTTTACCAAGATGTTTTACTATTGCTACAGATATCAAAAGCAAAACAACTATTATAAAAATCAAATGCGGAAAATGTTCTTTAATCCTTGTAAAAACATCTGTCATAACAGGTCGCTTTATAGCAGGCATTAAAATCAAATAACCACAGCCACAAGCTCCCAAAGAAGCAACTAAAACCCCACCTGCTGCAACATCTTTTGCAATTTTCGCAAGTGGGTGTTCAGAAATGGACAAGAGATTTACAACAGCCTCAACTGCAGTATTTATAATCTCTGCAACAATAACAATAGTTATAACAAGTATTATAATAGCAAGTTCTGTTCTCTCTAAATCAAGCCAAAGACACATCAAAAGAATACAAAAACCAATAATCACATGGATTTTCATATTTCTTTCTGTTTTCAAAACATAAGTTATACCTGCAACAGCATTATTAAGTGATTCTGTAAATCTTGGTTTTCTCATCTCATATTTCCATTACATTATCGCATCTGGTTCTATCATAGAAACATATTTATTTCCCAATTCAACCATTTCCTTTAATCCTTCTTCTGTTACATCATCATAACCTAAAAGATGAAGAACTCCATGTGTAATCAAAAGTGCCATTTCTCTTTTTATGGAATGTCCCTGTTCTTTGGCTTGCTTTATAGCCTTATCAATAGAAATAACAACATCTCCCAAGAGTTTATATCTCTTAGAAGGTGGTAAAGCCAAAGCAGTTCCCTCATTCATAGCAAATGACAATACATCTGTTGTATCATCTATTTGACGATAATCGTAATTTAAATGCCTCATAACCGAATCATCAGTTAAAAGGACACTCAATTCACAGTTAAATTCAAGTTCCATTTTCTCTATAATTTGTTCAGCACATACTTTTACAAATCTTTTATATCCACGTGGTGGCTTCCCTTGAATATCTACAAGGACTCTTGCTTTAGCCATTTTCCCTCCAAACTATTTTTTTACTTTTTCTGATTAGGATATTCTATTCTTGTATGATAAAGACTTGTCATACTTTTCAAAAATACCTTTTTTAATATATCTATATCTCTAAAAGTCAATTCACACTCATTAAATTGACCATCGTTTAACATTCCAATTAATAACATATCTATCATAGATTCTATTTTTGATGTATTTGGATTTTTTAAAGACCTAACAGCAGCCTCTATACAATCTGACATCATAACAACAGCAGCTTCTTTTGTCTGCGGTTTTGGTCCAGGATAACGGAAACTTTCTTCCCTTACATTTTTATCAGTTTTCAATGCTTTTGCATAGAAATATCTCAAAAGCGAAGTCCCATGATGTTGTGCAATTATGTCAATAATAGGATCAGGGAGTTTTGCCTTAGTAGCTAATTCCACACCTTGACGAACATGAGAAATAATAATAACCTTACTCAAATTAGATGTAACCTTGTCATGTGGATTTAAAGCCCCAAACTGATTTTCTATAAACATTGAAGGCTGTTTTGTCTTTCCTATATCATGATAATATGCTCCAACTTTTGCAAGAATTGGATTAGCTCCTATAGCTATAGCACCAGCTTCCGCAAGATTTGAAACAAGAATACTGTGTACATGTGAACCTGGAGCTTTTGTTGTCAATTCTCTCAAAAGTGGTTCTGAAGGATTTGCAAGGTCGAGTAATTTTATATTTGTAACAATAGGAAATATATTTTCTAACAAAAAAACAAGACCTATTGCAAAAAGACAAGATACAAAAGCATTAAATCCAGCTATAAAAATTGGTGTAAAAAATTTTGTATCAGATGTATCTATGTATGCATTCATGACAAGTGCAGTTACTATGTTTATCACCATAACAAAAGCAGATGCCAAAACCATTTCAGCTCGTTTCTGAATATTTGCAAAAAAGATAACAGCTGAAAATCCAGTTATAAAAGAAACAACAATAGTTGAGAAATTACGACTTATAATTCCAGATATTATTCCCAAAACAAAAGTTACAATAAAAGCCGAAGAAGAACCATATATCAACTGTATAGCAATAGAAGCCATAGCTATTGGTGCAAAATAAGTAGCTATATATTTTCCAGAAACATATTCAGTATCAGAATTTAAAGAAAAACGACATATAAGAGCTGTTAAAACAATGACTAAACAGACAATAAATAAAACTCTTCTCTCTTTTATCATTGGTGGATATAAAATTTTAGCTCCATAATATAAAATTAGAACTAAAATTAAAGATATAATAAAACTTGAAAGAACATCCTTCACTGGAGAAGAACCATAAATATCTAAGTTTTTCAAAAGTTCTAAATCTTTAGGAGTTACAATATCCCCTTCTCTTATAATTGTCTGACCTTTAGCAATAAAAATCATTATAGGAGATACTTGGCTCATTTTATATTGTTGTTCTTTTTTTATCTCAGCCCAATCTTGAATCATATTAGGTCTTATTGCATTTGAAAGAATCGAAAATATAACATCTTTTTCATCTTCCGTAACTTTCAATTTATCAACATTTTTTTTCAATTCATCTATAGATTCATCACTGACAAGAGAATAATTTTTTGCAGAAGCAGAAATACCTTTTACCATTACTTCATACAATATATTTAAAGATTTATCTTCTACTGAATTAAAAGTTAAATCATCCATTTCAAGCAATTTCTTAAAAATAGAATCTTTGATAAAAATTTTAAAAGAGGTTTCTGGATGTATATTAGTGATATCTTCCATTTTATCTCTTTTTTTTCTAATATTGTCAAGTTGGCTCAATGTATATCTAAAATCAGATATTACAGAATTAGTAATATTTGAATCTGTTGTCATAATAATAGGAACAGATTCCGCTGCTTTTTTTCTTGCAAGCTCAGTTGCTGCATTATCTATCTCACTAAAATCAGAATTGGCTTTGACATCTCTTTTTGAAGGTTGTCCAACAACAAACTTTTCTGAAGGACGATATTCCATTATAATAAAAGAAATAGATATCCAAGTCAGAATAAGATATGTAAGAATAAGAACCGCATTTCTATTTTTTAAAAATTCAGAAACAGGCTTTTTTAATTCAAAAACAGGCTTTTTACATAATGTATAATATTTTTTTAAAAATGTTTGTATTTTTAATAAAAAATTCATGTTCTTTATATTATAAAACTTTTTTATATTATAAAACTTATTAAAATCAGAAAAAGCCACATCAAAAAAATATTTAAGATGTGGCTTCAATTTTTGATATGTAATAAAAAATTAAAAATATCAAAATTTCTAAGCAATTAGATATAATTAGCTTGATCTTCTACGTCTTGCAGCTTCGGATTTCTTTTTTCTCTTAACGCTTGGCTTTTCATAATGCTCACGTTTCTTCCATTCAGAAAGAATTCCGTCACGCTGACACTGTCTGCGAAATCTTTTCAATGCAGCATCAATAGATTCGCCTTCAAGTACACGAGTTTCCATTCATTTCACCCCCTCCACATTGAAATAATTTTCGCATTGCATTTTGAAGCTCAAATTTATAAATATGTCATTATTTGCTTTTAATGCTAACCTATTTTAATACTTTTTCCTAAATATGTCAATATATAAATAAAAAAATTTTATATATTTTTTAAGACAAGAACAATTTTCCGACCAAAGGACCAAAAGGAATTATTTTTAAACTCATCAAAATCAAGAAAATAAAAAATTGAACTAATGTCTTACTCTCGGCTTCTTTTATTGCCTCTGGATTAAAAGTACCCTGTGGATTTGAGTATTTTTTAAAATTTGGGAAAATTCTATTTACATGTTTACAATATTCTAAGTATGGCTCACCAAATTCTTTTTTCAAAAATTCTTCTTCATGTGGAATAACCATTCCATAGACACCGAAATAACATAAAAACCAAAGAGCAATAAAAACAATTCTCCAAATTAGATTTTGTTCCCCACATGCCATTATAACAAAACCAAGACCTGTAATTCCATTTCCAATATACAGTGGATTTCTCACATAAGAAAATGGACCACCTGTAACAAGAAAAGGTGCTTCAACATTATCTTTTCTGGTCGTTATTCCAGCATAACCTACCCCCCAAATTCTTATTGCTTCACCAAGTAGAGCAAATACAAGTCCTATTATAAAAGATAAAACTGTTGGCTTTCCTGCGATAAAAAGTAAAAGAGCAACTGGAACAAAAAATGCTCCTCTGTGCTTAAAGAAAAAACTTCCCATTATTCTGATATACCTTTCTGAGCTATTTCTATTATTTTTGAGGCGATTTTCACACCTGCCCCTCCTCCACCCATAATTCCAAGGAGATCTTCAGATATTTTTTTACATCTTTCAGGATCGTTTAATAGCTCTATAGCGAGTGAGGAGAGCTGATAAGAGCCTTTATCAACCATCAACTCAGGTGTTAACTCTTTTTCAGCAAGAGCATTTGGAAGCCCTTTAAATTTAACTTTTCCATGAAGTAACATCATAATTGATTTTTTCAAAAAACCTGTTGCAGGAATTAAATTTAATAAAAAACCAATTCCACCACTCGGAATTTTGGCATTCCAAGTAAATGCAACTATCATTGGCTTACCTAATGAAGCGATTTCAGCAGTATTAGTACCTGGAATTGTTATGACGAGGTCTGAAATTTTGACAATGTCATATCTATATTCTCTCGAAAGTTTTATTTTTACATTTCCTGCTGTTGTTATCTCGTCATTCTCGAGATTTCCCCAAGTTCCGTCTATTATATATTTATTTCTCTGTTTTATAAATTTGTTGACATCATCAAAATTTACAAAAGGAGAAAGACAAATCACAAATTCTGCGTTTGGAATCTTTTCTTTTATCTCTTCACATGTTTTCATAAAAACAGGCAGACTCTCTTCAACATGTGGCAATCTGCTACCTGGAAAAAATGTTACTATTTTTTTATCATCAGAGATATTTAATTTTTTTCTCGTCTCTTCAGGTGTCAAAACAGGTTTTACACCATCTCGCATAAGATCTCCGACAACAGATATATTTTCAGGTTTGATACCAAGAGATAAAAATCTTTGTCTCAATTTTTCATGTATTGAAAAAATATGTTTAAAGCATTTGCCAGTATCTGCTTTTTTCATTGTGTATAAAAAAGCAGGATATTTTAATTTTTTAGAAATCAAAACAGCATGCCAAGGATCACCGCCAAGAGAGATAACAGCACCATTTTTATAAGGCTTAAAATCCCCCACTTTTAGACCAAATGAAAAACGCAAAAAGTCATTAGGGGTAAATACATTGTTAACAGCTTCAAATGTTTCTGCAATCTGTTTTTCTCTACCTGTTGCATAAAAACATGGAACCAACAAAATATTTATCCTTGATTCTGGGTCTTGCTTTCGGAGTTCACAGACGACAGGATAAACCCATGCCGAAAGCTCACCTGGACTATTTGTTATTATGAAATAATCAAATTCTTTTCTTGGCATAACTTATATCTAAACCAACTCGTGCAAAATTTTCATTGCATCTTGAAGTCTATCCTCATCAATAATACAAGAAATATTTATAAGAGAATCTACACTCCTATATATTTTTATATCCGCCTTTCTCAACTGATTCACAACTTTTGCCATAACTCCAGCAGTTCCCCTCATTCCTGCACCAATACAAGAAATTTTTGCAACATTATCTCTTTCAAAAAATCTCATACCAGTATCAATGAGATGTTGTCTGACTGCTTCAGTATCTGAAGAGTTAACAGCAAAATATACTTTTTTCCCACAGATATTTATAAGATCGAGACTTATATGTTTTTCAGCAAGTGATTTAAAAAGCCCTCTCTGTCTTTTTGGAGAATTATTTACAAGCGTATAATCTACAAAGAAATCTGTTATATCTTTTCTGTGTATAAAACCTGTTACTATTTCAGTATTTTTTGCACTTTTTGAAACTTTTGTCCCCTTATCGTTCGAAAAAGTATTTTTAACAAGAATATCAACATCATATCTTTCTGCAATTTCGACACTTGGAGTATGCAAAACTTTTGCCCCTTCGCTTGCCATTTCGCCCATTTCAACAAAATTGAGTTCATCAATTTTTTTTGTCTCACTATATATTTTGGGGTCTGCAGTCATAACACCATCAACATCTGTGTAAATTTCAACACAATCAGCTTTTAATGCAACTCCAAGAGCTGTTGCAGTTGTATCACTTCCACCTCTTCCCAATGTGGAAACAATGCCAAATTCGGTGATTCCCTGAAAACCAGCAACAACCACAACATCATTATTTTCAAAAGCCTTTAATATATTTTCAGTGCCAACAGATTTTATTTTTGCATTAAATGTCTTATTTTCAGTTATTATTGGAACATCTGCTCCTGAAAAAATTTCAACTTTTAATTTATTATCTCTGAGCATAGAAGCAACAGAAAGGCAAGAATAAAATTCACCTGTTGAAGTTAGAAGAGCTTTTTCAGTATCAGACGCATTTGGAAGTTCTTTTTTCAAATTGTCGATAAGTGTATCTGTTGAAAAAATATCTCCCTTTCTTCCCATTGCAGAAACAACAGCAACAACTTTAAAATCAGATTCAACAGAAGATTTTATCAAATCGACTGCTTTTTTTCTTGCCTCAAAAGAAGAAAGAGAAGTTCCACCAAATTTTTTTACAATTATCTTTTCCATTTTCAACCTTTTTTTATCCTGCCCAAAAATATTTTGAGCTCAGAATCTTCCATTAATTTTATAGATTAACTTTTAATAAATACGAAAAGACAAAAAAAAATCCTTCTACAATAGTAAATTTATATATATTGCATTTTTTAATTAAGGTGTAAATTAAATAATTGACATTTTTGGGGCTTAATTTTATAATAAAAATAGAAAAGAGGAGCATTTAGCACAACGAGTTAATTTACTAAGATTATAAAAAAAGGGCTGTAAAAAAATATTTTTTTCACAGCTCCTTTTTAATACACTTAACATTTTTACATTTCTAAATATTGAAAAGTTTTTCTGCGATTTGAACTGCGTTCAATGCAGCACCTTTTCTGATATTATCTGCAGAAATCCACATTTCTATTCCATTTTCACAAGAAATGTCTTTTCTGATTCGCCCTACCTCAACAAAATCAGTGTGAGCGGCACTCAAAGTCATCGGATAAAGTGATTCTTTTAAATTGTCAACCAATTTGACACCTTTTGCATTTGACATCAATTTTTTAACTTCTTCTGCAGTAATTGGCTTAACTGTTTCAATATTTATTGACTCACAATGTCCAAACTCTGTAGGAACTCTAACTGTTGTTGCAGTTATGGCAATATTTTGATCACCAATTATTTTTTTAGTTTCATTTATCATTTTCATCTCTTCTGAAGAATAACCATTTTCACCAAAAGACCCAATCTGTGGAATCAAATTAAATGCTATTTGATGTGGATAAGAAACAGGTTTTTCAATCTCTTTTCCTTCAAGCACAGCCTTTGCCTGATTTTTCAATTCTGTAAGTGCATTTTTGCCTGTACCTGAAACAGATTGATAAGTTGAAACAACTATTCTTTTTATTCCAACAGCGTCATAGATTGGTTTTAAAGCTACAACCATTTGAATTGTAGAACAATTTGGATTTGCAATTATTCCCTTATGTTTAAAAATATCATCTGGATTGACTTCTGGAACTACAAGCGGAACATCTTCATGCATTCTAAAAAAAGCACTGTTATCAATGACAACACAACCTGCTTTTACAGCTTTTTTTGCATATTCCTCACTTGCTATTTCACCGCCTGCAAATAAAGCTACATCCATATTCTCAAAAGTTTCTAAATCAGCGTCTTTTACAGTCAATTTTAGATCGCCAACTTCAACAATTTTTCCTGCACTTTTTGAAGTTGCAAGAGCTGTCAAATTATCATAAGGAAAATTTCTCTCAACAAGAATTTTCAACATCTCGCCACCAACAAGACCAGTAGCACCTAAAACACAAACATTATATTTTTTCATAACTATCTCTCTTTCTTTTCGTCTGTCTTCCATCCAACAATAAGGCAAATTCAACATCAAATCTCAATTAGCAACTTTTGTGCGATATAAGTCGGGCATTTCAGCTCCTTAATAAATTAAAGAGATTAACCTCGGGAATCAACGGAAATCAATTTTTGCAGATTGTACTATTTATTATAAATTTTAAAAAATACAATACATCTTTAATATTTTTTATTTTGTAGCTGTAAGGCGATGAACGAAATTTATTACACTCAATAGTTATTTTCTAAAAATGCACTATTAAAGAAAAATTTTATTATCAAAATAGAAAGCAAATTACTTTCCGAGTCTAATAACCTAGTGAATGCCTTATTGCTAAAAATAAAAAAATCTATATTTTTGAAAATTTTTATAAGAGAATAAATAACAGAAAATTGATTTCCCTGAATAAAAATAGATTTCCCTTACCACAAAATGCTCAAAAAATTACATAAAACATTTACATAACTGCTTCAAGTCCAATAGTGAGACCTTTTGAAATCTTATCTAAATTCCTGAGAGCAACCAAAACACCTGACATAAAACAAATTCTCGATGTTGAATCGTGCCTTATTGTCATATATTCTCCTTCTTTTCCAAAAATAACTTCTTGATGTGCAACCATACCTGGCAATCTTACAGAATGAATATGAATACCATTTTCTTCTGCTCCTCTTGCCCCTTTCATAGTCTCCTTTTTAGTTTCAGGAGATAAAAAAGATTCCCTATTTTCAAGCATACCTTTTAAAGTCTTTATTGATGTTCCAGAAGGTGCGTCCATTTTTTTCTCGTGATGAAGTTCTATTATCTCTGCAGAATCAAAATAAATAGAAGCCTCTTTTGCAAATCTCATCATTAAAACAGCACCTATTGAAAAATTAGGAACTATCAAAACTTTTGTTTTATCTTTTGCAAGTTCTTTTATCTCTTCCAAATCTTTATCTGAATGACCTGTTGCACCTACAATACAATCAACATTTTTTTCAATAGCCTTTTTAATTATTTCTGCAGATATTGAAGAATTTGTAAAATCAACGATACAATCACAATTTGCTAAAACTTCTTCTAAATTGGAAGATATTTTAACTCCACAATTTTTACAACCTGCATTTTCTCCTGCATCTATACCTGCAGATTCTTCCCTATCAAATGCACCTGTCAAAATAAAATCATCTGTGTTTAAAATTGTCTTAACAACTTCTTTTCCCATTCGACCATTAGCACCACAAACTGCTACTCTCATAAAATCCTCCATAACTCTAATTTTTTCAAAAACAGAATAAACACTTTCTATATTTGATTTTCTGAAACATTTTCTCTTGGACCGTCTTCTTTATCGCCTGACTCATTGTTATTGTCATCTTCTTTTCCAATATTTACTCTATCGGCAAATTTTTCTTTTGTCAAAATCAACGGATAATCTGGAAATATGATTTCTTGAGACGAAATGCAATAACATAAACAGAATGAAGCAACATAATATGTAAAAATCGCCAATATAACAACTCCAAAGAACCAAATAAGCAATTTTAATATAAAAAGTGAAATATATTCAAACGATATAAAAAATAGTGCAACTGTTCCACTTAATACAATAACATTTGACAAAATATAGACTATTCCAAGAATTAAAATAGGAACAATTAGCTTTACTGAAAAAACTTTTTTCGAAAGTTCAAAAATACCTTTTGAATTTAAGTCTTTATATTTTCCTGACATAAAAACAGGTACAACAAAAGCACGATTTAAAATAATATATAAATTAAATAATGAAAAACCAACACAGAAAATTATGGCAATTAAAATACTTCCAAATTCACAAGATGAAAAATTAGTAAAATATAGTGTCCAAATCAAAAAAGGAAGAGATATGACAAATTTAATGCCAAAACATATTAATTCCCAATTATAATATTTTTTCAAATAATCTGTATTTTCAGCATACAAATCGCCAATTTTTAATTTTTTATCAGGATTCAAAAATGTTTTCAAAACAACATTATAAATTTTACAATGAAAAAATATGTAAAGGACAGAGATAATTGCCGATAAAACAACTAAAATACAAAGTTGAAAAGCGTTTATTTTTGTAATAAATCCCCAAAATGGAGACAAGATACAAGGAGTAAATGAATCAATTATTGGATAAATAAATAAATTAATAGCCTGAAATGGCAAAGGTAAATCAGCATTAGTTTTTTCAAATATAGGAGTTATAAAAGAAAATATATCAATTCCTGGAATTATCCAAGCAATTTCAAAAAATAATCCAAAAATAAAAATATCCCAAAAGGACTTTTTTTGTTCTCTTATTTTTTTTAAATAAAGCCAAGTTTTTTTCATAAAATTAAACTCTTATTAAATATCTACAAAAATTTCTTTAATAAATACGAAAAGACAAAAAAAAATCCTTCAATACAGCAATTTTCAAAAAAATATTTTATGTTATTTTATAATATAAAGGGAAAATTTTCACAAATATAGAAAGATATTTAAATATTTTATAAAATAGGAGAAAAACTTAATGTTAAAAAAGAACATTTTTGTAGCATTTGTACTAATGTTGATATCTATATTTTTATTGACAACAATACCAACTTATGCAAGTGCAGAAGAGTCTTATGACACAAATTACACACCAAAAAGGACAACAAAAAAAAGGACAACAAAAAAGCACAGAAAAAGAAGTAGTAAAAAAAGAAGAAGTAGTAGCAATTCATCTCAATCATCATATCCTAAATGGATAAGTTGGCGTTGGAAATCTAAAATTATAAACGATGACGGGCAGAAGAAATTTAAAATTGATATAACATACACTAACAAAAGCAAAAACAAAATAATAAAAGGTTTTTTCAACAGAAGTATAACTTTCTCATTTAAACAATATCAAGAACAATATGCTGTAGGGGAGATAAAACACAAAGGTAAACCTTATAATTTAGTATCTAATTATAGAGTAAGTGGAATACAATACACAAAACATATCAAATGTGAAGTTTATCCTGGTGAATCGTATAAATTAACTTATTATATTCCATTTAATAGATTTAAGTGGAAAAAAAGATATAATAGCAAAGATCATATACTACTAAATTTCAAATTATCACATTCCTTCCAAGTACGAAAAGAAAATATGGATGCAGAATAAAAATGAGTAGAAAAATATCCAGTTGAGAATTTTGCTCAACTGGATATTTTTATAATATAAAAGGAAAATTTTCACAAATATAGAAAGATACTTAAATATTTTACAAAATAGGAGAAAACTTAATGTTTAAAAGAAAGTTTTATTTGACATTTCTACTAATGTTCATAGCAACATTAATTTTGACAACAATGACATCTGATGCAGATGAAGAATTATATGCACAAAGAAGATCAAACAGAAGCAGAAGATACACTACCAGAAGGAGTAATACTCGTAAATCACAAGGATATCCCAGTTGGGTAAAGTGGACTTGGAGATATAAAATTATAAATGACAATGGGCAGAAGAAATTTAAAATCGATATAACCTATAGAAATAATAGTAGAGACAAGATAATGAAATCTATTTTCAATAAAACTCTAACTTTATCATTCAAGCAGTGTGAAGAAGCATACTATGGAGGAGATATAAAATACAAGGGGAGAGCTTATAAGACAATAACTAATTGTAGAGGACATTTAACATCTACTAGAGTTAACAGCTGTAAGCTCTATCCTGGTGAATCATATACACTAACTTATTATATGCCATTCAATAAATTTAACTGGAGACTGAAATATTCCAGCAAACACCATAAACTACTAAACTTCAAATTATCACATAAATTCCAAGTACAAAAGCAAAATATGGATGTAGATTAGAAACTAATAACAAAAAAAATCCAGCCGAGAATATTATGATATGCTCCTCGACTGGATTTTTTTTATATTGTATTTTATTTTACCAATGATTTCAAATCAAAATCTTTATCTACATTGCCTAATACACAGGCTGACCATTCAGAAGTTACAAGCATTTTACTTGCAAGCTGTTCTATTTGTTCTTTTGTAACAGAATCAATTTTGTCAAATATCTCTTCAAGAGAAATAAATCTATTGTGATAATATTCTGTCCTTGCAAGATGTATCATTCGAGCTGAAGTGCTTTCAAATGAAAGTGCCAAATTTCCTTTTAACTGCTCTTTTGCCCTTTTAAATTCTTCAGGAGTAATTCCATTTTTCCTCATATCTTCTGAAATAGAGCAAGAAAGTTGAATTACTTCCTCTAAAAATTTTGGAGATGTACCTGCAACAATTCCAAAAAGTCCAGTATCTTTTAAATAGCTTGCAAAAGAACCTATTGCATAAGCAAGACCTCTTTTTTCTCTCACTTCTTGGAAAATTCTACTACTTGCACTTGCTCCTAAAATACTGTCAAGCAATGTTAAAACATATTTATCCTCAGATGAATTAGCAAGTCCTTCTCTACCCAAAATAAAATGAACTTGTTCAATGTCTTTAGATTTAACTTTAAAATGTCTCTCTGAAATCAAATGTTCTGGCTTATTTCTCTTTGCAGTTGGTATTAATTTTGAAGAATATTTTTCAATATTTTTTACAAAATCATCATGTTTTACATTTCCAGTTGCAGAAACAATTAAATTATCTGCAGTATAATATTCTTTCATATATCCAAATAAATTATCTCTTGTAATACCTGAAACTGTTTCTTCATTTCCAATTACAGGTCTTCCAAGTGAACTATTTTTCCAAACAATCCCATTGAAAATATCCATTATCATATCTTCTGGGGAATCTTCATACATTTTTATTTCATCAAGTATTACTGTTCTTTCACGGTCTAATTCAACTTGATTAAAAGTAGAATTTAGAAGCATATCAAAAAGCAAATCAAGTGCAAGATCGATATGTTGGCTCATCAATCTTACATAAAAACAAGTTTGTTCTTTACCTGTAAAGGCATTCATCTGACCTCCTACTCCGTCCATTAACTCAGCAATATCAGAAGCAGTTCGAGTAGGTGTACCTTTAAAAAGCATGTGTTCTATAAAATGTGATATTCCGTTATTTTTTTCATTTTCATTTTTAGAACCTGTATTTGCCCAAATTCCAATAGAAGCAGATTGAAAAAAAGGAATCTCTTCTGTAACAATCGTCAATCCATTGTCCAAAACAGTTTTTTTATACATAATTAATCCTCAATTTTTCAAATTCGGTCTTTAATAAATACGAAAAGACAAGAAAAAATCCTTCCTTTATTTTATCTCCTTTTTAGAAAAAGAAATATAAAGGATATTAAAAATATTTATTGAAATATATAAGGTTCTGAGAAAAAAGTATTTTTTTATATAATTTTCGTAAATTAACTCGTTGTGTTAGTTAATAAAAAAAGGATTGAGATTGCCACGGTCGCATAGCTCCCTCGCAATGACATCGCCTTTATTTACTTTTTTCACAGCCACTATTTAAAGTGTCGCTTAGTTACAGCAATTTTCATAAATATTTAAAAAAATAGAGGCGACACAAAAACTAAGAAAGGATAAAAGACATGAAAAATTTTTCTAAAATGGCAGTAATGGCAATTTGCCTATTACTTACTGCTATATTTACCTCAGCATGTGGTGGTAGTTCCAAAACCACACCACCTGACAATTCTGCTCTCTATTTTCTATTAGCACAACGAAACAATCAGCAACAAAATAATCAACAACAAAATAATCAACAACAAAACAATCAACAGCAAAACAATAATCAAAATAACAACAATGAAGAAGAGCCAGTAGTAACTACTGAAGTTACTTTGACATTGACTGACAGTTTAAATGCAGACAAA
>CADASF010000021.1 GCA_902790465.1 uncultured bacterium | reverse complement strand
AAATTCATCGTCCATAAGAATAAAATTTTGAATATCTTTTTGAATATCTTTTGGGACTTGTTCTTTTAAAGATATTTTCTCAACATTCTTTTTCTTTTTCTTCTTTTTGGTTTCTTTATTTATTTTAGCCATATCTTTCCTCTCTTATTATAATATAGTAATAATTAAAAATCAAGTTTTAATTATGAAGGGGCTGTGAAAGCAGATAATAAATATTTTTTTTGCAGCCCTTCAAAATATTCTTTAATCCTATTATATTTTTGAAATATTAAAATTTATGCCTAAATATTGTTTAAAAAACTGCATTTTTGTTCATTTTTTTGTTTTTGTTTTGAAAGGACTACAAGAAGAAATGGAAAAAATAAATTATTAATTTTACTCGTTGTGCTAGTTAATCAAAATTTTAAAATCTACCCAAACAGGCTCTATTTAGCTCACTGAAACACACAGTAAGCCCCATAAATTTATGGGGAAGTATGCCAACTCTAAATATTCACGATAGGTTAGAGTTGACAATAACTGTTTTATATTATAAAATTAGGCGATTATTTTGAATAAATGGGGTTTTGTTTTATGTTGACAGAAACTAAAAATCTTTTGGCTTCAGAATGGAATATAAGCCAAAAGTTACTTGATTTAGCAGAAAAAGCTGAGATTGCAACAGAAAAAAGAAGAAAAGAAGTTAGAGAACTTGGAGCATATAATCAGCTCAGAGTTTTAAATGCTTTTAAACATAACAATGTATCTGATTACCATTTGAAAAATTCGACAGGTTATGCTTTTGGAGATGAGGGTAGAGAAACTCTTGATAAAATTTATGCAGAAGTTTTTGGAACAGAAAAGGCTTTAGTAAGGGCACAGTTTGTATCAGGAACTCATGCTCTTTCTTCTGCTCTTTTTGGAATATTGAGACCAAATGACAGATGGATTTCTATAGTTGGAACTCCTTATGATACAATGATTCCTGTGATAAAAGGTGGAGAAGGTTGGTATGGTTCATTGAAAGAGTGGGGAATAGAATATGACGAAATTCCACTCAAAGAAGATGCTTCTTTTGATTTTGAAGAGATAGAAAAAGCATTGAAATCCAAAAAGACAAAAATGGTATATATTCAGCGGTCTTTAGGTTATACTTGGAGACCGAGCATGAATCTTGAAAAAATGAAAGTTGCCATTGATTTTGTCAAGAATATAGATCCAAATATAATTGTAATGGTTGACAACTGTTATGGAGAATTTGGTGAAAAATGCGAGCCAACTGCTATTGGTGCCGATATTACAGGTGGATCACTTATTAAAAATGCAGGTGGTGGAATATCTCCTGCAGGTGGATATGTAGCAGGGAAGGCTGAGTTAATAGAGAGAGCTGCTTCTTATTTGACATCACCAGGTATTGGAACAGATGAAGGTTCTGCACTTGGTATTGGAAGATTGATGTATCAGGGATTCTTCGAAGCTCCTACAATAGTAAGTGGAGCTATAGAAGGAGCTGTTTGGGCTTCTGAAATGTTGAATTCTCTCGGTTTTGAAGTATTGCCGAAGCCAACAGATAAGAGAACAGATATTATACAGGGAATAAAATTTGGTGATCCTAAAATAATGACAGCATTTTGTAAAGGAATACAGTCTGCTTCTCCTGTAGATGGTTTTGCTGTTCCAGAAGCTGTTGATATGCCAGGTTATAGAGATCCAATAATTATGGCAGGTGGAACATTTGTACAAGGTTCTTCTATTGAATTGTCGTGTGATGGTCCATTGAGACCTCCATATAGTGCATATTTACAGGGAGGTCTTTCATTCTCACATATTCAATTTGGAGTATTGAAGGCACTCTCAGAAGTCGAAAAATTATAATTGCAAAGTGAAAATGGGAGCTGTTTTTTTCACAGCCCCCATTTTTTTATATAATTTTCGTAAATCAACTCGTTGTGTTAGTTAATAAAGAATTGATTGAGATTTGAACTGACCCCAGCTCCCTCGCAATGACATCTATTCTATTTAGTTTTTTTTACAATATCTCGTATAAATTTTGCTGTTGTGGTTTTGCCTCTTCTGTCATCAATGGTTTAGGTGTATATTGAGCTTGTGGAAGTGGTACTTTTTTGACAATCTTATTTCCAATATTTGTAACTTCATCACTCATAACAACTCTTGCTTTGAATTTTTTATTTCTTGCATTGAAGAAACATGTCTTTGGAGAGAATGTCATCTGTATCTGGAATGGCTCTGTATATCTTGACATTGCCTGTATGATAAGATCATTTTCTCCTGTGTCTTTATTTTTTACAACTCTATCTGCTTGGAATTCAAGGACAGTGTCAGCCGAATTTATTGCTTCATCTTTATCTGTTTTTTTGCCATATTTCGTAATTATTGTAGTGAGAGAATATGTATTTATCATTTTTCTAAGTGTATTTATAATATGTTGCTCATCATCTTTTAATTCGGCAACCATTCCTCTCATTGAATCTATTACAATTAGACCTCTTCCGCCGTTTGTAAATTTTACCATTGATTCTATTTGGCTTTTTAGTTCTTCAACAGATTTTGGAAAATGTTCTGCACTTATTATTTTTAGCCTATTTTTGAATGATGATATCAATGTACATGCCTGATTTATAATGTCAACTATCTGTTCATCTTCAAAATTTATAGAGCCATATTGGATTTCTTGCAAATCTATTCCAGAAAGTTGAGAAGTCATTCTGCAATACATCTCTTCTGGTAGATGATCAGATGTATAGAAAAGAACGAATCCGCTTTCATTGTTCATTAGAGATTCAAGAGAAAATTGAAGAGCAAGAGAGGTTTTTCCACATTGTGAATTGCCACATATTGCTGTTATTCCCTGTAATCCGCCAAGTCTTCTATTTATCTGTATTTGATCAACTCCTATTTTCATAGGATTATTTAAAGAAGGATAGCCTTCTCTTATGTTTTGCAATACTATATCTAAAAGTTCGTCATCTTCAAAATTGAATGTGCTTTCTTGACTTAATTCTTGTTTGTTTACAACTTCATGAATTACATGGGTGTTTTTCTTTTCTGCTTTTTTCAAATCTTCATGTAATTTCTTTATTTCCTCTTCTTTTGATTCAAGAGTTTTTGCTTTTTCTTGTAATTCTTGATTTTCTTTTATTAGATTTCTAATATTTTCTGCAAATTCAATTTCTCTTTCATCAAATTCAGCTTCAAGTTCATCTCTTTTTTTCAATTCTTCTTCAAGAGATTTTATTTTATCTTCAAGTTTTTCTATTTTGGAGTCATTATTTGCAGTTATACTTATGTCATTTAATTCATTTATTGTATCTAATTCGGATTCAAGTTTTTGTATTTTTATATTTAATCCCTTGATTTCTTGTTCATATTTATCTTTTAGTAGATTGTTTTCACTATTTTTTATTTTATCTTCTTCATCTCTTGTTTTTAATTCAGTTTCAAGATGTTGTATTATTTCATTTAGATTGTTCAGTTCTTGTTCAAATGCTTCTTGTTCAGAATTTTCATCTTCTTTTATTGTTTTTGCTTCTTCATCTTTAATTTTTAGTTCTTGTTCAAGTTCTTTTATTCTCTCTTTTAGTTCGTCTGTTTCATTTTGTGAGTTTTCATCATCTTCTGTTTTCTTATCATCTTCTTTTATTGTTTTTGCTTCTTCATCTTTGATTTTTAGTTCTTGTTCAAGTTCTTTTATTCTCTCTTTTAATTCATCTATTTCATTTTGTGAGCTTTCATCATCTTTTGTTTTCTTATCATCTTCTTTTATTGTTTTTGCTTCTTCATCTTTGATTTTTAGTTCTTGTTCAAGTTCTTTTATTTTATCATTTAGTCTTTCAATTTCTTTTTGTGAATCTTCATCTTTTTGTATAGTCTTTGCTTCTTCATCTTTAAGTTCAAGTTCTTTTTCAAGTTCTTTTATTTTATTTTCAAGTTGTTCTATTTTTTCTGAGTTGTCATCATTATCTTTTGTTTTATCTTCTTCATCTCTATTTTTTAATTCATCTTCCAATTTTTGCACTTTTTCTTTCAGATTTGTGTTGTCTTTTATCAATTCTTCTATGGCTGTATTTTTATTTTCATCTTTTTCTATTCTCTCTTTTATTTCATCTTTCAAATTTTTTATTATTTCATTTAGATTGTTTATTTGTTGTTCAAAAGTTTTCTTACTCTGTTGTATTTTTATTTTTTCATCTTCATCTTTTTTCTTTAGTTCTTCATTTAGTTTTTTTATTTTTTCACTCTGTTCTTGAACTGCATTATCGCTCAATTTTAAAGAAGCTGTCAATTCGTCAACTTTCTTTATTGTTGTTTCTAATTCTTCTGTTAAACTGTCAACTTCTGCAATTTTTTCTTGATTGTCAGCATTTTTCTTCTTTTCATCTTTTAGTCTTTTTCTCTCTTCTTTCAGTATTTTGTTTAATTCATCTATTTTGCTGTTTTGTACATTTATAGCTGAATCTTTTATTCTTATTTCTCTCTTTAAATCTGAGAGTTCCATATTTTTATTTTTTATTTCAGTTTTAAATTTTTTTTCTTTTTCTTCAAATGTGTCAATCTCTTGTAAATGGGATTTGTTTTCTTCAGCAAGTCGTGATATTTCTTCGAGTAACATCACAGTTTCTGAATTTTTGCTGTTTTTTTCTTCGCCATATTGTAACTGCATTATTTCACTTACAGCTTTACTCCAAATTTCTGCAGTTATTTCACCTTGGTCTAATTTGTCGGAAATTAATCTTATTTTGTCTTTTTGATCATTTATTCTTTGATTGATATTATTTTTGTTAATTTGTCTGCTTCTTAAAACTTTTAAAGCAGTATCTGTCTCTTCAATGCTTGGACTTCCCGAACATAGATATTCTGCCATTTCTGGATCAATCATTTGGGATAATTTTTTAGATGTTATTTTTTCGCTGTCATTTAAACATTGAAAAACAGCTACATATATGCCATTTAGTCCTTCTGTTAAATTGCCTTTTGAAAAAGCATCTATAATTTCATCTCTTTTAGGGCTGTTTCCAATTACTGCTCTAAGTAATTTTAATTCAGCTTCTGCTTCAATTTTCATTACGGCATCGTTATTTTCTATGTCCATATTTAAATACTCCAATTTCCGTCATGATTAATTTTAAGATATATTTTTTATAATTATATATTTTTTTGCTTTTGTCCTTTGAATTTGTCCTTTGAAATTTTTATCTCTTGATTTTATCATATTTTTTTTATATTTTTTGATAATTTTTGCCAGTTAGTTATTTTTCTACTTGACATTATATTTTTAGAATGATAAAATATAAAAACGCATTGAAGACTTTTTTTGATTTCAATGATATAAAATAAAAAACTATCCTTTTTACAATTAGTGTAAAAAAGGTATGTAAATAAAAAAATAAATACTAATATGGAGTAGTAACATGCCTACAATTAATCAACTCGTAAGAAAAGGCAGAACAACGCCAAAGAAGAAAAGCAAATGCCCAGCATTGGGATTTTGCTATAATTCTCTAAAAATGAAAACATTCAATTTAGGTGGAGCCCCACAAAAAAGAGGAGTTTGCACACAGGTTAAGACAATAACCCCAAAGAAACCAAACTCAGCTCTTAGAAAAGTTGCAAGAGTTAGACTTACAAACGGTATCGAAGTAACTGCTTATATTCCAGGTATTGGTCATAACCTTCAAGAGCACTCTGTCGTATTGATCAGAGGTGGAAGAGTAAGAGACCTCCCAGGTATCAGATATCATATCATTAGAGGTACTATGGATACAGCTGGAGTAAACAATCGTCGTCAGTCAAGATCTAAATATGGTTCAAAGAGACCTAAAGACGCAAAGTAAGGTAATCAGCGGAGGAATTATAAATGCCAAGAAAAGGTCAAGTTGAAAAAAGAAAAATAATTGTTGATCCTGTATATGGAGATGAAACAATCGCTCGCTTCATGAATAAACTTATGCTTGATGGCAAAAAAGGCACAGCTGAAAAGATTTTCTATGGTGCTCTTGACATCATTGCTGCAAAAACAGGTAAAGACCCTGTAAAAGTTTTTAAACTTGCTATGGAAACAGTATCTCCACAGGTCGAAGTAAGACCAAGAAGAGTCGGTGGTGCTACATATCAAGTTCCAACAGAAGTTAGACCAGAACGCAAACGTGCTCTTGCCATGAGATGGATCGTAGGAAATTCTCGCAAGAGAGGCGGAAAGACAATGACAGATAAGCTCGCTGCAGAACTTCTTGATGCATCAGAAGGCAAGGGAGCATCAGTAAAGAAGAGAGAAGATACTCACAAAATGGCTGAAGCCAACAAAGCATTCTCTCACTACAAATGGTAGTAAAATTATAGAAGCAGATAATAATTTAATTAAATTTGTTTCTGCTTCTTTATTTTTGTGAGATTTATTAGAAGTTTAGAACTGTCGTTTAAGTGTTTGGTCATATTTCCGACAGTTCTTATTTTTTTGTAAAGGTGATTGAATAACATGAAAAATGATGATGAAAGTATTGATTCTTCCAATTTAAAGTTTTTGAGAAATATAGGTTTAGCTGCTCACATAGATGCTGGAAAGACTACGACAACAGAACACATGTTGTTTTACACTGGAAGAGTTCACAAAATAGGTGAAGTTGATGAAGGCTCAACTACTACTGATTGGATGGTTCAGGAGAAAGAGCGTGGAATAACAATCGTTTCTGCTGTTACTTATTGTAATTGGAAAGATTGTCGCATAAATATAATAGATACTCCTGGGCATGTCGATTTTACTGCAGAAGTAGAAAGGTCTATGAGAGTTTTGGATGGTCTTATTGTTGTTTTTGATGCAGTTGGTGGAGTTCAGCCACAGTCAGAAACAGTTTGGAGACAGGCTAATAAGTATTCTGTCCCTCGAATTGCCTATATAAATAAAATGGATAGAGTAGGAGCATCATTTTTTGGAGCTGCAGAGAAAATAGAAGAAAGACTTGGATTAAAAACACTTCTTTTGCAGATTCCTATAGGAAATGAATCATCTTTTTCAGGCATGGTTGATTTGATCACCATGAAAGCTCTTATTTATAATGATGATTTGGGATTGGAGATAAAAGAAACAGAAATCCCTGAAGATTTGAGAGATGAAGCCGAGAAATATAGGGAGGCATTGATTGATACTGTTTCTGAACAGTCAGATGAAATTACAGAAAAATATCTTTCTGGTGAGGAAATTTCGGAAGATGAAATAAGAGAAGCCGTTAGAAAAGGTGTTATTTCTCTTTCATTTGTCCCTGTTTTATGTGGAAGTTCACTAAAAAATAAAGGTGTTCAGCCACTTCTCGATGCTGTTGTCTATTATTTACCTTCTCCACTTGATGTTCCACCTGTAAAAGGTATTCATCCTGTTACAAATAAAATAATAGAACGCCATGCCTCCTCTAAAGAACCATTTTCAGCTTTAGTCTATAAAATTCAATCTGATCCTTTTGGTAAATTGACTTATATAAGAGTTTATTCAGGAACTATTTCTGCTGGATCGACAGTTTATAATGTCAGGACTAAAAAGAGAGAAAGATTTAATAGAATCATAAGACTTCATGCCGATCACAGAGAAGATGTCGATTCTGCTTCAGCAGGTGATCTCTATGCTGTTGTTGGTCTTAAAAATGTCTCAACAGGTGATTCACTTTGTGATGATAAAAATCCAATTATTTTGGAAAGAATAGTTTTTCCAGAACCTGTTATTTCTGTCTCTATTGAAGCTTCAACAAGAGCTGAACAGGAAAAATTGTCAGATGCACTTACAAAACTTGGAGAAGAAGACCCGACATTTAAAGTTTCAACAGATGAAGAAACTGGTCAGATTTTGATTTCTGGAATGGGAGAACTTCATCTTGAAATAATAATTGACAGAATAATAAATGAATTCAAAGTTGATGCTTCTGTTGGAAAACCTCAGGTATCTTATAGAGAATCTATGAGAAAAATAAGTGAGGGAGAAGGTATATTTGAAAAACAGATAAGTGGAAAAACTATATTTGGTCATGTAAAAATTACTTTGGAACCATCAGACGAGCCTTCAAAGATTATTTTTGAGAATGAACTTAAAAATGAAGAAATTCCGAAAACATTTATTCCTTATGTTGAGCAGGGTGTTAAGGATGCACTTGAAACTGGAGTCATGATCGGTTATCCTGTAATCGGTGTAAAAGCTAAATTAGTTGGTGGTACATTTAGAGAAATGGAATCTACAGATTTGGCGTTTAAAGTAGCGTCATCTATGGCGGTTAGAGAAGCCATGGCTAAGAATGAGACATTTTTAATGGAACCTATCATGAAAGTAGATGTTGAAACACCAGAAGAATATTTAGGTGAAGTTATTGCAGATTTGAATTCAAGAAGAGGAAGAGTTGAAAAGATGGAATCCACCCAAATCGGAATTCAGCAGGTTGAAGCATCAGTTCCACTTGCAAATATGTTTGGATATGCTACAGAATTGAGATCGTTGACACAAGGAAGGGCTGTTTTCTCATCTGAATTTATGAGATATGGAGAAGTACCTCCAAATATTCAGTCAGAGATCATGACCAGAGTTTTAGGATATACTGTGTAAATTTATTGAATTGATTATGAAAAAATATCAAAAAATAAATTTTCAAAAAAAAGTTGAAAAAGACTTGATTTTTTTATCCATATTCAATATAATAAAATGACATTTGATTAATAAGATTTTTCAATTCCGTTGAATTCGGATTTTGAATAATAAATTGAAATAAAGTTATATTCCGCAGAGGAGTGTTTAAAAGTGGTTAAACAGAAAATTCGTATAAGGCTTAAAGCTTATGAAAGTCGTATTCTTGATGAATCGGCTGCAAGAATAGTAGAAGTAGCAAAGAAATCAGGAGCTAATGTATCAGGTCCTATTCCGCTACCTACAGAAAAGAATGTTTATTGTGTATTGCGTTCCCCTCATATTGATAAGAAATCAAGAGAGCATTTCGAGATAAGAACACACAAACGCCTTCTTGATATATATATCGATCCAGAACAAAAGACAGTAGCTGCTCTTGAAAAAATGGAGCTTCCAGCTGGTGTAGATATAGAAATCAAAGGTTAATGTGTTGTCGGTCGCATAGGAAACAGAGCAGGAGGAGTTTATGAAAGGGATTATTGGTCGCAAAGTTGGTATGATGCAACTTTTTGACGAAACTGGAAAGGCTATTCCAGTAACAGTCATTTCTGCTGGTCCATGTAAAGTAACAGAGATCAGAACACAGGAAAAAGACGGTTACACAGCTGTTCAAATGGGTTTTGGCGAAATTAAAGAAAACAAAGTCAAAAAACCAGTAGCTGGATTTTACAAGAAAATAAATGTAAGTCCAATGAGAGTTCTAAGAGAATTCCGTGCTAATGATACAAAGGGATTTGAAATAGGACAGGAAATAAAGGCTTCTATTTTTGAAGCAGGTCAGTATGTAGATGTAGTTGGTACATCAATTGGTAAAGGATTTGCTGGTGGTATTAAACGCCATCATTTCAATGGTGGACCAAAAACACACGGTTCTATGAGCCATCGTAAACCTTGCAGTGGCGGTGCAACAGATGCTGCAAGAACAATTAAAGGAACTCGTAAACCAGGACACATGGGTAATGAAAGAGTTACTGCACAGGGTCTTAAAGTTGTAAGAGTTGATGGTGAAAAGAATCTTATTATAGTCAAAGGAGCAGTCCCTGGAGCAAAGAAGGGATTACTCATGATCAAGGAATCAGTAATAAATAAAAAGTAATTTTAGATTAGCGGTTGTTTACGGAGGTGTCTCGTGGCACAGTTGGATATTTATAATGAAGAAGGAACTGCTGTAGGTAAGATCGAGCTTAATGCCGATGTATTCGAAGTAGAACCTGATGAAACACATCTTCATTTTGCTGTTGTAAAACAGCTCGCCAATAAACGTTGTGGATGTGCTTCTACAAAGACAAGAGGCGAAGTTCGTGGTGGAGGCAAAAAGCCTTGGAAGCAAAAAGGAACAGGTCGTGCTCGTCATGGTAGCAGACGTTCACCAATTTGGAAGGGTGGCGGAATAACATTCGGTCCAAAGCCGAGAGATTATTCAAAGAAGATGAATAAGAAGATGCGTTCTCTTGTTTTGAGAGAAGCTCTTTCTGCAAAATTAGCAGAAAATCAAATGATGGTAGTAGAAGCATTTGATTTTGAAACACCAAATACAAAAAATTTCGTCGGTTTAATCAACAATTTAAAACTTTCAGGCAAATCATTATTTGTCATAAAAGTAGCCGACAAGCCAGAAGAACCAATAGCTTTTGCAGAAAATGAAGATGTAACTGCTTATGAAAAAGCTATGGAAGAATATAATAAGTCGCTTGATGCTTTCAATAAAGTCTGCAAATCTGGACGCAATATTGAGGGTGTCAGGGTTGTAAGACCAGAGGGAATAAATGTTTATGACCTTCTCGCTTATGACAATGTAATTTTTGATAAAGCGGCTTTGGAACATGTTGAGGAGGTTCTCTCATAATGGAAGCCAGAGATATTATTATAAGACCTATAGTTACTGAAAAGTCAATGCAACTCTTCAACAGAGATAACAAATATACTTTTAGAGTAGCAAAAGACGCTAACAAGATTCAAATCAGAGAAGCTGTCGAAGAGATTTTTAAAGTAAGAGTTCTTCGCGTTACAACAATGATTGTAAAAGGTAAAACAGTCCGTAGAGGAAGATATGTTGGAAAGAAATCTGATTGGAAAAAGGCTATTGTACAAGTCCATCAGGAAGACAAGATCGAAATCAACGGTGCAGCACTTCTCGAAAGTTAGTTTTATTATTGCAGATAATTAGTCTGCTAAAAAAGTTTTTGAAAAAGTTTTTATATAAAATTTTAAAATTTTTTGTTCAAGAAAGGAGGAGGACAGATGCCATTAAAATATTTCAAACCAACTTCAGCATCAAGAAGGTTTATGTCGGTATCTGATTTCTCCGAGATTACACGTTCGGAATCGGAAAAGAGTCTCACCGTTGGATTGAGAAAAACTGGCGGACGCAACAGAGATGGAAGAGTTACTGCTTTCCATAGAGGTGGCGGAGTAAAGAGACGCTATAGAATCATAGATTGGAAAAGAGATAAAGACAATATACCGGCAAAGGTACAATCTATAGAATATGATCCAAATAGAAGTGCAAATATTGCTCTCGTATGCTATGCAGATGGCGAAAAGAGATATATAATTGCTCCTCTTGGAATCAAAGTTGGAGATAAAATTCTCTCTGGCGAAAAAATCGACATAAAAGTTGGCAATTGTATGCCACTCAGAGATATCCCATTAGGAACTCTCGTTCATAATGTTGAACTTCGTGCAGGAACAGGTGCTCAGCTTATTCGTTCAGCTGGTGCAGCAGCTCAGTTACTTGCAAAAGAAGGAAATTATGCTCGTCTAAGACTTCCTTCAAGTGAAGTAAGACTTATCCACATCGCTTGCCGTGCAACAATCGGACAGGTTGGAAATTTGGAACATGAAAATATTTCAGTAGGTAAAGCAGGCCGTTCACGTTGGCTTGGAATCCGTCCACATGTCAGAGGACTTGCAACTAACCCATGTGATCACCCACATGGTGGTGGTGAAGCAAGATCAACACCAGGTCGTCCAAGTTGTACACCTTGGGGCAAACCAGCTTATGGTCATAAGACACGTAAGTCTAAGAGTTGGGATTGGATGATCGTCAATAGAAGAAATCGGAAGTGAGGATAGTTAAGTAAATGTCCAGATCAGTAAAAAAAGGTCCTTATGTTGATAAGAACCTCGAAAAGAAAATAACTGCCCTTAATGAAAAAGGGGAAAAGAAAGTTGTAAAAACATGGGCACGCTCATGTACAATAATTCCTGAAATGATCGGTCATACAATAGCTGTTCATGACGGAAAAAAACATGTCCCAGTTTACATTTCAGATCAAATGGTTGGTCACAAACTTGGAGAATTTGCCTTGACACGTCGTTACAGAGGTCATGGAGCAAAGGCTGCCAACGAAAAATCATCATCTGTAAAGTAATTGATTTTGGTTGCCTTAAAAGTGTTTGGATGGAGTAAATAAAAAATGAGTAATAAATCAAATAATACGGCTGTTGAAGGCAGAGAAGTCAGAGCTGTAGCGAAGTTTGTCCATTGTACCCCACGCAAGCTCAGACTAGTCATGGACGCCGTTCGTGGAAAAGCAGTTGGAGAGGCTTTAACAATTCTCCAATTCACACCAAAGCGTGCTGCACGTATTCTTGAAAAAGTCTTGAATTCAGCTGTAGCAAATGCTGAGAATAATTTTAAAATGGACAGAGATAGTCTTGTAATTTGTGGTGCTTGGGTAGATCAAGGCCCTACAGCAAAACGTTGGCTCCCTCGTGCACAAGGTAGAGCAAGTGGTATTCACAATAGAACAAGTCATATTACATTCGTTGTAAAGGAAAGCGAGGGGGTGAATTAAGTGGGTCAGAAGATACACCCTATAGGGCTAAGACTTAAAATAACCAGAGGTTGGGATAGCCGTTGGTTTAATGATAGAAAAAAATATGCAGAATGGCTTCACGAAGATATAAAAATTCGTAAGTTTGTCATGAACAAACTAAAAGGTGCAGCCGTTTCTAAAGTTGAGATTGAGCGTGCAGACAGAATAGACATAATCATCAAAACCGCAAAACCAGGTCTTGTAATAGGCAAAAAAGGTGCTGGAATTGAAGATTTGAAGAAATCTGTTGCAAAACTCATCGGAAACAAACCAATAAAGATTACCGTAATGGAAATCAAGAATGCAGAACTCGATGCAGCACTCGTTGCAGAAAATATCGTAGATCAGCTCATTCGTCGTGTTGCTTTCAGAAGAGCAATGAAACAGGCACTTCAGAGAACAATTAAAGCTGGAGCTCTTGGAATTAAGGTCGAATGCAGTGGTCGTCTCGGTGGAGCTGAAATTGCTCGTAGTGAAAGAGTTTTTGAGGGCAAAGTTCCTCTTCACACTCTCAGAGCTGACATTGACTATGCAACAAAAGAAGCCTTTACGACTTATGGTCAGATTGGCGTAAAAGTTTGGATTTACCGCGGCGATGTACTTCCTACTCGTAAACCAGTTAAAATGGCTGTACCAGTAGAAGATGTCGAAGCTGTCGCCAAGGAGGTATAGTTATTATGTTCATGTTGCTTATGCCAAAAAGAGTTAAATATCGTAAGACACAGCGTGGAAGAATGAAAGGCAAAGCTTACAGAGGTTGTGATCTTCTTCACGGAGAAGTTGCACTTCAGACAACAGAGCCTTGTTGGATAACAGACCGTCAGATTGAAGCCGCTCGTATTGCTATCAATAGATATATCAAAAGAGGCGGAAAACTTTGGATAAGAATTTTCCCAGATAAATCAATCACAAAGAAACCTGCAGAAACTCGTATGGGTTCAGGAAAAGGTTCACCAGATTACTGGGTTGCAGTTGTAAAACCTGGAAGAATTCTATTTGAACTAGCAGGACTTGATAGAGAAGTTGCAAAAGAAGCTCTTAGACTTGCTTCTCACAAATTACCTGTAAAGACAAAAATATTAGAACGTGAAGAGTTTGGAGGCGAATCAGATGAAAATTAGAGAACAGCTGAAAAAATTCCGTTCAATGGAACCAGAAGAGCTCAATAAGACAATTGCAGATCTTAAAGAAGAGATTTTCAATATAAGATTCCAACTTGCAACATCTCATTCAGGGGATTTTTCAAAAATTAGACAGAACAAACGTATGATTGCTCGTATAAAAACAATCATAACAGAAAAGCAAACTGTCAAAAATTAGTTGACATGCCGAGAAAGGGTATTTTATAACTATGGCTGAAGAAAGAAATTTAAGAAAAGTCAGGATTGGCAAAGTTGTCAGCGACAAAATGACCAAAACAGTAGTTGTTTTGTGTGAGCGTCAGTTTGCACATCCTGTTTACAAAAAAATCATCAAAAGAAGAGCAAAATTTAAAGCTCATGATGAACTTGAGTGTCATGAAGGCGATACAGTAAAGATCATGGAAACAAGACCTTTAAGCAAAGATGTTTGCTGGAGAGTTGTTGAAATAATCGAACGCCAAAAATAAAAAAATTGTTGTGAAACAGCTTGCAATATTTAAAATAATATGCTATTATATTATTTCAGATAGAGCAGGCTGCTTCCTTGTTTTAAAGAAGTAGCAGAAACAGAAAAATCGTTCAAGCTAGTAAGTGCTTGTGGAGGATAATGTAAATGATTCAGCAACAGAGCAGATTAAGAGTTGCCGATAACTCAGGTGCAAAAGAAATTATGTGTATCAGAGTTAAAAGAGGCTTCCATCATAAATTTGCACATATTGGGGACATCATCATGGCTTCAGTTAAAGAAGCTATCCCAGGTGCAGGTGTTAAAAAAGGTGATGTGGTGAAGGCTGTTGTAGTTCGCACCAAAAAGAAAATAAGAAGACCAGATGGTTCCTATCTCAGATTTGATGACAATGCGGCCGTTATTATTGATGACCATCTTGCACCAAGAGGAACTCGTATTTTTGGTCCAGTAGCAAGAGAGTTAAGAGACAAAGATTTTATGAAAATTTGTTCTCTCGCTCCTGAAGTTCTCTAATTAGATAATGGCGTTTTCAAAGGTGGTAAAATTATGGCAAATGCAGTAAAAAGACCAGCAAAAATCCATGTCAGAAAAGGCGATACAGTCGTTATTCTTTCTGGAAGAGATTCAGGTCAAAAAGGTAAAATTTCTAAGGTCATGCCTCGTGAAGGAAAAGTAGTTGTTGACGGTTGCAATACAGTAAAACGTCATATGAAGGCAAGACCTCCAAAATATCCACAGGGTGGAATTATTGAAAAAGCTATGCCTATAGATTCATGTAAGGTTATGCTTGTATGCCCTAAGTGTGATAAAGCTGTAAGAGTTAAAAAACAACTCTCAGAAGAGAAACAAGTAGAGGGTAAATACACCCCAAAATATATCAGAGTTTGCAGAAAATGTGGAGCTAAGATATAACAAATGAGTTTTTACAATAAATAGACCGCAATTTCTCATAATGAAGTTGCGGTCATATTGAGTAAAAATTTGAGATGAGAAGTAAAAGCTACCATACTTCTTTTAAAAGTAATAAAAAATACATTAACCAACTTGTCAAAGGTGAAATATTATGATTAGACTAAGAGAAAAATACGAGAAGGAAATAATTTCTCGTATGCAAGAAAAATTTCAATATAAAAATATCAATATGGTGCCAAAACTTGAGAAAGTAGTCGTAAGTATCGGACTTGGTGAAGCTCTCCAAAATCCAAAGGCTTTGGAATCAGCTGTAAAAGATTTAAGTCAGATCGTCGGTCAGGCACCAGTTGTTACAAAAGCAAAAAAATCAATCGCTGCTTTTAAACTTCGTGCAGGAAGCAAAATTGGATGTAAAGTAACACTTAGAGGGGCAAGAATGTACACTTTCCTTGACAAGTTATTCAATGTTGTTCTTCCACGTATCCGTGATTTCAGAGGAATATCATCTAAATCTTTTGATGGCAGAGGTAATTATGCTTTCGGTCTCAAAGAGCAGACAATTTTCCCAGAAATCGAATATGATAAAGTTGACAAAGTTAGAGGTATGGACATAAATATTGTTACTACCGCTAAAACAGATGAAGAAGCAAGATATTTTATTAAACTTCTCGGTTGTCCATTAAAAGAAAATTAATTTGATGGAAGTGAAAATTTTGGAGGAATTATGGCTAAGACTTCTATGATCGTAAAAGCAAATAGACAGCCTAAATTTTCAGTAAGAAAAGTAAATCGCTGTCAGATTTGCGGAAGACCTAAGGGCTATTTGAGAAAATTCTCCATGTGCAGAATTTGTTTCAGAACTCTAGCTCATAAAGGTGAGATCCCTGGAGTAACAAAATCCAGTTGGTAAGGTAAGTTTTATTTGAAAAGTTTTTTTTACAAAATTTTGAATCAACTATAAGTTGGTTCTTCCTTTGTGTGTAAACACAAGCCAAGAAATGGAAATATACGAAAGTATATGACCTAAATAGCGAAACTACCGTGAGACACACGGAAAGTCATGCTTGGTTATGGGATTGTGCAGATATAATAAACTATAAACTGCTAATTTCGGCAAACCAAGAATCTCTTTTCTAAGGGAAATGTCAAGTCAAATCACTTTGTGGAGGAATATTTTTATGGGAATGACAGATCCTATTGCCGATATGTTCACTCGTGTAAGAAATGCAAATGTTGCATATCATGAACAGGTTGACGTTCCTGCTTCCAAAATCAAAGAGCATATTGCTATGATTTTGAAAGAAGAAGGTTTTATTGCGGATTATCAGCTTATAAATCCTCAAGGCGCTGCTCAGGGAGTTATAAGAATTAAAATGAAATACGGTCCAGCTCGTGAAAGAGTTATAACTGGAATCAAAAGAGTTAGTAAACCAGGACTTCGTATTTATGCACCAAAAGCAGAGATCCCTCGTATTCTAGGTGGTCTTGGAGTTGTTATAATGTCAACATCTAAAGGTGTCATGACAGGTAAAAACGCCAAACTTAATGGTGTTGGTGGCGAAGTATTAGGTTATGTTTGGTAAGGAGGAATTGGTAAGATGTCAAGAATAGGCAAAGCAGCAATTACAATTCCGTCCGGCGTAACTGTAAAAATTTCTGACGGAAATCATGTAAGCGTCAAAGGATCAAAAGGTGAACTCTCAAAGACTTTCCATCCAGATATGAAAATATCTATTGACAATGGTTCTATAAAAGTTGAGAGAGCAACAGATACTAAAGAAGAGAGAGCTCTTCATGGATTGACAAGAACACTATTAAACAATATGATTGTTGGTGTTTCTACAGGTTATACAAAACAGCTCGATCTCGTTGGAACAGGTTATAAAATTGTTCCAAAGGGTAAAGGAATCGAAATCTCATGTGGTTATTCACATCCAGTAGTAATAGAACCTATTGATGGAATCACATTTGAAATAGCTGCTGAAAAAGGTATTGTTCACTTAAAAGTAAGTGGCATTGACAAAGAGCAAATTGGTCAAGTATCAGCAGATATCAGAGCTATCAGACCTCCAGAGCCATATAAAGGCAAAGGTTTTAGATATGCAAATGAAGTTATAATCAAAAAACTCGGAAAAGCCGGTAAGGCTGCAAAATAGATTTAAGAAGGATGTGCGGTTATGATTAATAAAATCTCCCGTAATTTTTTAAGACAAAAAAGACATGCGAGACTCCGCAAACATTTAAGCGGCACTGCCGAGCTCCCACGTCTTTCTGTATTCAGAAGTCTTCGTCATGTCTATGTACAGCTTATAGATGATGAAGCTGGTCACACACTTGTTTCTGCAAGCTCTTTTGAAAAGGGTTTTGAAGAAGGATTGACAATGACAGAAAAAGCCAAAAAAGTCGGAACCATAATGGCAGAACGTATGAAAGAAAAAGGAATTACCCAGTTGGTCTTTGACAGAGGCGGTTACAAATATCACGGAAGAATAGCTGCTTTGGCTGACAGTATGCGCGAAGCCGGTATTCAATTCTAATGGAGGTTAATTATGGCAAGAATAGAAACTGGAGATAAAGAATTTACCGAAACTGTCGTAAAACTCAACAGAGTTGCCAAAGTTGTTAAAGGTGGAAAGAGATTTTCTTTTAGTGCTCTTGTAGTAGTTGGAAATGGTGCTGGTCTTGTTGGAGCAGGACTTGGAAAAGCAAGTGAAGTTCCAGAAGCTATAAGAAAAGGTGCTGAAGAAGCAAAGAAGAATGTTGTATCTATTCCTATTATTGGAACAACAATTCCTCATGAAACAACAGTAAAATTTGGTTCTGCAATGGTTATGCTTAGACCTGCAGCTCCTGGTACTGGTGTCATCGCTGGTGGAGCTGTCCGTGCTGTTGTTACACAGGCTGGAATTAAGGATATTCTCACAAAATCTCTTGGTTCAGATAATGCAGTAAATATTGTTTACTGTACAATTAAGGCATTGAAGGAATTGAAAAAGATTGATGAAGTTTCCGCACTTCGTGGAAAATCACCAAATGAAATTCTTCAGTAGGTAAAAATTAAAAATCTATAAATTTCGCAGAAATGAACTTATAAACACATTTCTGCGAAATTTGCAAAAGATAAAGGGAGTTTAAAATTATGAAGTTAGACGATTTGTATCCAGCTCCTGGTTCAACAAAAAGAAGAAAAAGAGTAGGAAGAGGTCCAGGTTGTCATGGCAAAACATCTGGAAGAGGTGAAAATGGTCAGAGAAAGAGATCTGGCGGTACAAAAGCTCCTGCTTTCGAAGGTGGTCAGACACCATGGTATAGAATTCTTCCAAAATTTAAAGGTTTCAGAAACCGTAACAGAATTGAATATGTTACAATAAATCTTGATACTCTTGAAAATTGTGCCAGTGATAGTGAAATTATAACAGCGGAAGCTCTTTATGCTTCAGGTTGTATTAAAGATTTGAATGCACCTATTAAAGTTCTTGGAACTGGTGAAATAAAAAAAGCAGTACAGGTAAAATTGAACAAGTTTACTAAAACGGCTCAGGCTGCCATTGAAAAAGCAGGTGGCAAGGTCGAGGTGATTTAATGTTTGAATCATTTATCTCCGCTTGGAACGATAGAGTAATGCGTAACAGACTGCTTGTAGTCTTTGGTGGCTTTGCAGTGTTTGTTATGATGGTTTATATCACTGTTCCAGGAGTAAACAGAACTTTATGGCAACAGATGCTTCACAGCGGTGAGCTTTTTGAATTCCTAGGAATGTTCACTGGAGGTGCTTTAAATAACTTCTCGATCATTGCTATGGGTATTACTCCATACATTAATGCTTCGATTATTATGCAACTCTTGACAGTCGTTATTCCAAAACTCCATGAACTTCAAAAAGAAGGTGGAGAACAGGGACGCAGACAGATAAATCAATATGTTCGTTATGGAACAGTTGGTCTTGCTTTTCTTCAAGCTCTTGTATTAGTCATAAGTCTTATGAGATACACCTCTTCAAGTGGAGCTAAAGTATTTTATTATACTGGTATCTTATATGGAACCATTGTTGTTTTGGCTTTGACTGCTGGAACTTTGTGTCTTGTCTGGCTTGGTGAGAGAATGACAGAGTATGGTGTCGGAAATGGTACTTCTATGATAATTTTTGCTGGTATCGTTTTGAGATATCCAGATTATCTTATGAATACATTTAAACTTGCAAAAGCATCTTCAAATCAGATACAAACATACTTGCAGTTGACAATGTTTGCTATTATTACTCTTTTACTCATAGTAGCTATAGTTGCATTGACTCAAGCTATTAGGAAAGTTCCTGTTCAATATGCTAAAAAGGTTGTAGGTAGAAGAGTAACTGGTGGTCAGAGTACATTTATTCCTATAAAGGTAAATAATGCTGGAGTTATTTCCATAATTTTTGCAATATCTGTTCTTTATTTGCCAGCAACAATTATCCAGTTTTTGAAATTAGACCCTTCTTCTCCACTTGGAGGAATTGCGGTTACATATTCAAAACTTATGTCTCATTCAGGATTTTTATATAATTTTATATATTTCCTACTTGTAATTTTCTTCACATATTTCTATTCAGCTATTACATTTAATATTGCTGATATAGCAGATAATATGAAAAAGTTTGGTGGATTTATTCCTGGTATAAGACCTGGTAAGAATACTGTTGAATTCTTAAATAAGATAATGAGTAGAATAACATTTATTTCTGCAATATTGCTTGGATTGATAGCTATAGCACCAAATATCATAATGGTTTTGACTGGTATCACAAGTTTTTATTTAGGTAGTACATCATTACTTATTATTGTTGGTGTCGCCCTCGATACAATGCAACAACTTGAAGCTCGTTCAGTTATGAAACATTATCAGGGATTTATGAAAAAATAGTAATTGCTTTTTTATAGCTGTTGGAAAATATCCAACAGCTTTTTTTATGACTTTTTTCACAGAGCCCCTTGATGGTTATGTATTGATTTGCAAACTCCAAAATAAAATAAATTTATTTTATTTTGGAAATTTGAAATAATATTATAAAAAAATTATTGCTAATATTTTTTTGTTGTGTTATAATAATATTTAATAACATTTTAAAAGGCGGTTTTGGTATGAATCTTGTTATTCTTGGAATGCCAGGAGCTGGTAAGGGAACTCAAAGTGCTTTTATTAGCAAATTTTTTGATATTCCACATATATCTACTGGCGATATGTTGAGACATGCAATACAGGAAAAAACAAAAGTTGGACTTGAGGCTGAATCTTATATAAATGCAGGACATTTTGTTCCAGATGATGTCATATTGGCTATCATGGCAGAAAGACTTGCAGAAGATGATTGTAAAAAAGGTTTTTTACTTGATGGTTTTCCTAGAAATCTTGTTCAGGCAGAAGAACTTGATTTGATGTTAAAAAAACACAATTTAAAAATAGATCATGCAATAAATTTATCATTAGAACAGTCTGAAGTAGTAAAACGTCTTACTTCTCGTAGAGTTTGCAAAAAATGTGCTTCTGTTTATAATGTTGAATTGTTGGGTTCAGATATTTGTCCAAAATGTGGTGGAGAAATTATAATTCGTGATGATGATAAAGAGGAAGTTATTATAAGTAGATTGAAAGTATATACAGAGCAGACAGAACCTCTTGTAAAATATTTTTCAGATAAAAATATTTTATTTGAAGTTGATGCTTCTGTGCCAATAGACGATGTTTGGAATGAAATTAAAAAAATGTTGGAAAAATAAGAAAGAAATTTATATTAATATACTGATTAAATAATTTGGTTTGTTATCTGCTATTGCAATTTTTTGCAAGAAGGTTCTAAAAAATAAGAAAGACAAAAAGGAGATATAAACATGGCTTGGGTTCTTGGAGGAAATAATTAAAAAAATGGGAGAAGGTAACGAAGTAACATTGAAAACAATGACTGGAGAACTTATAAAAGAAAAAATGGAAATGTCTTATGATAGAATAAGACAATTATATGAATTAAAAAATATCGAAATAGAAAAAATGGAAGATAAGATTGCAAAGATGTCTGAGAAGATGGGCGATTTAAAAGCTGATCGTCAACAACTCGAAGATGAGTTAAATGGACTCTATGAATCTTATGTATTATATTGTAAAGAAACTGGATTAAAACCAGCATTTGAAAATTAGTCTTTTGATAGTCTAAATGAAAAATCCCCTTCAATTTTGAAGGGGATTTTTCATTCACTTAATATAGATACATTGTTTTTATTTTCCAAGTATTTTCATCTTCAGATTCAAAAACAAATTCTCCAATTCTCAATCTAACAAAGAAATATTTTCCATCTTCTACAATTTCAAGTCTTTCTGTTGCTATGATTGGAACAACACTTGTTACTCTACAAAGTTTTCCTTTTTTTCTAAATGTTATATCAGAGAGGTTTATTGGAAGCATTTTAAACTGTTTATGTTCCATTATTTCCTTTGTTGCTGCTCTATAGGCATCTCTGACATCTTGGGCTTTTCCTTTGCCTTGCTTTTCATATTCTATTGCAGATTCTTCAACTGAATTTTTCTGCATTTCCATTACTTTATCTAAATCTTTTGAAGCATAGGCATCATAAAATTCTTTTATGACAGATATTATTGCTTCTTTTTCTGTAGGAGTTAGCTCATTTGGATTTTTCTTTCTCTCTTTTTGAGCTTTTTCTTTTGCGATTCTTTCCTTTTCAGCCTTTTCTTTTAATGCCTTATCTCTTGCTTCTTGTTCTTTTGCTGTTTTTTCTTTTAATGCTTTGTCTCTTAGAGCTTGTTCTTTTTGAGCTTTTTCTTTAGCTATTTGTTCAGGTGTTTTTTGAACTTTATTTGTATCTTTTTTAGCTGTTGGATTTACCCATTGACCTTTTACAACTTTGTCTCTTAGAGCTTGTTCTTTTTGGGCTTTTTCTTTTAAAGTCATTGGCTTTTCAGCCTTTTCTTTAGCTATTTTGTCTTTTTCAGCTTTCTCTTTAGCTACTTTATCTTTTTCAGCTTTCTCTTTAGCTATTTTGTCTTTTTCAGCTTTCTCTTTAGCTATTTTGTCTTTTTCAGCCTTTTCTTTAGCTACTTTATCTTTTTCAGCTTTCTCTTTAGCTACTTTATCTTTTTCAGCTTTCTCTTTAGCTACTTTGTCTTTTTCAGCTTTCTCTTTAGCTACTTTGTCTTTTTCAGCTTTCTCTTTAGCTACTTTATCTTTTTCAGCTTTCTCTTTAGCTACTTTATCTTTTTCAGCTTTTTCTTTGGCTATTCTCTCTTTTTCAGCCTTTTCTTTAGCTATTTGTTCTTTTTTAGCTTTCTCTTTAGCTATTTGTTCAGCTTTTTTGCGTTCTTCTGCATTCTTTTTTATTCCAGTTGTATTAAATATTGTCTTTTTATTTGCTTCTCTTACTTCTTTTATTTTGTTGTCTTCAACTGGAGTTCCCTTAGCTGTAACAGTTCCTTCGTTTTTATTGAAATAATATGCAGAAGCATTGTGAAGCCATGGATTTGGACATTTTATCATATAGTTGTTGCCTAATGGAAAATATTGGTATGTATTTTCTTCATCACAACAAAACATATTTTTTTGACCAATACCAATGCCTGTTTTTTCTACATATTTGAAAAATTCATCAGAGATAAATTCTTCTTTTGTTGGCAATTTTCCATTGTGATCATTTGCCCATAATTCTATTGCCATGGAAATTGCCTGTATTCTGTCTTTACAAGTTTTTAATAATTCATTGTTTGGCTTTACTATAGGAGCTGTTACTGTCTTTTTTTCATTGTTTGTATTTTGTTTTTTATCATTTTGAGCATTTACTGTTGAAAAACAAATACATATAGATACAATGAATGTTATTAATGTAAAAATAGTTGTTTTTCTCATTTTTTTACCTTTCCCAGTATTTCACCAGTTTTTGGTTGACATCCACAGGCAAATTGCCATGAAGTCATTATTTTTTTACCTTCAGGTTTTACATCACCTAAAAGAATTGTTCCATTTTTTGAAGCTATACAAATTCCCTTGTTTTTTATTGTTTTTACTACACTTCCTGGTTCTAAATTTGATATTTCATCAATTATTTGAACAGGTCCAATAATTAAATTTTTTCCTCTAAAAGTTGTCCTTGCTCCAGGTTCTGTCCAAATCGATCTTATCTGATTTTTTATTTCTTCAGATGTTGTATTCCAATTTATTTCCATATCTTCATTTTTTATAAGTTTTGTATATGAAGCATCAGAATCAATTTGTTTAATTCTTGGAGCTGTTCCATTTTCTATTGATTTAACTGCTTTTAAAGTCATATCTGAAGCCAATGGGGCTAATTTTTCTCTTAAACTCTCTCTTGTATCATCTTCTAAAACTTGTATTTTATCTTGTATTATTATATCCCCTGTATCACAACCCTCATCCATGTAGAATATTGAAACACCTGTCTCTTTTTCTCCTGCTTTTAAAGCTGATTCTATTGGAGTTGCTCCTCTGTATTTTGGCAATAAAGAGGGATGAATACATATACAACCATTTGGAAACAATTCCAATACATCTCTTGGAAGTATTTTTCCATACGAACATAAAACTGCTAAATCTGCATTTGAATTTTTTAGTTCTTGGATATATTCTTCTGATTTTAATTTATTTGGCTTTAGAACTTTTATTCCATGTTCTATGCCAAAATCGGATACAACTGTTGGAGCATTGTTTTTCCCACGCCCTTTTGGAGCATCTGGTTTTGTCGTAATAGATACAATTTCAAATCCTGATTCAAATAATTTTTCAAGAATGGAGAGAGAAAATTTTTCTGAACCAAAGAAATTAATTTTCATCTTTTATCTCCACTTCTTCAGATGTTTCTTCTGTATTTTCTTGACCTGGTTTATCTTCATGTAGATTAGTTGCTGTATCTGAAAATAATTTTCCTTCAAGATGATCTACTTCATGTTGAATAATTCTTGCAAGGTATCCTTCTGCTTCAAATTCGATGTATTTACCTTGTTTATTTTGTGCTTTTACTTTTATTTTGTCAGCCCTCTCAACATCTCCATATATGTCAGGAAGACTTAAACAACCTTCTTCATCTATTTGTGTTCCCTCTTTTTCAAGAATAACAGGATTTATGAGTTGTAAAAGTCCATCTCCATCATCTACAACTATAACTCTTTTTAATATACCTACTTGATTTCCAGCTAAACCAACACCTTTATTTTTATACATTGTATCAGCCATGTCATCTAATAGGTTTTTTATAAATGTATTTATTTTTTCTACTTTTTTGGCTTTTTTTCTCAATACATCATCGCCAAGAATTCTTATAGGTCTTAAAGCCATATTTTTTGCCCCTCAATTTTAATTTTATTTTTTAACCGCTTGGTCAATTATAACTTTATTTTTCTTCACTGTCAATGTTTTTTTTGTCTCTCTCTTTCTTTTTCTTACTTTTCTTTTTTGCTTTTTCTCTGATTTCAGCTTTTTTTAGTTCTTCTATGAGGTTATTGTAATCTGTCTCACATTCTTTTGCTATATTTTTTCTAAGTTTTCCCAATTCACTTATTATATCCCAAGTTCCTATGACCATTATTCCAATAAGATTTGCAGAAGCGAATCCCCACATAAAAAAATCAAAATTATTATGTTGCAGTTTATATATTCCTATTGCTATTAATATAGCAGTAAGATACATCATAAATATTCCAACTTTTCTTCTGATATTTCTTACTCTATTTTGTGAATCTGTATTTATGTTGTTATTGCGTTTTTCATTTAAACTCAATAATGTAGCAGCTATTATCAAAATCAGTGGAAATATATATTCTGCTATATTTTTTATAGGCATTTTGAACCTCTCTTGGAATTTATATGCTTTTTTTGATAATCTCTTCTTTATATAATTCTATTAGTTTATCTGTCATTTTGTCAGCTGAATATGAATCAGCTATTTTTAAACTTTCTTCACTCATTCTTTTTAGTTTCTCGTTGTCATTTATTACTTCTAAAACTTTGTTTGCAAATTCGTCTATGTTCTCAGATGTTAAATATCCATTTATACCATCTTGTATAGTGTCAGAAGCTCCACAAGCAGAAACTGCAATTATTGGAAGACCTGTCGCCATTGCTTCTAGAAGTGCAAGTGGTTTGACTTCTGTTTTAGATGTCATTATAAATAAATCTGAAGCACCGTAGTAATTAGGGATTTCTTTATATTCAACTCTACCTGTAAATATAGCCTTGTTTTCTAGACCATGATCTTTTGCGTATTGTTTTAAGTTTTCAATTTCTGAACCTTCTCCAACTATTAATAATTTTGATGGATTTTTTTCTGATATCTTTTTAAATGAGTCGAGCATAAATGGAATATTTTTTTCAGGTGCCATTCTTCCCACATAGATAAGAAGTTTTTCGTTTTCTTTTATTCCATATTTTTCTCTGACTTTTTGTCTATTTGGATTTTTGAAATCATCTAATTCTATTGAGTTTCTCATATATATGACATTTTTATTTATGCCGTAGTCTTTTTTTATTAAATCAACAATAGCTGTTCCAGGTGTTATTATGACAGAACATTTCTTTGTAAATGAAGAAACAACACTTTTTGAAACAGATTTTACAAAATCTTGAGGTAGTGGAATATAATGAGAATACATTTCGTATTGAGTGTGGAAAGTAAAAAATAGTGGAACATTTAATTTTGTAGCCCATTTTACACCTTCTTCCCCCAATATAAATGGATGATGACAATGTATTATATCTATTGGGGTTTCAGAGAGAAATTTTTCAGCTTTTGGATAAAAAGGCAAAGGAATTGGAAATTTTACCTTATTTGTTAGGTTTAGGGATGGATATCTGAAAACATGTTCATCTTTTGGATCTTCATAATCTTGAAAATTAGGAGCAAATATATATACATTGTGTCCCTTTTTTTGTAGATTTTTTCTCATCAAATCGATACAATTTACAACACCACTTATTATTGGCTTGTAGGCATTTGTAAATATTGCAATATTTAATGATTTTCTATCGCTTTTTAAAATATTTGGCACTGTAACAACATGTTTTGTTTCTGCTTGATTTTCAGTTTTTTCATTTATTTTAGCAATTTCTTTTTCTATTATTCCACATATTATATGTATTACTATTCCATGAAGTTCTTGAATTCTACATGTTCTTGATGAAGGAACTTTTATTTTTATATCAGAGTATTGATCAACTTTTCCATTTGAAGAACCTGAAAAAGATATTGTTTTTATTTCTTTTTCTTTTGCAAATTTTAATGCTTCAACTATATTTTCAGAATTTCCAGAGGTACTTATACCAATTAGTACATCATTTTTTCTGCCAAGTGCCTCAACTTGCCTTTTATATATGTCTGCAAATGAATAATCATTTGCTATTGATGTTAGGTTTGAGGTGTCTGTTGTAAGTGCTATTGCAGGGATTCCACTTCTTTCTTTTTCAAATCTGCCAACTAATTCAGCTGCCATGTGTTGAGAATCTGCCGCACTTCCGCCATTTCCACATATCATGAGTTTTCCACCTGATTTTATGGAATTTAAAATTAATTCAGCAGAGCGTTCAATATCTTTTCTTATCAGAAAAAGTAACCCTGTTGATTGAAATGCCTCTCTAATTTCTGAAGTTATATAGTTGTTGTAATCTATCATGTTATATATTCCCTAAGGTATAAAATAATTTCTAAAAATTTCTTTATTTAATCTTATTTTCCCTTTAAAAAGGATTTATATAATATAAGAAAGAAGATAATTAAACTATTTTATTTTTGTTTTTAAGAAAAGGAATTTATTATTTATGTCATTAGGTGGTTTTAGAAGAGCAGGCTCATCAAAAGCTAAAGAAATGAAAAAAATATATAAATCTAATCCTTCTAAATATTTAATTATGATGGGCTTGTTATTGTTAATTTACCTTGTTTTTTTTGTCAGAGGAATGATGCTTTTTGATAAAGTTCCTAATGTAGATGAGGGGCGTATTGTTATTTTATCAACATTAATAGGTTCTTTTGTATTGATAATCATATCTATTATTGTTACAATAAATGGAAATTATCGAAAAACAGTTGTCTTAACTCCTGTTTATTGTGAATTTTCAAAAGGAAGTATTCATTTTATAACTCACTGGCGTGATTTGACATATTATAAATCTAATTTTATGGGTTATAAATGTTTGACTTTCAATGGTGTAATTCCTGATAGTAAAGGAAATAGGAAAGATATAAGAGTTTATATTGATTCTGTTTTTTTCAGTCAATATGATGAGATTCTTAAAATTACGATTGCAGCTAAGAAGAAAGTTGGAGAATCGCCAATTGATATTTAATAATTTTAATTGAGGGCTTTAATAATGGAGTCAATTTATATACCAAAAATTATACAGTCTATGCCAGGTTATATTGAGGGTGGTACAGTTTTTAAAAAGGATTCTGATTCTTTTGATTTGAGAATTTCTTTAGTTGGTGTACATCCTTCAGATGAGAAAAAATTAGGTTGTTTTGATGGTTATTCAGCAACCGTTTTACTTCATCCAAAGACAGATTTTAAATATTTTGCTAGTCTTTCTCCTGAGAAAAGGAATGATTTCAGAACTCAATCTGAATATGCTGGTATCTGTGCTTCACTCGCAATGATGCCATGGCAAAATACAGATATTGTTTTGGTTGTTGATCATGCTGGTGAATTAATTTCGAGATTTGTCTATACAATGAAAGAGATGACAGCTGTTGAAGCAAGAAGAGATAAAGTAAAAAATCCAGATGGCACTGTTACTGTTAAAAAGGTCGATTTTTCTTCAGATGTTGATTTTAATAATAAAAATGTATATATATTGGATGAATTTATAGGTTCTGGATATACATTGAGAATAATAATAGATGCCGTTCACAAAAAAGGTGGTAGAGTCAATGGAATTGGAGTTATAGCAACAATAGATGACAATATAGAATATCTATCTTCACATCCATATAACATGATTCCAATAAGGACATTGACAGGTAGTATAGGAAAGAAATAACATATTTTAATATATTTGATTTTTTAAATCTCAGATTTTAGGGCTTTTAAATTATTGCTCAAAAATCTGAGATTTGGTATATATAATACAAATTAGATGAGGGATTTTTTTATTTTATGACAGAACAATTTTTTACTTTAAAAGGAAAAGATGGTTCGGCACGTCTTGGAGTTTTAAAAACAGAAAGATTTACTGCTGAAACTCCTGTTTTCATGCCTGTAGGTACTCAGGCAACTGTTAAGGGGCTTTTACCTAAAGAAATTGAAAATATTGGGTTTAATATTATTTTATCCAATACATATCATTTATATTTACGCCCTGGTCATGAATTGATAAAGGCAATGGGCGGGCTTCATAAATTTATGAATTGGAAAAGAGGAATATTGACAGATAGTGGTGGTTTTCAAGTATTTAGTATGAGAGACCGCATTTCTTTGAGTGACGAAGGTGTAACTTTTAGAAGTCATATTGATGGTTCAAAACATATGTTTTCTCCAGAAAATGTAATTTCTTTTCAAGAGGCTTTTGGTAGCGATATTATGATGCCTATTGATGAGTGTGTTCCCCCTGAATCTTCTCATGATTATGTTGAAAAATCATTGAAAAGAACACATGATTGGGCATTTAGGTGTTTAAAAGCAAAAACAACTTCGCAACATTTGTTTGGTATTGTTCAAGGTGGAGTATATCCTGATTTGAGGAAAGTTAGTGCTGAAACTCTTGCAGAAGGAGCTTTTTCAGGTTTTTCTGTAGGTGGATTGAGTGTCGGAGAAGAAAAACCTGTTATGTACTCTGTTTTAGAACAGACAACACAATATATACCTGAAAATAAACCTCGTTATTTGATGGGTGTTGGCAGTCCAGAAGATTTAGTTGAAGGTGTTGCTCGAGGTATAGATATGTTTGACTGTGTTTTGCCGACAAGAATGGCAAGAACTGGGGCTATGTTGACTCCGTATGGAAAACTCATTATAAGAAACGCTAAGCATAAAACATCTGATTTGCCTGTTGATGAAACTTGTAATTGTTATACATGTAAAAATTTTTCGAGGGCATACTTAAGACATCTATTCTTAGCTGATGAAATGCTTGGTCCAGAATTGGCTTCTATACACAATCTTACATTTTTGTATAATTTGATGAAAAACATTAGAGAATCTATTGCCGAAAATAGATTTGAACAATTTAGAAAAGAATTTCTTGAAAAATATTTCAGTGATGCTGAAAGAATTGATTAAAGACAAATCTTTTGAAAAAAATAATATTAATTTACTTTTATGGAAAGGGGAAATTTATGACTAAGCAAGTCAAAAATTGGATTTATTTGGCAATTGTTATTGTTATAACAATTATTGGATGCATCTCAATATACAATCCAAATACTAAAAAAGTCAATATAAAACTTGGTCTTGATTTGAGATCAGGTACACATATAGCTGTACAGTTATTGCCAATGCAGAATTATGCTACTGGTAAAGATGAGCCAATTACTGAGGACATCATTGCTAATTCTATTCAAGTATTTGAAAAACGTCTAAATCCAGAAGGCAATAAAGAGATATTGATCCAAAAAGAAGGAAATGACCGTCTTATTATCGAGATTCCAGAAGAGACCGATGTAAAAAGAGCAGAAGAACTTGTAAAAAAAGTTGGTGTCTTGGAATTTAAGGAACAAGATGTTAGAACAAACAGATGGAAAACTGTTTTGACAGGTGCTTCTTTAAAGCCTAATTCTGCAAAAACAGGTATAGAACCATCTGGAAAATCTTATGTTTCAATAGAGTTCAACAGTGAAGGTGCTAAGAAATTTGGTGAAATTACCAAAAGAAATATCAAAAAACCTATCGCTATATATTTCGATAATAAAGAGATAAGTTCTCCTGTTGTTCAGTCTGCTATTTTAGGTGGTAGTTGTACAATCAGTGGTGAAACTATGACTCCAGAAGAATGTGAAAATTTAAAAGTATTGATGAATTCAGGTTCTCTTAAAGCAAAAGTCAAAATACTTGAAAGTATGACTGTTGACCCAATGTTAGGTCAGGCTTCTTTAACTTCAAGTCTTGCTGCTGGAATAGTTGGACTTGTAATTGTTGGTATTTTTATGTTGATTTATTACAGACTTCCAGGATTCACAGCTGATTTGGCTCTCATTATCTATACAATAGTAAGTCTTGCAACTATGTGTATAGGTGGATTTGTAATGACACTTCCTGGTATTGCTGGATTTATTCTTGCGATAGGTATGGCGGTTGATGCAAATGTTCTTATATTTGAGAGAATGAAAGAAGAACTTTGGGAAGGTAAAAGTCTTGAAAAATCAATAGATATCGGTTTTAATAGAGCTTTTGTATCTATTTTTGACAGCCATGTTACCACATTTATTGGTGCTTGGATTATTTACGCACTTGGGGCAACAACAATGAAGGGATTTGGTTTGACATTGATGATAGGTACATTTTGGAGTCTTATAACAAATACTGCTGGAACAAAGATATTTTTAGATGCCTTTTTCCTCAATAATATTAACACAAATAGAAAAGCATACGGTGAATAAGGGAGGAATGATACAATGAATTTAGCTGAAATTTTTTCTAAGACACCCACTGCTAATTGGATAATAATGGCTTTTATCGTTGTTGCTCTTCTCGGTCTTTCTATTTATACACAGAGATTTCGTAAAAATCCAATAAAGATAATTGAAAACAAAAATTTATTTTTGAGTGTATCAGGAGTAATTTGTCTTGTTCTTTTTGGAGTAATTTGTTATAAGTTTTTAACTCACACAATAAATTATTCTCTTGAATTTACTGGTGGAACAATGCTTGAAATTGGTTTCCCAGAATCTGTAGATAAGAATAGAATTCCAGATATTATCAAAAAATCTGTTGAAGATTACAATAGCGATATAGAAAAACGACTTGCAGTTGAAAAAGATCCTAAAATTGAAAAAGAACTTAAAGATATGTTGTTAAAAACTCCTACTGTTCAACCAGAAGGCAATCCAAGAATTATGGATTATCCAAATGATATGAATAGAGTTGACATGGTTTTGGCAAAGAAAAATGGTTCTTTGAGCAAAGATGATCTTAAAGGTCTTTCAGTTGATTTATTTAATACTCTTGGTAAGATGAGAGTAGATGAAAAATCAATTTCTGAAGAAAATGGAAAAGTAAAATATTCTTTCTGGGTTGAAACATCAGAAAAGTGGTTTACAACAGAAGAAGCAAATGCTGAAGATTTAGCAAAAGATAAAGAAGCTAAACAAGAAGAAAAAACTGAAAATAAAGAAGATGAAAATAGTGAAAATATAAAGAGAATTGTTGTTTTTGCTGATCAAAAAGGTTTTGAAGATATTCTCACTACATTTGATAAAGATTTGATTCTTGATTCAGTTAACATTTCTGTTCCACAAAAAATGTTGGATGCAGATAAAAAGGAAATTAAAGATCAATTTAATGCTGCATTTATTCGTGTTGCAACTTCTAAGGGTGGAAATTTAGAGGATGCAGATAGAACAAAATTGCTTACAATAATATCTAAAAATTCAGGAAATATCTATATTTTCAAAAGAGAAAGTATAGGTCCATCTATTGGTAAAGAACTTTCTCAGAAAGCATTTACAGCAGTTCTTGTTGCTCTTATTCTACAGTTGATTTATATTGCAATAAGATTTAACAATAAGTGGCATTATGGTATTGTTGCTGATATCGGTCTTTTCCATGATTTGGTCTTGATGTTTGGTATATATGCTCTTATGAATCTTGAATTCGATTCTCCATTTGTGTCGGCGATGATGACGATTATCGGATATTCTGTCATGAATTCAATCGTTATTTTCGATAGAATAAGAGAAAATTTAAAATTCCTTGTCGGTAAATCTTTTAATGAAGTTGCAAATGCTTCTTGTAACCAAACAATGACAAGAAGTGTCAATACAACATTGACTGTTTTGATTACTTTGTTTGCACTTTACTTCTTCGGTGGAGTTACATTGAGGAATTTTGCTTTTGCTCTATTGATCGGTTGTACAGCTGGAGCTTATTCTTCAATATTCCTTGTTCCTTCATTACTTTCTGTATTTGAAGCTAAGATAAAGTATAGTGAAGACCGTGATGCTGAAAAGAAAAAAGAGGCAATGAAAGAAGCAAGTGAAGAGAGAAGAAGAAAGAAAATTGCAAAAAGACTTGCAGAAGAATCTTCACAAGAACTTCCTCCAGAAAATGAGGATGATTATATTGACAAACCAAGAAAAGCAGTAAAAGAAGAGTCTGATGAGGACGATGAAGATGAAGAAGAAAAACCTTCAAGAAGAAAGAGAATCGTACGCAGAAGAAGAAGATAAATCAAGTAACTGTTTAATATAAAAAAAACGGAATCTGAATTCAGATTCCGTTTTTTTTATATTAAACGGATTTCTAAAATGGGATTTTTTATTTGCAGAAAAGAAATTCAAATCAGCTACAAAATAAAAAATATTAACATTGTATCGTATTTTTGAAAATTGCTGTAAATATCTAAAATTTAGAAGATTGCTGTAACAGCTGAATTAACAAGTTAGCAACAATTTTTAACAAAAAAATTTACAAAAATTGATTTTTTTTAATAATATTAAGGTAGAAATTTTAACATTAGGAAAATACAATGGAATTATAAATATTTTTTCTCCTTGTAACCAAGGAGTTTATTAATAAAAATTGATTTTTTATTCAGATTTTATTATAATAAAAATAAGGATAATTTCACAATGTCAAAAGAACTACCCAAAAATTTTAGCAAATTCTTTCTTACAAAAA
>CADASF010000020.1 GCA_902790465.1 uncultured bacterium | reverse complement strand
AGATACAGCTTGAAAATAAGGGGCTTTCACAGGATTGGATTAATTTTATTATTGAATCTTTTGCTTTGTCTTTGGGTTGGAATTATACACCAAAGCCGATAACTCAACCACAAACTCAAAAAGTACAAAAACAAAATACTTCTTCAAGTCAAAATGAATGGACTTGTTCTTGTGGTTGTGTAAATACAACCAATTTCTGTGGTAATTGTGGAACGGCTAAACCTGATCCAAAATCTTTAGATTGGACTTGCGTTTGTGGTACTGTAAATACGACTAAATTTTGTGGCAACTGTGGAAAACCAAAAGGACAGCAAGAAGCACAACAGCAACAACAGGCAAAACAGCAAATAACCAAACAGACACAAACTCAACAATCAACAATAACAAAGAAGGCAACGCAACAAACACAGCAACAGGGAAATCCTTTTAAAAATGCAAAAGTTGGTGATTATATAAAATTTGGCAGTTATCCGCAGACATCAAATGGTCAAGTTCAGCCTATTGAATGGCAGGTATTGTCAATAGAAAATGGTAAAATGCTTGTTATTTCTCGTTATGGTCTTGATGCAAAGCGTTTTGACAGTATTTTTAATGTTTGGAAAAATAGTGAGATTCGCAAGTGGTTGAATGGTGATTTTTATAATAAAGCCTTTAGTGAAGATGATAAGAAATTTATAAATCTTTCTAATCTTTCAGATGTTGGCACAGGTGATAATGTGTTTTTGCTTAGTAAAGAAGAGGCAAAAAAATATTTTGCTAATGATACTGCGAGACAATGTAAGGCTACTGATTATGCAGTAAAAAATGGTGCTTTAGTAGCTAATAATGGTTATAGTGTTTGGTGGATTCGTTCTCTTCGTCCTCATAGTATTCATTATGTCTATTTTTTTGATGTTGGTGGTGAGCTCAGTAGTTACTATTCTGTTTACATTCGTTATGTTGTGGCTCGGCCTGCTTTGTGGATCAATCTTTAATCTTTTATTTAGTAGTTTATAAAACAGATCAGGCAGAAACTGAATAGACAGAGCCGATCAACTTAATAAATTACTAATAAACTTTTGACAAAATAAAATAAGTGGGAAATTAAATATGGTAAAGGGAACCATAAGAGAAGCTGTTGCTGAGATAATAAAATTGGGGGGAAAAGATATATTTAAAGATTCAAAGCGTTTAAGTTCGCAATCATATTTTAATCCTTTTAAATCTGCAAAAGTAGGTGATTATGTAAAATTTGGCAATTATCCGCAGACTTCAAATAGTCAGAATCAGCCTATTGAATGGCAAGTTTTGTCAATAGAAAATAACAAGATGCTTGTTATTTCTCGTTATGGTCTTGATTGTAAGTGTTTTGACAGTTATTCAAATGTTGGGTTTAGGAAGGGTATAATGCCTACAGGTCTTGATGCAAAGCGTTTTGGTCCTAATTCTAATCTTTGGAAAAATAGTGAAATTCGCAAGTGGTTGAATGGTGATTTTTATAACAAAGCCTTTAGTGAAGATGAGAAGAAATGTATAGTTTTTTCTAATCTTTCAGATGTTGACATAACTGATAATGTGTTTTTGCTTAGTAAGAAAGAGGCAGAAAAGTATTTTGCTAATAATACTGCGAGACAATGTAAAGCTACTGAATATGCTGTAAAAAATGGTGCTAAGGTATATGATGGAGATGTTAAAAAAGCTGTTGGTTGTAGTTGTTGGTGGCTTCGTTCTCGTGAGCTTTGTTTTGTCTATCTTGTCGATTTTGATGGTGATGTCCACCATTTCGCTGTTGTTATTTGTGATTATATTCTTGCTCGCCCCGCTTTGTGGATCAATCTTTAATCTTTATTCTCGGCTTTTGTTGAGTTGATTTTTTTTGAAATTTGTTTTACGAAGATTATATAAAATAAATAAAAATGGGGCGTGAAAAAATTAAATAGTTTGTTATCTGCTTTCTCAACTTTTTGGGTGCAAAGAGGAATAAATCAATTTTTTAGTTCATAATAATTTTCAAAAATACTATTTTTTTATTTTTAGCAATAAGGCATTCACTTCAGACAGTTTTTTTCGATAATTAACATCTAAATTTTTGTATCTACTACGAAAAAAACTGATTCAGTTCATTGCCTTACAGCTACAAAATAAAAAATATTAACATTGTAGCGTATTTTTGAAAATTATTTAACTGCAAAATTAATAACAAAAATTGATTTCCTAAAAAAGACACAGCACAAAAGTTGCTCATTCAAATTATGTAACTGCCTAATTAATAACTTTTGTTAGTTGATTTTAATAAAAATAAGTAAATAAAAATATATGCCTGTATACTGCCACTTTGTCATTGCGAGGCTTTAGCCGTGGCAATCTAAGCCTGTAAATTATTATTTACTTAAAAATTAAGTCGATCGCCTTTATTTAGAATGATGTAGCCGATCTACTTAATAAATTACTAAATTTAAATTAAGCGGTTGAGATTGCCACGGTCGCACAGCTCCCTCGCAATGACATCTCTTCTAAACAGAGGCTGTTTGGGTAGATTTTAAAATATTAATAACTATCACAACGAGTTAATTAATAACTTTGCTTAAAGTTATTTTTATAGTGTGTAAGGACGAGACTATGGAATATTTGGAATTTTTTAGTGATTTTAGACTTGTTTTGCTTTTCGGTGTATCGGCACTGATAAGCCTTTTGAGTTGTACGACTATAGCAACAAGAATTGCAGCTGTCAATACAAAAAAAGTTGCAATGGCATTTGCTGTTTACAATATATTTTTCTTGGTTACTCGATTTGCAAATCTATTTTATCTTCCATATTTGGGAATTTATATAGATAGGGCGGAGGAGACTCAAGAATTTTTTCGTCTTGAACAACAGATAAGATTTTTGATTTATGGAAATCTTTTTGGAACAGCTGTTGGTTGGTTTTTGTTGCCTTCTTTTGTGGAATTTTATCAAAAAGCCATTGAAGCATTGGACAAATATAAATCAATGGTAAAAGTTATTATACTTTTTATAACAAAGCCTGCAAATTGGGTCAAAGCTATAAAATGCTTCAAAGCCCCTTCATTTATGGGGGCAAAACTTTTTAAACTCGAAGGAGCTCCTGCAAACTTTCTGATATTTAACATGTTTGCAACAGCAATATGGACTGTTGGTGCACTGTGTGCTTTATATGCAAGTGGAGTTCATCCAGAAGTAAAAAGGACAGCCGTTTTATTGTCAGGTCTTGTAAATGCTCTTGCTGCCATTTTCTTTAGTGTAATTGTAGATCCGAAAGCATCTTTAATTACAGATAATATTGTAAAAGGTGAGACAAAAGAACAGCAGATATATGCAGTTTCACTCCATTTAATGCTTGGAAATGTTCTCGGAGCCGTTATCGCCCAGTTTTTCTTCATGCCAGGTGCAAATCTAATAAGTAGCACTGCAGTAGCAATGGGCAACAGTGAAATGACAGGAAATTATATAATTTTGGCGATTTTCAATGCACTTGTAATGTTGAAATCATCTACAACTTATTCATCAAGAATATCAGCAGTAAAGACAAGAAGTGTAGCAACTGCTATTGCAATATATAATTTCTTCTTCTTACTTACAAGACTTTCACAACAGATTTTCGCTCCATTTATTGGAACAATGGTTGATTCTGCTGTAAAAAATAATTTACCAGCAGGTGTTTTGGAAGGTCAATTTAGGTGGCTTATTGGTGGCTCAACTTTGGGAGCTTTGCTTGGATTTATTTTACTTCCAACATTTGTGGAAATCTATGTAAAAGCAATTAGAGGAATGACTAAATATGGCTCGTTGGATAAACTAATTTTAATGACTTGCATAAAGCCGTCTATTTGGTTAAAAGCTATTCAATGTTTCAGAATGCCTTCATTTATGGGAGTTAAGCTCTCTGATATGAAATCCATTCCTCGAAATTTTTTGATTGCAAATATAATTGTTATTTCGTTCCACACTGTCGGAGTTTTGGCTGCTACATTTGCAAGTTTTGCATATCCTGATGCAAGAGGTGTTACGCTTTTGTCCTCTGTCATAAATGGTGTTGCAACAATTCTTTTGAGTTTGCTTGTCGATCCAACTATTGCTGTTATTACAGATAATGCAATAGAAGGAAAGAGACCATTCTCTGATGTCTGTTCAATGGCTGTATTTCTTGCTTTGGGTACAGTGATAGGTACAATTATTTCACAGATTATATTTATGCCTTCAGTTTGGTTCATTCAATTCTGTTCGTCAATATTAGGGGCAGTGTAGAAAAATATAATTAAGATAACAAAAAACTCGAGATATGTTTTTATCTCGAGTTTTTGTTATAAACACGCCTTAAATATCTGCTTTGAATTTTGGATTTCTTGAATATCTTATCAATTTTCTTTGAAATGAAGCTCCGTCATATTCTTTCTCCCAAAGAAGGGGTTTGAACACTACTTTACCTTTTCCAATTTCTTTTATAGCTCCAACAAGACTTTTTTGAGTTGGAACTCTTAAAAGTGGAATTACTCCTTCATCTTTTACTGCACTATATTTATTTTTGCCTGTTGCTATAATAAAAACAGCAAGCCTTCTTATTCCTTTTGTTACTGGACTGCCTTTTAAAGCTGCTGCTCCTATTCCAGTTCCTGTCATTTTTCCTGAGCCATATTCTGCTTCTATTGTTTTTATTTCAACATTTGTTATCTCCATTGGACTGTTTATCATTCCAAATAAATCTGCAAATCTACTGTCATAAAACCAAAGAGTTCCACCTTTGTTTATATATTCTTTTAAAGATTTTACTAATGATTTTGGAATCAGGTCTTTTTTTGTTACTTGAAGAACAGCAAATGGATAGTCTTCTAAATTTTTTAATTCATTCTCTATCGTATTTACATTTTGATCACTTATTATAAGAGGCTCGCCTGTTTTTATATCTTCACTTGCCATTACTTGTAAATATGAGACAAAAAATATAAGTAAAAATATAAAAATTGTCTTTATTTTTTTCATGTCTTGTCCTTCCTCATTTTTATTTAAACATAACATTTTTATTTTCTTGTTTTTCTATTTTATATATATGCTTTTCTATTGGATTTTTATCTTTAAACATAGTCGCATAATTTGTGATAAAATTTTCATCAATTTTTTGTATATATAAATATTTATAATTTTCTTCTATTAAAAATTTTGACAATTCTGTTATTGATATATCTTTTGTAAATATATCACCTTCTGATTTGCCTATGCTGAAATTATCCATATTATATTTTCTCGGAGATGTCAAATATGATAATGTGAAAAAAGATGAACCGTCATTTTTTTGAGAAATTATATATATTTTGTCGTCTTCTTTTGTATTTGATTCTATTATTTTTGAATCCTCTAAATATCTGTTTGTTATAGATGTGTTTTTATAAGGAATTCTTATATTAATTTCACCTTTAACAATATTAAATATCGCAATAAAAACCAAAAATATTGCTAAATTTAATTCAGTCTTTTTTGAATATGTGATTTTTTGAAAAAATATCATAGCTGTTATTGCCAGTAAAAATAATAAATATGTGTTCATATATCTTATAAAAGAGGCAAGTCTTAAACTTTCATAAGGTACAAAACAGAAAAAATATAAAATCATTATTGCAATATAATATGCGTAACCGCCTAAGTATAAGATTGAATAAGTAATATTTGATTTTAATTTTTCTTCTTTTGATGATATTAATAATAAAAATAACCCAAATATTATGTTTAACCCTGTAAAATAAGTTATTTTTTGAAATAAGAGTATTAAAAAAGATAATATAATAAGAATTTTAGATAGTTTAACATTTTGTTGTTCAATATTCGTATATATAAATATTGATATCAATAATATTATTGATATTACTAAAAAGTTAAAATTTGGTATTACTGTTTTTAGTGCTAAATCTTGATTGTCTATTGCCTTTTTAAAATTTAGATAAATTTGATGTTTTGTTGAAAAATTTTTATCTTGCCCTTTTATGATTGTGGGTATTTCGTTTAATTGTATTTTTTGAACATTAAATTGAGATGTTGAGTTTTTAGAAAATAATTTCCACGAAAACAAGAATCCTGTAGGAAGAATTATTGTTATTAATAAAATTGATATTGCTTTTATTCTGTTTTTAGATTTAAATAATTTGGAAATTATAAATATACATATTGATATTAAATAAAAGAAAATTCCTATTTGTTTTGTTATTACTAAAAAAGATAGTGAAGATGTTATCTGTATTTTAGAAAATAAATCCAATTCGTCATTATTTATTTTGTCTTTTATCAAAAGATATACACAGTATGCACTTAATAAAGCTATCGGAGCATCTAAATATATTGTATCACAAAAATTTCCATCTTCTAATGGAATTGTGTTGCATATTGAAATTAAACAGATTGGACATAGTAAGAAATAGATTATATTTCTTTTTGAACTATTTGTAAATATTGGCAAAAAGAATGATAGACAAGCTGTTTGAAGTGCTTTGTATAGGCATGGTTCTTTAAATCCTAAACATAAAAAGCACCAAAAAGATTCCCATATTTGAAAAATAGGTGGATAGTCTCTGTGGGCTAAAAGATTTGAACTTTCACAACAATATAATTTTCCTGTTCTCAGAATTTCTTTGACCATAGGTCCCCAATGTGAAATCTCATCATAGGAAGAAAATCCTCTGTTTAGATTTAGAAAATATATTAATGTATATAAAACAATAAATATATATAATCCATTATTTAAAATTAGAGGTTTTATATTTAGTATCTCTTTTTGTTTTATTATCATATATATTGGAAATATTAAACAAGATAGAGATAAAATATAAAATCCTATTGGCAATATGTTTAATATTCCAAATATGTATAGTATTAGAGATGATATAATTATTGTAAATGGTATTGTTTCACTTATGTTTTTTTTGAAAATTATTGAATAAATACCGCTTGAAAATATCAAAAATAGTAAAGGTAATATAAAGTCCATGATCTATCCTAAAAAAATAATACATATTATATCATATTTTTATGGTTTTGGGAAATTAGAGGATATTTTTTTAAAATGATAAATTTTTTTATAATATTGTTGTAAATATTCAAAAGTCAAATATTTGAAATAATACAAAAAATAAAATAATAAACACAGAGGTTTAATTAATTGGTTTTTAGTTCGATGGTTTTTCTGTGGATATTTTTACCCACAGTTTTAATTTTTTACTATCTTTTTGATAAGAGATATAGAAATAATTTTCTATTGTGTGCAAGTTTATTTTTCTATTTTTGGGGAGAGCCAAGCTATATCCTTGTTCTTTTAGCTTCCATTGTTTTCAATTATTTTATGGGACTTTGGATCGATAAATCTGAGGATAAAAAAAGAAAAATTGCTATTACATTATGTATTATAGGAAATATCTGTCTATTGGGATATTTTAAATATTTCAATTTTTTGATTGAATCTTTAAATATGATTGCAGGCAAACAGCAGTTTATTTTTAAACATGTAGCACTGCCAATAGGTATTTCATTTTATACATTCCAGTCTCTTTCTTATGTAATTGATTTATATAGAAAAAAAATAAGTGTACAGAAAAATATTTTAAATTTGGCACTTTATATATCACTTTTCCCACAATTGATTGCAGGTCCTATCGTCAAATATCAAGACATAGAAGAACAACTTACAAAGAGAGAAGAAAGTGTTGAAAAATTTGTTGTAGGTATAAAGAGATTTGTTTTGGGACTTGGAAAAAAAGTTATAATATCAAATACTCTTGCTGTTGCTTCTGATAAGATTTTTTCTTGTAATCCTTGTGAAATATCTTCACCACTTGCTTGGGCTGGCATTCTATGTTATACACTTCAAATCTATTATGACTTTTCTGGTTATTCAGACATGGCAATAGGTTTGGGAAAGATGTTTGGTTTTGATTTTCTTGAAAACTTCAACCTTCCTTATATTTCACAATCAATAGGTGAACATTGGAGAAGATGGCATATTTCACTTTCAAGTTGGTTTAAAAATTATGTCTATATTCCTCTTGGAGGAAATAGAAATGGCGATGCAATGACTTTAATAAATTTGTTTATCGTCTTTGTCTTGACAGGAACTTGGCATGGTGCAGGTATCACATTTATCGTTTGGGGTATGTGGCATGGCTTTTTTATAGTCTTTGAAAGATTTTGGTTTAGAAGCATTATTGAAAAGAATAAATTTAAGTTTTTGAATGTCATGTATATGTGGGCAGTTGTTGTTCTTGGTTTTGTGATATTCAGATCTGATAATTTGCCACATGCCATGAATTATTTTTACGCTATGTTTATTGGAAATTCAAATGTAATATGGAGTTTTGCCGAAGTAATAAATATTCATGTCATAATTGCATTTGTAATCGCATTTTTGTTCTGTGGTCTCTTCCATTCAATAAAGAATAAATTTGAAGAGTTTTGCGTTAAAAAATTGCCTTCTTGGGTTGTTGATTTTTCTGTAGTCAGTTTTTATACATTGATTTTGGCATGGTGTATATTAAAGCTCATAAGCGGAACATATAATCCATTTATCTATTTTAGATTTTAAAATTTATGAATAAGATTAAATTTAGCGATAGAATTGTTTTTTTCGTCTTTTTTGCTTTTTTGATTTTACCAAATGTTCTTTGGTTTTTCCTTGAACCAAATGCAGATAAGAGGAATATTGAAAACCGAGTTTTGAGATCTTTTCCAAAATTAAATGGAATAACAGTTAAGCAATTTCCTAAAGATTTTGACGGTTTTTATACTGATCATCTGCCATTTAGAAATTATTTTATAAAATTTTACTCTTTTTTGCAGTACAATATTTTTAAAGAAGTTGAATCTGAAAGGGTTCTTTTTGCAAAAGATGGTTGGATGTTTTATAAAAATGTAAATGATGGCGATCCCATTCCGACATATAAAAAGATTGATTCATTTTCGAATGAGGAATTGATTGCTTCTGCAAATAGTTTGGTAGCTCTAAAAAAATATTGTGAAGAAAGAAATTGCAAATTTTTATTTTTCATTGCTCCAAATAAGGAAAATATATATTCAGAATATATGCCTGACTACATAAAAAGAACACATGGAATGTCGAGAACTGAACAACTTATTTGGTATTTAAAAAATAATACAGATATAAATCCTATTTACCCTGACAATCTATTAAAAAAAGCAAAAGACAAGTATGTTACATATTACAAATATGATACACATTGGAATTCTTACGGAGGATTTTGTGCATCTTCTTTTCTTTTAGAAAAATTAGATAGACCTTTGCCTAATAAAGATTTTGTCGTTATTCATGATGATAAATCAAATGGAAAAACAGCTGAAATAGGGAAGGGATATGATCTTGCAAAATTAGTAGGAATGCAAGATTTTTTAAGAGAGCCATTTAAATTTGAAGTTTCAAAATATGAAAGTTCACCTATTTTAGGAGGCATGGCTTCTGCAAATGAAATTTCAAGATATAGTTGTGAAGGTGTAAAAACAGGCAAATTGTTGATGATAAGAGATTCTTTTGGGGAATCAATGGCTCCTATATTAGCCGTGGGATTTAGAAATTCGTCTGTTATGTTGTATTACTATTTTGACAAAAATTTTATAGATGTCGAAAAACCAGATATTTTTATTTATGAAGTTGCCGAGCGGTATCTTCCTCGTGTTGCGAAAGATGAGTTTGATAAGAAATGAAAATGAAACTTAGAGATAAAATTTTATTATATTTATTTTTTGCTCTATTGATACTGCCTTCTGTTGTTTGGTGGTTCATAAGTCCAAATCTTCCATTCGAAAATATGGACAACAGACAGTTGAAAAAGATGCCTGTTTTGAATTCTATTACCATGAAACAATTTCCAGCAGGTTTTGAGGAATATTATGCAGATAATTTGCCTTTTAGAGCTTATGGCATAACTCTTTATTCACATATTTTATACAGACTTACTGGTACTGTTGAATCTGCTAAAATACTTTTTGCAAAAAATGGTTGGTTATTCTATAAAAGCGAAATAGATGGCGATCCTGTAGGGGATTATAAGAGAGTGAATCAATTTTCGATTGAACAACTTGAAAAAATTTGCAAAACTCTAACCGACATTCAGAAATATTGCAAAAAAAGAAATTGTGATTTTGTATTTTTGATTGGTCCAAATAAGGAAAATATATATACAGAATATATGCCTGACTGTATAATAAGAACAAATTATACACCTAGAACAAAACAGTTGATAAATTATTTAAAGGCAAATACAGATATAAAAATAATCGATCCAACTGCTGAATTGGTTAAAGCTAAAAAAGATAATTTTGTATATTATAAAAATGACACACATTGGAATGATTTAGGCGGTTATATTGCTTCTAAATTATTACTTGAAAAGTTTGGATTGAAATTGCCTGAAATAAGTGAATTACAAAAAGAATATTATGTAAAAACAGGTGAAGAGGGGCGTTCAGGATATGATCTTTCAAATATGTCTGGTGTAAAAGATCTTTTGCATGAGACAAATGAAATCAGGATATCAGGATATAATAATTTTAATGTAGAAGAAAGACCCGCAATTCTTGAAGGTGGCATTAGAAAATATTGTAAAGATGCACCTAAAAAAGAAAAGATTATGATGATAAGAGATTCTTTTGCAGGATATATGATACCTGTTGTTTCAACTTATTATCAAGATTCTGTTTATGTTATTTACTATTGTTTCCAAAAGGAAATGATAGATGTAGAAAGACCTAATGTATTTGTATTTGAAGTTGTTGAGAGGTATTTCTCAACATTGATTGACAATTATGACTTTGAAGAAAAAAATTAATAGATTAGATAAATATTTAATATATTCTTTTGTTTTTTTTATTATTTGTCCCTCGATTTTGTGGTTTTTTCTTGAACCGAGTTTAAATTCAGAAAATATAGATAATAGAAATCTTGAAAAATTTCCTGTTTTAAATGGTCTAACTGTTAAGGAATTTCCAAAAGAATTTGAGTATTGGTATTCAGACAATTTGCCTTTTAGAAGTAAATTGATTTCTTTTTATTCTGTTCTCCAATATAAATTGACTGGAAGTCTTGAATCATCTAAACTCTTTTTTGGAAAAAAGGGATGGCTATTTTATAGTGATAAGACTGATGGCGATCCTATTGCTGACTATAAGAGGATAAATGAGTTTTCGCCAAGTGAGTTAAAAATTATCGCAGAAAGACTTTCTATTTTGGAACAATATGCAAAAAATCATGGTGCTAAATTTGTTTTTATAATCTGTCCAAATAAAGAGAATATTTGTTTAGAAGAAAATATGCCTTCTATTTTGAGAGATAATAATATTTCAAGAACTCATCAACTTGTAAAATATTTGAGATATAACACCAATATTAATGTTGTATTTCCTTTTGAAGAGTTGCAAAAAGTAAAAGATAAATATCCAATTTATTATGAAATAGACACACATTGGACTTATGTTGGAGGATATATAGGCACAAGAGAACTTTTTTCTTCATTAGGTGTAAAAACTCCAAATGTAGATGAATTTAAGATAACACCTCTTGAAAAAGATTCATTTGATTTGGCAAATTTATCTGGAGCTCCATTTCTTTTTAAAGAGTCTAATGCTTTTAAAGTCTCTGATTTTTCTGATGCAGTTCCTCGTCCTGCAGGTGTAGAAGAAAATAGATATCATTGTGATAAAAAGAATTTGCCTTTTAAAAAAATAGTTATGTCAAGAGATTCTTTTGGTGAGGCAATGATGTTGCCACTTGCCGTTAATGCTGAAGATACTTTTGTCGCTGTTAGAAAATATTTTAAATATGATAGCATTGAAAAAGAGCATGCAGATTTATTTATTTTTGAAACGGCAGAACGCCATTTGCATAAAATTCTTGAGGATGATTTTTTGAAATGAAAAAGTCTGATAAGATTCTTATATATTGTTTTTTAGCTCTTTTATACCTTCCTTCAGTTTTTTGGTTCTTTGTATCAGATGATTCCTCATTTAATAAAATCGACAATAGAAAATTATATGATTTTCCTGTTTTGAATATAATTACTCTAAAGCAATTTCCTGAAAATTTTTCTAAATATTATGATGATCATTTTCCATTTAGGACAGAGTTAATAAATTTTGACTCTGTTATGCAGTATAGAATATTTGGTTTTGTCAATTCTCCTAAGGTAATTTTTGGAAAAGATGGTTGGCTTTTTTACAGTGATGAAAATGATGGTGATTCTATGGGAGATTATAAGAGAATAAACCAATTTTCTTATGATGAAATGGATAAAATAGCTTCAAAAATAAATGATCTAAAAAAGAAAACAGAAGATAGAGGAGCAGAGTTTATATATCTTCTATGTCCAAACAAAGAAAATATTTATCCAGAATATATGCCAAGCGGAATAATCAGAACTGATTACACACCGAGATCTTATCAATTTTCACGATATTTAAAAATAAAATATGGAATTGAAGTAATTTTTCCATTTGATGAAATTTTATCAATGAAATCTAAATACCATGTCTATGATAAATTAGACACACATTGGAGTGCCCCAGGTGCTTATGCTGAAACGACTGTTTTATTGAATCAAATGGGAATTTTACTTCCAGATATTTCAAAATATTCTTGCAGAGAAACTTTAAATGCAAATAATGGATTGGCACAGATGGCAGGATTTATAAATCCAAAACAAATTTTGGGAGATCCTCCGACAATATCTGTCAATTTATGGGAAAATATGCCTATCCAAAAAGAGGATATCACAGATGAGGTTACAAGATTTACAAATCCTGTTGCTGAATCTGATAAGAAAGTTGTTTTTATTGGTGATTCTTTTAGAGGGGCGATTATGCCTATAATGGCAACTAAATTTAAAAATATTTTGTTTGTTCATCGACATTCATTTTTGATCGATATTTTGGATAAAGAAAAACCAGATTATGTTATTTATGAAACTGTAGAACGAACAATCCCTGAAGTGTTATTTTATAATTATTGAGTAAAAAAATTGGGCTGTGAAATTTTTCACAGCCCAATTTTTTTAATTAGATTTCTGTTTTTCCATGACGGTAAATACCCAGTAATATAATTCTTTTAATCCAAATTTTGTCCAGTCATATCCGTCTTTTCTTTTTTCTTCAATTTCTTCGTGGTATTTTCTTGTTCTTGTTATTATGTCATGAAAATCTATGTTTCTGAGTATGTTGTTTGCATGGGACGGAAAAACGGTGTGGATTCTGTAATCTTTGACTATCGAAAAATCTTCAAGTCTGTTTAGAGATATTATTGCCTTACTGGAAGCGATTCTGTCATCTGAAGGGTCGCCCTCATATATCCACCAATCACCTGAGAACCAACAACCTCTGTATATATAATGTACATCACCCAAACAGTGTTTTGGTCCATATATCATATATATTTTCTCACACCCAAGCTCATAACATGTTATGTCATCAACTGTTATTGAATCGAAAAAAGACAGATACCAAAGAGGATCATTTCCCTTTATATTTTTCCAAGCCTCTTCAAATTCAACAGGCTTATCTTCTTTCTTACTTTTTGACCAAAAATGTTCAGAAACTCTCATATACATGGGAAGGGAATAATGAGCAGGAAAACTTGCTTCTGGAAAAACTTCTTTAAATTCTCTTATTGTAGCAGAGTGATCAATATGAGAATGGGATAAAAATAGATATTTGCATTTCCACCCTTTTTGGTCTATTATTTTTCGAGCTGTTTTGGCAGGAGATTCTCCCTCTTTATTTGCTTCAGGCATTTCAAATAAGGCACATTCTCCATTTGATTCAAGTAGCCAAAGTCCCACTTTAAAGGAACCATAAACCCCTATTAAATAGATTCCATCTGACATTTTTGTCAATTCCATTTTTTTCACTCCCTCTCCAGTCTTCTTTCCCATCCATTTTCAGAAATACAATCTGTATTAATACAATCTGTTTGCCAATTTTACAAGATTTGCATCAACTGAATTGTTTGTCTGTATTTCTGAAAATGGAATATCCGCTCCATGTTCACTTCCTTTTATGGAAGGCATTAAACGAGATTTTCCCTCAGATGACATCTCAGCAACTCTCTTTGCCATGGCCTGTGCAAGAGCTATGTCCATATTATTTGGTGTAGCTCCTCTAATATCTCTTGAAAATGGTTCACAGAATATTTTCATTTTTGTTTTTAATCCTGCTTGAATAAGTTCATCTCTGAAATATGTTGCAGCATTGCCTTCGTAGTGTGAGGCTTTTCTTTCCTGTTTTTTGTAGCCTTCAGCAACAACTATTACTGCATTGTCCATTTTTTCAAGTGCTTTATTTATTGCATGTAAATTGTAAGTATGTCCAGGAAGTACAGCTAAATGAGCTCCTGCTCCTACTGCAGAATTGAGGGCATGATATCCTCCCATAGCTCCCATCATTTCGATTATATAACAGCGATGATGTGTTGCAGCATCTGCCAAATAACATCTGACTTTTTCAGCACCGACTTCTACTCCTGTATATTGTCCTATTGTATCTGAACCAAGTACATCACTGTCTATTGTTACTGGAATGTAGAAAACTTGTATTGATTCTGGAAGATGTCTTATGAGATGTGAAAGTCCTCCAAATGTTCCATTTCCACCTACCCCTATAAGTGTTTTTACATTTCTTGAAATAATATTTTTGGCTGCCTGTTGTTGTAGTTCTATTTCATTAAATTCAGGGAATCTTTCTGAGCGGAAATCTGCTCCTCTTGCATCTCTCAATCTTCTTGCATTTACAACACCAGGGATTGAATCGAGTTCATGATATATTTTTCTGTCATCTACAAGGCATTTGAAATCGTTTTTCATTCCATTTACAACAGAACGGTAACCTTCTGAAGCTATATATACTTTTCTTCCTGCTTTTTCAAGATATTCTGTCAGAAATGCTATTACTGAATTTTTTCCAGGAGCACAACCACCGTCTTGAATGATCAAGACATCCATGTAATTGAAAAATCCTTTCTGCTCTGTCTTTAAATCAGTAAGATATGGCTGGAATTTCATGAAAAGGTTAAACATTTGAGCTTTGCCTAATATTTCAGGCTTTTTGAATAGATCGTAATTAAAGCATACTATTTTTCCGCCTGTAAATGTTTTGACTAAGGATTTAGGAATTTGCTTTGTAAAGATTCCAAATGATCCAAATATTTCTCCCTCTTCATAAACAAGGCTTATTCTTTCGTAGAATTCATGTATAAATTCACCCTTTATTACAAGACCTGCAAAATCAATAGTATCTCCATCTGAATTTGCTGTTTCGCCTTTTTCATATTCTCTTATAGTTATGTTTTTTAGAAGATTTTCTTTTTCTTCTTCATTCATATTCTCAAAAAAATTCATTTTTTCGAGAAATTCGATTGTTTCGGAATCTTTTACAGTTTCCCTTATTATCATTTTTTAAGGCCTCCAAGAAAATATTTTTTTAGCTGTTAAAAATTTCGAATAATTTTTTTAAATTGTCTGTAAAATTACCATAAGGTGGGAATTTCATAGAAAGGTCAAAACCCAACCACTTTGACATTATGCTTCTGTTATGTGAAAATGTGTCAAAACCTGCTTTTCCATGATAACTTCCGATTCCACTTCCTCCAACACCTCCAAATGGAAGTGATGTTGAACTTATGTGCATTATTGTATCATTTACACATACTCCACCAGAAGATAATGAAGTTAATATTCTGTTTTTAAATTTCTTATCCTCTGTAAATATGTACATAGCAAGTGGCTTATCTCTTTTTTTGATTTCATCAAAAAATTCTTCTTCATGCTCGTATTCTATTATTGGAAGAACAGGACCGAAAATCTCTTCTTGCATAATTTTGCTTTTCCAAGAAATTTTATCAAGGAGGGTAGGGGATATGTATTTTTGTTCTCTATCGAAAATTCCGCCTTCAATAATTTTTTCGCCTTCTATCAAATTTACAATTCTGTCAAAATGTCTTTCGTTTATTATTCTTGCAAAATCTTTACTTTCTTTAGGATTTTCTCCGTAAAAATTTTTGATCTGTTGTTTGATTTCTTCTATTAGTTTTTCTTTAATATTTTTGTGTACAAGAAGGTAATCAGGGGCAACACAAGTCTGACCTGCATTGTAAAATTTTCCCCATGTTATTCTTTTTGCAGTTGATGTCAAATTTTTTAATTCTCCGACAATACAAGGGCTTTTTCCGCCAAGTTCAAGAGTTATTGGGGTTAAATTTTCTGCAGCAGCTTTCGCAACAGCTTTGCCACCAACTGTTCCACCTGTGTAAAAAATATAATCGAATTTTTGTTTTAAAAGAGTTTGTGATTCTTCTATACCACCTATTACTGTATAGAGAATTTTTGGATCAAAATATTTATCTGTGAGCTTTTTTATTAGTTCAGATGTTTTTACTGAATATTCAGAAGGCTTTATTATAACTGTATTTCCAGCAGATATTGATGATAAAGCAGGAATGAATGCAAGTTGAAATGGATAGTTCCATGGTGAAATTACGAGTGTATTTCCATATGGTTCTGGTATGATTTCACTTTTTCCTGGCATATTCGAAAAAGGTGTCCAAACAGTTTTACCTCTCATTAGCTTTTTTAGGTTTTTTATTGAATATGATATTTCACCTTTTAGGGTCAATATCTCTCCTATAAAACTGTTGGCAGGTGATCTTCCCAAGTCTTCTTCTATTGCAGAATAAATTTCATCCTCATGTTTATTTACTATATCTTTGAATATATTCAGTTGCTTTTTTCTGAATTCATAAGATTTTGTGTTGTTGTCAAGAAAAAATTTTCTCTGTTCTTCGATTATTTTTTTTATTTCTTGTTCCATTTTCTTTGTTTAATCTCACCTTAAATTTTATTCTTTTTGTTAATTCAAATAATTTTCTAAATTTATAATTAATTCCTTTATAATATTAATTTTAGAAAATTTTCAAAAAAAAAATATTTTTTTTTGAAAAACTATTGACATTTTAAAAAACACAGTGTATAATACAGAAAAATTCGCCGGAGTAGCTCAGTGGTAGAGCAGCTGATTTGTAATCAGCGGGTCGGGGGTTCAAATCCCTTCTCCGGCAATCCCTTCTCCGGCTTTTTTCATGCCGAAGTAGCTCAGGGGTAGAGCAGCTCACTCGTAATGAGCAGGTCGCGGGTTCAATTCCCTTCTTCGGCTTTTTTTTATTTCTGTTTTTATCCCAAATTATATTTTTAAAGGAATATGATATTTTTTGTTTAAATTAATTTTAGCAGTAAAATATTAAATTGATTAGTTTATGATAAAGAATATTTTAAAAAAGATAAAATCTCTAACATATTCAAGTCTTGTTTGGTTTATAACTTTTTGTTTTGTAATTTTTGTCTCATATTTAGTTTATATTGGACAAAAAAATTATATAGATGTTTTACAAGATGAAGCTACATATAATGACTGTTATAGTAAGCAAGCAAAAATAGATTATGCTCTTTCAAGATATGCTATACATAGGGGAGGAATTTATCCTGATTCTTTAAAAGAACTTTCTCCTAAATATTATAAAGAAAAAATGCTTTGTCCTGAAACAAAGACTGATACATATTCTCATTCTTATAAATTGTCCAAAGATAAAAGAGAATTTTATTTGTATTGTTCAGGTCTTAATCATGGGGACATAGAAAATTTGCCACAAGATGTTTCAAATCTATCTTATTATAATTATAATGTTGATATATATCCAGTAAAATATAATTATGAAAATGGCAATATGCAAAATATAATGGATTTGAGGGCAGATTATCGTAAGGCTTATTCTAAAAAAGATTTTAAGAAAGCAAGTGATATTTTAGAGGAATTGATAAAAAATCAGATTTCTGATAAAGCTAATCTCTATGTCGAAAAAGCAAAGTGTATGTTTTTTTTAAGTAGTCCAGTTCAGGCTCAAAAAGCCTTGAAAACTTCTCTGAAATATGGCTTTGATCTTGATGAATGGATTACATTGAGTGATATTATAGATAATGGATATAATAAGTATAGAACTTATGCTATAGAACCTCTACAAGAATATATTTTAAAAATAAGGACAGATGATTTGAGATCTAATATATTTGCAATATATTTTTGTAAAGATTCTTTAAATAATGAAGATTTGAAAAAGATATGTGAAAAATCTATAAAATCAAAGGATATTGCTCATTTTTCTTCTATTACTGAATTTATGTTTAGAGGAAAATTGGCACAGGCAATGTCAGATAAGAAATTATCTAATAGCTTTTTTAATAAAATAAGAAATTTTACTTGTGGTTCTGAAATTACTGATGTTTTAGTTTGTAAAATATCAGAGCAGAGTTTATCAAGATAATTATTTATTATTGTTTTTGAGAGGATAAATATGAGTTACTGTTTTTGGGGTAGCAATAATGCCAAATATTGTTTGGTCAGAAGAGATACAAAATTGTCTTTGATGAAAGAAGATATCCTTGTATGGGAAAACGATATTAATGATATTAATGTAACATCCGCTGATGTTTTCAATAATGGTAATGTTGTTATACATTCTGATAAGTTGTGTTATATAGTGAGATCTGGTAATTCAAGAATGGAACCAATAACAGATTTTCCTTATGATAATTTGGTTAAATCTAATGGTAAATATGTTAAGTTCTCAGATGATGGACTTCGTTGCATGTTTTTAAAATATGAATTGAAGAAAGGCTTTTCATTATTTGGAGCTAAACAGACTTTAAATGATAAATCTCAACTTGAATATGAGTTAATTCTTTTTGAACTTGATTCTAAAAGACAAACTGTTGTAAATAAATTTACTGTTATAAATAAGTTTTCAAGTCAAGTATTTTGGAATGTTTCGAAAGATTTTGCAAATTCATTCATTATTTTACCAAGAGATGCATCTAATTCTGTGAAGCTTGAAATAAAAAGATTTGATTTGAGAAATCTTTCTAATCAAATCAAACCAATATCTATTCCAGATTGTTTTATTTCATATACAGAGATGTATAAAACTGGTACAATCCTTATAAAACTTGATTCAAATGGTTCTAAAGGTATATTGATAATAACTCCAGAGCTTGAAACATTTAATATTCCATTAGATAATAATGATTCTGTTTTTTATCTTGCAAGAGGATTTGTTGTGTTGGAAAAGGTAGGAGCTTCGTCCGAACGTATTTTTGAAGTCAAGGGATTCAAGGGCGATACTATTGCCACTTATTCTATGGATGTATTTAAAAAGCAAAATGTAGATTTTGAAATTTTATTTAATGACAAAGATTTTTTAACAATAGTATATTATTTTAAGGATAAATTTTATTTCTATCCTGCAGATGTTTTAACTCTGACAACAGAGATAAGACGTTTTGAAATGATTTTAGAATCGGATAAACAATCAAAAGTTTATGATACAGGTACAAGTTATTTTGAGGATTATTATGATCTTCCAGGGCTTGACGATGCTGTAGAAGAAAAGAAAACTGAAAAGAAACCTGAAATTGTAGAAAAACCTAAAGTTGAAACTCCTAAGAGAAATCAATTTGTTCAATCTGCTCGTCAGAATTCTTTTACTCCAAAGAAGGAAACTCCAAAACAAAAAGTTTTGAAAGTTAGTTCAGATTTTTCTAATTTGTCTATTCCTAAAAAGAGTGTCAATCAAAATGATAATGCAAAAACAAATAATGCTATATCTTTAGATTTTTCACAGAATCGCTATGATAACAGTCTGCAACAAAATTCTTATCAACAGCAGTATATGGGAGACGGATATCAAGGTAATTCTATGAATTTTGGACAGTTGGGGGGAAATCAAACTCCTTATCCACAACAGTATCAAGACCAAGGATATCAAAATAATCCAATGAATTCAGGTCGTTTGAGTTTGAATCAAACTCCTTATCCACAACAGTATCAAGATCAAGGATATCAAAATAATCCAATGAATTCAGGTCGTTTGAGTTTGAATCAAACTCCTTATCCACAACAGTATCAAGACCAAGGGTATCAAAATAATCCAATGAATTCAGGTCGTTTGAGTTTGAATCAAACTCCTTATCCACAACAGTATCAGGATCAAGGATATCAAAATAACCCAATGAATTCAGGTCGTTTGAGTTTGAATCAAACTCCTTATCCACAACAGTATCAGGATCAAAGATATCAAAATAATCCAATGAATTCAGAGCAGATTAATTACCAACAAGTATCTGTAAATAATGAGAATGTAAATAATCCTTATATAGATCCAGTTACAGGTTTATATAATATTGAGTTCCGTAGAAAAAAAATATTGGAATTAGCAGAAGAATGTAAAAAGAATAACACTCAATTTTCTGTTTTGAGAATTATTATAGATAATTATCAAAATCTTGAAAGTCACTTTGGTGAAAGATATGTTATTACAATGAAGAGCAAAATCATTGAATTGATTAATAGAGTATTTCCAACAGATTGCTTTATTTGTGTTCTTTCTGAGTGTGAATTTTCTGTTATTATGAATGGTGTTTCTTTTGATGAGGCTTATTCAAAGGCTTTTATGATTCAAGGTAAAATATTAGAAATTCGTTTTACATATCAAACAGAATTGGTCAGTTCTTCAATTATTGTTGGTACATTTCCAGCATTTTCTTCTGATGTTAAGGAATTTCAAGACCTCATTGAGAATGCAGTTGTTTTTGCAATGAATAGTGGGGGACATCAAGTAATAACTTTGAAAGAAATGATGCATCATGAGTCTGATTCAGTTGCAGATAATTTCTCAACTGTTCCTCAAAAGTTAAATGAAGAAAGCCAAAAAGTATATAAGACTTTCAGGGACACTGAAGATAAAAAAGATAAAAAAGAAAAAGTAGAAGAAAAAGTAAATAATGACGACTTAGAAATTAAGAAGATAAGTAAATTGCTTGAATCTATAGAAGATCGTTATTTACTTGGTGAAATAAATGAAGAAACTTATAAAGATTTAAAATTAAAATATAGTCGTCAATTAAATTCTAAAAAAAATAAGGAATAATTTTTGAGTTTTAATTAAATGGATATTAAATATATTTATACATCAGTAATTGGTGCAGTTGTTGGTTGTATTATTTTTTCTATTGTGTTATTTTTTGTAAATCCATCTGTTTTTACAAAAAATAATAATGTTGAAGTTAAAGAAAATAAAAAAGATATTACACCTATTGTTATAAATTCTTCGTCTATTCCAGAAGCAACAGAAAAAATTATGCCTTCTGTTGTTTATATTGATACTAAAAGTTTTACTAAGGTTAATCGTCCTGTTGCAAATATATTTGGAATTCCTGCTTATAGAAGTCAAGTTGTTCCACAAAAAGGCAGTGGTTCAGGAGTTGTAATTGATAAATCAGGGCTTATTTTGACAAATGAACATGTTATACATGGAGCAACAGAGATAACTGTAACTTTTCAAAATGACGAATCATATCCCGCAGTTATAAAAGGCTCTGATCCTGTTTCTGATATTGCTTTAATACAGATAAAAACAGATAAAACGGATTCTGAGATAAAACCTGCAGTTTTAGGTGATTCTGATAAATTGAAAATAGGTGAGCCTGTAATTGCTGTAGGAAGTCCTTATCATTTTCAACAAAGTGTAACTTATGGTGTTATAAGTGCAAGAGGAAGAAATCTTTCAGATCAAAGTAAAGATTTTCAAGACCTTCTTCAGACAGATGCAGCAATTAATCCAGGAAATTCAGGTGGTCCTTTAGTTAATTTAAAAGGTGAAGTCATAGGAATAAATACAGCAATTATTCCTTATGCCCAAGGCATAGGTTTTTCGATTCCTATAAATACAGTTAAAAATATTGTAAATCAATTAAATGAAAGTGGCAGAGTTATAAGACCTTATATAGGAACTTCAATTCAAGATTTAAATAAACACCTTGCATATTATTTGAGATATGATGGCGAACCAAAAGGTGTTGTTGTTATAGGAGTATCTAAGGGGAGTCCTGCAGAAGATGCGGATATAAGACCTAATGATATAATATTAAAAGCAGATGGAAAAACTCTATCATCAAGTGAGGATTTGAGAAGAATAATAAGGAATTCTAAACCAGGTGATGTAATATCTCTTGATGTTTGGAGAAATGGGGAAATAATAAATATTTCTGTTACAACAGCAGGAAATTAGACATTGGATATTTAGAAGGAGGTAAATTGTGAAGATTAAATTTTTATTGGCTATATCTCTTGTATTTCTTTTTACTGTTCCTGTTTTAGCACAAAATAATGCTAAGAAGATTTTAGATAGACTTTACTGTCCTTCTGGTCAAATGCCTGTACAAGATGCTGTCATCGAACTTGAGGAGATGTCTGCAGATGGTTCTACTGGAAAAATGTCTCTTTCAAGTAAAGATAAAATTTATTTTAAAAAGAATTGCAGAATAAGAATAGATGTTGTTATTTCTGATCCAGGTGGTCAGCTTGATGGGCGACAGATGACAATTATTAGAGATGGAACACATGCTTTTCACTATCTTTCAACAGGTCAATATCCTGTCAAGAAAAAATTGGACATACCAAGTGCTCCTTTAAATATGTTGTTTGGGGTTATGCAATATCCTCAAGATGCTGCTAATACATATAGTATTGTAGGAACAGAGGTTATTGACGGAGTAAAGACAGCTAAGATTAGTATAAAAAATGGAAGTTCTGAAAAAACTGTTTGGGTCGATCCAAAACGATTAGTTCCTTTAAAATTGGAATTGGAGTCTCAAAAAGGAAAAGATAAGGTAAAGAAAACAGTCGTATATAAAGAAATTGGAATGACAAAAGATGGAAGATATATTCCAATGAAGTTGGAAAAATATACAAATGGTACTCTCACTGAATTAATAGTTTATAAAGCCCTTGTGATAAATACAGATATAAATGATGATCTATTTACTCCAATGGAGAAATTTTTGAAATAGTTATTATGAAGAAATTTTTGTTTATTTTATTTTCATTTTCATTACTGCTTACATCTATATGTTTTTCAAAAGATTATGAAGAATTGACTGACAATACATTTAAATCAGTCAAAAATTATGTTTCTTCTAAATCAAATAAAATGGATGTTGGAGTTGGTTTTTATCATATTGAGACAGGAAAAAGTTTTTATATAAAACCAAATGAAAATTTTCCTCTTGCAAGTGTATTTAAAGTTCCTATTATGATTTGCGTTCTTCAAAATATTGATAAAGGAAAATTGTCATTATCTGATAAATTAATTTTAAAGAGAAATGATCAGTGTGTTGGAAGTGGTGATATTCAATTTTCTTCATTGGGACAGTCATTTACTGTTTCAGATCTGATGTATAAAATGATTTCTGTGAGTGATAATACTGCCTCAGATATGCTTTGGAATTATATAGGATATGATGCTTGTAATGACTTAATGAGAAATATTGGTCTGACTGATAGTGATATATATATAGCAAATCGTCCTTCATGGCTTTTGTCTTTGGGAGAATATAGCAAATTTAGAAATTATAACTCTTTAAAGATTGCATCTGTTTGGAAAAATATGAGTAAATCTGAGAGATTTTCTGCAATACAAGATGTTATTGAAGAAAATAGTGATTTGACATTGGCAGAGTTCCAAAAAATAGAAGACAACTCAGAAAATACAGGTAGTTATGAAACAGATGTCGTTGTTGCTGAAGCTCTTGACAATTTATCTACACCGAAGGAGTTTTCCTTACTTCTTGCAAAGCTATATAAAGGTGAGCTTTTGAGTAAATCTATGACAAATAAAGCTCTTGCGTATATGGGGTCTTGTAAATACAATTCAAGAATACCTGGTAAACTTCCAAATGGTACTAAAGTTTGGCATAAAACTGGAACTATTGCAGGTTGTGTAAATGATGCAGGTATTGTAAAATTTTCAGATAATTCTCATGGAGTATTGGTCGTTTTTATAAGAAGAATAAAACAAGGGAATTCTTCAGAAGCTACAAAAACTATTGCTGATATTTCAAAGATTATATATAATAATTTTTCAAAATAATTTGTTGAGAGGTTAAAAAAATATGAACAAACCAGATGGTAAGCAAGATGTAAAAACTTATTATTCTTATGAACTTGATGATAATAAGAAGATGATTAAATATATAAACTGGGGAGCTTGGTTGTTTTCTCTTATTGCTTTAGTTAGTTTTATATTTGTTATTACATCATTGGGAACAACAATTCCTATGATTATTGCTTTATCCTCCTTTTTAGTTTTTGGTGGTTTAGCTTTTTATGTTTGGACTGAATACAAAAAAATGAAATCTATTTTTGACAGTGAACCAGTTGTTGCACATAGCTGGGGACTTGAAACTGAAACTGAAGGATTAAAATCAAATATAAAATGGGAAGATATGGAGAATTTGTCATCTTCTACTATTAAATTTTGTATTTTGTGGAATTTGACTAAATATACTTTAAAATATAAAAGTGGAGTATTTTTCTTTTACGACAATCTTGAAAATGTAAAATTTCTTGAAAATTTCATAAGAAAAAATATGAAGGCTGTTATTGATAGCCAAAATGAAATAAAATGGACTAAATAATTATGAATAAAAAAATTTTTAATATAAATATTCTTTCTCTTCTTTTATTGATTTGCGTAACAATTTTTTTAACAGGTTGTTTGGGGACAGCAGATAAAGATAAAAAACAAGTTGAACCTAAAAAAACAACAGAAATAAAGGTTGAAGATACAAAAGAAGTTGCAACTAATATTAATACAACTACTCCAAAAGCAGATACTAAGGAAACAACTCCTGTAAAAAATGTAAGTCTTTCAAAAGAATTAGTAGTTTCTGTTTATTATGCAAGCACTAAAGAAGACCCAGATGGAGTAAATCCAGAAAATACATATCCTTCAGAAGTTAAAATTTCTGCAGACAATAGAGAAGATGTTGCTAAAAAAGCACTTGAAATGTTAATTTCAGGACCTAAAGATAATGAAAAAGAAAAAGGTTTTTATACATCTATTCCGTCAAATACTTCTGTTAATTATGTGAAATTTAAAGATAATAAAGTTATAGCAGACTTTTCTAAAAACCTCAATTCTGGTGGTGGAAGTTTTGATATGACTCAGAGAAGATCACAAATTGAGAATACTTTGAGAAGTATATATCCTAATAAAGATATTGAAATTGCTATATCTGTTGATGGTTCGGAAGAACAGGCACTTCAGCCTTAAATATAATTTGGAGAATTGGAAAAGTGAAATCTTTAACAAAAGTTTTATTTTTGTCTTTATTGATGATTATTATTTCAAATGGCATTTTGTCTGCAGATGAGATGATTATGCGGAGATTGGGAAATACAGGCAAAAAAGTTGGTATATTAGGAATTAATATAGGAACTTATGAATTAAATGATAAGTCCGCATTTAAAAAAGCCCTTAGAGAGGGAGCAACTTTTATAAATTCTTCTCCATTTGTTGATGGAAGTGAAAAGTTTGTAGCTGAAAATTTAACTCCAGCATATAGAGAGAGATGTCTTTTAACAACACATTGGAAATTGGATTTAAATGCTTCTGAAGATTCTTATATTAGACAATTTTCTTCAAGTTTAAAAAATTTGAGTGTTGATTTTATTGATTGTGTTATTGTCGATGATATAAAAGAGACTAGATATTTACAAAAAAATGATATTTTTAATGCTTTTTATAAACTTAGAAAACAAGGTAAAGTCAAATATATAGGTGCACATGTTAAAAAGACTGAAAAAGAGTCTATTTCAAAACTTTTGAAATATGTCATTAAAAGATGTGATTATGATTTTATAGTTTTTGATTATAATACAAGTAATTTTAATGAGATAAAAAATTATATTGACTTATGTGGACAGCTTGGAAAAGGTGTTATAGTTGTTGGCACATTAGAAGATAGTTTAAAAAATGAGGAACTTGCTCGTAGAATTGCTGGTAGAAAGAAATTATCTCTTGATTCAGCTCTTATTAGATGGGCTGTCAATTCTACAAGTTGGCTTTCTTCTATTTTAATTCCTGTAAATGATCCTAAAGTTGTTGAATCAGCTGTTGAAGGAGCTATTGAAGAAGAAGATACAAATGTATTTGGATTATAATGGTATGTTTTTTATAAAAACTATTGCATAATTTGTAAATTTGTGCTATTTTTATATAAATGCTATTTTTTTGTAAGTAATGAATAACCAATATTTTTTAAAAGGAGATTTGGTCATGGATAATAAATCAGGTCTAAGTTTTATGTGTGGCATGCTTTGTGGTGCTACAGTAGGTGCTGTTTTGGCACTTCTTTTTGCTCCTCAGTCAGGAGAAGAAACTCGTGCACAACTTAAAGAAACTGGCGAGAAGTTTTATAAGGATGCAGAAGTAAAAGTAAAAGAATTTGCTGAAAATGCTCCAAAAGCAATAAATGATGCTGTTGAACAAGGCAAAAAGGCAATAAATGATGCTGTTGAACAGGGCAAAAAAGTTATTGAAGATAGTAAAAAGAATATTGAAGATGGTATAAGTAAGACAAGAGAGCGTTTTGCTGAGTTCAAAAAATCTGATAATGTAAAAAATTAGTTTGAGGTTTTTATGGATATAAAGGTAGATATAAAAGAGGGCGAAGGCTGTAATATTCTTAATGTATGTGGTGATGTAGATGTTTATACATCTCCTAAAGTTAAAGAATCTATAAATGCTTTAATTGAAAAAGAGATTTATAATATAGTAGTAAATCTTGAAGATGTAAGATATGTTGACAGTACGGGATTAGGTGTTTTGATAGGTGCTTTGAAGAGGGTAAAAGAACACAATGGAAATATAGTTCTTGTATGTACAAATCCTCAGATAAAGAAGATTTTTCAAATAACTGGACTTGTCAAAATATTTAGCATTTTTGCTAATAATGAAGATGCTATCGGAGCATTGAAATAAGCTGTGAGATTAAATTTATTTTTTTGAAATTTAAAGGGCAGGCAGAAAAGTTTTATTTTTTTACTTTTTCTGCTTGCTTTATTATTTAAGAAAGATTATGTGTTTTAAAAATAATTTTAAATTATATACAATATTTTTTGTTTTATTTTTTGTTCTATTTTATTCAGTATCTTTTTCTGAAAATCTATCTTCTTTAACAGGTGTTAGATATAGTAAGACGGCAGAAAAAGTTAGGATTGTATTTGAATTTTCTGATAAAGTAGATTGTCATTTTTCTTCGATATCTTTTCCAGAACCAGCTATAAATGCTGTTATAACAGGAGCCCAGATTTCACCTTCTGTTAAATCTAAAATAAAAGAATCTTCTGATAATCTCTTTTTAGGGCTTTCACTATCTAAAAGAGGTTGTAGGTCTATTTCTGTAGATATAGATTTGAATTATCCAATTTCAAAAGATAAGGTAAAATTAATATCTTTGAATGATTCTGGAAAAAATAGAATAGTTTTTGATTTATATAGAGATTTTTCTATTAAATACAAAACAAAAATTTCAAATGACATTACATTGAATACAGAAGAATCTGCAAATTCGAATGGATATTTGATTTTTAATGATCTATCTGTAAAGGCTTTTCCAAAGGGACAGGCATATTTTGATATTTCTATGGCTTCAGGAGCTAAGGGAAGAGAAAAAGTTACTGATGCCAGAAAAAGAAATGCCTGTATTGCTGCCATTAATGGTGGATTTTTTGCTTGGGAAGGTGGAACTCCTTTAGGTCTTGTCTATAGGTATGGAAAATTGATTGCTCCACATGTTTCAAGAAGACCACCTCGCACTTGTTTTGGTATTCTTATGGATGGAACTCCTGTAATTGATAAAATTACTGCAAAATCAGGAAATGTATTTAAATCTGATGGAAATACTTTAAATAATGTTGCTTTTGTTCTTGGAGGAGGTCCAAATCTTGTTTCAAATGGTTGTACAAAAATGACAGCAGATGAAGAAGGTTTAGGTAAAGGTGGAAATGATATAACACATAGAGCAGGAAGAACTGCTGTTGGTACTGACTATTCTGGAAATATCCATTTATTTACTGCAACAGGATTTAATGACAGTCATAGTGAAGGAATGAAGTTAATAGATTTTGCTTCAAAATTATCTTCAAATGGAATAGTTAATGCCATGAATTTTGATGGCGGTGGTTCTTCAGCAATGGATATTTTGGGTATGGATGTTTCAAAACCAGTTGGAGTTTCTCGATATGAAAGACCTGTTGGAAATTTCTTATGTCTCTATTCCAAAGAGAAAATGCTTGCTCCTTATGTCATTAAATTGTTAAATAGTGATAAAAAGGATATAAAAGCAGATGGTGCTGATTCGGCTTCTATTTCGATTTCTGTATCCTATGCCGATGGAACGCCAGTTGAAGATGGGACTTGTGTCAAAATTATTCCTTCTTTTGGAGAATTTCCATTTTTTGTAAAGACATCTTCTGGAAAAGCTGATTTTAAAATAGGAAATACAAAAAAGTGCGGTAATTTTTATGTATTTGCTGTTTGTGGGCTTTCTGCAGAAAAAATTTTTAATGGCAGATTTGTTGCAAGTAAGCCTTCATATTTTGAAATGACTTCATCTTATAAAAAAATGGCTAATGCAGATAATTATAAAGTTGATTTTACAAGTGAAGATGAATATGGAAATAGAATTACAGAAGGAAAATTTAAATTTGTAATATATGATGAAGATAATACTTCTGAGTTGTATTCTAATGAATTAAATCTTCCAGCTACTGGATCGATGTCTTTTTATGTTGATAAAGAATTTGCAGGTAAAACAGTATCTGCTTTAAATGAATCAGGTGAAGTTGTTGCAACATGCCTTCTTGTAAAACCATTGGAAGTAAAGCCTATTGAGATTAAACCTGTTGATTCTGAAAATGGAGAAAATAAAGATGATAAGAATGGCGATAATAAAATTGAGAATAAAGATGATAATTTAGATAAAGAAAATAAAGATAACGAGAATATTGATAATAAAGAAGATAATGTTGATAAGAATAAAGATGATAAAAAAGACGACAGTAAAGATAGCGAAGATTCAGATGAAAGTGATATAGAATAAAAACATTACAAAAGTCACAGAAATCAATTTTTTTAGTTCATAATAATTTTCAAAAATATTAACATTGTATCGTATTTTTGAAAATTATTTAATTGCAAAATTAATAACAAAAATTGATTTCCGTGCACAAAAGTGGCTTTTTAAAGTTTGCTATGACACTTTATTTAAAAAAAGGATGATGAAAATATGAAAAAAATATTTTTGATTTTTAGTTTGTTGGTTGCAGTATCTGCTCCAGTTTTTGCAGATAATGGACAGACAACAGTAAATGTGGATACAAAAAATCCAGTTGTTATTAAAATTCCATCTTTGAAGACTGATGTAAAAGACAGTGATAAGAAAGATGCCGAGGTAAAAGACAGTGATAAGAAAGATGCCGAGGTAAAAGACGGAGATAAGAAAGATGCCGAGGTAAAAGACGGAGATAAAAAAGATACCGAGGTAAAAGACGGAGATAAAAAAGATACCGAGGTAAAAGACGGAGATAATAAAGATACCGAGGTAAAAGACGGTGATAAGAAAGATACCGAGGCAAAAGACGGTGATAAAAAAGATACCGAGGTAAAAGACGGAGATAAGAAAGATGCTGATGTAAAAGACGGAGATAATAAAGATGCCGAGGTAAAAGACGGAGATAAAAAAGATACCGAGGTAAAAGACGGTGATAAAAAAGATACCGAGGTAAAAGACGGAGATAAAAAGATTGATTCAACAAGTGATGATTTTGTTTTGCCACCTTCAGGAACTTCATTGAGAAGAGCTCAGGCTTTTAAAATTGTTGAAAAAATGAAAAATGTAAACAAAGGACTTAAAGATTATACTTGTCCTATCAATGCAACTGTAAAGACAAAATATTCTTTTCTTGCAATTCCTTTTAATTTAGAAGGTGATTATTATTTTAAAGAGCCTGATCACTATAAAGTTGAATTTAAAAAAGCTCCTGATTTTCTTTCTAAATATCCAAGTGCATTTGGTTGGAGTTTGCCTGATCCGAATAAATATACTATGAAAATTTTTGATGGAGATGGTGATTTTACTGATTGTTTTATTTTAAGAATGATACCTATAGAAGGTAGGGGAGACCTTCAAAAAATAGATATGTATATAAATAAAACGACTTGGCTATTTCCACGCCAAATTTATACATATCAAAATGGCGGAGAAGTTGACATAAGATGTTCTTACAGAGATGTTAAGGGATTTAAATTGTTTGGAAGTATGGAAGTTGAAGCTAATTTCCCGAAGATGGGAATTAAAGCAACTGGAAATGCTTCGTATGGATATTATAAAATAAATACAGACCTTCCTGATGAAATATTTATTGATAAGAAGAAATAAAAGAGTATAAATAAAAAAAAGTTGTGTATTTCAGATTCCATTTAAAATACACAACTTTTTTTATTTATTTTTCAATTATTACTGTTTTGGCTATATTTCTGAATAAAAGGGCTGAATTATCATTACTACCATTACAGGTCATTTTTATTTTGTTGTTTCCATTTTCAATAAAATATATGTGAATTGTGTTATCTTTCTCAACTCCAACCAAACCTGATATTTTTGGAATATCTTTTTTTATTATAATTTCTGTCAATTCTATATTTTTATTTTTATATTCATCTTTTATTTTTTGCTTTGTATCTTCTATTTTTGTATTTTCGTCATTTATTTTTTCTATTTCTATTTTGTTTAAGTTATCATTTGATATAAAAATGTTTTCATTTTTTGTAAAATCTTGAGGAATTGTTATTATTATTTCCTCTATTTTTAGTTTGTGTTCCTCTTGTTTATTATTGTTGCAACCAATATTTATAATACATAAAAATAACAAGAGAATTGTAAGAATATTTTTATTTAATTTATTCAATTTTATTTTATCCTTTCTTTAGAGGTTTTGAGCAAAATAAAAAGAATTTGTTTATAATTTCACTCAATTAGAATATTATAGCGGATGGTGTTTTTATGTTTATCGAAAAGACAAAATTAGAAGGTGTCTTGATAATCACTCCACAGGTTTTTGGTGATTCAAGAGGTTGGTTTTTTGAAAGTTATTCAAAAATAAAACTTGAAAAATTGGGATTGATTTGTGATTTTGTTCAGGATAATCATTCAAAATCAGAACATATTCATACCCTTAGGGGACTTCATTTTCAAAAAAATCCTAAAGCACAGGCTAAATTGATTAGATGTGTCAGAGGCAAAATTTTTGATGTAGCTGTTGATATTAGAAAATCTTCTCCAAATTATTTGAAATGGATTGGAGTTGAGTTAACTGAGGAAAATAAAAAACAACTTTTTATACCAAAAGGTTTTGCTCATGGATTTTTGACCCTTGAAGAAAATTGTGAAGTCATGTATAAAACAGATGAATATTATGCTCCTGAATGCGATTCAGGTATTCGTTGGAATGACCCAGATATTGGGGTTGATTGGAAAGTAGATTCCCCTGTTTTATCCCAAAAAGATTTAAATTCAAAGTTTATTAAAGATTTAGATATAGGATTTTAACTATTAAATTTAAATTAGGTGTAAAAAAAACTTTTACACCTAATTTTTTTAGTCTTATATTATCTTCTTATATTATCTTCTTGCTGACATTGCTTTATCGACAATTGCCATTGCCTGTTTAACCTTTGGGTTATTAGGTTGTATTTTTGCTGCAGCATCGAGATACTTTTTAGCTTTGAATAGCTCACCTTTTTTTGCAAATCCGTATCCTACAATATAATTTAATTGGAAATTGTCTGGATGCATTGATATTGCTGTTGGAAGCTGATTTACTACCTTGTCAAAATTTCCTGTTGCTACAAATATATTTCCAAGTATTAGCCATGGCCTCAAATCATTAGGTTTTGCAATTAATGCTTGTTGGCACATTTGTTCACTACCTGAGTATTTTTTTTGAACAAAGAATATCTGTGCTAACTGGAATAGAGACTGAAAATTTCTTGGGTCAAGTCTTACTATTTCATTTAATGCTTCTACTGCATCATCTAATTTTTTCTCTTTTACAAGATTTACTGCTCTTCTTTTTAAGGCTGCAATAGCTTCAGAATCAGTTGTTATATTCATTTGTAACCCCCAAATTAAGCCCTAAATATATTTTAGGTATTATATTTGATAAAGTTTTTCAATTCCCTTTATTATATATTATTTGAAATTTTTAATGAAGATAGATAATTTCCTATATTTATAAATAAATATGGAAAACTTTTTATTTTAAAATTAAAATGTGTTGCTAAGTCAACATATACGAAAGGAGCTATATTTTTTGTGTATGGCAACTCTCTATATTGTGATTTTCCAACTTCTGGCAAATTTTCTGAACCGAATAATTCTATATATTTTTTCTTATATATTTCTATTTCTTCAGTTTTATTTTTTTCCATTGACATCAAAAGTAGGTTGTATATTGTTTCTTGGTATATTTCATTTTGATTTGATGCCTTTACAAATGCGTTATATGCTTCTTCTGGTCTTGATAGTTTATATAAAATAAATCCCAAATTGTTTAGAATTTGTGGTTGATTTTCATTTTTTTCTAAAGACCTTTTTATAGCTGTCAATGCATCTGAATATTTTTCAAGAGAAACTAAAGATTCAGCTTTTCCATTATAAGATTCATAGTCATTCTGATTTTGTTGAATACTTAAATCATAACATCTTAATGCATCTCTGTATTTTCCCAAATATTGTTGACATCTTCCACTTTCACGCCATAAGATTGGATTTTCGGGCATGACACTAAGAGCTTTATCAAATAGTATTTTTGCTTCTTCATATTTTTTCATTTCGATAAAACATATACCTTTATTTGTACATGCAGAGACGCAATTATTTTGAAGTTCGATTGCTTTGTTATAGCTGAACATTTCGTCATTTAGTTTATTTGTTATTCTCATCATTAAACCCCTTAAATTCCATATTTCAGGATTTGATGGGTTTATAGCAAAGGCTTTGTCTATTTCATTTATACATTCATCTATTTTATTTTGTTGTTTAAATATTATAGCTCTTATGATATATATATATTCATTTCTTAAATTGGTGCATTTTAATTTTTCAGAACATATAATAGCTTCATCATATTTTTCAATATATAAAAGTGATATTGATTTATATAGCAAAGCATAACTGTTATCAGGTTCTATTTCAAGAACTCTATCAAAATATTGTATAGCTTCTTCGTAGTTTCCAATTTTGTTCATTATCATACCAGAATTTAGGTTTGGAATTATTGCTATTGGTATGATTTCAAGAGCTTTTGAATAAGCCCATATAGCTTCTTTGTAAGATTTTTTTTCTTTGCTTAAAACATAAGCTCTTGCTTCCCACAATGAATAACTATTTGGATTTTCTGATACATAGTTGGATATGATTGCATTTATATCTGTATCTTGGTCTTTTATTTGCAGTAAAGTTATTATTTTATAATATATTGCTATTGTAAAATATTCAAATCTTGTAGTTATTTTGTTGAAATATTCAATAGCCTGTTCTGCTTTTTTCATTTTTGCTAATATTAAGCCTTTGAGCAAATATGACAGATTTAATGAAAGATCATCAGGATCTTCTGATTCAGGTTTAAATGAATCTATTTTTGTAAGAGCTGAATCATAATTTTTTTCGGCCATGTCGATATAAATTGATAGCAGTTCAGCATCTTTTGAGGAGTTATTAAATTCAATAAATGAATTTAGTGCTTTTTTTGCAAAGTCTGTTCTTCCTGTTACTAAATTTAAAAGGCTTACTGTCAATATTTCTTCATTTTTTTCAAGTGATATTCTGTCAAAAAAAGGCAATAGAGTAGAAGCAAACATTCCTGCTTTTCTATCACACCCTATTTCTCTTAAAATTGAAATAATTTTTAAAACAGCTTTTGTTGAGTGTGGGCATATTGACACTATTGTAATGAATGTGTTCAATGCTTCATATTTATAGTCTATTTTGTCTTCGATAAATGCTTTTAATAACCAATATTTTACATCTATTCCAGTTCTCGCTATTGCTTGTGGAATTAATGATAAAGCTCCTTTATAATCTTTCATTTTTATTTTGCAAAGTATTATTGAGAACCAAATATCAACATCAGCCCATACTCTTTTTATTATTTTTTGGAATTCTTGAAGTGATTTTGTGTAATCTTGTTTTTCCATTAACTGTAATGCTTTTGAATATGTTTCAGCTGTATTTTTATTTGATTTGACAGTTTCTATTTTGCCTTTGCTCTTTTTAAATTTTTTTATTAAATCTGAATAAATGGCAGATTCTGTCTCGAAATCAGAAATATTGTATTCATCAAGTAATTGTATGCAACTTTTTTTATTTTCTTCAGTCAGTGTTTTGTCGCCTGAAATTTTACTCAGTATGTATAATCTTCTTTTTATTATGAAGTTATTTATATTTAGATTTTGTTTGTATTTTTGAATTGTCAATTCGAAATCTTCAAATACATTTTTATTTGTATTTCTTATTTCTGGGTTTGAAAACCATATCGCCGTCTGTTCTGTAAATATTTTTAGCAGAATTCCTCTTTCGTTTATTATATCTCTAAATTTTGTGATTATTGGATCGTTTTGTAAATTTTCAGGAAGTTTGATAAAGAAATTTAGTGCTTCATTGTATGAATGTATTGTAATTGCCATGTAAAACATATATTCAATAGATTGTATTGAATTTGGAGCAAGTTTTACTGATTTTTTGATAGCTCTAAATCCTTCTTCTGTATTTCCGCTTTCATAATAACATATTGCTTTTAGTAGATATACATAACTATTTTGGTCATCTAATGCCATTATTTCATCAAAATATGTGAATGCTGTCCTATATAATTTCATCTTAGACATAGACATGGCAAGACTTATCATAGATTGAAGTGATTTAGGATTTAATTCAAGGCATTTTTTAAATGATTTTATTGCATCCATGTGGAGGTTCATTTTTTGTTTTACATTACCTTGATTAAACCAAGCAATTTGATATCTTGGATTTGATTCAATAGCTTTTGTATAACAAGTTAGAGCATCAAAATATTTGTTTTCTTTCATCATTATGTTGCCCTTGTTATTCCAAGCTACTGCATTTTTTGAATTTATTTTTAATGCCGTATCATAGTGCTTTAAAGCAGTGTTTGAATCTCCAACTAAGTCATATAGAGAACCCAATTTTAGCCATATATCTGCATTGTTTGGATTTAATTTTGAAGCTTTGTATAAATAACCATGTGCTTCTTTATATTTTTTGTTTGACATGTACAATAATCCCAAATAGTAGTATGCTTTTGAATTATTTGGGTCTGCTTTTAATACAGTTGTTAAATCTTTATATGACTCATTATATTTTCCTATAACTCTGTAGCATTCGGCACGTTCTGTAATAAGCTCTAAATTTTTTGGATACAAACTCAATGCTTTTGTAAATATTTCTGATGCTTCTGAATATTTTTCCAAAACCATTAGGGATTCGCCTCTATATTTCATTTTTTCGAGCGTTTCTCCAGATGCTTTTGAAGAACCTAAATTATATGGTTCAAATCCAAGGGCTGTACAGAGTTTTGTAAATGTCATGAGTATTTCACTGAAATCGCTAAATCTGTTTTCAGGATCTTTTTCAAGACATTTTAGAGCTATTTCACCTAATATGTCAGGGAGATCTTCTCTTTCATTACATGGATTTTCTGGAATTTCGCTTATATGACCAACAATACATGCTTCAAAATCAGTGTCTCCAAAAGGTGTTTTGTTTGTTATCATTTCATATAACATACAGCCAAATGAATATATATCAGTTAGTGTGTTTGCTTCATTGTCTCCAGTGAACAATTCTGGGGCCATGTACGGTATTGTACCACCGATTCTTGAACCTTTTCCATCAGGAGTTGTGTCTCCAGCTGTACTTTTATTATTTTTAATTCCTAAGTCTATAACATTTGAAGACATTCCTGCTATTGATTCTTGATTGTCTAAATTATTTGGTATATTAGCTTTTTGAAATTTTGTTATTGAGTGTTTTTCATCTTCATCTTTTGCTTCAGAATATATTTTACAAAGACCAAAGTCAGTTATTTTTAAAATACCATCTTCTGTTATCATACAGTTAGAAGGTTTTATGTCTTGGTGTACTACTCCTAAAGTTTTGTAGGCATAAGACATGCCTTGACAAAATTGTAATGAAAAGTCTAGTATTTCTTCAAGATTTAGTTTTTCATGTTTTAAAATTGCTTCAAGGTCTGTACCTTTTATATATTCAAGAAATATATATGGCTTTCCATCAAATGGTTCTACTTTTATTGCTTGTACAATATTTTGGTTTTCTCCAAGTCTTACCCATATTTCAGCTTCATGGTAAAACATTTTTACAACTGAGTCATTCCACATGAATTTATCTTGAAAACTTTTCATGGCATAGATATGATTTGCTTCCATATCATTTACGATATAGACAATTCCCATGCCCCCTTCAAATATGTTTTCTATCTTATATTGATCATTAAATACATCACCTATTTTTTTGTTTCTTTTTGCAGATAAGTCTTTATAAGATTCTTTTGTCTTCTCTATTGTTTGAACAAGCTCATAAGCATCATCAATAAATTCATTATATGGATCTAAGTCTATTGTCTTAAATAACATATCTTGGGCTGATATTTCATCACCGCCATGGTCTAATAGGAGTCTTGATAGATAAATATAAGCATCTGGACAGTTGGGCATAAATTCTATAGCTTGTTGATATATATTGCTTGCTTCTGAAAATTCTTCTAACTTTTCATAGATCATGCCAAGTTCTGTGTATGTCGTATATGTTGGATATATTGAATTTGCTTTATTCATTATATCAATAGTTAATAAAAGGTTACTCATTCCCAAGTAACACATGGCAAGCCAATGATACGACCAACGGAAATTTGGAATTGCTTCTATTGTTTGAGTGAAATAATCAATAGCTTTAAAATAGTTGCCTTCTGTAAATAGCTGATAACCATATTCAAATGAATCATACCAATTTAAATCAAGTGTTCCTAAATGATTACCTATTTTTTCTGTTATTTCTTTGTTTATCTCTTTTATTGGGGTTATTCCACAATAATTTTGAAGCATTTCACAGGCTTTATCATTATTTCCCAACTCAAAATATAGATCTGCTATATATAAATATATGTTTAAAGATACAACTTCATCTATTTTATTTTCAGAAATCCTTTTAGTTATCTCGAGAAGTGAATCTAAGGCATTTTCATTGCGATTCATAACTCTACATATATCGGCTTTGAATATATATAAATCTATATATCCAGGATCGACTGAAATTGCATCTTCGACTTCTTTATAGGCTTTTGAAAGAGCAAAATTATCATCTTTATTTTGTGAATAAGATAAATATAAATCTCTTGCTTTATTTAATTTTATTGTAACATTCTCTCTTTTTTTTCTTAATGTTTCGAGTTGTCTTTCAAAAATTATTGTTAATTTTTCATCATTAACTGTTGTTATTTTTTTCTTTTCTTCAAATTTTTCTGTACTTCTTATCTTAAAAGAATAATTTATAAACAAGTGTTGATTGTCGAATTCAGGGAGATATTCTACATTTTTATTTTGTACCATATTGTCGGTAGGCCAATCTATAAATGCCTTTTTAGCTTGTGATACAAATGTATTTACGACTTTCAAAAATTTTAGTTCATTTTTAATTATTGATTGGTTATCTAAAAAACTTTTGAAATTAAAAGATGAAGAATCTATCAAAAAAGATTCTTTGTACTCTTTTATAAAGAAAATGAGATTGTAAGGAGGATTTCTTCTTTTTATTTTTCCACATATTACATGAGTTACATCTTCCCATTTTACATTGATGGTTTTGTAGTCATCTGTTATAGAAAGAAAAAAATCATTTGAAGTAATATTCAGAACTCTTATTGGAGCGAGTACATTTTGAAAATTCATTTTTTAAATAAAATCCTTCATAATTTTTGTTTATGATATTAAATATTATTTTATAATTATTTATTTTTCCTGTTTTTTTCTTATAAAAAGATTTTTCAAAGGATTTTTTCTATAAAAATATAATTTTTTGAATGTTATATTTTGCTATTGCATTAAATGCTATTATTAATATATAATAGAAAAGCTGTGGCTTAATTTAACCTATGGTTAAAATTTTATATATTTTTTGGAAGGTGATTCGATGACAAACTGTAATTGTTGTGACAAAATCGTCTATGCATTTGAAGAGGGAGATGCTTCTATGAGAGATATCCTTGGCGGTAAAGGTGCAAACCTCGCTGAGATGACAAAACTCGGTTTCCCAGTTCCTCCAGGTTTTACAATTCCAACAACAATGTGTGTTGAGTATTACAAACTTGGCAAAAAAATGCGTGATGGTTTGATGGACGAAGTAAAGAAACATATGGAAGCTCTTGAGAAAAAGATGGATAAGGGCTTTGGATGTGCTGAAAATCCTCTCCTCGTATCTGTTCGTTCTGGTGCAAAGATTTCTATGCCAGGTATGATGGATACAATATTAAATCTCGGTTTAAATGCTGAAACAGTAAAAGGTCTTGCAAAACTCACAAATAATGAGAGATTTGCTTATGATGCATACCGCAGATTTATCCATATGTTCAGTGATGTCGTTCTCGAACTTCCTAAGAGAAATTTTGAAAACATACTTGCAGAACACAAAGAAAAAGCTGGAGTAAAGGAAGATTCAAAACTTTCAGCAGAACAACTTCAAGAAGTCGTAAAAGACTATAAGGCTTATGTTCTGAAAGAAACTGGCAAAGATTTCCCAGAAGATGTAATGGAACAATTAAGACTTGCTATTGAAGCAGTTTTTCGTTCTTGGAATACACCAAGAGCTGTTGTATATAGAAACAAAGAAAAAATCTCTCACGATTTAGGAACAGCTGTAAATGTACAGTGTATGGTCTTTGGAAATATGGGAGAAGACAGTGCAACAGGTGTTGCTTTCACAAGAAATGCAAGCACAGGTGAAAAAGTTTTGACAGGTGATGTTCTCTTCAACGCACAAGGTGAAGATGTTGTTGCTGGTGTAAGAACTCCTCTTCCACTCGAAGCATTAAAAGACAGAGACCCAGAAGCATTTGAACAGTTCAAAGACATTGCTGTAAAACTTGAAAAACACTACAGAGATGTACAGGATATGGAATTCACTGTTCAGCAGAACAGACTTTTCATGCTTCAAACAAGAAATGCAAAGAGAACTGCTCTTGCTGCTGTAAATATTGCTGTTGATCTCTGCAATGAAGGTCTTATTACAAAAGAAGAAGCTGTATGTAGAGTTACACCTGCACAGATTGATATGCTTCTCCATCCATATTTCACACCTGAAGCAAAGAAAAAAGCCGTAAATGACGGTGCAATGATTGCTAAGGGAACTGCTGCATCACCAGGTGCTGGCTGTGGAATAGTTGTATTTGAGGCTGAAGATGCAGTCGCAATGAAAAAAGAGGGCAAAGAAATCGTTCTCGTAAGACCTGAGACATCTCCAGATGACGCTTCAGGTATGGCTGTTGCAGAAGGTATTTTGACAAGCACAGGTGGACCAACATCACACGCTGCACTCGTAGCAAGAGGTTGGGGTATTCCATGCGTCGTCGGTTGTGAAGCCATAAAAGTAGATTTGTCTTCAAAGACATTCCATGTCAAAGTTGGAGATACAGACAAAGTCTTCAAAGAGGGAGATTACATCTCAATAGATGGAGCAACTGGTGAAGTATTTGAAGGAAAAATTTCAAGAGTTTATCCAGATGAATTGATTCCAGCTGCAAAACAGATTCTTGAATGGGCTGATGAAGTAAAAGAACTTGGCGTAAGAGCAAATGCTGACAATCCAAAGGATGCAAGAAGAGCAAGAGCTTTGGGAGCTCAGGGTATTGGTCTTTGCAGAACAGAACATATGTTCATGGAAACAGACCGCCTTCCAATCGTTCAGAAAATGATCATGGTTGCTGGTGAGGCAGAAGCAGGAAAGAGAGCACTCGATCGTCTTGAAAAACAACTTGCCGAAACAGAAGAGAGTAAGGCAGATGAAGTAAAAGAAAAAATCGAAGCACAGAAGAAGAAAATGGAATCCTCATGGAATGTATATATGGAAACACTTGGAAAACTTCTTCCTGTACAGAGAGGCGATTTCGAAGGAATCCTCGAAGCAATGCAAGGTTACTGGGTAATCATAAGACTTCTCGATCCACCTCTTCATGAATTCCTTCCAGACATGGAAGAAACTTTGACAAAGGTTGTAGAACTAAAGACAAAGAGACAGTTCAAAGAGCTTTCAAAAGAAGAAGTTACAGAACTTGCTGACAAAGAAGCTCTTCTTGAGAAACTACGCTCAATGCACGAAGCAAACCCAATGCTTGGTCTCAGAGTTTGTCGTCTTGGAATCGTATTCCCAGAGATCTACAAAATGCAAGTCAGAGCAATATTTGAAGCAGCTTGTGGTCTAAAGAAAAAAGGCGTAGATGTAAAACCTGAAGTCATGATCCCTGGTGTTGGAATAGTTGGCGAAATGAAACTCAACAGAGAAATGGTCGATTCAGTAGCTAAGAAAGTTATGGAAGAACAGGGCATAACTGTTGAATACAAAGTAGGAACAATGGTCGAACTTCCAAGAGCAACTGTAGTTGCTGACAAACTTGCTGAATATGCACAGTTCTTCTCATTTGGTACAAATGATTTGACACAGACAACATTCGGATACAGTAGAGATGATGTCGCAAAGACATTCGTTCCTGTATATATTGAAAAAGGTCTCTTGAAGGTAGATCCTTTCCACCAGCTCGACAGAGAAGGCGTTGGCGGACTTATGAAGAACGCTGTAAAAATCGGAAGAGAAGCAAATCCAGACCTCGAAGTTGGAATCTGTGGAGAACATGGCGGAGAACCAACATCTGTTGAATTCTGTCATTTACTCAATTTGAACTATGTAAGTTGCTCACCATATAGAGTTCCAATCGCAAGACTTGCTGCTGCACAAGCAAAAGTAAATAACAAAAAATAGTATAAAATAACAAAACTGCCATTCAAATTTTTGAGTGGCAGTTTTTTTTTGTTTGACTTTATTATGCTTTTACTTCTTCTGTAACAGTTGCTTTATTAAGTTTACGCATAAGTCTTGATTTCTTACGAGAAGCTGTATTTTTCTTTATGATACCTTTTGCTTTAGCTGTGTCTATTACTTTGTATGCTTTGCTTATAAGGTCTTTTGCTTGCTCATTTGATGTTTCAATAGCAGCAACAGCTTTTTTTACTGCTGTTTTTATAGCACTTTTAGCTGCATTATTGATTCTGTTGCGTTTTTTTGCTTGTTTTAGTCTTTTTTCCTCTATAGGTGTTTTCTTTTTTGTATTCTCAGCCACTATAGATATCCTCCATTTAATAAAATAAATTTATATAATTTACTGTCGCAATTATTATATTCATTATCACGAGTATTAATTGCCTAAAGATCTTACATATTATATCATGTCTTTTTTTTTTATGCAAGTTTTTAATAATTATTTTCTCCTAATTCTTTACTGAAGGATTGAAAGGAAATAACAAAGAATTTGTATAATTTGTATAAAATATATTATTATTATATTTGTGTAATATTTTTTTTGTAATTTTGGGGAGAAGAAATTGAGTCTTATTGATAGTTCTAAGTTTTCTTTGTTTTCATTTGAAAATAAAAACCTCCTTATTGGCTATTGTGGAGGGATATATAACCTAAATTCAGATTTTGCTAATTTTATAAATAATGGAAAGATTGAAGATGTGAATTTAGCAGAAAAGATGAAATCAGAGTTGGAAAAAATAGAAAAATTAGAAATATCTGCTGATGATATTCCACCCATGCCCAGTAGAACATTGAGAGCTTTATGTCTTAATGTTACTTCTGCATGTAATTTATCATGCATATATTGTTTTGCACATGGTGAGGGCAAATTATCAGGGCACATGACCTTGGAAACAGCTTTGAAATCATTGGATTTTTTACTTGAAAAGAGCAATCCTGAGGCAACACTTCAGATAGACTTTTTTGGTGGCGAACCTCTTTTAAATTTTGATATGATTAAAAAATTTATTTTAGAGGCAAAGAAAAAAACAGATAGAGTAAAATTTACATTGACGACAAATGCTGTTCTTTTGACTGAGACTGTACTCGAATTTTTAAATTCAGAAAATGTTTCCCTTATATTAAGTCTTGATGGTGATAAAATATATAATGATTTAAATAGGCCATCTTCTACTGGTGAGTCGGTTTGGAATAGTGCTTTTACAAATATAAAAAGAGCTATTAAATCAAGAAATGGCGATTCATATTATGTAAGAGGAACAATTACGCCAAATACCATGGATATTGTAAAAACATGTCGTTTTTTTGTTGATAATGGTATTTATCGATTTTCTTTAGAACCAGCAAAAGGCAAATCTACAGACTCATGGGCAGTTAAGCATGAACATTTGCAAGAACTTTGTAATAAATATGAGGAACTTGCTAAATTTATTGTTGAAAAAAGAAGTGAAGGCTTGCCTATAGATTACTTTCACTTTAACATATATCTAGATTCTCCGCTCTGTTCTCCAAGAAGGCTATCAGGATGTGGTGCTGGGGTTGAATATATTTCAATAGATCCAAATGGAAATATATTTCCATGCCATAGACTTCATGTAAAAGAATTTTCAATGGGAACTGTTTTTGAAAAAAGTGAAAATTTTGATAAAATAAGAGAAAAATTTGAAAAAACAACTCTTTTTGCTAAGTCAGCATGTAAATCTTGTTGGGTGAGATATTATTGTAGTGGTGGTTGTCATGCTGATGCATGGCTAACTAATAATAATATTGAAATTCCTGCTGAATATGATTGTATTCTCCAAAAAAAGAGAACACAATGTGCAGTTTGGACATCTGTTACAGGAAAAGAAAATTAATTTGCAAATTCAAAACAAAATAAATTTGTTTTGAATATTTGAAATAATATTATAAATTTTTTTTGAAAAAAAATATTTTTTGTGTTACATTTACAGGCAGTATATAAATTTACTGCCAGTAATTTGTTTTAAAATTTAAAAAACATATATACCGGGAGGCTTGGGTAAATGCCAAAGTTTGTGTATGAAGCCACTGACTCGAGGGGAAAAACAGTTTCTGGTATTGTAAACGCTCAAAGTAAAGAGCAAGTTTTAAGAGATTTACGTTCTCAGAAATACAATGTTAGGTCCATAAAAGAACAAGGCGGTGGAGCATTAGAAGATGCTGGAAATATATCTTCTCGTTTTCAACATGTAAGTGTTTTTTCACTTGCTATTTTTACAAGACAATTTGCAGTTCTTTTTAATTCTGGAATGTCAATGCTTAGAAGTCTCGAAGCTTTGATGGTTGGAGGAGAAAATGATAAGCTGACAAGAACTATTGAGCAGATGACAAAGGACATCAAGGCTGGTTTTTCACTTTCGAGAGCTTTGTCAAAACATCCAGATGTTTTTTCTCCCGTATATATAAGTCTTGTAAAAGCAGGAGAAATGGCTGGTGCTTTAGGCGAGGTTTTAGACAGATTGGCTGCCTTGATGGAAAGGGATAATGCACTTAGGAAAAAAGTTTCTTCTGCAATGACTTATCCTATATTTGTCTTGTTTTTTGCTGTAATTGTTGTTTTTGGACTTGTTTTGTATATCTTGCCACAATTTATGACTGTTTTTGAAGGTCTTGGTACGGAACTTCCAATTTACACTAAAATTCTTATGTGGTTAGTCAATACCGCATTGAACCCTGCATTTATAGTTGTATTTGTTCTTTTGATAAGTGTTCTTTGGATTTCATCTAGTTATTTTCTTAAAACTCCAAGAGGTAGAAAATTTAGAGACACAGTTATTTTGGAACTTCCAATTATTGGACCTATCAATAAAAAGACTGTCATAGCAAGATTCTGTAGAACATTGGGAACACTTATTTCCTCAGGTGTTCCTGTTGTCCACTCTCTTGAAATTGTGGGAAGAGCTGTCGGAAATGAGAGAGTTTCTGATATGCTTGGAGATGTAAAAGAAGGACTTAAAGCTGGTCTCCGTCTTTCACAGCCTATGATGGAAAGCAATTTATTCCCTCCTATCGTCAGTAACATGGTCGCTATTGGTGAAGAAACTGGAAGTCTTGCCATGCTTATGGAAAAACTTGCAAATTACTTTGATCAGGAAGTTGAATATGCACTTTCAAGTTTCGCTTCAGTCATTGAGCCTATCATGATTTTAGGACTTGGAGGTATAATAGGTTTCATACTTTTGGCAGTTTTCATGCCTATATACTCTCTTGTTTCAAATTTCTAAAATTTTTCGCAAAAATATTCGATTTTTTAAGGAGGCTTTTATATGAAGTATCCAAAGAACAGAAAGAACGATCGTGGTGTCAGTATTATCGAAATAGTTGTCTCTATGGTTTTGATAATGCTTGTCATGCTTGTTTTGGCTTTTGTATATCCAAATGGCAGAAAAGTTACAGAGTCAACAGATAAAAGAACAAAAGCTACAGAAATTGCAAAATCTATAATGGAAGAAATACAGTTGATTCCATTATTTCCACATGCGGTAGGTAATACTTCAAATGCCACTCTGTCTGATTTTTCGTTGGTTAGAATAAATGGTGAAAATACATTAAATCAACTTATTGCCAATTCTGGTTGGATGGCTACCTTGAACTGGCCATATCATCAATTATCCGCAGGATGGGATGCTACGACTCCTAAGGCTACAAATCCTGTTTGTCCTTTTTTTATTACTACTAATACTAATGCACAAAAAGATTGTGTTGCCAATCCTTCAAGACCTTTTTTCATTTGTACTGATAATGGAACAGTGCCAATTGGGATTGCTGTAACACCGAATGGTAATTTAGGTACTGCTAGGATTAATCAGGTAAATCCAATTATTGCTACTATAACTGTAAATGTAGCTTGGGGAAATAATGTGAATGGTCGTTGGCATTTTAGCTATATAAGTCTTGTAAATACAAGAACTGAAAATATTTATTAAGGAGTAAAAAAAAATGAGAAAATCGAGATTTGGTTTTACTCTTATGGAATTGTTGATTGCTTGTGTTCTATTTGCAAGTTTAAGCATAGCTGTTTATAGTGTTTTGAAAAATGCTTTGGATTCAACAGTGAGACAAAAAACACAACAGAATGCAAATGATAATGCTAAAAATATCATGTCTGCTATAACTGCTGATTTGAAATCATCTTCTGTTATAAATTCAAAACTTAATTTAGCTAATTACAGTAATGGATCTAATGGTTATCAATATCCTTCATCTGTTATTTTTCCTACATCATCTCACTTTTCATCTGCTGATACTGAAAGTCTTACAACTACAGATAATAAAGCTGGTCTTGGATTGTTGGATATAGGAAATACTAAATATGAAGATGACCATGTGGGAGAGAATAATAAGATTTTATTTTATTCACAACGATATGAAACTGTTGGTACAACAAGAAATCTTATCACTGAACTTGTTGAATATTTTGTAAAATTAAATACAACTGGTAATACTTGCAGTCTTGAAAGAAGAACTTGGGTTTGGGATAATAATGGTTTTACATCAATAGGAGCTGTTGGAAAAGTTGGTACTTGGCTTGGATTAACTTGTGAAGCTCAAAGTGGTGGTTGGTCTACTGATAGATTTAAAATCGGTTTTGTTGATACTGATTTTGGAAATAAATTACCTTATACATCTACAACAGTTTGTTCTTTACCTAATACAGGTGATTGTATATTATTATATACATCGAGAGCATTTGATGATACATCTAGTCCAAGAGTATTAGCAGCAAATCAATATAATGTTAAAGTTATTGTTTTCCAAACTGTTAAAAAATTTGATACATTATATTCTGTAACTTCTACTGGACATGGTAAAAATAGCTCAAATCAAAATGAAAATATTTTGAAAATACAAGGTAACTTTTTTAAATTATTTACAAAAGACCTTAAAGCTAATAATCATCCAGATAAGTCTCGCAGAAAGAATTATAGGTATTGTGAATTGAATTCTATTGTAACTGTTAGAACATCAAGTCTTAAATAACAATTATTTTTCAAAATTTAAATTTAATTTTCAAGCTCCAAAATAAATTTGTTTTGGAGCTTGAAATAATATTATAAATATTTGAAAAAAATAATTTTTTTTGTTATAATTGTATAAAATATTTTTTTTAGGAGGTAGTTTATGAAGAAACGATTTATTAAGCGTAAAAAACTTGGTATGGCTCTTATATTTACGCTTATGGTTTCAGTTCTTGCTGTCGCTATTGCTTCTTCCTATATTGGTATGACAGCGAGTTCTGCCAAAGCTGCAAGAGCTTATTCTAAAGAAGCTGTTGCACTTTCTGTAGCTCAGATGGGGCTTGATGCTGTTTTAAATGCAATGGGAAATCATAGTAATTGGACATGGAATAATTCATATAGCTGTAATAGATTCAATAATAGTATTCGATTAAATATACGTTCAAATACAACTAGTGGGGTAACTAGTATTGTTTCTAATACTGCGACAGGAACTGAGGGTACTACACCATCAACTAATGGGCTTTTATTAACAAGTAGAACTAATGTGAATTTATTTGCTCCTACTTTGGGAAATAATTTTTTAGTTAATAATCCTAATAATCTTATTCCTACAATAGGAAATGTATATTCAACAAATAATTTTAATGTTAGATATGGAAATGAAGATAAAATAGCAAATTTGATTGTAGCAGTTGTACCAGAAAATATATCTACAACAGGGATTCACAAAGGAAATGTAAATTATGTAATTGGTGTAACTTCTATTATTAGAGAAAATATGCCATCAAATGGAAATATTGGGGATGCTACTAATTTTGTAGATTTGCTTCCAAATATCATTGCTTCAAGAACTTTGAAAATGAGAGTATCAAATGCTTATCCAGGTAATGCATATCAAAATGTAGTTGCAGCAGATTATCCAAATAGTGGTCATGCTGATGTTCCTGATTTTGGATATCCAAATTGGGAGGATTTGACTGCAGATGCTGCTTTTCTCGATGAAAATACTGTTTTTGATGGTGGTATAAGAGTTGATGGTGCATCAACTTCTTCTAATGAACGTTGGGGAGCTCCTCAAAAAACTGCGACATTTAATAATAATGGTTTTTCTAAAAGTAATTACCATTCAAATTCAAACGGTAATCCAAGAACAACAAAAGATAGTGGTTTAACTGATTATTTAAAGTCTGTATATAATTCTAGTGGTAAATTTCAAGCTGGATATGAAGAGGCTGATACTGCTGGTATATTGAAATTTTCAACTTTAAATAAAAAGTTTAATAAATCAGGTCTTAATACTTATAAATACAAAACTTCGACTGATAGTAATAAAACAAGATATTTAGCAGAAATAAATAAAGCTGCAAGTGTCAATCAAAAAGCTGTTTATTATAATTTATCTGATGGAACTAAAGTTGTAAATTCGAATGATAGTGGTTGGATTAATGAAATTGCTTCAGGCAATAATTCCAAATTTGAATCTGGATTAGAATCTACAAACATTGATAGTATATGGAATTTTGGAGATAAACCTTTGCTTTCAGCAAAAGATACAAGTGGAAAAAGTGGACTTTATAGAAATATGACAGTAGGAGCAGGAAAGACAAAAGGATGTTTTAACTTTACAATAAATGATTATCAACCTGACCCTATGTATGCAAATGATACAATTGAAGCACCAACAGTTAGAATTACTATAAGTCAGAAAAATGGTGATGATTATTATACTATTCAACGTGTTAGATATGTTGCAGATTCCTCTAAACCTTCTGGGTGGTCTGAGAGTTATGCAGATATAGGTTCTTGTAGTTATAGTGATCTTAAAACAAAGGGTGTAGAAGGAATGATTTATGTTGGTGGAGCAAATGTTCAGGTTAGTGGAACTGCTTCTAAATCAATATCTATTGTTTCTGATGTAAATCCTGATATTGAGAAGGCAAATGCTCAGGCAATTGCAAATAAAAGTACTTCAGGTAAATTTGATGATAGATTGACATCTCCAAATGTTATGGATGGAAATAAATATAAGTATCCTGATGCAAAGTATAATAATTCTACTGGTATTTGGAGTTTAAATAGTGTAACAAGCAATGCAACAGCAAAGACACTTATTTCTGGAGAGAAAAATAGTTTTGCTTCTAATGCTGATTTTAGATTTCCTACTTATGGTGAAGACCAACAGCCAAGTGGAAACATAACTATTGTAGGTGATTTAAAAAATGCAGAGGGAACAAATCCAGCTATTGGTCTTATTGCTAAAAATAGAGTTATGTTAAATGACATGTCTCATAAGCCACAAGATGCTATATCTCAATCAGAAAAACCTACACATTATAGTAATACAACCAATCGAAATGTACCTGGTAAAGAAGATACTTATAATTCTAATGTTGCTAATGTTCTTACTGTAAAAGCTACTGTTGCATCAGAAACTCACAATATGTGTTTTGATTTCAACAATATAAGTAAAAATTTGAATTATACAAATGATATAAATAGAAATGGCACTAAGGGCAAGTCTTATGTGGATACTAATTACACAAAGGGAGCACCTGGTGATTATACAGGTACAGCAAGTAATCCTACTGCAGCAACACCAGCTTCATTTCAGGATTGTAAGACAAATTATGGAATGATTGTTGATGAAAATTTGGCTGCAAAATTGACAGATTCTAAGAATTCTAGTGGCACTAAGTGGGATAAGAATGCAGCATTGATTGCTGATGATGGTAAAAACAATGGTGGAAGATTTTTCTTCTACAAATATACATATATGTCAGATCCTGCTAAAAAATCTATATGGTCTGATACATATATGGGAGCCATAAGACCAGATGGAGTACCGTTAAGTAATAGACAAATATATACAAATGGAGCTCTTGATTTTAATGGTATGATTATTTCAAGATTTGGTGATATAAATGCAGATGCAGGTGAGCCTGGTACTGATGTTCGTCTAAATCAACTTGGATATGTAAACCAGTTTATAACTTTTGATAGTAATACACTTGACAATTGTCCACCTTGGTTTTCAATGACAAATCAAAATTTTAATTCTTATAATTCTATTATAAAATGGAATATCATATCTTATGTTGACAAAGGCTCATTTAATGGAAATAATTAGTTTAAGTTAAATTTAGTAAAAAAGTCGAGAATTTGTATTCTCGGCTTTTTTTTTGAAGGATTATTTGTTTTTTGGATTAAAATATAAAATAAAAAGCTATTTGAGAGGTTTTGTTTTTATGTTTTCTAAAGTAGGAAAATATTTTTCATTGTTGTTAATTTTTATGTTTATTATGACATTGACAGCAGAGGCATTTACTGCTATAAGACCTGAACAATTAAAAGATATGGGAGGAAAACCTCCAATGACAAGAGCTCAGAGAAAGGCTCGTCAAAGAGAGGAACAAGAACAAAGGGAAGAATTTACTGAACCAACTCCTGAACCTACATTTGTTCATGAAGAGAATAACAATAATAATGGAGGGGCTTCTGATTCAGGTTCAGGCGATTTTGTAAGACCTTCTGAAACACCAACTCCTGAGCCTACAGTTGACAATGATCAAATTGAAAGAGAAAAAAGATTAAAGGCTCGTAAGACTACCAACTTGATAACAATAATAATGTTTTTGTTGATAGTTGGTGGAGTTGTTGGTTGGTATTGTACAAGAAATGTCAATTTTAAGAAATTGAAAAAATAACTTGAATAAGTAATAAAAAAACAGAGATGTAAAATTTTACATCTCTGTTTTTTTATTACTTAGTTATGGTCTATAAAATCACGCTCTGATGTATATTGTGATTGATTTTGACTCCAATAGTCTATCATATTTCCTCTGTTTGTTATTATAACTGCATTTTGCCAGTGTCCATCAGGAGAAATTGCTCTTAAAAGCCTATCTCCACCATTAAAAGCCCAGTGTCTTCCATCATTGTATATGTGGTCTATCTTTGTTCCCATTCTTGTTTTTATATGATATTGGTCTTCTGGAATATCCCATGAGTTATCTGTTATAAAGTCTATTGCTTGGAATGTGTTACCAGACCATAGAGTTTCTTGGGCTACTGCTATTCCTGAATCATTTGGAAGTCCAAAAATCATACATTGTGGGAGGGCATGAGCCAATTCATATACTTCTCCAATTCTTCCCATTTCATGATGAAGAGTACAAGTTATATTTCTTGCTATTCCCAAGCCTCTTGGGTCTCTCAATCTTCCTGTACATGTCTCACAGAGATATTCACATAGTTGGTCAGCTCCTGCTGAAAATCCAACAGTTAATAATCCTCTTTTTTGTCTTTCTTGTATTATCTTTCTGAATAGATCGCTATCACCGCAGTATATTTCGCCTATTCTTTTAAATCTTGCCATACCAAGTATAGACATTCCACCACCAAGTACGACAACTTGACTGTGCCATAGATTGTGGAAAAATAGGTCAATGTCTTCTTTTTTTAGACTATCTGTCCAATAGAATACAGAGTAACTTAATCCCCATTGGGTGAATCTGTCATAATACCATTTAAAATTGTTGAAATCATATTCTTGTTCATGAAGTGAAGGCTGTGAAAATGGTATGTGAAAAATTGTTTTATTGTCTATGCTTTGGAGAGCCCGCTCTACTATCCAAGTCCTGTGAATATATTCACAGCGATTGTGAGATGAATATATGAGTGCTGTAGGGTTCATGTCAATAATTTCTCCTTTCTAATTAGGTTTTGTTGATAAACTACCTATTTAATTGCTGTAAAAAAAATTCTTTTAAACTATTTTATTTCCTTTAATTATTTTCTATTGTTAAATTTTTTATTATTTGCTATAATATTATTTATTATGTGAATGAGGGAAAAATTACCCATGTCTAATAATGATAAAAGTGATAAAAAAAATAAGAAGAAAAATATTTTTACAGGTATTATTAATTTGTTTAGTAATCAGAATAAGAAGAAAATTGATGATGATATTTCTTCCAATTCTGAATTAGATAATAAAGAAATTGAATCTGTAGAAGATTCTAATTTAGAATCAAAACCTTTAGATAAATTAGCTGAAGAAATTGATGATTCAGAAAACAATTTAAAGACTGATGAAGAAACATCAGATGAAATTGAAAAGAATAGTAAAGAAGATTTAGTTGAGTCGAGAAAAAAAGATGATATCGATCATGAATCTTTTAAGAGACTGGAACTTGTCATAAAAGAAACAGAAGAAAAGAAACGAATAGAAGATGAAAATAAGAAAATAAAAAGAGCAAATGAATTAAGGTTATATGAATTAAAACAAAAACAAATCCTTAAAAATAACGAGAATGCAGAAAGAAAACGTAAAATTCAGGGTGATTTATTAAAACTTGCTCTTGATGAGGAAATAAAAAAGAGGAAAGAAATTAAAAGTGATAAAGATGGTTTTTCTTTTCTTGATAAAAGTTTGAATTCTCCATTAAAAAGTAATTTTATTACTGGAAAAAAGATTACTCTTTCTATTGAAAATGGAAAAGTTAGAACAGATTTGCTTGTTGGTTCTTTGTTGAAATTAGAACCTATTGAAGAGACAAAGATAGAAGAATCTGTTGCAGAAGTCAAGGCTGAATCACCTGTTGCAGAACTCAAGGCTGAATCACCTGTTGAAGAAGCTAAGATTGAAAGCTAAGATTGAATCACCTGTTGAAGAAGCTAAGATTGAAGAAGCTAAGATTGAATCACCTGTTGAAGAAGCTAAGATTGAATCACCTGTTGAAGAAGCCAAGGTTGAAGAAGCTGTTGAAGAAGTCAAGGCTGAAGAACCTGTTGCAGAAGCTAAGATTGAATTACCTGTTGAAGAAGTCAAGGCTGAATCATTTGTTAAAGAAGCTAAGGTTGAAGAACCTGTTGAAGAAGCCAAGGTTGAAGAACCTGTTGAAGAAGTCAAGGTTGAAGAACCTGTTGAGAAGAAGTCAAGGTTGAAGAACCTGTTGAAGAAGTCAAGGTTGAATCATCTGTTGAAGAAGTCAAGGTTGAGGAACCTGTTGAAGAAGTCAAGGTTGAGGAACCTGTTGAAGAAGTCAAGGTTGAAGAACCTGTTGAAGAAGCTAAGGTTGAAGAATCTGTTGAAGAAGCTAAGATTGAATTACCAGTTGAAGAAGCTAAGATTGAATTACCTGTTGAAGAAGCTAAGGTTGAATCACTAGTTGAAGAAGCCAAGATTGAATTACCTGTTGAAGAAGTCAAGGTTGAATTACCTGTTGCAGAAGTCAAGGTTGAAGAACCTGTTGAAGAAGTCAAGGTTGAATCATCTGTTGAAGAAGCTAAGGTTGAGGAACCTGTTGAGGAAGCTAAGGTTGAGGAACCTGTTGAGGAAGCTAAGGTTGAGGAACCTGTTGAGGAAGCTAAGGTTGAATTACCTGTTGAAGATGTCAAGGTTGAAGAACCTGTTGAAGATGTCAAGGTTGAAGAACCTGTTGAAGATGTCAAGGTTGAAGAACCTGTTGAAGAAGCTAAGATTGAATCACATGTTGAAGAAGCTAAGATTGAATCACATGTTGAAGAAGCTAAGATTGAAGAACCTGTTGAAGAAGCTAAGGTTGAAGAACCTGTTGCAGAAGTCAAGGTTGAAGAACCTGTTGAGGAAGCTAAGGTTGAATCACTAGTTGAGGAAGTTAAGGCTGAATCATCTGTTGAAGAAGCTAAGATTGAATCACATGTTGAAGAAGCTAAGGTTGAATCACATGTTGAGGATATTAAGAGCAAAAAAGCTAAAGAAAAATCGAAGAAAAAATCGAAAAAGTCAAAAAGAAAATCAAATATAGTTTTAGAATCACTTCTTGCAGAAGCTAAGGCTGAAGAACCTGTTGAAGAAGCTAAGGCTGAAGAACCTGTTGAAGAAGCCAAGATTGAAGAACCTGTTGAAGAAGCCAAGATTGAAGAACCTGTTGAAGAAGCCAAGATTGAAGAACCTGTTGAAGAAGCCAAGGCTGAAGAACCTGTTGAAGAAGCTAAGGCTGAAGAACCTGTTGAAGAAGCTAAGGTTGAATTACCTGTTGCAGAAGCCAAGGTTGAATTACCTGTTGCAGAAGCCAAGGCTGAATTACCTGTTGAAGAAGTCAAGGTTGAAGAACCTGTTGCAGAAGTCAAGGCTGAAGAACCTGTTGAAGAAGTCAAGGCTGAAGAACCAGTTGAAGAAGTCAAGGCTGAAGAACCAGTTGAAGAAGCCAAGATTGAAGAATCTGTTGAAGAAGCTAAGCTTGAAGAACCTGTTGCAGAAGTCAAGATTGAAGAACCTGTTGAAGAAGCCAAGGCTGAAGAACCTGTTGAAGAAGCCAAGATTGAAGAACCAGTTGAAGAAGCTAAGGTTGAAGAATCTGTTGAAGAAGTCAAGGTTGAATCACCTGTTGAGGATATTAAGAGCAAAAAAGCTAAAGAAAAATCGAAGAAAAAATCGAAAAAGTCAAAAAGAAAATCAAATATAGTTTTAGAATCGCCAGTTGAGCAGGTGGAATTTGTTGAATCACCAGTTGAGCAGGTGGAATTTGTTGAATCACCAGTTGAACAGGTGGAATTTGTTGAATCGCCATTTGAACAGGTGGAATTTGTTGAATCACCAGTTGAGCAGGTGGAATTTGTTGAATCACCAGTTGAACAGGTGGAATTTGTTGAAGCACCAGTTGAACAGGTGGAATTTGTTGAATCACCAGTTGAGCAGGTGGAATTTGTTGAATCACCAGTTGAACAGGTGGAATTTGTTGAATCACCAGTTGAGCAGGTGGAATTTGTTGAATCGCCAGTTGAGCAGGTGGAATTTGTTGAATCACCAGTTGAACAGGTGGAATTTGTTGAATCACCAGTTGAACAGGTGGAATTTGTTGAATCACCAGTTGAACAGGTGGAATTTGTTGGATCACCAGTTGAGCAAGTGGAATTTGTTGAATCACCAGTTGAACAGGTGGAATTTGTTGGATCACCAGTTGAACAGGTGGAATTTGTTGAATCACCAGTTGAACAGGTGGAATTTGTTGAATCGCCAGTTGAGCAGGTGGAATTTGTTGAATCGCCAGTTGAGCAGGTGGAATTTGTTGAATCGCCAGTTGAACAGGTGGAATTTGTTGAATCACCAGTTGAACAGGTGGAATTTGTTGAATCGCCAGTTGAGCAGGTTGAATTTGTTATTGAGAAAGAAGAATCTAAGAAAGAAGAATCTATTGAAGAAGTTAAGATATTAAAGCCTGTTGAGAAAATAAAAACAAAAAAAATTAAAGAAAAATCGAAGAAAAAATCTAAAAAGTCAAAAAGAAAATCAAAAGCTGAAGAACTTGTTACAGAGCCAAAAGCTGAAGAACTTGTTACAGAGCCAAAAGCTGAAGAACTTGTTACAGAGCCAAAGGCTGAAGAACTTG
>CADASF010000019.1 GCA_902790465.1 uncultured bacterium | reverse complement strand
CTTGAGGTACTTGTTGATATCCATAATTATTTTGAGCATATTGACCATCTATTTGGACTGAACCCTGAGATACTTGTTGATATCCATAATTATTTTGAGGATATTGACCATCTATTTGGACTGAACCCTGAGATACTTGTTGGTATCCATAATTATTTTGAGGATATTGACCATCTATTTGAACTGAACCCTGAGATACTTGTTGATATCCATAATTATTTTGAGGATATTGACCATCTATTTGGACTGAGCCCTGAGATACTTGTTGATATTCATAATTATTTTGAGGATATTGACCATCTATTTGGACTGAGCCCTGAGATACTTTAGAATTCTGATCGGTATTAGAACCTTGCTCAACTTTTTCAGACATCTCTTTTACAATAGAATCTATATCAATATTAGAACCCTGCTTAATTTTTTCAGAAATTATTTTTACAATAGAATCTATATCAATATTAGAATTCTGCTCAACTTTTTCAAAAATTGCTTCAGCAATAATCTCTATATCAATATTAGAATTCAGATCCACCTTTTTAGAAACTTCTTTGGTAATATCATTTTTATTATCAAAATCATTCCTAAGCAACCAACCATCAACTTCTACAGCTTTATCTTCCATATCTATACTTGATGATTTATCAGACTGACTACCTATTGAAAATGAATCTTGAACTGACTGCTTAAATTTAGGAACAAACTGTGAACGGGAACCTTGAATTGACAGTTGTGCATTAGAAGTTGAATAGGAAGCACCACCTTGAACTGACTGCTGAGATTTAGGAACAGATTGTGAAGGTGAACCTTGAATTGATAATTGAGTATTAGAAGTTGTATATTGAGGAGATACATTTTGAGCAGGCTGTTGAACATTAGGAGTAGACCATAAAGTTTCACCAGTAACTTTACCACCTAAATAAGCAACAATTGAATTAGCAAATTTCGATCCATATCTACTAACTTTGTTAGCTATTGGAGCAACAAAATTATTTTTAACATCTACACCTATTTTATTGAATATATTTGTGACTTTTTCCGAAGTTTTCGTTCTCACAGAACTTTTAACTTTTGCCTTACTTACATGAGAACTTGAAGAAACCTGAGAATTATCTTTTACTTGAGAAGAAAAAACCTGTTTTGAACTTGAAGAAACCTGAGAATTATCTTTTACTTGAGAAGAAGAAACTTGTTTTGAACTTGAAGAAATCTGAGAATTATCTTTTACTTGAGAAAAAGAAACTTGTTTTGAACTTGAAGAAACCTGAGAATTATCTTTTACTTGAGAAGAAGAAACTTGTTTTGAACTTGAAGAAACTTGAAATTTACCTTTTACTTGAGAAGAAAAATTTGGAAATAAAGGCATTTGTCTAAATTGACCACTTCCAATAATAAGTAAAGACTTCTCAGCCATTCTTTGGAGTATCTGCATCATTTGCATCTGTATTTGCATCATCTGCACATGCATCATCATTTGCATAAAATAGTTACTAAAAAAGCTCTGAGGAACATAGTCAATTCCAACATTATTTATTTGATACATCACATTTATATTAATAGTTTGATTCATCATAATATAAATACCTCCAAAGATTTTCAATATAAAATAACATCACGCTAAATTCTCATTTGTAAATAGTATATAGAGAATTATTTCACGAATGTAATAAAAATAATAATGTAAAATAGTTTATTTCACAAATGTAAAAACTAAGGCGTATTAGTAATTTATCACTGTACATTATTTTTTTTCTTAAAAAAAGAAAAAATCCCCTTTAGCTCAAAAAACAGAACTAAAGGGAATTTTTTGCAACAACTTATTTATCTATTTTTTCAAATTTTTCTACAGCTTGTTTTGCAGATTTTATTATAAACTCTGTTGAAATATTATTTCCTGTTCCTCTCAAAAGCCAGATGTCTGGAGTTAATTTGCCCTGTGAACATAGTCTTTCCATTTCATCTGCCAAACTCTTATTTTCAAGATAGCTTTCAATCTGACTTCTTATAATTTCACCCAAGGGATAATTTGGCAAATACAAGCCATATTCTATCATGTGTGAATATACACCCAAAAGAATTGAATCTTTTTCATTGAATATTGGAGCAAACCATTTATTCCAATATTCTTTTGAAATCTTTACAACAAAATCTTTTATTTCTTCTGCTGTAGCTTCTGGATGGTCATACATAAAATGCCAAGTATCAACACATACAAGAGAAACACCACAAAGCTCAAAGCAATGCCAAAAACCATGTATTCTGTGCATAACATCGCTTTTTTCTTTGCTTCCACCAACACCAAGAACTTCTTGGTCTCTTCCTTGGAATACAAATGCAAATCCCTCTGTAAATGCAGTATTCGGAACTCCACTCATCAAAGTTGAAGGAGCATTATTCAAGGAAAACACCTGTTCGACACAATGTCCAAGTTCATGTATTGCGACATTATATGATATATAATTCATTTTCTTGCCGTCAAATCTCGTTCTTAGATGTGAATTGAATTGTTTGCCTCCTGCTCCCATCGCATGACCTGCACCTCTTGCAGAATCGACATTTATTTTTGAAGCCAAATAATCTGCTTTATAGTTTGCAAATCCAAAAGCTCTCAAAATTTCAGAGATCTTATTTTGGAATCCCTCTCTATTTCCATATTTTTCTTCAATTATTTTGTTCAATTCATCATCATTCAGAGTTGAAGCATCTTTAAAACCTGGATACCAAATATCAAAAGCTCTTAGAGGTCTTCCAACCTTTTTTTCTACTATCTTTGCCATATCTTTTATGACATCACTTTCAAGAATAGAGACAAGCATTTTTCTTACTCTATCTTCAGAAATTTCAACGCTGAATTCAAAATTTCTATCTATTGCATTTGGACATTTTGGAACATAAGAATCAAGACTTTTATCTGCTAAGAATATCTGTCTCAAATATTCATATCTTCTACTACCCTCTTGCTTAAATTCAATTTTCTCACCATTTTTGAAAACTTCATTTGAAACAGGATCCCAGTCATATTCTTCATTATTGATTACACATTCTGGAATTTCACCATGTACAATTCTTTTGAGAATTAGCTCAATAATTTCTCTTTTTCTCATGCTTTCAGGTTCTCTGTAAAGACCTTTTAATTCATCTCTAAGTCCCCAATGGCTTATGAGTTTCATTCCTTTTGGAAATACACCAACTTTGCCGTCAACTATTATGTGATCCATGCAGATATTGTAATCAGAAATATATACACCTGCCTTTGACATTGGAAGTGATGAAGCCAATAAAACTTTTGGAGGAATTCTCTCTGAAAATCTGTCAGCAAGGCGAGCTTTTGTCCATTCAATGTTTGACCATTTTGCTCCTAAACTATCTTTTTCTTCAAGTGTATAAACTGGAAAATTTAAAAGAACTAAAAAAGCAATCTTTGAAGCAAAGAAATCTTCTGTAAGATGTGTCATTGGATTAAATTCAGCAAAAAGACTGTCGCTCTGTTCAAGTTTTCCAGTATCGAGATGAACAGGTTCAAGAATATTTCTGTACATTTCAAGTATGTATCCATCAATGACATCAAAATTATGTTCAGCCTTTTTAAGCAAAGAATTTATTTTTTCTTCATCTTCAACATAATATGTAAGACAGAAATTTTTCAATTCTTCAAAACTTCCATCTTCGTCTGTCCATGCTTCGACAGTCTGATTTACACATCTAATCATTCTGTCATTTTTTGTAAACTTTTTAGAAAGTTCATCTATAATTTCATCAACAAATTTTTTATCCATGTCATACCCCTATTCTGTCTTTTTCTGTCTCGTAAAATACTAACACTACAGAATCATATTTAAAATTTTCTTCCCAACATTTTTGTAGCAAGTTCAATATTTCCATCTTCAATGGCTTTCCTTATATTTGAACTGCTGACATTTTCTCCAATAATAGAACACAAATCAAGAGATTTTACCTCTATTCCAAACCTTTTTATAACCTCCTCATCCCCCATACCATTTTTGCCAAATCTATGATTTTTTCCAATACAAACATATTTTACATTTAACTTCTCTACTAAAATTTTTGACACAAATTCTTCAGCAGTAATTGAAGCAAATTCTTCATCAAATTCAGAGACAAATGCAAAATCAACTCCCAAAGAAGCTATTATATCCATTTTTTCCTCAAAACTCATCAAGAGAGAAGGGACATGATCAGGGGCTAAAACAGTTTTTGGGTGATTATAAAATGTCAAAACAGCAGAAAAACCATTAATCTTTTCAGCGTAAAAACAGACATCAGAAATTAACTTCTGATGTCCAATATGTACTCCATCAAAAAATCCCATAGAAAGACAAATTGGAGAAAACTCAAAACGGTTTTTCAATTTGCGAAAATCTATTATTTTCATGAAAATTATTTTCCAATAATAAACGGTTTATATTCAAGAGCTTTAAGCTCTTCTAATTTTTTATTTGCATTTTCTTCTGAAGATTCAGATATTTTAACTCTAAACCTATTTACCCCATTTTCAACAAATGGCTCAACAAGAGGATTATATCCTTTTGCTTTTAAATCCTCAGCAATTTTATTTGCATTGTCCATGGTTTCTTCGGAAGCTATCTGTATCTCAATAGCAGAAGAATCATCTGAAGGTTCTTGCAATGGTTCTATGTCTTTTAAATTCTTTAAAGATTGATCATCAATCCCTGGAATTGGCTCATTTGTATTTCTAAAATCATCAATTTGTAAATCATCTGTATTATCTGCCAAAACAGCTGATTTACTTACAGCACCACTCTTATCAACTTCTACAACAGTCTTCCAAACTTTTGGCTTGTTTTCATCAACAACCTGACTGTTGTATTTTTTGAAAAACTCACTCTTTAAAAAATAATTTCCTGCCCAACTTCCTGCAATCAATGCTGCCCATATAATAATTAATGTAACTATAAGAACTTTAACCCAGAAATAATCAGGTTCTTCCTCTGAATCTTCTTCTTTATTTTCTTTGTTCTTATCTTTACTTTTTTGTTTTTTATTTTTTTCTTTCTCAGAAACTTCTTCAATCTTTTTAGAATCTTCTATTTTCTCTACTTTATCTTCAGAATCTTCTTCATCTGAGTTATCTTCCTCATCCTCTTCAGAATCATCCTCATCTGAGTTATCTTCCTCATCCTCTTCAGAATCATCCTCATCCTCTGATTCTTCTTCTGATTCTTCTTCTGATTCTTCTTTTGATTCTTCGTTTTTATCTTCTATATCATCAACTTCTTCAGTTTCTTTGTCATTTGAATCTTCAGAAATTTCTTCTTTTACTTTCTCTAAATCCTTATCAAGTTGTTCAGATTTTTTTTTGTCATTTTTACGATTTTTTTTCTTACTCATAAAAAATTTTCTCCAAAATTAAATAACAGATCTTGCAACAGTCAAAGCATAAACAGAATTTGCCCCTTTTCTTTTCATTTCTAAAGCAACTTCTGAAAGAGTAGCTCCTGTTGTCAAAATGTCATCAACAATTAAAATTTTCAATCCTTTAATATTTCTATTAACAGAAAAAACTCCCTTTACATTCCTTTTTCTATCATTTTTAGAAAGATTATACATAAAAGAAGTTTCTTTAGTTCTCTCTAAAATATTTTCCTCATAAGGCAAATTTAAAAAATTAGATAAATGTTTTGCTATCAATTCAGACTGATTAAATCCTCTCTCTTTCAATCTATTTTTATGAAGAGGAACAGAAGTAATTAAATCAACTGAATGAAAATAATTTGTATCTTTCAAACAATCTTCAACAAAATGAGACAAAGGCAGATAAAGAGATTTTTTTTTAGAAAATTTAAACTTTCTTATCAATTTCTTCAAAATTCCATCATAATATCCACAAACTATCATCAAATCTACATTTAAGGGCGGATTTATTTTCTGCTGTGGATAGTGTTTTATCTTGGAAAAACATTCATTACATAAAATATCTCCAATTTTACCACATATCACACATTTAGAAGGAAAAAGAAAATTGAGAAAAACATCAAAAAAATCAAGAAAATTATTTTTTGTCATTTTTAGAAAACAAAACGGCAAAAATAAATTTTGGAATAGACATCATTCTTCCAAATCGAGAAGGCTCTTTTATAAGTCTATATAACCATTCAAGACTCAATTTTCTCATCCACATTGGAGCTCTCTCTATTTTGCCAGATAAAACATCAAAACTTCCGCCTACGCCCATGCCAACAGGTATATCCAATTCTTTGGCATGATTCAAATACCATTTTTCCTGTTTTGGAAAACCAAGTGCGGTAAATATAACATCTGGTTTTGCTTCTTTTATAATATCTATAGGCTCAGAATCATCTTTAAAATAGCCATGATATGTACCAACAATATTGCAATTTGGATATTTCTTTTTTAAATTTTCTGCTGTTTTTTCTGCAGTACCAGGTTTTGCACCTAACAAAAATATTCTCAACTTAGATTCAGAAGATCTCTTTACGACTTCCTCAAGAATTTCTACACCTGCAGCCTTTTCTCGCAATTTTAAACCAGCTTTTCTCGCTCCCCAAACTACACCTGCTCCGTCAGCACATACTAAAGAAGCCCCATTTATTAAATCTCTAATATCTGAATCTTTTTGAGAAGCCATTACCATTTCTGTTCCCAATGTAACTATAAGGTGTGGCTTATCTCTTTCCAAAACAAATTTTTCAATCAATTCTGCCGTTTCAGATACTGTTATATCTTTAACTTTTACTCCTAAAACTGCAATTTCCTGTAAATCCATTTTAAATCTCAATCTAAAATTCTTAAAAATATCAAAATATTATTTTACAAAAATGTTTTTTTGTGTTATTATAATATTATGGAAAACAAATCTGAACAATACATACATATAACAAAAAGAGGACTTCTAATAATTAAAAATTCAGAAGGTACATCTTACTATTTTGATCCAACAAATTCTTTGAAAGATGTAGCTACATATATAATGTCAAATCCATCACTGTCAAATTTTATATCTGAACCTGACAAAACAAATGATGAACACCATATTATATATGTCGATCCACCAAATAAAGAAGAAAATAGACTTAGAAGATTTTCACCTCTAAAAGAAGATAAATATTTTGAAGAATAAATTATAACTCACTAAGTGGAAGTTTTATAATAAATCTACAACCTTTTTTATATCCTTTATCAACATATATAACTCCACCATGTGATTCAGTTATAAATCTCGCAATGGCAAGACCTAAACCTCTTCCGTCATTTCTACTATTATTCTTTTCAAATCTATAAAATCTCTCGAAAACTCTTTCTTTTTCGCTGTCAGGAATTCCAGTTCCTTGATCTTCCACACTCAAAACGCAAGAGCTATTTTCGTTATTGCAATTTATCAAAACAGTTGTACCAGGGCTTGAATATTTGATTGCATTATCTATCAATATTATCAACAGCTGTTTTATTCTATCTTCATCTATATCTATTATAATCGCACCTGAATTTAAGGTTTTGATTACAATATCTTTTTTATCTGCATAAGGTGTCATTATATCAATGACCTTATTGATCAACTCTATAATGTCCGTATCCTTACACTTCATCTGAATCTGTCTCGATTCCATCATGGACATATCCAGAAGATCATTAATAAGCCTTTCAAGACGACATGCCTCTTCATTTATAATTTTTATAAACTTTTCGCATAATTCCCTATTGTCAATAGCACCTTCCAAAAGAGATTCAGCATATCCCTTAATACATGTCAGAGGAGTTCGTAACTCATGGGATATATTTGAAAGGAGTTCTGCTGTTATTTTTTCTCTTTGGGCTAAAAAAGCAGCCTGTCTGTATGCAGTATAAATAAGCAAATCCAAACTAAGTCCAGTATCTCTTCCCAAATTTACATAACCACTTTCAAACTGGACATGCTCGGCAATTTCTCTATAACCGCACTCTTCTCTTACACATGTCTCTAAATACCTCATTATTCTTGTTGAAACAAGTTTTAAATCTGTTTCAGAAAAAGTGCTATTATTACGAGGAGGACAAAATAAAAAAAGAATAAATCTATAACTATTTTCAGGGTCTATTATAAAAGAATCCTCTTCTCTGAAAAGCCTTCCTGCTCTATCTCTCATTCCAATCAGAAGATTATTCATCAATATATTTAATTCTTTTTTACTAAAATCTTCTGCTATTTCATCACCATCAATTACTTCAAAATACAAATATCCTACATCTTTTCCACTATCAAAAGCAACTTTCATTTTATTTTTAACAGCAGAAAGCACATCTGAATTAAAAAAACTGTCTATAATAAACCTCCCAAATATTGATGATTAATGTGGACCAGCAGGGAAAGAAACAGAAACTTTAGTCCATTCACCAAATTTACTTGAAATATCTATTGTTCCAGATATATCTTCAACAAGTTTTTTCGTTATGGAAAGACCTAATCCAGTGCCTCCTAATGTAGAAGCAATACCATCTGTAACCCTATAAAATCTATCAAAAACAAATGGAATAGAATTTTCAGGAATTCCTATTCCTGTATCTGTTATAACAAACTTAACTTTTTTGCCATCAGGTATTCCCAATATTTTTATTTTTCCTGATTTCTTTATTCCTGTAAATTTTAGTGCATTGTCGAGAATATTTACAAAAATCTGACGAAGAGAATCCTCTTTCGCCATTATAAATGAAATATCTTCAGGAACATCTATTTCTATATCTATATTTTTTTGTTTAGCAAGACCTTCAAAAAGTTTGACAGATTGAACAATAGCATTATAAGGACTAATCAAAGATAAATCCTGTTCTTGTGATGTTCCATCACTTCTATTTGAATCAAGTAATGAAACAATCATTCTTGTCATTCTGTTTGTCTCATCATTTATTATTTGCAAAAATTTCCTACTTATCTCAGGATTAGAAAAATATGATTCTTCAAGTAATGTTTCCACATAGCCTTTTATTGCTGTCAAAGGTGCTTTTAATTCATGAGATAAATTGCCAACATAATTATTCAAAGCCTTTTCTATTTTTGCATATTCGCTTAGATTTCTAAGCACAGCAATAGCTCCGTAAATTTTACTATCTTTCACTGCCTGAAAAATCCTTATCAAATACGGAGTTGTTTGACCTATTATGACAATTTTTTCAATCTTATTTTTAGAAATATTCCTTGCTGAGTCCATTATAAGATTGTTTAATTCTTTAAATTTAACAATATCCCAAATCTTTTTGTTTAAAGCCTCTTCTTGGGAAACTCCAAATAATGCTACCGCACTTGAATTAAAAATCTTAATATTTCCATTCTTATCAACAGCAATAGAAGCATCATCTAAATTGTCAATTATAACTTCCTGAAAACAAGTTTCAGTTCTGCGTGCCATTAGTCTCTTGCCTCAAATTGAAATTTATATCCTATTCCATGAACAGTTCTTAAATATCTTGGATTTGCTGGGTCTTCCTCTATTTTCTGTCTCAATCTTCTCATATGGACATCAACTGTTCTTGTATCTCCCAAATAATCATATCCCCAAAGTTGTTCCAAAAGAAAATCTCTTGTAAAAACTTTTCCAGGGTTTGTAGTCAAAAGTTTTAATAAATCAAACTCTTTTGGCTTTAAATCAACTTCTTTGCCTTTGAGTCTGACTTCATGCTTCATCAAATTTATAGTCAAGTCCTCAAAAACTAACTCATCTTTTTCATCAACTTTAGAGCTTGTTCTTCTCAAAACAGCCTTAACTCTTGCAACAAGTTCTCTTGGTGAAAAAGGTTTTGTAACATAATCATCTGCACCAAGTTCTAATCCCAATATCTTATCAATTTCTTCACCTTTTGCAGTAGCCATTATAATAGGTGTTTTTGTTTCTTTACGTATTATTCTACATACTTCAAGACCACCTTGACCTGGCAACATTATATCAAGAATTATGAGGTCTGGATGCTCTTGACGAGTTACATTTACAGCCTCAAATCCATCATAAGCACACATCACTTCATAACCTTCTTTTTCAAGGTTATATTTTAGTAATTCAACAATATTCTTCTCGTCATCAACTACAAGAATTTTTTCTTTTGCCATTTACTTTTCTTCCTTTTAACAAAAATCTATATTAACATAAACACAGCTCCCATACGCCCAGTAACTCTATTTTCTTTGCGATATGAAAAAAATAAATCATTATGACATGAAGTACAAATATTTGATGAAACAATATTGTCAGATTTCAAACCTGCACATAAAAGCTGTATTTTATTTAAATTCCAAAGATTGACAAAATACCCCTTATTATTTTTAGAGATACACAGAGATAAATCCTTCAAAAAACTTTGAGGATAATAAGAATTAAAACTATTTAAAAATAGATCTGCAGTATCTTCAGTAACTTCAAAACAACATGGACCTATAGAAGGACAAATAGCAGAAACACAATCTTTAGGATTTGTTCCATATTCTCTATTCATTGCTTTTACAGTTTTTAAAGCAATAGCTTTTAATGTCCCCCTCCAACCTGCATGAACTAACGCAATAACTTCTTTTACAGGGTCTAGAATAAAAATTCCTGTACAATCTGCATAAAAAATAGATAATGGAACATTTTTCACATTTGTCATAATACCATCTGCAAACGGAATTTCACTTGGAATTTTATCATCATAAATTGGCAATATTTTATCTCCATGTTCGAGTTTTATCACATCTCTTACAGGAATAGAAAAATTTTCTTCAAGAAGTTTTCTATTGGCAATAACATTTTCAGGTTTATCAGTTGTATGAAGCCCCAAATTTAAAGAATTAAAAGGAGGGGAACTAACACCACCATTTCTCAATGAATAATAATGTTCTGTAATTCCAAAAGATTCAAGAATATCAAATTTCAATATTTTTATATTATTTTTTTCAACAAATTTATACATAATTTCTTTCCAACCGTGAAAAAAAGGAAGGTTGTATAAACCTTCCTTTAATATTTAACTTAATTTTTTATCAAATTTCTTAGAAAAGACTTGCTATAGATTGAAGACCAATCAATCCATTGAATGCTGAACTCAAACCTTTGAAGCCAAATATTGAGTCGCCACCGAATTTGAAGAAATCTGTACCTATTTTACCTGCTTCATGAGCTCCACCAAAAGCATAAGCATTGCTTCCAATTGCTCCAAATTGTCCTGTTGTTCCATTTGCATAATTCAATAGATTGCGTTCAAAAGCTCCAAATTGTCCACCTGTTACTCCCAAACTTGTTATTGGATTGCCACCGAGGAGAGACATTCCAATATTTAATGAATTACCATTATTTGTCAACTGTGAAATCAAATTTGACAAATTGGAATTTAAATCAGCAAGTGATGAAACCTGACCCATCTGGCCCATCTGACCTACCTGGCCCATCTGACCACCCATTCCAAAATTGCCAAGATTGCTGAGCATTGAATTAGCTGAATTGTTGAACATGTTCAAGAAATTTGTTCTTGCACCAATCATTCCACTTTCACTTCTTCTTTCAACGACAAAATTCAATCCTTCATTTACTTTTTCAGTAAGGGCTGAAATTTCTTCTTTAACAGTACCCAATCTATTATCAATATTAGTAATATCATTATTGACATTCTGAAGTTTTGTGTCGAGCTGTTGAAGAAGTTGAGCAACATTCTGAAGCTGTTGCTGATTTGCCTGTTGTTGTGCTTTAACTTGCTCTAACTGAGCTTTTTGCTGATTGAGCATGACTTGGCTTGTTGCAATCTGAGTTTTAAGAGAAGCAATCTGTGCTTGAAGAGCAGCTTCTGCAGCAGGATTCAATGTTGCTGCTGTTGCAGATGCTTCAAGAGATTGTAGAGCAGTTTTATTTGCTGTAATACTTTCGGTAAGAGATGTAATACTTTCGGTAAGTTGCTGATTTGTCTGAGACAATTTTTGGGATTCATTATTTAATTGTGTCTGAGTATTTTTCTGTTTTGTCTGCTCAGAGGTAATATGCTGTTTCTCATGTTCTTTTTGCTGTTTTGCACCCTGAAGCTGTTGTTCTTCTGCTTTTAATGCTTCAAGCTGTTGTTCAAGAGTTGCAATCTGAGATTCAAGTTGACCTAAATTGATTCCCATCTCACCCTTCATGTTTTTCAATTCATCAAGAGTACTTGTCATTTGACTTATCATCTCTGAAGTATTACCTGAGAACTGTGGCATTTGACCTGTCATTGCAAAGTTAAATGCTGAAGAACCAACATTTGGGAAATTCATTGGCATAAATTGGAATGAAGAAATTGCAGATGGTGATGACATATTGAGTCCCATTTGTTCTGGTGAATATGCAAGCCCACGATATTTTGACATGATGTTGTCAAGAAGAGAAACATTTTGAATACCTTCATATCTTCCACAGCAGAAGGTTGGAATATCATTGAACTGTTGAGCCATTCCCATGCCGTACATACCTGTCATGTTCATGTTCATTCCCATGTTCATATACATGCCACCCATTGGTTGCATTGGTTGCATTGGCTGCATTCCCATCATTCCCATATTGCCATAAGCAAAACCATTCATACCGAATGAGAAATTACCACCAATTTGTCCCATATATGAAGAAAATGCACCGATATATCTTGTCTGATATTCAGGATTGTGGAACATATTGTGATGATGATGGCAACAACGATGAAAACGATTGTGATGATGATGGTGATGATGGTGAATATCACTGTAGTTATTTTCTACTGTCTCAGTTGTATTTGTGTTTTCACAAACAGTTTCTTCCTGTACAGGAGCTGTAGTCTGTACTGGAGCTGAAGATTGAGCTGGAGCTGCTTGCTGTGGTTGCTTTGGTGTTTGAGCCTGTTGAGCTTGCTGTTGTGCAGCTTGTTGTGCTTTCTGCTCTTCTTGCTGTTTCTGGATGACATCAAAAACATTAGTTTTTGTACCACCTACATAATTTCCAGTGTTAAAATTGTTTGTACTAAAATAGTTACCACTAATCATTTTTTAAACTCCTTGCATTTTTATGTTTTAACAAATACCTGTAAAAACATAAAGATATTCTTAGCATTATTTTAACATGATTATTTTCATAATTCAATAAAAAAATATGAAATTATTGACCAATTTTTGTTAACTTTTTTTAAACAAATTGTACTTTAATGAATATTATAGAATTTTTATTTTTTGCATAATGTGAAAAATTTCCTCAATAAAGTTGACATACTCCCCATAAATTCATGAAGTGAACCCAATTTTTAGTACAAAACTAAAAAGGAGGTGCAGTTCATAAATTTAGGGGCATTACAGTGCGTTTCAGTAATTTGATCAATCAATTAATTTGCTTGTACAACATTAAATGTCAATTTCAATGTATCTTCTCTTGCTGAAACTTTTACAATACTTGCCTCAGCAATCTGTCCTTCACAATAATAACTTGGATTGTGAATTCCAATATCCAATTCAAGAAGTGTATCACAATGTCTTACATATACTTTATCAAGAGAAACTCTTAAAATAACAACTTTTTGAGGCTCATTTCTGTGCATTTCAATATATTTCAAAAGCCAATAGCGAGCTCTATCTTTTTCAAGTTGCAAAGAATCATTAATTGAATTATTAACCATTGATATTATATATTCTATCCTCTCTCTTGAATAAACAGGGAAGCCAAAATCGAGAAAAGATTTCAATTGCCTATGAATGACGAGATCAATATATCGTCTAAGTGGAGAAGTTACCTGTATATAATATTTACAACCAACAGAATAATGACCAGAAGATTCTGAAGCAAGAACGACTTTTTTTAAAAATTTTCTTACTTTAAATTTTCCCTCTTCAGAAGTCAAATCAAAAGTTGCTATTTCTTCAGGAGAAGGAGGAGGTTGATTTCTATATATTGTTGGTATATTATTGTCATGACAAAATTTACCAGCATAACTATTGGCAAGAAGCATAAATTCAGAAACAATAATTCCAGACGGTCTTTCGCCATCAAAATAAGAAATATATGGAATCCTGTCTTTTACAGTTATATTTATATTTGTACGGGACAATATTATGGCACCTTCTAATTTTCTCTTATTCATAAAATAAGTTGCTATTTTATACATAAGAGCAAGATCATGATCTTCTTCTAAAAGTTCATCTGCAATATCATAAGTAAGTCGTGCCTGTGATTTTATGATAGTCTTCTTTATATAAAATTTTTTTATTTCAAAATTATCAACTATTCTCTCAATTTCAAAAAAGAAAGAAAGTGCTTTTCTTTTTTCATTTTCGCAAAGACTTCCATAACTTTCAGAAATAAGAGGAGGTAACATATTTATTTTTAGGTCTGGTAGATATATTGATGTCGATCTTGCCAAAGCCTCTTCATCTAAAGATGACTCAACAGGAACAAATGAAGAAGCGTCAGCAATATGAATTCCAATTCTAATTTTATCGTCATCTTCCTCAACACTTAATCCATCATCAATATCATTTGTTTTTTCATCATCAATTGTAATGACATTTAGAAATGTAAAATCTTCATATCCTTCAACTAAATCATTTTCATAAGAACTTATGATATTCTTTACTTCTTCATTGATTTTATCTGAAAATTCAATTGGAATTTTAAACTTTCTCAACATCAAATTTTCATCTATATCAAAAACAGAAGCCTTTACAAGAAAATTAAACAGTTCCTCAAAATTCACTCCAGCTTCTTTACACAAAGAAACAGCATTATTAAAATGTTTGGAATCTTTTTTATATAAAACCGAATCAACCAATTCATCTGTAAAATCTTTATATTCTTTTGGAATCTCGTTCATATCTCCAGAAGAAATTTTTTTCATTATTTCGATAAATTGGTTTGTTCTTATTTTTTTCTTATTTTCAGCTTCTCTTTGTATTATTATTTTATTTACTTCATCTTTTGAATTTACAAAAAATAAATCATTTTTTCTTTTAAAATAGATAGTACCTTCTAAAAGAAGTCGTTGCAAAGCGTACAATTCATTTGCAGAAAAATTACTTCCAAACCATATTTCAGCAAGTTCATTTAAATTATAACTTTCTTTATCTTCAAGACACAATTCCCATAAATCATTTACAGATATAGATTCTGCTATTAAATTTCTCTCTGCAGAAATAGATTTTAAATAATTCTTCAAACTCTCCTTATTAGACATATCTGTATTTGCAGAAGGTACTGAAGACAAAATCTTATCTTGCTGAATTTTTAATTCTTTGCCCTCTTCAGAAAAGCATTTTAATATTGAACTCTTTACAACATCAAAACAATATGCAGAAATTATTTTTTTATTGTTGTATATTTCAACAACATACCCTGTTTTAGCTATCACCCTTTACAGCCTTTCTCTTATCATCTGTTCCAACTGTTTTTTGAACCTGTTTCAATTTTTTAACTCTTATTTTAGTAAGTCTATGATTTTCTGTTTTTTCTACAATAAATTCGTTATTGGCATATTTTACAGATTCACCTTTTGAAGGAATTTTTTCAATTTCATCAATTACAAAACCACCAACTGTCTGATAATCACCATCTGGCAATTCAATTCCAACTTTTTCAGTAAAATCATCAGCAGTCATTGAAGCATTAACTATAATATCACCATTTTCAAGTTTTTCAAATTCAAACTCTTCTTTGTCAAATTCGTCATCTATATCGCCAACAATTTCTTCAATCAAAGTATCTATTGTTACAAGACCAGCAGTTCCGCCAAATTCATCTATCAATATAGCGATACTTGTCTTTTTCTCTCTGAGTTCATTTAATAAATTCATTATATAAATACTCTCTGGAGCATAATGACATTGTCTTGCAATTTCAGAAACTTTTAAAGTCTTTAAATCTCTATCATAATATTTCAATATATCTTTAGCAAAAAGAACACCTGTTATATTGTCAGGAGTCTCTTTTCTAACAGGAATTCTTGAATGACCTGTTTCGTTTATTATTTTTAAAACATCAAAAATCGACTCATCTTCCTCGACTGTAACCATGTGAACTCTTGGAACCATGACTTCTTGTGCAGTCTTTTTAGAAAAATCAAAAACGCCTTCAAGCATTTCTGTCTCTTTCTTATCAAGAACTCCACCTTTAACACCATCACTTATAACCATTCTTATTTCTTCTTCAGAAAGATAATATGGATTTAAATCAGGCTTTACCCCCAAACATTTTATTATAAATTTTGAAATTGAAGATAAAACAAAAATGAATGGGCTTAGTATTGTTATAAAAAAGTTTATTGGACGAGCGACAATCAAAGCCATATTTAAAGCATGTTGTGCTGCAAAAGTCTTTGGTGTAATCTCTCCAAAAATAACAATAAAAATAGTCATCATAAATGAAGAAATTATAACACCATTTCCATCTCCAAAATATTTCGTTGTAATCGTTCCAACAAAAGTAGAGGCAAATATAATAAACATGTTCTCTGTTGCGAGAATCGTAGAAAATAATCGTTCATGTTGAGAAACTATTTTCTCAACCAAAATAGCATTTTTATCACCTTTTTCAATGAGATTCTTCAACTTTATTCTATTTGCAGACATAAGTGAAGCCTCAGATGATGAAAAAAATGCAACGAAGCATATACAGACAATGACTATTATTATTGAAACTATGTCATTGCTAAAGCCACCTATTGGCAGTGTAGCTTCCAAAATATCCTCCTTGATATGTATAATATTATTTTTTTTATATTCTTTAAATATTAGCACAATGTTTATTTTTTTACAATACAAAAAATAAAAAAAGCTATGAAAAATTTTCACAGCTTATATATCTTCTGTCTTGTGAATCATTTTTTGTATATTAGCACTATTTACATTTTCCTTGCAAAGTTCATACCTTCATAAATCCTAACTGGATTTCCTCTTACAATTTTAGTATGTTCTCTCCAAGCATTATTTTTATTTTTACTTTCTATTTTATAATTGATTTCTTCCAATCTCTTATTTAACTTATCAAGTGCTTTTCTTCTATTCTGTAATTGATTTCTCTCTTCTGTCGATGTTACTGTGATACCTGTAGGGATATGAATAAGTCTAACACCTGTCTCGACTTTATTTACATTTTGTCCGCCATTTCCCCCACAGTGAAATCTCTCAAATTTTATCTCTCCTGATTCATCTATTGTTTCTTCATCTCTGATTACACTTACATCAACAAACCAATTTTTTCTCTTATGATGTGGTCTATATGGACTTTTACAAATCCATTCAATAGTCCCTTCAAGTGATGAAAGATCATTGTCAGTTTCAAAAATTACTGATGAATAACAATCATTTCCATCAGTTCTTCCTGATATAAATTTTATGTCTTTATATTCTTTTGATAGTGAATCAAATAGTTTTGCAACTGCTAATCTACATTCTTTAGGTCCTAAACCCGAACTTAATTGTATCTTCATAAAAAAAATTCAACTCCCCTATCCCCTCATCTTTGAGGGGAAAATATGGACGCCTGCTAACGCAGGCTAAGATTTGTTTTTCCCTTCCAAACCTTCCCAAGGGAAGGCTTTCACTTAATCCTCTGCTCCAGCCTTAAAATTATATACTGGCTTAATTACTTTCTCTATTGAAACTGTTTCAGAAATTGCATCTTGAATTTCAGCAATAGGTCTATATGCAAATGGCGCTTCATCAAGTGTATTTGAATTAATACTTGGAGAATAAATTCCCTTCATAGCTGTTTTATAATGAGAAACAGTATATTTTCCCTTTATATCAACTCTTTTTAAAATTCTACCTGAACCATGAGGGGCTGAACAATTCCAATTTTTATTGCCTTTACCTTTTCCTAAAATTATACCATCACGCATATTTATTGGAATTATTACATCTTCATCTTTCAATGCAGAAATAGCTCCCTTTCTGAGAACAGGAGAAGATAATATATCAACAGTTTCTTTTCGACAATCTATATAGTTGTGAATACAATTTATCTGATCGATAACTTTCCATTTCATGCCTTTAACAAGTTCATCAATCATAATTTGTCTATTTAAATTTGCAAAATCTTGAACAATATTTAAATCATGTATGTAATCGTTCTTTAGTTCATCTGTAAGATAAGTCAATTCATACGGAACTTCTAAATTTTGTTCCTTTAAAATTTTCTGCCCTTCTTTCATATAATATTCTGTAACTTCTTTTCCAAGATTTCTGCTTCCAGAATGTATATTTACATAAAAATTGGAATCCTCATCTTTGCCTACTTCTATGAAATGATTTCCCCCTCCAAGAGTTCCAAGACTTTTTAATGCGTTTTCCTCTCTTATGTGTTTTATACATTTTAAAGAAGATAAATCAAAATCATCTGCTTTTAAATGTGGCTTTTTTCTCACTGCAAAACCTGAAGGGACATTGTCTCTTATGACTGTGTCTAATTTTTGATATTCAATTTTTTTAGTCCTGATCTGTGAAATTGTCATTCCACAGCCTATATCTATTCCCACAACTTGTGGCATTATTGAATTTCCAACAGTCATAGTCAAACCAATAGTACATACTTTTCCTGGATGAACATCTGGCATTACTTTTATTACAGAATCTTTTGATACAAGATTATCACATAACATCTGTAATTGTGCTATGGCATACTGGTCAATAGCTGTTTCTTTATTATTTACAGTAAAAACTTCTGCAGAACTATACTTTCCTTCAATTCTCATATATTTTTTCTCCTTAATTTTTTATAAAATTAAGGAGCCCCAATGCTCCTTTTATATATATATCTCCTCTCTTTCTATCTCTTTTACCATCATTACAGCAATTTTTATTGTTGACATACTCCCCATAAATTTAGGGACATTACAGTGCGTTTCGGTAAAAAAAAGGGGCTGTGAAAAAAATATTTTTTTATATAATTTTCGTAAATTAACTCATTGTGTTAGCTAATAAAAAAGTGCATGAGATTGCCACGGTCGCATAGCTACCTCGCAATGACATCGCCTCTATTTACTTTTTTTTTTCACAGTCCCAGAATTTCCAAATTAATAGAAAACAATGAACCTTATTAAAATTTAGGGGCAGTACAGTTAATCACTTGTTTTGCTATCAAAATTGCGGATTCATAAGTATTTGTTGAAGCTATAAAACCACTGTTGTGACAAAATACTAAATCTGCATTTCCACTTAATTTCTGGAGTGTTTCTGGTGTTTCTCCTCGCCATTCTTTAGGAAATGACATCTTTGTAACACGAGTACCATATTTCACAGGAATTCCTCTAATACAATATCCTCCTCGGTTTGAAGGAAATATTGCAAAAATTGCCTCTGAATTTATTAGCGTTTCAGTGAAAGGAATTTCTTGTGGGAGAATGACAATTTTATCTCTCATATTGACAATTGCCTTCTTAATTTCGTCATCAGCAGAATCTATCGAACGTTCATGTCGTATAATTTTCTCAAGAACACATTTGGCAAAGGCAACAGCTTCTTCAAAAGCATCATCTACATTTTCTTTACTATTCCATACTGGATTGAAAGCTGTAATTGTTCTAGAAATGGGGTTATATTCTCCGAGGTTGTCCGATTCATCAATGATGGAAACAAAATTTTCTTCAATGCGTTTATAAGACTCATAAGAACCAGTAACATATTCTCCATATTCTCGCCATAGTAGTCCAAAAGAAGCATATCTTTTGCCATTTTCATGATAGCGAATGTTCTTATCATGGTGATCGTAAGGACCACCGCCAATATCATAGACAATACAGTCTTTTACATTATCGGGAACGGATAAAACCCGTTTCACAGTAAAAGAAGGTTCTATTATTTTCAATAATGCTGTTGCAAAGACATCATCTGCATGAAATGCCCCACTGTGGGTAATACCCTTAGAAAAAAATATCATTTAATTGTTCCTTTCAGAAAAAAGTTACCGAAATGCACCGTAATGCCCCTAAATTTATGGGAAGTATGTCAACACATCTGTCTATTTATGTTTTCTGTGTGTAAGTGGGCAGATGTTTTGGAAGACTTCCAACAATAATTTTTTTATTATATTCATCATAGTGAAAATAGATTCTGATCAAAAACTGTGAATCAACACCAGTTTTTAAATGCATATTTAAAGGATATTCCTTGATTCCATTTCCATCCCGTTTATCAAATCTAATTTTATAATCATTAGGGAGTACCTTGATACTCATATTGCCAGAAAAAGTAACATTGAATTTTTGGTTATATTTTAAATTTGCATCTGAAAAAGCTTTGTCTTCGGTAATTTTTTTTGCATAATAAAATAAATAGTATTCTCTGGCAAGATATTCTAAAGAATCACACATTCTTTTCATATCTACTTCATGAGATGGCAATTTTTCCAGTAAATCAATAGCTCTTTTATGCAGTTCCATTGTTTGGGAAAAATTGTCCTTTACCCATTTAGGAATCTCTTGAGGGGTTGTAGGACGATTTTTTAATGACTTATAATAATCTACCTGAATCTGGAGTTGGTCATTTGTTTTGTTGAGTTTTGATATTTCAAGTTTATGTTGTTCTTCAGCTCTTTCCAGCTTTTTATTTAATTTTTTAATGCTATGCTTTGCATCGTCAAGTTTATTTTCTAATATAGAGATTTTGGTCTTATATTGTTGTAACTCTTTATTCTCATTTTCTAGATTTTTGAGTTCTTTTTGAATATTAGAATATAAAACAGCTTTTTCATTTAATGTATCACACCGTGAAAGCAGTTCTTCTAAATTTAAAATTTTTGCTTTCTGAACAAAATAAATATTCTCATCAAAAATTGCATCTTTCTTCAACCGATAATATTTTTTCATTTTCTGCAATCTGTTGAGTACTTGTTCTTTTTGTTTAAAACAATCATATATAGTCTTATCTCCATACATTTGAGGTTCAAAAAAAATGGCTTGTCCTGGTTTTATTTCAACTTTGGTAATTTTTACAAAATCTTTTATTTTATCATAGGGAAGACCATATATAATTGCATATCCCATAAAATCTTTTGCAATATCGTTTAAATCATATAAATATTCTGCCTTGATAGATTCTGAAGCCTTTGCAATGTCGTTTAAATCATATAAATCTTCTGCCTTGATAGATTTTGAAGACTTTGCAATGTTGTTTAAATCATATAAATATCCTGTCTTGATAGGTTCTGAAGCCAAAGAGATATTTTTTTTCTGAAAAATATCTCCTAAGTAATCGAATTCTTTTTGTTGATTTAACGGTGTTTTTTCTTTTGTTTTATTGTCTGCTAATACAAAACTTAATCGCTTTTTTGCTTTGTTTTCAATATTCTGTGTCTTTGGATTGTCTTTTGTTTTCTTATATTCTGCAAATACAATCAATGGAAGTGTTCTTGCTTTGTTTTCTATACTCTGTGATATAAATTTCAGCCTAGTTTCTGAATCTAAAGAAAAATATTCTTCTTTGATGGGTATTGAAACATGTGACAAATCCAACAAAGAATTTCTTACAAGGAGCTTAATTACGCCATTACGTAAGGAGATAACAGTTTCTGTGCAGTTCTCTGGTTCAGAAACTATAGTAGAAAACGCAAACAAAATAGCATTATTTAAAATTCTAAATGAAATATCCGTCCTAAAAACTCTGCCTGCGACAGGCTTGTTTTCTCCAGCACCAAGGTCAGGTTCGACAAGTTGAAAATTCCAGCTTTTTTCAGAATCTAGATAAACTACTTCTATAATATAGCCTCTATCTAGATAAAAAGAATGAATATTCTCTAGACTAAAATCTTTATACTGTGGAGGTAAAACAGATTTTAGTTCTTCAGGAATTTCTATGTTTTCAAATTTCTGCCGTATCCAGTACATTGTTTCCAGAATGCAGATTTTAAATGCTTCTTCTGTTGTAATTTTGTTTCCTTCAATAGTACCACTCAGCTGATAAGAAGGATATACTTTATTTTTAATTAGCTTTAATGGTGAGTATTCTTTTGCCAATTGTCTCCTCCCTCAATAATTTATATCAAATATTTAATCACCAAGTTAATAATAACAATTATAACATTACTTTCAGCAAAAACAAGATAATAAAACCTTGCAATTTCGTCATAAATAAAGACAAAAATGAAAAATCCGCCTTCTTTATTTTGAAATAAAAAAAGCGGATTTTTACCTTTTTATAATATTTACTCTCTTCCAGAAATACTTACATCTTTAAACAAAACATAAGGTGTAAATACACTTCCGTCTGATTCGCATTTATTTCCAATAGCTTCTATTTTGTCTGAGAAAAGTTCATAGACATTTCCTGCAACCATGGTATTTCTAACTCTTCCAACGATTTTGCCTTTTTTAACTCTAAAACCGAGTTCAACATTCATTGAAAATTCGCCGTTTAAAAGATTGCTCTGTCCTCCACCGATTACTTGATCGATTACCAAGCCATCTTCCATATTTTCGATCATGTCCTCATATTCCGTATTTCCTGGTTCCATGACCAAATTTGAAGGTTCAGCAATAGGAGCTGCCAAAAATCTTCTTTCAGCAGAACCTGTTGGTTCAGTTTTGAGAGCTGCTGCAGAAGCAAGGTCTAAGAAGTAATTTTTCAAAACTCCTTTTGCAAAAAGTGGGAATCTCTGTTTTGGAACACCTTCATCATCAAATGGAGCAGAAGCAGGACCTGCTGACATTATACCATCATCATAGATAGAAACTCTTGAATCAAGAATCTTCTCACCAATTCTGTCTGAAAGTGGAGATGATTTAGAAGCGACATTTCTACCTGCAAGACCTGTTGTGAATCCCTTCATAAGAATAGGCATTGTCTTTGGTGTGAATATAACCTGCATAGGTTTAGAAGGACATTCAACAGAATTTTGAGACATTTTTTCTTTCCAAATGATATTTCCAATTATTGCCATTGGGTCTTCAGGAATTGTACAACTGTCTTTTCCTTCATTTATATATAAAAGTTCTCCTGAGCGAACAGTAAGAGATGTTGCTCCAAGTGAGAATAAACTCTTATAATATGTCTTTTCTGTCTCTGATGTATAGTGAGAGACTTCTTGGAAACTCTTTGAAACAGATACATCAATATATGCTTCAGGGAGCATTTCATTAAGTCTTCTTACAATTCTTCTTCCCATGAGTTCTGCTTCTTCTATTTCAAAACTTACTGTCTCTGGGAAAAATACATCAGGTTGTGGGAATCTTTGACCTTTCCAAAATGAAAACTCTGCGACTGGTCCAAATTCACCAGCAGAAATTGCCGATTCAATGAGCTTATCGCCATTGTCTTTTAGAGAAGTACAAGATGAAAAACCAAGTCTGCCATTTTTTATTGTACGGAGGCTATAACCTCTCAACAATCTTGATTTTACAGATTTCAATTTGCTTGCTTCAAATGAAACAGGATATTTTTCAATCTTTACAACAAATAACTCTGCATCATCACAGCCATATTGTTTTATCGCTTTTTGAATAATTTCTTTTTCCATATTAACGACCTCCCACAATAACATCTCTTATAACTAAATGTGGGCCTCCTCTTCCGATTGGCAAAGGAGCTTGACCTGCTTTTCCACAACCGCCACTTCCGCCACTGTTGTACATGATCAAATCATTTCCAATAGCGTCAATACGATTCATTGTATCAAAAATATTTCCAGTCAATGTAAGATCTCTGACTTTCTCACCAAGTTTTCCATTCTCAACTTTGTATGCCTCACCAGCACTGAATGTAAATACATCGAGATTTGTCATTCCACCTTGAGAACCTTTTACATAATAGCCATTTTCTATACCTGCTAGCATTTCCTCAAATGTCCAATCACGAGGTTCTATATAGGTATTTGTCATTCTGACTATTGGTTCAAATTTGAAGTCAATTGCACGAGCATTTCCTGAAACTTTTTCACCCATTTTGCCTGCTGTGTCTTTGGAATGGAGACGACCTGAAATTTTACCATCTGTTATCAAATAATTTTTCTGACAGAGTACACCTTCATCATCATATTTATTTGTTCCCATTCCATGCTCCATGGTTCCATCATCAATGGCTGTAAGAGCTTCAGCTCCAATTTTTCTGCCTAGGATCATTTCTTTCTGTAATTTATCATTGCCACAGATATGGTCTGATTCACTCATGTGTCCAAATGCTTCATGGATAAATGTTCCTGCCATTCTCTGGTCTATTAGACAGTCAAAATGACCACCTTTTGCAGGTTTTGCATCGAGTAGTGAAGCTGCTTTTTCGGAAATCTCTTTTATCTTGTCATCGAGATTTTTTACAACTCCAAAACCATCTATTCCACCGAGTGAATCTGCATATTTTTGAACATTTGTTCCGTCTTTTGCAATGGCCTGAATAGACATTCCACATTCTGTTCTGTCCTGCTCAACATAAGTTCCCTCAGAACTTACAAAATATTTCTTTACATCGACATCTTTATAAAAAACTGATGAATTATTGATTCTATCAGAGGACAAAATCATATCATTGTAATCTCTTACAAGTTTTTCTTTTTCGTCGATATTTATATTGATAGGATCAGAATCTGCAGAAATGCTCTTTTTTACATAGTCTTCAACTGCAGGAGATTCAGCTAATTTGTAATCTTCAGATTTTCCAGTCTTAGCTTCTCTTGCTGCAAGAAAAATACTTTTATCAAAATCATCCATATCGGTAAATGAGACAATTCCCCATCTTCCTTTATCTCTGACTCGGACAGTTCCACCAAAGCTGTCAGTTTCTCCGAGTTGTTCTAACTTTTTACCAAGATATTGAATTCTCGTCTCATGTCTATCCTCAATTCGGATATCCATATAATCAACTCTGAGAGTATTTACAGCTTCTTCTAATTTCTCTTTCAATACTGCTTACCTCCCATTTTAGTGTATATATAAAACTTTTTCAATCTGTAAATATTATAATTTAGATATATTCACTATTAATTTAATAAAAATGTTTTGAAGTCCTTCTAAAAAAATATTATTAAGTAAAGGAAAAGGGTTTATTTTATAGAATTTTTCTTTTAAAAGCGAATTATATTCGATTTTATAGAATTTTTCTTTTAAAAGCGAATTATATTCGATTTTATAGAATTTTTCTTTTAAAAGCGAATTTATTTGATTTTATAGAATCTTTCTTTTAAAAGCGAATTGTATTTGCATAAATTTTGAAGGCAATTATTAATTTTTTTCAGGAGGATCTGTTTGATGAAATTTGTCAGATTAACTGTTCTTGTGCTACTTGCTGTATTTGTTTTTGGTTTGACAACTGCAAATGCTACAACTATCAGAATAACGCAACCAAAATTAAAAGCACTGAAAATTTCTATTTTGAGATTTGGTATTATGAACATATCACAAAATGGAAATATTGTAACAGCATACGAAAAAGTTTCAGATACTAAAATGAAACAAAAAGGCACTGTCTATAAACTTTGGGTTTTTGACTTTTCAGGCAAAACCCGTGATTCAGTCAAAATTAGTGAAGTTCTTCTTCCCTGCACAGCTCTTCAAAATGCAGCTCTTACCCATGATGGAAAAACATGTCTTATAACTGCAGAAAGAGGATCTAAATTTATAAAAGTTGACATACCTACCAAAAAAGCTACTGTTCTTTTCGAGCATAAAAAAGGTCAAGAAGGTTTCAGATGTGATACTGGAGTCATACAAACTTATCCAGATGGAAAAATTGGTGCAAGTGGATATTTTTATGATAAAAAAGATCAAATCATCTGTAAAGCTATTGCTTATGTTGACCCTACAAAAACTGGATATAGTATTTTCCAAAAAACATTTGATACTACAAAATTTGAAAATGTAATTGGTAACAATGCTGACTATGTCGAATGGGTAGATGCTGGCAAATGTTTTTGGGTAGGAAAAATGAAAAAGAGCAATGATCCAAAAATTGCTGAAAAATATAAATTTAAAGAGGGAAATAAAGTTCTCTGTTACTATGATAGAGGCAAAACAACAATTCTTGACGAAGCTCCTTATTTTATTCACTTCTCAGCTGGAAAAGATAAAATAATATACACAGTTTCTGAAAAAGCCCTTGAAAGAAAAGAGGGAGAATTCACAACTTATGCAAATCCTAAGACTTATGTAATTGATATAAATAAAAAGAGAGTACAGGTCAATCAAAATGACAGATTATATCAATATTTGACAATGTCTAAAAATGGATCAACTGCTATAATGTCAGACTTAAGCCTCAAATCAACAACTGTTTCATATTATTATGGAAAAGCTGTTAATAACTTCCAAATGAGACCTATTCACGAACAGGCAAGAGTATCTCTCAACCAACTCAGACTTTCTGAATATGGTAATGCTTATGTAACATGGGATGGATTCCAAATTACTTGGGGCGAACTCAAATAAAATATCATAATAAATAAAATAGAAAATCCTCTTGAAAAATCAAGGGGATTTTTTATTTTTATAATAAATTATTAATATAAAAAATAAATAAAATGGAGTTGATCAAAAATTAAGACTAAAATTTTAATATTTACATTCATATTTTTATCTTGCCTCTTTCAAACAGCATTTTCTCAAGAAGCAAGTTTAAAAGAAATATATGCAAAAAAATTGTCAGCCGTAAAAACTCTAAAAATAGAAGAAGTCTCCAAATATGTAACATCAAATATTATTGACGAAATAAAAAAACAAAAAGATCCTAAAGCAATGATATTTTTGATGAATTATACAAGTCCAATAGAATATACAACAGGCGTAGAAAAATTTGACTATTCAACAGCAACAATGGAAATAAAAGGGAAGGCAAGAAATCCAAAGCACAAAGGGGCTAATTGCAACTTTACTGGAGTTATAAATTTTAAAAAAGAAGATGACTCTTGGAAAGTATCAAGTGAAGATTTTAATTTTTAATAACAAAAAAAGGGGCTGTATTTTAAAAATTACAGCCCCTTTTTTTATTCAAAAACTATAGATTGTTACAGAAATGTTCCAATCTATCCATGCCCTTCTTTATGTCTTCCATAGAAGCTGAATATGTCAATCTTACATGCTTATCCTCACCAAATCCACTTCCAGGTATAATTGCAACTTTTTCTTCATTCAAAAGACGAGTGCAAAATTCAGCAGAATTTTTTATTTTATCTCCATAAAAAGCAGAGACATCTGGGAACATATAAAAAGCTCCCATTGGCTTTTCTATCTTGATTTTATCAATAGCTGACAATCTCTCAAACATGTAAGCTCTTCTCTTTGCAAATTCATCAACCATATTTTTTACACAATCCTGTGAAGCTGTAAGAGCAACAACTCCTGCCTTCTGTGCAATAGAACAGACATTTGATGTCTGATGTCCCTGAATTGCTCCCATTGCTTTTATAACATCTTTGGGACCAAGAGCATAACCAACTCTCCAACCTGTCATTGAATATGTCTTTGAAAGTGCATTTATTATTATTGTCTTTTCCTTTGATTTTTCAGAAAAAGAAGCTGGAGACTTAAAAGTTAATCCATCATATATAAACTTCTCATAAACTTCATCAGATACAATATAAATATCATTTGAAATTGCAATCTCTGTAAATTTTTTCAAAATATCTTCAGGAATTACATATCCAGAAGGATTTGATGGGAAATTAAACAAAATTGCCTTTGTCTTTGGAGTTATATATTTTTTTATGAGTTCAGGGTCTTTTACACAATCTGACAATTCAGCAAGTACAGGAACTCCACCAGCAAGTCCAATCTGTTCTAAATAACTTACCCAGTAAGGACGAAAAACAATTACTTCATCACCGTCATTTAAAATTGAAAAAAATACATTGAAAAGAGCCTGTTTTCCGCCAACTGTAACTATGACTTGACTTGGTTCATAAACAAGATTTGAATCTCTTTTGTATTTTTCAATTATAGCTTGCTTTAATTCATCAATTCCAGAAGCTGCTGTATATTTTGTAAAACCACTTTTTATGGCTTCGATACCAGCATTTTTTATATGCTCGGGGGTATCAAAATCTGGCTCACCAGAGGCCATGATTACAACATCTTCACCATTTTTTTTCATCTTTTTTGCAGTTGATGTTATGGAAAGTGTTATACTCTCCCCCATCTTCATTGCTCTCTCAGAAATCATGTTTTTTTCTCCTTTGTCTCTTTTATCTTCTTCTCTTTTTCGTCGTCTTTCGTCGTCAGTCTGTTGTCGTAGAAAAAATGTCGTTGTTATAGCAATTTTGTTATTGCAAAAAAACTAACAAAAAATAACTTCTATTTTTTTATAAAATATCTTTCTAAAAATAAAAAAATCCCCTTTCGAATGAATGAGGATTGAAAATTTACATCTCTTCGCTTAATTCTTCTTCTAATATTAGGGCGTTGTGTTAGTTGATTAATATTTTGAAATACACCAAAATAGCCTCTAAATAGATGCTGTTTGGGTAGAATCATTAATGATTAAAATATTGAAGATTTATCCACAGAGCTGGGCGAACAAGAACATCAGTTTCATAAACAAAATATTTTAAGTCTCACTTCTTTAAAAAAGAATCGCAGTAAATAGTCTGATTTAGCAAAATCTCTGATGTAAGATTTGTTTTCATTAATTCTTCATCACAAGCATCTACAATGGCAGCATCCAATCCAGCATATTTTGCCATTGCAAGAAAAGTTCTGTTTATAATTTTTCTATCAGAACATTTTTGTGAAATATTTGACAAGCCAACTATTGTTCTTGGAGCTGGAATATCGAGTTCTTTTATTGCAGATATAGCAGTTAAAACTTTTCGTGGATTGTCTTGCGAAACATTTACAGGTAACACAACAGGATCGATATATAAATCTTCATTTTTTATGCCATATTCTGCAGTTGCTTCCATTATGATTGCAGAATTTGCAATTATTTCATCACTGTCAGCAGGAACTCCATTTTCACTTATTGCTAATGCTATCAATTTTGTATTGTATTTTTGAGCAATAGGCATTATTCTTTCAATTTTTGATTGTTCTGCACTTACAGAATTTAAAAAAGGTCTATTTTTGCAAAGTTTTATTCCTTCTTCGAGAACTTCTGCGTTTGGAGAATCTATACAAAGTTTTACATTAGGTATTTGTTGAATTGTATTCACAAGCCATTTCATAGCTTCTATTTTGTCTTTTGCTGTGCCAACATTGACATCGAGATAATCTGCTCCAGCTTCAAGCTGTTTTTCTGCTTCTTTTATTATAATTTCTGAATTTCTTTCTTCTATTGCTTTTCTTATTGTGGAAAACATTCCATTTATTTTTTCACCAATAAAAATCATTTTTTTGTCCTTTCTCGTCCTCTTTCCATTATACGAAAGAAATGAATATTTATAAATTAAACCACAAAATAACCACTATTTAGAGGCAATGACATCTATTCTATTTAATTTTTCCCAGCCACTATATAACACTCACATATTTTTTATTTTATCCATAATTTTATTTCTTATCTGCGTTATCTCTTCATTTTTAGGCTCTTCATATTTAACATATTTTTTAAATATTCCAACAGCATTATAATAACTATTTACTACATCATCACATTTATTGCATTTTTCAGAATTTGGATCAGTACATTCGCATTTTTTTTCAATATGTTGACCATATACAAATAAACTTATCTGTTCTTTTTGTTCATTACATAAAAAATCGCTCATGCTAATGCCTCCTTTCCATAAGAAGCCAATAATTCTCTTACTTTTAGCCTCGCTCTTAACAATCTTGACTTCACGGCAGGAAGAGATATTCCCAAAATATCCGCAATTTCTTGATTTGTAAATTCTTCAATATCTTTTAAAATAAAAACAGTTTTATATTTTTCGGGCAATTTATCTATAGCTTCTTTTATAAATGAAGAAAATTCCTTTTTCTCATAAATACTCTCAGGAGTTTCTGGCCATTCAGTTATTGGACTTACAGATAAATCATCATCAACAATTTCTTCAGAAATATTATCTGTATTTTTTTTATTTTTCCTTACATTTCCCAAAGAAGCATTTGTTGCTATTTTATAAAGCCAAGTTTTAAAAGAAGAATCATTTCTAAAATTTGGCAAATTTTTATATACACTTATAAAAGTATCCTGCAAAACCTCTTCGGCATTTTCTTTATTTCCAGTGATTTTTAAAGCAATTCCCAAAACAGGTTTTTCATATCTTTTCATCAATTCTTCAAAAGACTCCATGTCAGACCTGCTCGCCTTTGTAGCTAGAACTTCATCAGATAAAGTTGACAAATCTGACATACAAGTTAAAACCATAGCACAAATTCCCCCCTTTCTTTAATGTATTCTCTCTATTTCGTCCAATTTCTGCTTATAGACTTGAATTTTGTGATGTATTTCTGATCGTTTGTTTACTTGTTTTTCATTTCCTAATTTTACATTTAATTTTTTAATTTCACTTTTTAGAGATATTATTCTATCGTTAATTTCAATAATACTTTTCAGAGATTCACCTTCAATTTTTTTGTACTTTGAAATTTTGAAAAAAAGCTCTTCAAATATATTTTCCATGCAAATGTCAGTTGTATATTCAATATATCTTTCTTTAGAAATCCAATTTGTGCTGAAATATTTGCCAATGTTTTTTACAAGACTTTTATTGTCATCATCTTTGTAAATTTCTTTGTATGCAAGCAAGATTTTATATTGAAATTCTTCTTTTTCGTTAGTTCTAAAGACAAATAAATTATGTACAGGTGTTTTTTTGTCAATAAATTTCAAAAGAGACTCATTGACTTCTAAAGAATCAGAAACAATTTCAAATATGTTTAATAAAACTTTATGATTATCCTCGTCTTGAATCCTTTTTAATAAATAGATTTTTTCTTTGAAATTTTCATCAAAAATTTCTTTTATTTTTTTAGTATAATTTTTTTGTTCTGGTACAAATTCTGTAATCTTCATGCTTTTTCAATCACCAAAAAGTGCATTAATTCAAAATCATTTACATTATAAGCAATTATATTTTCCATTACTTCATCTGTGAAAATTTTCATCTGCTCATCTTCTTTTTTCGTCTTTGTGATAGAATTTATCATTTTGTTTAGAAGTCTTGAATACTCCGACATATTCCGCCCATCATCTGTTTTTTCATTGAAAATTTTACAAAGTTGCAGATCGGGATTTTTTTTGCCATAACATAATTTTCTCATCAACTCCAAGATCTCCTTAGGTTGTTGATAATCAAAAATTATGTTTCCACTTTTGCCAATATATGTAAGATAAAATGGGAATAACGGATTATTTGTCTTGTTATTTTCTCCAAGTTCTCTAAGCAAAAAAATAACGCCTTCTTCTGTTTCGCTATCTCTCGATACTATGGCATGTAATCCCAACGGCTTTTTTGAAAGTTCATCATTTGCTTTTCTGTAATTTAACAAATCTGTCTTGAACTCATTCAACCCCAAATCAGTTATTGAAATTTTTCCTGAAACATCTTCAAATTCCAATACTTCATTTTTGAGTTTTTTCAACTGCTCATTTCTGTACTCAAGCTCATAATTATCATCTTCAATTATATTTTTTTCACCACTGCCTGAAATTATGACTTGCTTCATCTTATTTTTTACTCTTTGAGTCAAATTCAAATACTCATCAAGTTCTATATCAGGCCAAAAATTGACAAGCTGAATATTTTTGTTTTTACTTCCGATTCTGTCAATTCTTCCAAACCTTTGAATAATTTTGACTGGATTCCAGTGTATGTCATAATTTATCAAAAAATCACAATCCTGTAAATTTTGACCTTCTGAAATACAGTCTGTGGCAATGAGCAAATCAATTTCTTTATTTCCTGTAATTTCTCTGTTCTTAGATATTGGAGAAAAATTTGTCAAAATATCGTTGTATCTGTTGGAAATCCCTTTTAATGTCGTCCTTGTTCCTCTTCCTGTGATAAGTGCGGACTCGATATTATATTTAGCTTTTATTTTTTCACTTAAATTTTTATATAAATATTCAGCAGTATCTGCAAAAGCTGTGAATACTATTATTTTTTTGTTATTGCCATTTATAGGATTTTCTATCTTATCCGAAATTAAATTTAAAAGTTCTTGTAATTTTTTGTCTGTACTTGATGTTATTTTTTCTACAGTTGAAATAATGTCTTCAAATTGTACAAAATCCTCTCTTAAATCTTCAAGCCAACTTATATAATCCATATCTTGAAGTGAAATCTTGAAATTTTGATCTTCTATATAATCAATTTCTTCATCATCAAAATTTTCATCACTCAAATCATCTTCTAAAATTCTGTCTTTTTGGCTGTACTGTTCAATATATTTGATTTCTTTTTCTATTTTTTCTTTTATTTTTTTTAGTGTTGTAACAAAAGAGAAAATGGAACTCTCCAAACGCTTCATCAAATTTTTTCTTATCAAAAATTCAATGCCTTTTTGTCGTCCTTCTATGCTTAGAGAACTTTTATATTTATTTGCATATTTTTCTTTTTTACTGTCCAAAATATAAGTTGCGGACAAATAGATAGCAAGAGAAAGGGAATTTAATTTTTCATAAATATCTGTGTATGTTATGTTTTCTATGTCTGTCAATTTTGGAGCAATAGAAATAGGCTTTAGCTTGTTTGGAAATCTTCCGATATCCCCAAAATTGTAATATTTTTGTATGTGTGAACGAGACCTTCCAAGTGTCAAATTTTCAAGCAATTTAAAAAAATCTGTTTCGATTCTGTTTTTGACATCATTTATTTTGACATTTCCATTTTTTAGCTTGTTAAATTCTTTGTTTACACTGTTAAAAATTTTGTCTATCGGTTTTGATATGTCGAGTTTGTTTTCAAGTGAATTAAAATCACCTTCTGCTATCAGATAAAATTGATTTTTGAGATCGTCAAATGTATTGTTTACAGGCGTTGCAGATAACATTAAAATTTTAGTTCTAACACCTGATTTTATGACTTTATTTAAAAGTTGGGAATATCTATTGACTTTATTTACATCTTCGCCATTTCTAAAATTATGTGATTCATCAATAACTATTAAGTCATAATTATTCCAATTTATTCTCTCTAAATCTTTTCCATTAGATTCTCCCTTTGTTCTCGATAGATCAGTATGAAAAAGAACATCATAATTAAGGCGGTCTTTTAACAAAATATTTGTCTTGTAATTTTCCCTGTAAGTGTTCCAGTTTTCAGACAACTTTTTAGGACATAGAACCAAAACAGATTTATTTTTGTTCTCGTAATATTTTATAACTGCAAGTGCTGTAAATGTTTTTCCTAAGCCGACACTATCTGCCAAAATACAGCCATTGTATCTTTCTAATTTGTTGATAATTGATGTAACAGCGTCTTTCTGGAAATCGTACAGCATATTATAAATTACACTGTCTTTAAAGCCATTTGCTTCATTCGGCATGAAATCTTCTGAAACTGTCTCTAAATATTCTCTAAATATGTTAAACAATGTCAAAAGATAAATAAGTTCAGGCGAATTTTCTGCATAAATTGTTTTTATGCTCTCGATTATTTTGTCTGTTACACTTAAAAATTCGTCATCATTCCAATAATTATTAAAATGCCTGATGTAATATTTTGAGTTTACAGTACCTATTTTGTTGATTAAATTATTTTCTGTTTCACCTAAAATCTCAGAAGCGGTAAAATCATTTATGGGGGAATATGAAGTAATGTCATTGTTTGTATTTTTAACAGTAATAAAGCCATTAATTTTTCTATTAAAATTGTTGTTTGATTTAAACTCGGCTTTTTCTTCGATCCATTTTACACAATCCCTCGAAATTGAATTTTGAGTTAGCTCATTTCTGAGTTTTACTTCTAATTCTGTTCCATAGAGATTTTTTTCTCTGTTTTGTTGGGGGATATAAAATTCTCGTTGTTCTTTCTTTTGTTGATTTGTAAATGTTGGGGAAGTGAAAATAAAGCGGAATCTTTCAATATTTTTTAGCTGTCTGTAAAGTTCTTTGAACGCAAAAATAGAAAAGGAATCAGCTATTATGTTGATGTCGCTTTCTTTTTTTATGGTTGTTTTAAGATCATCTGCAAGAGTTAATTCGTCGTTGTCGATAATATCCATGAGTTCAATCCCCTGTCATTTTCTGTCTAAAATAAATCGCTATGGGTTCCAGTTCTAAAAAGATACAATTCTATTTCCTTTTTTCTTATTTGATAAACAAGAAGCCAATCTGGCTCAACATGACATTCACGAAAACCCTTATATTTTCCCTGTAAAGCGTGATCTCTATATTTTTCATCAAGTTGCTTTTTCTGTGCTAAAGTCGTAACAACTTCACGTAAAAGAGATATATCAAATCCTCTCTTTTTTGCCAATTTAATATCTTTTTTAAATAAATTAGAAGCTACTATGTCAAGCATTATAAAATATCCTCTATCATCTCATCAAAAGATTTATATCTTCTATATTTTTCAGGATTATTTCTCATTTCTTCAGATTCGGCAAGAGCAAGCCTTGTTTCTTCATTTGGGATTAAAGGAATTTCTTGATTTTCCACAGCACTGTTAAGAAATAACTTTATTGCTGAAGTCATATTAAGCCCTAAATCTTTAAATAAACTTTCTGCTTTTTTCTTTAATTCAGAATCAACACGAATACTTATTGTAGATATTGACATATTTTATTCCTCTCTATTTTTTTCTCTAAAAATATTTTTTTCACAGCCCCATATTTATTTTAACATATTTTCACGGCTTATACAATATTTCTAAAAACAAAAAATCCCCTTTCGACTGAAAGAGGATTGAAAGTTTAAATCTCTTCGCTTAATTCTTCTTCTAATATTATGTTATAATTTGGATCATTCTTTTCTAAAATTTGTCGGCAAACAATATTTAGTGCATATCCAATATATGCCTGTATACTGCCACTTTGTCATTGCGAGGCGTAGCCGTGGCAATCTAAGCCTGTAAATTATTATTTACTTAAAAATTAAGTCGATCGGCTCTATTTATTCAATTTCTACCTGATCTGTTTAATAAATTACTAAATTTAAATTAAGCGGTTGAGATTGCCACGGTCGCTCCCTCCTTGTGAGGGTAAGGTTTTAAAAACTCGTTAGAGTTTTTAACTATTTGTGAAGCTCCCTCGCAATGACTTCTCCTCTAAATAGAGGATATTTGGGTAGTTTTCCAAGCACCTATACATCTTCAAATCTTGTAGTTTCGGACATCACCTTAAAATATTCTTTGACATTCAATTTATGGCTCGAATCCCTGAAACAACTATCTCTAAAATATACTGCTTCAGGCTCTTTATCTGCCATATATTTCATAACTTCGTCAGAAATATTTTCATCAAAACAGCACATAATACTAAAATTATCCACATTATAAACAGTGAATCCTTCGATATTTTCTATTTTTATAGGCAATGTCAGTTCTTTTCTTGAACTTAAAATACATTGATAAACCAAATCAAGTGAGGTTCTGTCTTCTTTTATGTTCTCGATACAGTTTTCTAAATTTTTAAAATCAAATTCATCTGCAGGAACACTGATTTCTTCTTTAAAATTGGAAGAATCAACTTTAAAGACTTTGAATCCATAGTCAATATTTGCATTTGTCTCTTCTTTTATCTTTTTGCCTGCTCGCCTGATTCTTTCTTTGCCGATTTCACAAATATTTTTATACCCTGCTTTGTATGCTTCGCTTTTTTCATCGCATTTTTCAGGAATCTGTACCATTATATATTTTCTGTTTCCGTTGTCT
>CADASF010000018.1 GCA_902790465.1 uncultured bacterium | reverse complement strand
ATGCAATCTTTAGGATTATTTTTCACAAAGTACATCTTTACTTCTGATTTTCCTTTTTTCTTAAATTTAGGAAAATCACTTTGATGTTTAAAAAATTTTGTGAAAGCATTACAAGCATTTTCAAGTGATTTTTTTACAGCTTTAGAGTAAACATCTTTAATCCATTTAAACTCAGGATTATTTGGAATAAATTCATTATTAAGCCAAACACTAAATTTTTTATAATGCAAGAATTTTTCTCCATTATTATAGCGTTCTTTATTATGAGCAATATAGAAATTATACACAAATCTACAAGTGCCTATAGTTTTCTTGATTATTTCTTTTTGTTCTTCAGTTGGATTAATTTCTGTTTTGAAGGCATTGAGCAATTTCTTTATCCTCTGTTTAATCTATATGAGTATATTTTAACACTTTTTACTATATATTTTTAAAAGCTTAAGTTTATCTCCTATTATTTTATATCTTCTGCCATTTTCTCTTCATTTTCATATATATTGAAAAGCGAAGAGCAATCAGCTATCTTTATGACTTTCAAAACAGTTGAACCAGCATTTACTATATTTAACTTCTTATTCTGTTCGCTTAAAATTCTTGAAATTGAAAAAAGAACTCTCAAGCCCATACTACTCAAATAATTAGATTCCTTAAAATCTATTATTATATCGTATTTTTTACTTTCACACAAATTTTTCAGAATGCCTTCAATCTCATCAGAGATAGTTGCATCAAATCTCTTTGTCAATTTTACTGTGGTATAATCTGGATTAACGGTCGATTGTTGAATTTCAGCCGCCATACAAAGCCTCCTTAGCTTTATCCCCTATAATTTGGGGAATTTTAAAAATTTCACATCATTTACTTTTTTATTATAAAAACTGTAGCTTCAAGGAATGTACCTTTTACATCTCTGTGTAAAAGAATATCAAGCCACGCATCAAAAGTATTTTTTCTTCCAATAACTTTGCATTCAATAGTCTGTCTATCGGAATTACTAAATTCTTCTATCAAATTATATATTTTCTCTCTTGTCTCTTCCTCAACAATATGCCATATATGGAGAATATCTGTAGAATTTTTATCATAACCCAATAGTTGACTTGCTGCATCATTTATCATCGTTATTCTCCCTCTTTTTCCAAAAGTAAAAACTGGAACATGTGGGAGATTCTCAACTTTTTCTTTAAAAACAGTGAGACTGTTAATTTCTTTTTCCATGAGCTTTGATTCTGTTATATCCATTATGATTTCCAATTTTAAAAGCCCACCCCATTGTTCACCATAATCTACAACTTTACTCAAAGATTTATACCATCTGTCATTTGATTTAAATTCCAATGGTATTGTTTTTATGTCTTTTTTGTTTTTGCAAATCTGCTCATTTATACACTCTTCACATGGTGAATTTCTCTGTTTTAAAAGGAGTTGATAACACTTTTTCCCTATGGGATCATTTCCTAAAAACTTTTCAGCAATGGCATTTGCTGCAATAATCTCATAATTTTCAGGATTGACAAGATATATTGCAATTCCAATCTTGTCAAGAATACTGAAAAAAAATCGCATGTGTTCTCTGCTCATAACAAGAGATTCTGTATCAATATTAGTCATCTTTCCTCATGTTATCCTCATTTCTAACAGTCTTTCTTTTTATTAAAGTAGATACATTTCCTTTTTCGTCGTCATATCTATAATTTATTTCATCCATAAGTTCTCTGATAAGAAGAAGACCATATCCTCCATCTTCTTCTCTTTTTGTATTAAATTCTTCTGGAGATTCTAAAACCCTTGTAGGATCAAATGGAATTCCCTTGTCTTTTATTACGACAGTTATTTTTTCGTCATCTGTCCAAGCATCGACAGTGTAGTTAGCTTTTGACTGAGGGAATCCATACATTATCACATTTACACAAATTTCTTCAACTGCAATTAAAATATCATTTATATCATCAGCACTAAATCCGCCACCTATTGCAACTCTCTCAACATATTCAAGAGTTTTTGTTATATCGTCCATTTTATCGGAAAGATTCAATGCAAATGAATCCATAGGTGATTTTTTAGGACCAGGTTCTAAAAAACGAAGTAACATCAGACATCTGTCATCCGAGACTTGATCATTTGAATATTTTTTTAATGAAGAAAAAACATTTTCCGATATTTCTGCAAGAGGTTTAAGACGAAGATTTACTGCTTTTCTCTCTAATTTTGCCTCTCCATATTCTTTGCCATTTTTATTCGTTGTTTCAGTCAAACCATCTGTATATAAAAATAGCAGATCATCTTTTTCTATAGATATTTCTTTCTGCTCATAAGTTGACTTTTCTACAACACCAAGTGGCATACCCTTTGTTTTTAATGCGACAACATCACCATTTTTTCTTATCAAAAATCCAGAATTATGACCTGCAGAAACATATTTTAATTTTTTTTGTTTTGTATCAACAACTATCAAAAGAGTTGTAACAAACATATCTATTCTATTGGAATTTCGTAAAAATTCATTTGTTTTTTCCAAAATTTTCTTTGGATCATGAAAAAAGTTACTGACTGTCCACATTATACTTCTTGCAATTGCCATAAAAATTGCCGCAGGGCTACCTTTTCCAGAGACATCTGCAATCAAAAATAAATATTTATTTTCTTCAAGTTCACGCCAATCATAAAAATCTCCACCCATTTCCTTTGTCTGTTCAAGTGTCGCATGGAGTTCAAAAAAAGGATTTTCAACTTTTTTTAATGGAAGAATAGATGACTGCAAAAAAGAAGCAAATTCAAGTTCTTTTTTTAATCTATCTCTTTCCGATGTATCATCAAAAAGATGTGCCTTGTTAAGAGCTATAGCAGTTGTATTTGAAATAAATTCGAGGAGTTCTAAATCATCATTTGAAAATGGAGGATCATCATTGCCATTTATCAACTCAATCATTCCAATTAAAGTTTTTTTGTGAATCATTGGAACACAGGCAATGCTTCTGACATTTAGTTTCATTTTTCTCTCAAAATCATCTTCATAATCCTGAAATTTATTGATGTCATCAAGCATAATTTGTTTTCGATTTCTGATACAATAACCTTTTATGCCCAAATCATTTTTTATTTCAAAACCACTTAAAACGATTCCAGAAGGATTTATGCAATTACTACAAATTGTTTTATCTTTTTCATTGTCATAAAGCCAAAAAGCCCCTCCCTCAACATTCATCTCATTTACAATTTTTGAAAGAACTGTGTCGAGAAGAAAATTGATATTAAAACTGGAATTAAATAACCTTCCAATATCATAATAAAATTTATATCTGTCCTCCAAAGAGGCTTTTACTTTTTTTGTAGTATTCATAATTGGCTCATCAATAATGTATATTTTTTTTATCTATTCGACAAAATATGTCTCAACTCTTTTTTATTTTATCTTAATATAAATATTCCTTTTATAATAGAATTTTCTTTTATTACTATGTATTTTTTCATTTTCCTTTTTTATCTTTTAAATAAAATATATTCTAAATCTTTTTTTCTATTATAAATCTAAAAAAAAGGGAAAATTAGCATTTTAAAGAAATTCTTATAATTTATTAAATGATAAAAAACGGATAAAAAAATAACAATTTTGAATTGATATATAAAAATACTTAGAAAGTTATGGATAAAAAAAATGAAATCAAAAAAGACAGTAACTGAAATTTTCAAAGAAAAAACAAGAAATCCAAATAGAATCAGAAGTTCTGATGTCATCAAAAATATTTTCACAGACATCGCCTACTTCAAAGCAAAAGATTATGCAATAATAAGTGGTACAGGCTACATCAACAAGAAAAAAGTAATATTTATTGGGCAGGAAAAACCAAAGGGAAATGATTTGGCTTATGCAAGTAAAGTCAATTTTGGAATGGTAAAACCCATTGGTTATAGACATGTTATCGAAATTCTCGAATATGCAGAAACAAACAATTTGCCAGTAGTTACATTTGTTGATACACCAGGTGCCGATCCGAGCTCTGATTCTGCAAAAAACCTTCAATCGTGGTCAATATCCGACTGTATAAGCAAATTTTGTACAGTAAAGACCCCTACAGTTTCACTCGTCCTTGGTGAAGGCGGTTCTGGTGGTGCATTGGCTCTCCAAGTTACAGATAGAAGACTTATAATGGAAGATGCAATGTACTATGTAATAGCTCCTGAAAGCTGTGGTTCTATCATCTTCAGAGACAATACAAAAATAGAAGAATCTTTGAACCTCATAAGACCAACAAGTAAAGATATGCTATACTATGGCATTTGTGATGAAATAGTAAAAGAACCTGAAGACATTTCAGATTATGAAGGTTACATAAAATCAATAAAATCCGCTATATCTAAAGCAGTTTCCGATGTTATCAAAACTGATGTTGACAGACTTCTTGAGAGAAGAAGAAGAAGAGTTTTGAGTTATGGTGTCTATAAAAAACAGGGATTTTTCGCACAAGTTGTTGATTTCTTCCACAAAGACGAAAATTCACAAGTCAGCAGAAAATCAAGAGCTAAAATCATAAATGCAGACGAATTGTCAAATTCACTGGAGCGTGCATATTTTGAGAGTAAAAACATGGATCTAAGTAAACCACATGTCCTCTGTGAGAAAAAAGACGGAAGAGGCTGTGGCGGCTATGTGCCACTTGATGAATATCAAAAGAACTACAAATCCTGTCCAATTTGTGGAAAAGGCGAGACATTGATGTCTGATGAATGGACAGATATTTTATGTGATAGCCACACATTCACAGAATTTAACAACAAAATAACTGCAAAAGAGCTTTTAAATAAAGAAGATATTACAGATTCATATCTCGAAGCATTGGAAGCAGCAGAGACAAAAAGCGGTTGTGGTGAATCACTCACAACTGGAATTGCAAAAATCAACAATTACAGAGCTGTTTTGGCAATATCCAACTTCAATTTCTTTGGCGGTTCAATGGGTTCAGCAATGGGTGAAAAATTCTACAGAGCCGTACAATTCTGTATTTCAAGAAAATTGCCTTTAATCGGAATTTGTGCTTCTGGTGGTGCAAGAATGCAGGAAGGAACAGTATCACTTGTTCAAATGGCAAAAACCAATATGGCTGTTTCACTTTTAAAAGAAGCAGGACTTCCATTTATTTCAATAATGACACACCCAAGCACAGGTGGAGCTTTGGCAAGTTTTGCAACACAAGGAACAATAAATATTGGTGAGAAAAATGCTCTTGTTTGTTTTGCTGGTCCTCGTGTAACACAACTGGCAGGAATCAAAGTTGAGCCTGAAGTAACAATTTCAGATTTTGTTTATACAATAAATGGAGTTGATGAAATAATAACAAGAACAAATGTAAAAAAGATAGTAACAAAATATCTTAAATTTTTCTATGAAACAGTAAAAGCTATAAAGTAAAAAAAATTGGAGCTAATCTAAGTATTATGACCAGAGTTATTGTAACTGGAGGAGCTGGTTTTATAGGTTCACACTTATGCAGAACTTTACTTGAAAAGGGTTATGAAGTTATATGTATAGATAACCTATATACTGGTTCAAAAGAAAATATTGCAGATTTGTTGCAGAATTCAAATTTTGAATTCATAAAACATGATATCACGGACGGAATTATAATAAATGCGGAACAGATATATAATTTAGCATGTCCTGCTTCACCTGTCCATTATCAAAATCAGCCTATACAGACGATAAAAACATCTACATTAGGCGTTTGGAATATGTTAAATTTAGCAAAAAAGACAAAGGCTCGTTTTCTACAAGCCTCTACTTCAGAAGTATATGGCGATCCTTCGGTTCACCCACAAAAAGAGAGTTATTGGGGGAATGTAAATCCTATAGGAATCAGAGCCTGTTATGATGAAGGCAAAAGACTTGCAGAATGCCTATGTATGGAATTTGATAGGCAACATGAAGCAGAAATCAGGGTTATAAGAATATTCAATACCTATGGACCAAATATGGCATTAAATGACGGCAGGGTTATTTCTAATTTCCTTGTTCAAGCAATAAAAGGCGATCCAATAACTATTTATGGAGATGGTTCACAAACTCGTAGTTTCCAATATGTGTCAGACCTTGTAAATGGTATGATAAAAATGATGGAACAAGATGATTTTGTAGGTCCTGTAAATTTAGGAAATCCAGGTGAATTCACAATCAAAGAACTTGCAGAAAAAGTTATAAAAGTTTGCAATTCAAAATCTGAAATAATATATAAGCCATTACCAAATGACGATCCACGAAAAAGAAAACCTGACATTAGTTTAGCAAAAGAAAAACTCGATTGGGAACCAATAATCCCACTTGATGAAGGTATAATAAAAACAAGAGATTATTTTATTGAAAGATTGAAACGAGAAAAATAAGTTGTTTGTAAACTGAAAATATCTTCGGAGGAAATATGACGAAATCAAAGAAACCCGTAGATAAGCTATGGGAAAAAGTAGAAGAAAGAAGAAAAAGAGATAAAAACACTTTCTTTAAAACAATGGCAGAACATCTCGAATACAGTTTAGCAATCCATGAGAGAATAGCTCGCAAAAGAGATTTTTATTCATCTTCTGCCTTATCTGTCAGAGATTACCTTGTTGAAAATGGAAATGATGTAAACTACATCACATATAAAAACAATGTCAAGCGTGTATATTACATGTCAATGGAATACCTAATGGGTAGAGCTATGGGAAATTCTATGATAAACCTCGGCATTTATCAAATGGTCAAAGAAGTATTTGACGATTTAGGTATTGATATGGATACACTTTTGGAAAATGAATCTGATGCAGGTCTTGGAAATGGTGGTTTAGGTCGTCTTGCTGCTTGTTTTATGGATTCAATGGCAACACTTGGAATCCCTTGTTTTGGTTATGGTCTCAGATATGAGTACGGTATTTTCACCCAAAAAATCAAAAATGGTTATCAAGTTGAATCTCCTGATGAATGGCTAAAATATGACAACCTTTGGGAAATAAGCAAGCCAGCAATTTCCTATGATATCGGTATCAACGGAAAAGTAAATGAATATATGGATGGAGATGGCAGAATTTATTATGAATGGGTTGACAGACAGGAAGTCGTCGCAGTCCCACACGATATGCTCATTCCAGGTTACAAAAATGATGTAGCTAACAATTTGAGATTGTGGACAGCAAAAGCAAAACACGAATTTGACCTCGAAGCATTCAACGAGGGTTTCTACTTAAAAGCTGTTGAACAACAAGGTCTTGCAGAGACAATTTCAAAGGTTTTGTATCCAAATGACAATTCATATAGAGGCAAATTGCTTCGTTTAACACAAGAATATTTCTTCGTATCTGCAACAATTCAAGACATCATTGCAAGACATCTTGCAGTAAATCCAAATCTTGATAATTTAAGTGAGAAAGCTGCAATTCAGTTGAACGATACACACCCAGCACTTGCAATTCCAGAGCTTATGCGTCTATTAATAGATAAATATGGCTATGGTTGGGATAAAGCATGGGATATTACAAAGAATACATTTGCATATACAAACCATACTGTTATGCCAGAAGCAATGGAAAAATGGCCTGTATCAATGCTCGGTACTCTTTTACCACGTCATTTACAGATAATTTATGAAATAAATAGAAGATTTCTTGATGAAATTTCAAGACTTTATCCTGGCAATAACGAAAAACTTCGCAAGATGTCATTGATCGAAGAAGGTGGAGAAAAATCAGTAAGAATGGCAAACCTCGCTGTAGTCGGTAGTCACAAAGTAAATGGTGTTGCTGCTCTTCACTCAAAGATTTTAAAAGAAAGCCTTTTCAGAGATTTTGCTGAAATCGAACCTGACAAATTTATAAATAAGACAAATGGTATAACTCCTCGTAGATGGTTATTGATGAGTAATCCAGAATTGTCAGAACTTATCACAGACAAAATCGGTGAAGATTGGGTAACAAATTTAGACGAACTTAAAAAGATTTTGGAATTCAAGAAAGACAAAGAGTTTGTCAAAAAATGGGCTGAAATCAAGAAAAACAACAAGAAACGCCTTGCAAAATATATTTTAAAAACAACTGGTATCAAAGTTAACGAAAATTCTATGTTTGATATTCAAGTAAAGAGAATCCACGAATACAAGAGACAACTTCTCAATGTACTTCACATAATCACTCTTTACAATGAAATAAAAGCAAATCCAGAAGCTGACATTGTTCCAAGAACAATTATTTTCTCAGGAAAATCAGCAGCTGGTTATCATCAGGCAAAATTGATCATCAAATTGATCAACTCAATAGCAGATGTCGTAAACAACGATCCAGACATTGGCGACAAATTGAAAGTTGTATTCTTGGAAAATTATTCAGTATCTCTTGCAGAATTGATTATCCCTGCAGCCGATCTATCAGAACAGATTTCAACAGCAGGAACAGAAGCATCAGGAACTGGAAATATGAAATTATCTCTCAATGGTGCTTTGACAATAGGAACACTTGATGGTGCAAATATTGAAATCAAAGAAGAAGTTGGAGATGAAAATATATTTATCTTCGGACTTACAGCAAAAGAAGTTGATCAAGTAGAAGCCCATGGGTTCAATCCAATGGAAGAAGTACAGCAAAATCCAAAATTGAAAAAATGCCTTGATATGATTGCAAATGGCTATTTCTCAAAAGGTGATAGAGAGATATTCAAGCCAATTATTGGCTCTCTCCTCTATGCTGGTGATAAATATCTATTGACACTTGACTATGATTCTTATATAGCCTGCCAAAAAGAGGTTTCAAAAGAATTTAGAAATCAAGAAAAATGGGTAGAAAAATCAATTATCAACTCGGCAAATATGGGCAAATTCTCAAGTGATAGAACAATCCTTGAATATGCAAAAGAAATTTGGCATGTTGATTCGATAACAAATCTTATCAAAGAACACAAGAAAAATAAAATCGTAAAATAGTACATATATTTAAAGTGTGTTGGTAAATACTTAAAAAAAATTCAGCCTTTGTGGATAAAATAAAAAATCTGCAAGGGCTTTTTTATTTTGTTGTGGTAAAATAAAAATAACGAAAATGTAATTAAATTATAATGGAGGTATTATGGATGTTAAATTAAATAATAATACTCTCGAACAACTGGGATATGAAATTAAAAATAACAAAATAATAGATAACAATGGAAAAGAAGTTACAGACTTAATTATTCCTTCAACTTATACTTACAATGGCAGTGAATATAAAATTACAGAAATAGGTGAAAAAGTTTTTTCTTCTTGTTGGTCTTTGAGATCAGTAACAATTCCAGATAGTGTTACAAAAATAGGGAGTGAGGCTTTTCAATTTTGTAGTTCTTTGAGAACAGTAATAATTCCAGATAGTGTTACAAAAATAGGGAGTGAGGCTTTTCAATTTTGTAGTTCTCTAAATTCTATAACAATTCCAAATAGTGTTACTGAACTTGGAGAATTTGCTTTTTATGATTGTACATCTTTAACATCTGTACAAATTTCAAATTCTATTACAAAAATAGGAATTGGTGTTTTTGGGGATTGTACTTCTTTAATATCAGTAACAATTCCAGATGGTCTAACAGAAATAGAAAAAATTGCTTTTTTGGAATGTACATCTTTAACATCCGTAGAGCTTCCTAATTGTATTACAGAAATAGGAGAAAGGGCTTTTGAAGGTTGTACTTCTCTAAAAGAAATAAATATTCCAAAAAATATTAAAAAGATAAATTTAAATGCTTTTCGAGGATGTGATTCTTTAAAACCTTTAAATTATTCAAAAGAATTTGAAGTTACTATTGATAAACAAGTTTTAAAGCACTTGGGATATGATGTAAATTTAAAGGATGATGAGGATGATACATTTGATAAAATCACTTGTATAAGAACATTTATTAGAATAGAACCTCTAAGAAAAAATGGAAAAGAAGTTATAGACTTAGTTATTCCTGCAACTTATACTTATAATGGCAATAAATATAAAATTACTGGAATTGATTATGATGTTTTTATGGATAATAAATTTTTAACTTCTGTAACAATTCCAGATAGTGTTACAAGTATTGGAGGTAATGCTTTTTGGAGATGTACTTCTTTAAAATCTATAATAATTCCAAATAGTGTTACAAGCATTGGAGGTAGTGCTTTTGAGGGATGTACTTCTTTAAAATATGTCATTATTTCAAATAGTCTTACAGAAATAGGAGATAGTGTTTTTCGTTCTTGTAGTTCTTTAGAAAAAGTACAATTTTTAGGAAATATTGAGTGTATAGGAGAAAGTGCCTTTGATGGTTGTACTTCTTTAAAAGAAATAAATATTCCAAAAAATATTAAAGAAATAAGGTTAAATGCTTTTCGAGGATGTGATTCTTTAAAATCTTTAAATTATTCAAAAGAGTTTGAAGAAGTTGCTATTGATAAACAAGTTTTAAAGCAGTTGGGATATGATATAGAACAAGATGATTATTTATTAAAAAATGGAAATTATGTAAATGCATTTTGTTTACGAAAAAATGGAGAAGACGTTACAGATTTAGTTATTCCTGCAACTTATACTTACAATGGTAATAAATATAAAATTACAGAAATAGGAAATGAAGTGTTTAAAGAGTGCATTTTTTTAAATTCTATAACAATTCCAGATAGTATTACAACTATTGGAGAAGGTGCTTTTAGTGGTTGTACTTCTTTAACATCTTTAAATATTCCAGATAGTGTAATAGAAATAGGAAGTTGTGCTTTTAGTAATTGTGATTCTTTGACATCTATTACTATTCCGAATAGTGTTACAAAAATAGAAGTTGGTGTTTTTGGTGGTTGTAGTTCTTTAACATCTGTACAAATTCCAAATAGTGTTGTAGAAATAGAAAGAGGTGCTTTTGGTAATTGTACTTCTTTAACATCTGTACAAATTCCAAATAGTGTTACAAGAATGGAACATAGTGTATTTAGTGGTTGCAGTTCTTTAACATCATTGGTAATTCCAAATAGTATTACTAAAATAAATAGTAGTTTATTTAATTGTTGTTCTTCTTTAACATCTATAACAATTCCAAATAGCGTTACAGAAATAGAAGGATGGACTTTTAGTAATTGTACTTCTTTAGAAAGAGTACAACTTTCAGAAAATATTAAGTACATTGGAGATAATTTATTTAATCGTTGTACTTCTTTAACATCTGTAACAATTCCAAATAGTGTTACAAGCATTGGACGTAGTGCTTTTTGGGGTTGCACTTCTTTAACATCTATAACAATTCCCAAAAGTGTAAAAGTAATAGATAAATATGCATTTCGTAATTGTATTTCTTTAGAAAGAGTACAACTTTCAGAAAATATTAAATACATTGGAGAAAGTGCATTTGAAGATTGTACATCTCTAAAAGAAATAAATATTCCAAAAAATATTAAAGAAATACAGGTAAATGCTTTTTTAGGATGTGATTCTTTAAAATCTTTGAATTATTCAAAAGAATTTGAAGTTGAATTAAATAAAGAAGTTCTCAAAAAATTGGGATATGAAGTTAAAGAAAACAAAATAATAGATAAAAATGGAAAAGAAGTTACAGACTTAGTTATTCCTTCAACTTATACTTACAATGGCAATAAATATAAAATTACAGAAATAAGATGTTATGTTTTTAAGGGTTGTAATTTTTTAACATCTGTAGCAATTCCAGATAGTGTAAAAAGCATTAGAGATTATGCTTTTGAAGGTTGCACATCTTTAAAATCTGTAATAATTCCAAATAGTGTTATAGAAATAGGAAGGGAAGCTTTTAAAGATTGCAGTTCTTTGACATCTATAACAATTCCAGATAGTGTAAAAAGCATTGGATATAATGCTTTTGAAGGTTGTACCTCTTTAACATCAGTAACAATTCCAGATAGTGATATAACAAAAGGTTATGCTATTTTTGATGGTTGTACTTCTTTAAAATCTGTAAATGTTTCAAATAGTGATAGAAAAATAGATTTGAGTGAGTTTATACATTATCCACATATTTATTGGGATTAGGTCAATGTTGATTATTACTACACAGCTATTAATAGTTGTGGTATAATATTTAAGAGACATTACACTAACTTTACAAAGATCTCTTTGAACTGCTCGATTTCTTCCCAAGTTGTCAAATGGCTAAGGCTAATTCTCCACGATGAAAGGGCTGTTCTTTCACTATTTCCTAAAGCTGTTACTGCTCTTGAAGGCAAGCCGTCAGATGAACAGGCTGATTTTACAGATACACAGACACCGTAAGAATCGAGTTTTCTTTGGAAAACACTACCTTTTATGCCTTCTACACTCAAATTTATAATATGTGGAACAGCATTTTGAGGACTATTTATTTTTACTTTTGGAAATTGTTTAAAAAATTCTCTCAGATTTTTATTTTTTTCCAGTACATCTGAAAACCTTTTGTCTTGATTTTCAATAGCTTTTTTAACAGCTACATAAAAGGCAGAATTTAACGAAAGGGTAGGGGTTCCGCTTCTGTAAAGACTTGAACTCATTCCGCCACTTATCTGAGGATTTAATTTTAGATGACCTCTTTTAAATAAGATTCCGCTTCCATTCAACCCATAAATTTTGTGAGCAGAAAAACTCATTGTATCTATATTTTTGAAGTCTATTTTAATTTTTCCTAAAGCCTGTGTTCCGTCTATGTGAATTTTACAATCAGAAACTTTTTTTATTTCTTCTGCAATTTTATTTATCGGCTGAATTATTCCAAGTTCACCATCAACTAAACATATTGCAATCAATACTGTATCAGGTCTAATTAGCTTTATTAATTGTGAAATATTTATTTTCCCGTCTTTGTCAAGTGGGGCATAGTCAACAACAAATCCCTTTTTCTTTAGCTCTTCAATAGGAGCAAAGACTGAAGAATGTTCTAATTTTGTTGTTATTATATGATTCCCCTGTGAAATATCTGTAATGCCTTTTATTGCAAGGTTATTTGATTCACTCGCACCTGATGTGTAAATAATTTCTGAAGGTTCGACATTTAATAAACTTGCAATATTTTCTGTGATTTTTGCAAGTTCTTCTTTTGCTTTTTTGCCCTCTTGGTGATTTGAATTTGGATTGCCAATAAATTTGTTTTCAACTTCTACAAATTTATTTAATACTTCGCTGTCAACAGGCGTATTTGCTGTATAATCAAGATAAATCACTTTCTGTTTCGGAAATAGTTCCGCCTCCAACTACAATATCATCATCATATAAAACGACTGCTTGCCCTTTTGTGATAGCTCTTTGTGGTGTGTCAAATTCTACTTTTATTCTGTTTTCATCTATTTGAATAACTGTTGCAGGCTGTTCTTTTTGTCTATAGCGGACTTTGGCTTTAATTTTCATCGGCTCTGTGATTTTTTCTACAGATATTAAATTTATGTCATCTGCTATCAATGTTTTTGAGAATAATCCCTCATTTTTACATAAAATTACATTGTTGTTTGCCATATCGAGTTTTTTAACATAAAGTGGAGCGTCAGAAGCTATTCCAAGACCTCTTCTCTGACCAACAGTGTAACTTATAATTCCCTTGTGTCTTCCTAAAATTTTGCCATTTTCATCAATAAAATTTCCCTCTTGTGGAGTTTTGCCTGTGTATTTTTTGATAAATTTAAAATAATCTCCGTCTGGGATAAAACAGATATCTTGTGAATCGTGTTTTTTGGAATTGACAAAACCTTGTTTTTCTGCTATTTCTCTGACTTGTGTTTTTTCTAAATTGCCAAGTGGAAATATAGTGTGTTTAAGTTGATCTTGTGTCAAGTTGTAAAGGACATAACTTTGATCTTTTGTGAGATCTTTTGCTTTTCTCAAAATATATCTTCCGTGTTTTTCTGAATATTCACTTATGGCATAATGACCAGTTGCAATCAGATCGCATTTTTTTTCAAGTGCAATATTTAGAAGTTTTTCAAATTTCATATATCTATTACAATCTATGCAAGGATTTGGTGTTCCGCCATTTTCATAAACTTTTATAAATTTTTCTATGATTTGTTTTTGGAAATCATCTGTAAAATCTACAATTTCATAAGGAACATCTAAATCAAAGGCGACTTCACTTGCATCTTCCATATCTTTTTCTGAACAACAGGTTTTAAAATTTCCCTGTGATATTGTTTCATTTCTGTAAAGTCGCATAGTCGTCCCTATGCAGTCAAATCCTTGTTGTTTTAACAAATAAACAGTTACAGAGCTGTCAACTCCGCCACTCATTGCAATCAATACTTTTTTATTGTTCATAATTTTTTTGCCTTAGTATTAGTTTTTTGAATTAATAGCTATTTAATTAAATTTTCCTTTTGGGGTTAGATTATAATTTGTCGTTTTTCATCATCTGCGACAAAAACAGCTGTTATTATTTTTTTTGTCGACTTATAAGCTGAAGCATAATCTCTCGATTTTATCTGTTCTTCTCCTTCTTTTCGCTTTTTATTTACATCTTTTGAAGTTAGGGCAAATTTAAATTCGATAACTACTACTAATTTGTCTCTAAACGATACAACTACATCTGGACGACCTCTGAAAGTATGAACTTCTGAAAAATATGTTATTTTTGCACCACTAAGTAACATCAAAAATAATGAACGATACCAAGATTCATCTCTATCTTTGTAATCATCCTGTTTTTTTTCTCCTTCGATAGAAGGAGCGAATATGTTTTCGGGAATAGCTTTTAATGACTCGTTAAAAATACTCACCACCTGTGGAATATTTTCTGCTTCCAAAGATTCCCAAATATCATTACTAAATTCTGCATCATCTTGTATATTGTAAAAATTTTCAAGAAAAAGCCTGTCCATTGAACTTTTTACTTCTTCATTTGGATAATCAAGAATAAGTATGTTGCCTTTTCTCTCTGAAATTGTCAAATAACCTGCTTGATATAAAAAACTCTCTACACTTGTACTTTCTATTTCGTGAGAATTTGTGAAATCTTCATATACTTTTTTCTGTGTATATTCTTTTGGTGCTTTGATTTTATGGCTTTTTAAGTATTTAGCAAGAAATGACGAAACATTTAGCTCCTTCTTCGAAGGAGGAAAAAAAAGTGCAGAATTATACCAATAATTACCAAAATTTCCTTGTTTAAAGAAATTTAATACAGAAAATGGATTATATACTCTTACTATTCCGTCAAATGAAAAACCGTCGTAATATTTTTTTATTGTAGCAAGTAACTCTTTTCTATCAAAAGATAATTTTTTTTCTGTTTTTTCAAGCCAATCAGAAAAATTTTCTTCAAGTTCTTGTTGTGTATAGCCAACTATATCTGCATATTCTCTTGTCATTGATATGTCTTCTAAATTATTCAAACAAGAAAATATGCCAGCTTTGCTAAATTTTGACACTCCTGTTATAAATACAAAATGTAAATTATCTATTGTACTTGAATTTTTTAGAATACCATAAAATTTTCTAAAAAAATCTCTTATTTCATTTGCTTTTTCTAAATCGTTTATATTATCTGTAATTGGTTTATCATATTCATCAATAAGCAGAACAACTTTACCGAATTTTTTATACAATTCTTTTATTATTTTAGCAAATATACGACCTGCATTTTCTTTTAATTGAATATTTAAATTATAATCATCTATAATCTCTCCAAGATAATCAATAAGGGCAGAACTTAATTCACTTATATTTGTATAATTTCCTAAACCACTCATATCAAGTTTTATAACTGGGTTAGGGTGTTTAGCTTTTTCTTTTACCCATTCCTCAGCATAAAGACCTTTGAATAATTCAGCTTTGCCCTGAAACATCGCTTCTAATGTCGATATTGTAAGTGATTTTCCAAAACGACGAGGACGAGAAAGAAAATAAACTCCTTTTTTTCGAACAAGATTAAATAAATGTTTAGTTTTATCAACATAAACAAAATCTTCATTTCTAATATCTTCAAATGTTTGAATACCTATTGGTAAATCTTGCATATATATTTTTTCTCCTTCGCATTTTTTTCTCCTTAATTTCATTAAGGAGCTTATTTTTCGAAGGAGCTTAAATGCTCCTATTTATATGGAGTTGTGAAAAAAAAATATAATTCTATTTAATTTTTTCACAGCCTCCTAATCCTTCCTATTATTAATTTTTCTTCTTTTTTTATTATAAAACTAAGCACAGAAAATGTCAATTCATAACTTTTTTGACTACATAAAAAAAAGCGTGCGGAGAAAATTTTCCACACGCTATTTGTTGCTTATTTATAAAAACTATTTAAAGAAAAGTTATTTTCTTTTTACATCGCCTTTTGAAATTATTATTTTATATCCAATCGATTCAATTCTTCTTTCAAGACATCTTTTGCATTGTGCAGATTCTTCACCTGTACATATTTTATTTTCATATATTTCGTATTTTTTTCTCACATTTTTTGGAGATAAATTGGGCATAACAACATTTGCCCCTACTTTTAGACCTAATTCTCTACCATTAGGCGATAGGGTACCAAGAGCTGTTGTTGCAGGAAGTAGAGCATAAGGAAACATCAATCTCAATATTGAAATTAATTTTAATGTCAATTTGACATCACCGTTTTTTTGATTTTTAAAAGGTGTATTGTGATGTGTAATATATGGCCCTATTCCAATCATATCTGGTGATAATTCTTGCAAAAATCTGATATCTTCAATTATGTTTTCGGTTGTTTGAAATGGGCTTCCCACCATAAAACCTGAACCTATTTGATATCCCAATTTTTTTAAAGTTTTTAAACAATTTTTTCTGTTTGCTAAACTCATATTAGCAGGGTGTAATTTTGAATAGTGATTTTCATTTGCTGTTTCATGTCTTAAAAGATATCTATCTGCTCCAGCTTTTTTAAATGCTAAATAACTTTCATCTTTTTTTTCACCTATTGAAAGTGTTACAGCAATATCACTATATAAATTTTTTATAGAAGATATTATATCACAAAGTTTTTCATCAGTATAAAAAGGGTCTTCTCCACCTTGCAAAACAAATGTTCTAAAACCGAGATTATAGCCTTCGTTACAGCAATTTAATATATCTTCTTTTGAAAGCCTATATCTTTCAATCTCTCTATTTTCATATCTAAGTCCACAGTAATAACAATTGTTTTTGCAGTAATTGGTAAATTCAATAAGACCTCTTATATATACATCGGTGCCATAATTTTCTTTTCTAACTCTGTCTGCTTCTCTGTATAATTCTTCATCTAAAAAGTCATTTTCTAATAACTCTTTTAGTTCAATATCTGTTAAATTTGAAGTTTCACTTAATTTTTTTATTGTTGTTTGCTCTATCATAATAAATAATTGTTCGTTGACATACTAATTTAGGGGGGATTGCAGTTGTTTCCTCAAATATCAAAAAAACCTCTTTTGTATTGTCAAAAGAGGTTTTTCACAAAGGAGATAAAACGGAAAGAGAGGGATTCGAACCCCCGGACGAGTTACCCCGTCAACGGTTTTCAAGACCGCCGCATTCGACCGCTCTGCCATCTTTCCGTGGAAGAATATACCACATTTATTTCTTTTTGTCAATAGTTTTTTAAATTTTTTTTTAAAATATTTTTTTTAGTTTTCTTTTTTTGGGATTTTTTAAAAAAAATTGGAAAAACTATTGATTTATTTTAAATTTTGTTGTAAAATAAGACTGGATTTTGACATAATTTCTACTTTGGTAGATGAATAGGCATGCTTTGTGTTTTTGTCATTTTTAATTTCCTTTCTTTTATTTTATTTGTTTTTTGGTTCCTTTGGTTGTAAGTATTGCCACGGCTTTATATTTATATAAAGTACAATTCATTTTATGTCTAAATCTATCTCTTTTACGGCCTTTCACTTTTGAAAGGCTTTTTTTTTGATTATTTATTATAGGGTTTTTTAAATGAATAAAATTAAAGCATTATATATAAAGTACAAAGAAATTATAAATTATTTAATAATAGGTGGATTGACTACAGTAGTAAGTATTTTGTCATATTATATCTGTGTTGTAACTTTTTTAGACCCATTAGACCCTATTCAACTTCAGATTGCAAATGTAATATCATGGATTTTTGCGGTAACATTTGCATATTTTACAAATAGAAAGTATGTTTTTGAAAGCAAAAATAAAAATATAATAGGGGAAATGACAGGATTTTTTGCATCTCGACTTGCAACTCTTTTTATGGAAATGGCTGTGATGTTTTTGACAGTAACTGTTTTGAAAATGAATGATAAGATAGCAAAATTGATTGCTCAAATTGTCGTCATAGTTAGCAATTATGTTTTTAGTAAATTATTTGTTTTCAAAAAAGAAAAAAAAGCCCCTGAAACTAAATCAGAGGCAGAACCTGAACATTAATTATTTATTTTCTTTATTTATAATTGATTCATGACAGAGTTCACATAAAATTCCATCATCGAGTATGTGTAGAACTTTTCCTTTTGCTGTGTCTCCAATTTTGTCATAAATTCTACCTGAACTGCTACTTTCACCAAGTCTTGTTTTTACACTGTTTGCAACATAACCAACTTTTCCAAATCCTCTGACTTTGGCGATTATTGCTTCTTGATCATACTTATTATTAGGTTCTTTTATCAGTGTAACTTCCATGTTTTCTTTGAAAAGGTCTTGGTATTCGCCCTTTAAGATTTCAGGACTTGTTATTGTGAAAAATATTTCTTCCATGTTTTTTTTCTCCTTTTTTAAAATTTAATATATAGCTAATGAGTTAAATTATCTTATAAGTGAATTTAAATTTGAAATAGAAACAACATAAAATCTGACTGGCCCATTACAACCACAGGGAAGAGTATAAAAATAAGTTTTATTTACTGCTTTTCCCTTGTCTATTTTTATGTGATCAAAAATCCAAGCCTCATGAATTCCATTTGTAGAATCCAATATTTGTTCAGAAAAAAAGATATCATCTTGCGATTTATCTATTTTTGACATATTTTTTAATACGACAAGAGATCTTCCACCTGCTGCTGAGGCCAAGATAAAAGCATTTCCTTCTGTATCAAGATCATTTATTATGTGCATATTGATTTTATAACATACCCCAAAATTACCTGTATCTTTTTGAAGATACATATCTTTTGCCTTTAAGCTCATTCTGTATTCACCAGGATTTGGAAAAGAATAAATTCCCTCTGAGGCACTTCCTATTTCACAATATGAAGTTTCAGATAATCTGTATGTAAAATCTGCATTTAATTCTGTATAGTCAAATATTCCTCTTATCCTGCTCGAAGTGGGGTCTTCTGCTACAACTGGATCTATTACAGGACTTAGATCATTGTCTATGTCTGTTTTTTTATCTTTTGTAACAAAGACAGATACTTCTATATTTGTTTCTTTTCCTGTTTCATCAAGAACTGTACAATCACTCATACTACTTAAAGTTGTTGTGTTTTTAAAAGGAAATGTTAAAATAATATTTTCATTTGGTTTTATTGTAAATGATTCTTTGTTTTTGTTGTCGTCTTTTAGCCATCTTATAAAGGCATTTCTTCCTGCAAGTGCAGGATCTGTAGATATTGTTTCTTTTGAACAGCTTATTTTGCCATTTTCAGAAACTTTACAATTAGAAGATTTTACAATGCACAATTTTATATTTTTAGGATTAGGATTTCTAAATTTTATATTCATAAAAGCATTATATCCTAATCCATTTCTATGATGTAAAAGCAATCTAAATTTGTTATTTGCATTTGCTTTATATATAAGACATGGAAGAGATTCTTTTCTTAAAGTTTCTGGGGAATTACTAAATAAAAGGAGTTTATTTTCTGATATTTTAGTTAGTTCTCTATCAGGCATGAGTTGTCGACCATATTTAGGCTTTATCTTTATTTTAGAACCACTGCCAACCCAAAATGCATAAGAAGGTCGTTGAATTCTTCTTTTATCTGTATATATACCTGAAAATATTATACAAATCGTCAATATTGATGTAAATAACAATAGATGTTTGTGCATAAAAAATATTTTTACCTACAAGCCCTATTTAGATTTTTTACAGCGATTATAGAAGCCCCAACAGCAGCGGTTATTGTTGGATTTGCAGGTGTTGTTATTTTCATTTCAAGTGATTTTTCAAGGCTTGCTGTCATTGCTTTTGAATTTGCAACTCCACCAGTGAAAATCAAGGGCTCTTCTATATTTATTCTGCCTGCAAGTGCTGTTGTTCGTTTTGCAATAGCGAGGAGTACACCTGCAAAGATCTCGCCTCTATTTTTGCCATTTGCTATAAGACTTATTATTTCTGATTCTGCAAATACAACACACATACTGCTTATAGGAAGAGGATTTTTTATATCTTTTACAGTTTCCCAAATTTTATCTCTTTCTATTTCTATTATTTTTTCTGCTATTTCGAGGAATCTTCCAGTTCCTGCAGCACATCTGTCATTCATTGTGAAATCACATACAATTCCATTTTCTACTTTTATTATTTTGCTATCTTGTCCTCCAATGTCAATAATAGTTTTGGCATTTGGATAAAAATAGTTGATTCCACATGCTTGGCAGGTTATTTCTGTTACAGTTTTATTTGAATGTGGAAATTGTTCTCTGCTATAACCTGTTGCAACAGTATATGTTATGTCTTTAGGGTCAATATTATTTTTTAATAATATTTTTTTGATTGCTTTTTCCGCTTGTGTTTTAGGGGTAGCAGTCGTGTCTGTTACATAAAAATCTTTTATTTGCATTGTATTTGGATTCATAATCACAATTTTTATTGTCCTCGATCCAATATCAATGCCCATCACATATTTATCCATTATAAGCTCTCAAAATATCGATCTACTAATTCTATTAAATCTTCTGGTTTAAAGGCAATAGATACGGCCCCTGCTTTTTCAAGTTTTTTGTAATTTTGCCAACCATAAGCAGTTCCTATTCCTTTTATTCCATTTTCAAGGGCAGATTTTATATCCATTTCAGTATCTCCAACCATAATTGCATTTTGTGGAGGAATATCGAAATGCTTTATAACATCTCCTACTATTATTTTTTTATCACTTCCATGTCCATCACCAGGTGATATATATGATATATATTTGAAAGAATCAATTTGTTTTAATTTCTTTTCAAGCTCTGCATAGTATGTACAAGAAGCTATTGAAAGTATATATTTTTTTGAAAGAATTTCGAAAACTTTTTCGATTCCTTGATAGTGTGGAATATCATAGTAATCTACTTTGGCTCTTGTTCTTAATATTGCATTTGATAGTTCTTCTGGACTAAATCCCATTTTTAGATAATTATTTTCCCATTTTGAATCATACCAATCCCTAAATTCTTCCATATTTTTTATATCAAATTTTTTGTTAAATTTTTTTGCAAGGCTTCTGTATCTTTCCATAAAATATGGAGCTGATTCTACTATAACTCCATCGAAATCAAAAATTACTACTTTTTTCAATATTTTTCTCCCTATTCACTCTGCTTATTTTTTGAATGAGCGAATATTCTCTAAAAATGACTTTTGCCATTATTTTAGTATTATATTATTTTTTTTAGAATAAGTCAAATTAATATTTTATATTGAAATCTTTTAATTTGCAGGGGTAAATTAATTTTTTAAAGAATTCATACAAATTATAATTTTTTTTAGAAATTGGAGAAATTATGAAAGAAAAACTTTTTTCTCGAATTGATTCCTATAGGGATGAAGTAATAAAAATGCAGAGTGAGCTTTCTGCTCTTCCAGCTCTTACTCCTTATGAAGGTGGAGAGGGTGAATGGAAAAAAGCCAACAAAATAAAAGAATATATGGATTCTATTGGTTATGATTCTTTTGAGGAATACAATGCTCCATGCAAAGCAATGAAAGAGGGGACACGCCCTAATCATGTATATCGTTTTAAAGGTATTGATTCTTCAAGAACAATATGGATTATGAGCCATATGGACATAGTTCCTGCAGGTGATTTAAAACTTTGGGATACAGATCCATTTGTAGTCAAAGTTGATGGCGATTACCTATATGGGAGAGGTGTTGAGGATAATCAGCAGGGATTAGTTTCTTCAATTTTAGCTGTCAAGGCAATGAGAGAAGAGGGGATTAAACCAAAATATGATGTAGCTTTGCTGTTCATATCTGATGAGGAAACAGGAAGTTTTGACGGAATACAGCACATTTTGAAAGTAAAACCAGATATTTTCAAAAAAACTGATATGATATATGTTCCTGATTCTGGTGTACCAGACGGTTCAAGAATTGAAGTTGCAGAAAAATCTATTTTGTGGGTGAAATTCACAACAAAAGGACTTCAAGCTCATGCAAGTCGTCCAAATTATGGTAAAAATGCTTTTAAAGCCGCTTCAAATTTGATAGTTAGACTTCAGACATTGTACGAGATATTTGGAGCTAAAAATGATCTTTTTGAACCTCCAACATGTACATTTGAACCAACAAAGAAAGAAGCTAATGTTCCAAATATCAATTCAATACCTGGCGAAGATGTATTTTATTTAGATTCTCGTATATTGCCTTCATACAAAGTTGATGATGTTATTAAAGAGATGAGAAATATTGCTGATGGTGTTGAAAAAGATTTTGATGTAAAGATTTCTATGGACTATGCACAAAAAGAGGAAGCTGCTCCACAGACAGACCCTGAAGATGATACAGTAAAACTCTGTGCTAAGGCCATAAAAGAAGTATATGCTGTTGAACCAAGAGCTTGCGGTATTGGTGGCGGAACAGTTGCTGCCTACATAAGAAAAGCAGGCATTCCAGCAGTTGTATGGTCGAGATTAAATGATACAGCTCACCAGTCAAATGAACATTGTAAAATTTCAAATGTTATTGGAGATGCTAAAGTATTTGCCCACATAGCATCTTTGTAAAATAAAAAATAGAAAGGAATTATATTAAGTGGATAATAAGTTTAAGCCTTATGTATCTCCTGAGACAAATATGCTTGAATTTACTCTACGTGCCATAGTAATAGGTCTTGTTATGGCCGTTGTACTCGGTGCTGCAAACGCATATTTGGGACTTAAGGCAGGAATGACAATAGCTGCAACATATCCAGCAGCTGTCATAGGTATGGCTATTTTAAGGTTATTCAAGAACAAGGGTACAATTCTTGAAGAAAATATTGCCAGAACTATAGGTTCTATTGGTGAATCTGTAGCGGCAGGTGCTATATTTACTCTTCCAGCATTTATTATTTCAGGTTCTTGGAAAGATTTTAGTGGAGCAAATTATTGGATAGCTTTTTCGATATTGCTTTTAGGTGGATTTTTTGGTGTTCTTTTTGTTACAGTCTTGAGAAGAGTTATGGTAGAAGACCATGATCTTCCTTTCCCAGAGTCTGTTGCTGCTTCAGAAATTCACAAAGCAGGTCGTGAGGGAGGACAAGGAGCTATTGTTCTTCTTCAAGCAATGGGAATTGGTGCTCTTATTCAGGCATTAAAGTCATTTAAAGTATTTGCTGAAACATGGGAAAAATTTATTCCATTTTCACCATCAGGAGTTGAATTAGCTCTAAAGGACGGAGTACCAAAACATGCTGTAAATGGTACAGGTGGAATCCTTGCTTCTTCACCAGGTGTAAGCCCTTCATTTATGGGTGTTGGTTTTATTATTGGTCCAGTATTGGCAAGTCTTAACTTCAGTGGTGGTCTCTTAGCTTGGGGACTTTTTGTTCCACTGATTATGTGGCTTTTAGGTCCACAATTAGCTGATTACATAACTGCTTCAGGTGGTAATCCTTCTTCAGACATGGGAACAATGGCTTTCCAAGTTTGGAAATTTATTGTTAGACCTATAGCTATTGGTGGTATGTTGGTAAGTGCTGTATATACACTTTACAATATGAGAAATAACCTTATCGTTGGACTTCAGAGAGCAATAAGAGATATTACAAAAATTTCTGGTGATTCTAAAGAAAAAGTTAGAACAGAAGAAGATATCAATTTCAAACAAGTATTATTAATGTTGGTTCTTGCCAGCTGTGCTACTGGATATATTTTCTACCTATTCACACATAATCCAGTACATGCTATTGCAGCAACAGTTATGATGTTTGTTTTGGGATTCTTCTTTGCAGCTGTATCTGGTTATTTGGTAGGTCTTATCGGATCATCAAACAACCCAATAAGTGGATTGACTATTGCCACAATCGTAATTGTTGCCTCAATAATGACTTGGTGCTTTAAGGCACAAGGTTCAGAAGGTGTTATGGCTGTATTAGGTGTTGCTGCTGTAGTTTGTGTAACAGCTGCCGTAGCAGGTGAAATGTTCCAAGATTTGAAAGTTGGTCATATACTTGGTGGTACTCCACACAGAATGCAATGGGGCGATATAATGGGAATTATCCCTTCAGCATTAGCTATGGTATTTGTCATTGGAGCTCTTCAGACAAGTGATATAAACTATGCAATAAACAATCATCTTGATCCAAGTTTATATGGTCTTGGTGGTAAAAATTTAGCAGCCCCACAGGCAGGTCTTATGGCAATGCTTGCACAAGGTATTGTCGGTGGAAATATGACTTGGGGACTTATCATAATTGGTGCATTTATGGGAATTGCATTTATTCTCATAAAAGTAAAAAGTCCTATGCTTGTATCAGTAGGTATGTATCTCCCATTTGAAACAACAGCCGCTATTTTCCTCGGTGGAATTGTAAAATGGATTGTCGATCTCTGGCTCAATAAACAACAGATAACAGATAAGATGAAGGAAAAAGTAGAAAATACAGGAGTTCTCACTGCTTCAGGTTTGATTGCTGGAGAAGCTCTTATGGGACTTTTCTTTGCATTCTATGGTTTAACAGGAAAAGCTATTCCAGCTGTTTTTGAACATCCTTCATTTATTCCAAGTATTGTAGTTCTCGGTATAATTGGATTTGTTCTTGCTATTTATCCTATAAATGATGTAAAGAAGATGTTAGCTTCAATAGGCAGTGATAAAAAAGAAGATAAATCCTCAGATACAGAAGAAACAAAAGAGAAAAAATCTAAATCCAAAAAAGAATCATCTAAAAAATCAGTAGAAGAAGACGAAGATGATGAAGAGGAAGTTATAGATTTTGAAAAAGAAGAGGAAGAGAAAAAATCTTCAAAGAAAGTTGAATTGGATAAAGAATCCAAGAAAGACAAACATGAAGAAGAATCTAAATCTTCTGATGAACCTTCTAAAAAATCAAAAAAGAAGAAAAAATCGAAAAAATAAAAATTAGATTTTGATTCTTGGGTGTAGAAAATTTTTCTACACCTTTTTTATTTGTCTTTATAAAGATTTAAGAAGGTTTTGCAGGATTTATTTTTGTATTAGCTAAAAATAATAATTAAATTTTTTTTTTAATAGGTGTTTTTATGCAGACATATCTTGCAAAAGTTTTAAATACTACTATTTTTATATTTATTATCGTCTTTTTTTTAGCCTTTGCTTATACCTTAGCTAAGGGTGGAATTGTTCCACCATCTAATGATTATAAATATGTAAAGACAAATGATTTTGATTCACCTCTATTGTATTTTAGTCCAAATGATCCTGTCAGATCTTACGAACATACAGTTCTTTTTGATGATAAATTGGTAAAAGATTCTTTGGGCTGTCTTCAAGTTGATTATACTACTTCAAAGAAAAAAAATATTGGAGTCAAAACAACAGCTTATGAAACAAGGGATTTAACATATATATCATTTATGGCAAGAGCCGATAAACCTATGGAGCTTGCAGTTGCAATAGGTTGTGCTTCTAAGCCAGATATTTTTTTTGTTAAGAATGTAAATATTTCGACAGAATGGAATTCATATAAAATAAATATTGGTGATTTTAAACCAGTTGATTTTTCTGGAAAGGAAAATATTAATTCATTAACCAAGGAAGATTTTGCACCGTATATAGAGTTTGCAGCCCCTAGATCCGATATTCAAAGAACTGGAACATTTTGGATTGATAAAATGGCTTTAGGCATATCATCAAATAATAGATAATTGGAGTTTTTTTTAAAAATGGTAAATGAAATCATAACTGAAAAATTCAAATCAGACATATTGCAAAATGAGCGTGATATTTATATTCTTCTCCCACCTGGATATCATGCTTCAGAAGCTAAATATCCTGTTTTATATATGAATGATGGGCAGAATATTTTTTCGACAGTTGGAAATTGGCATAAAAAATGGAATGTTGATATTGTAATGCAGAGATTGTATGAAGAAAGAGCTGTTCCTGAAATGATAGTAGTTGGAATTACTCATCTATGTAAAAGAGAATATGAGTTTACTCCAACTTATGATGCTTTGGTTGAAAATGGTGGAGGTTCTCAGAAATATTTGCAGTTTATTACAGATGAATTGAAGCCATTTCTTGAAAAAAAATATAGAATTTTGGGAGACAGATTAAATACAGCTATAATGGGTTCTTCTCTCGGTGGTATTTTGACATTGGAAGCTGCAAGAACAAGATTTGACGCTTTTTCAAAATTTGGAGCATTGTCAAGTTCTTTTTGGTGGGATTTTGGAATTATGCTTGAATATGCAAGAAACTGGAATATGGCAGCTTCAAAAGATGTAAAACTTTGGATAGATATGGGACTTCAAGAAGGTGGAGGCTCTTATCTCATTGATGATACTTTAAAAGAAATTTACAATCCAGTCAATTTCTGTAGGGTTTTTGTCAATATATTGATGAAAAAAGGCTATTCATTAAATGAAAATTTGAAGTATGTAGAAGACCCTAATGGTATCCATGATGAAATATGTTGGGGAAGAAGATTTTATGATATAATGAAATTTTTATTTGCAAGTTCTTCTTCGTCTGTCTTTGAAAAAAAGGAAGATAAGCCGAAAGAAGAAAAGAAAGAAGATAAAAAATAAAAATTTAATTATATTCTGGGAAGAGAGACTAAAGAAAGGACATTAGTTTATGCCTATAAGATCTTGTGCAGTTGCAGATATGTTTTATCCTCGTGATTTTTCCTCCTGTTCTGAATTGATTTTAGAACTTATAAAAAGCATTGGAAAAGTTGAAGTTGATCCAAATGCCGTTGGGGCTTTAGTTCCGCATGCAGGTTGGGTTTTTTCAGGAAAAACTGCTTTAAAGGCTCTTATGAGTATTGATCCTCAAAATGCTCCAGATACTTTTATAATTTTTGGAGCTGTTCATCACTATGGAGTGAATAAAATTTCTGTTTATCCTTCAGGTGCTTGGGAAACTCCTTTGGGAAATGTGGAAATAGATTCTGAAACAGTTGAATATCTTTATAAAAATTTAGGCACTTTCTTATCTGCTAGAGCTCATGAAAAAGAACATTCTATCGAAGTTCAAGTGCCTTTTATAACACATCTTTTTTCTCATGCAAAAATTATTCCAATAGCTTGTCCTCCAATAAAATCATCATATGAATTTGGAGTGGAATTGGGGAAGGCACTTAAAAATTTGAATAAAAAGTTTTTTATTCTTGCTTCTTCAGATATGACACATTATGGTTATAATTATAATTTTTTGCCTTATGGCGATATAGAAGATGCGGAACAAAAAGTTAAGGCAGAAAATGATATGCCCTTTATCGAAAAATTAAAGACTATGGATTACAATGATCTTCTTTATATTGCTGAAAAGACGAGATGTGCTTGTGGAGCTGGGGCTATTTCTGCAACTGTTGGAGCTTGTAAGTCTTTAGGAGCTGAAAAGGGAGTTTTGATAGATTATACGACGAGTAATGCGGTGAGGGATATTTTTGAAACTCGTCATTCAAGTTTTGTTACTTATTCCTCAGTGCTTTTTACAAAATAAAGCGGTATAGAAAATTATTTAACTGCAAAATTAATAACAAAAATTGATTTCCGTAAAGAGAAGACAGGACGAGTTTTAAAAATATAAGATGGGATACGACACGACGAGTTTTAAAAATATCGAGAGTTGAAGACAGAAGAGATAGGTAGATATGAACAAACAAATAGTAATAATTGGAGGAGGACCAGCAGGAATGATGGCTGGGATATCTGCGTCTTCCAATTCTAATAACAAAGTAATTATTTTTGATAAAATGCCAGAAATGGGAACAAAACTTTTGGTAACTGGCAAGGGAAAATGTAATTTAACACATCAAGTTGGAAGAGTTGATGAGCTTTTTGAAGGATATCCGAAGGGCTCACAATTTCTTCATTCATCTTTTAATAAATTTGGACCAGCTGATCTTTTGAAATTTTTTGAGCAGAGAGGAGTTCCTTGTAAGCCTGATAGAGGAAAGAGAATGTTTCCTGTCAGTGAAAAGGCAAGAGATATTAGAGATACCCTTGTAAAAGAACTCACAAAAAAGAATGTAACTTTTAAGTTAAATACGCCTATAATAGAGATAATGACAGAGAATGGAGCTGTCTCAGCTGTAAGAACTGCTCAAAAAGAAGTTATTCCTTGTTCAAGGGTAATAGTAGCAACTGGTGGAATGAGTTATCCATGGACTGGTTCAACAGGAGATGGTTATATTTTCGCAAGAAAAACTGGTCATAGTATTGTAACACCAAGAGCTTCTTTAGTACCACTTGAAGTTGCAGAATCACATATAAGTTTTGCACTTGAAGGGCTTAGTTTAAAAAATGTAAAGGCGACTTTAAAGGCAGATGGAAAAGTAATTGATCAGAAATTTGGTGAGATGGTCTTTACATCTTACGGACTTTCTGGACCTATTATATTATATTTGAGTAGGCGTGCTGTTGTGTGCCTTTCTGAAAAATCTAAAACAACTATTTCTATTGATTTTAAGCCTGCTGTTGCAAAAGATAAATTACTTGCAAGATTTGAAGCCGATATTGAAAAAAATAGAAAGAAACTTGTTAAAAATATGCTCGATGAGTATATGCCACAAAAATTGATTTCTGTATTTATTCAAGAATCTGGACTTCAAGGCTCTAAACAGTGTATTCAGTTGACTTCTAAAGACAAAAATAGAATGGTTGAAATATTGAAGAATTTTACTCTTACAATTACAAAGCCAAGGGGAATGTCTGAGGCTGAAGTAACACAGGGTGGGGTTGACACAAAGGATTTAGACCCACGAACAATGGAATCTAAAATAGTTAAAGGTCTTTATTTCGTCGGTGAAGTAATAGATGTAGATGGCTATATAGGTGGATTTAATCTACAGGCGGCTTTTTCCACAGGTTATTCTGCAGGAAAGAGTGCTTGTCAATAATATTTATTTCTATTTTTAAAATTTAAAAAATTGGAGGATTCAATGCTTAAAAAGATACTTTGGGCAACTACAGCATGCATGGTTTTATCTTTAGCTCCATGTCCAGCTTTTTGTGCCGATAATTCAACAGCAGTTACAACATCAACTTCTATCGTATCAGGAGTAGGTGGAATAAATGCAGATATGTTGAAAAAGTTTTCGGCTTCCAAGCCTTATGATGGAAAAATAAATGCAGTTTCTGCACAAAATTTGAATGATTTGTCAGAAAAAAGATCTGTTCTTCAGTCAAAAGATAAATTCTTTTCAACTAAAATAGATACAGGGGCTGTTAGCGACCAAAAGAGGTCTGGAAGATGTTGGCTTTTTGCAGCTCTTGGTATGCTCAGTCCAAAGGTTGTTGAAAAATATGCAGTGGCAGATTTTGAATTTTCACAAAATTACAATACATTCTATGATAAACTCGAAAAAGCAAATATGTTTTATGAGATGATGATAAAATATGCTGATAGAGATATTATGGATAGAAATCTCCGCATTTGGTTGAAAGACCCAGTCAGCGATGGTGGACATTGGACTTATGCTTCAGACATAATCGAAAAATATGGTGTTGTTCCAAATTATGCAATGGCTGAAACAGTACATTCAAACAATACAACAACAATGAACTATGTTCTTGAAGGACTTCTTCGTAAACATGCTGCTGAAATCAGAGATCTTGCAAAACAGGGTAAGAGTGTTGATGAACTCAGACAAGTAAAAGAAAAAGATTTGTCAGAAGTCTATTCTCTCCTTTCAATGTGTCTTGGTGAGCCTCCACAAAAATTTAATCTCCGTTTTGAGACTAAGAAAGACAAAAAAATTACAGAATCCAAGATGGTAACACCTGTTGAGTTTTATAAGAGTTTGGGAGTAAATCTCAAAGATTACATATCCATTTTCTCAAATCCAGCTTGGAACTACAATGAATATTATGTCATTGAAAACAATAGAAATATGTATGACTCAAAAGATCTTCCAATGATCAATATAGAAATGGATAAATTCAAAGCAGCTGCTAAAGCATCAATTAAAGCTGGTGAGCCAGTATGGTTCGCTGCTGATGCCTCACATGATATGGACAGAAAACTTGGTGTTATGTATGAGGATTTGTATGATTATTCATCACTTCTCGGAATCAATACAAAAATGCCAAAGAGAGAAAGATATTTGTATGGTTCAAGTATTGCTAACCACGCTATGCTCGTAACAGGCTATGATGAAGTAAATGGTAAGATAACAAAATGGTGTGTAAAAAATAGCTGGGGCAAAACACCAGGTGATTCAGGTTATTTCACAATGTATGACAACTGGGTTGATGACAATGTATATCAATTCATTGTAAACAAAAAATACCTCTCAAAAGATGTTCTCGATCTACTCAACAAAACACCTATAGTTCTTCCTGAATACGACTTAATGAGAGAAAATTTGAATAAATAGTTTTTAAGTAATGGTGTGTGTTGGTGAATTTAATTATCAGCACACACTTTTTTTATAGGAGAAAATGCGATGAATAGTACATATAATATTTTAGTTTCCACAAATGATTCAACTGTTGTTACAGAATACAATCCAGAGCCGAGTAGAAATTCTGAGCGTTATCAATCTGAAGCTGATTTAGAAAAAGAATTTATAAGATTGTTAGAAGGGCAAGGGTATGAATATGCCCCTGAAATACATAATTTTGATTCTTTGAAGAAAAATTTGAGAAAACAGATTGAGAGATTAAATGAGGATTCTGAATGGTCGCATTTTTCAGATGAAGAGTGGGAGAGATTTTATAACGAATATATAAGCCCTAAAACCGACAAAATAGAAGATAAAACAAAGAGATTTCAAGAAGATTTTCAATATCCTTTTAAGCGTAATGATGGATTTACAAAAAATATAAAAATATTTGATAGAGGTTGGATTTATAATAATTATTTACAAGTTATAAATCAATATTCCACAGATGGTGGCAATTATGAAAATAGATATGATGTTACAATTCTTGTAAATGGTTTGCCGATAGTTCATATTGAATTAAAAAGAAGAGGAGTTTCTATAAAAGAGGCTTTTAATCAAATAGAACGCTATCAAAGAGACAGTTTTTGGGCAGATGATCAACTTTTTCAATATGTCCAAATATTCGTTATTTCAAATGGTACTCAATCTAAATATTATTCAAATACTACAAGAATTTCAGCTATAAAAGAAAGTAAAAAGACAGATAAAATAAATTTGCAAAAAACGAGTAATAGCTTTGAATTTACTTCTTATTGGGCTGACGAAAAAAATAACATTATTCCTGATTTGGTCGATTTTACAAGAACTTTTTTTTCAAGACATACTATTTTAAATATTTTAGCTCACTACTGTGTTTTTACAGTTGAGAAACTTCTTTTAGTAATGCGTCCCTATCAAATTGTTGCAACAGAAAAGATTTTGAGACGAATTTTGATAGCTTATAATGCCAAAGACTGGGGAACATTAAAAGCAGGGGGGTATATTTGGCATACAACAGGAAGTGGTAAAACTCTGACAAGTTTTAAAACTGCACAACTTGTGTCTAAAATGAATTATATTTATAAAGTTCTTTTTGTTGTAGATAGAAAAGATTTAGATTATCAGACAATGAGAGAATTTAATAGATTTGAAGAAGGTTCTGTAAATGGAAATACAAGTTCAGAGATATTACGCAGACAACTCGAAGATAGCAATGTCAAAATAATTGTAACGACTATTCAGAAATTAAACAATTTTATAACAAATAAAAAGAATCAGAAAAGCGAAGTATTTAGTAAGCCCATTGTGATGATATTTGATGAGTGCCACAGAAGCCAATTTGGTGAAATGCACACAAATATAACAAAGCATTTTAAAAAATATTACATTTTTGGATTTACAGGAACTCCTATTTTTAGAAAAAATGCAGGTGCGAGTAAAAAGGCAAATTTGAAGACAACCGAACAGGCATTTGGTGATAAATTACATACATATACAATCATAAATGCAATTAATGACAAAAATGTACTTCCATTTAGAATTGATTACATAAGGACGATGTTCCAAAAAGATGAAAATAATGATAAAAAAGTTGAAGCCATAAACACGGAATCGGCACTTTTATCAGATGATCGTATTTCAAATGTTGTTTCATATATTTTGGAACATTTTGATCAAAAGACAAAGAGAAATGGTGGTTATTATACTTTTAATAAATTGATTAATATAGAAGAAATGGTTTTAAATAAAAAAACTAAGGAACAGAGGGAAAAAAGAAAATTAGATGGCTTTAATTCAATATTTGCCGTTTCATCTATCGAAGCTGTAAAAAAGTATTACACAGAATTTAAAAAACAGCTTGCAATGCTACCACCCAATAGACAGTTGAAAATAGCCACGATTTTTAGTTATGGACAAAATGAGGAAGACCCAGATGGATTTTTAGATGATGAAAATTCAGATAATACAGAAAATCTTGATGAAAGTTCAAGAGATTTTTTGGAAAGAGCAATAGCAGATTACAATAAATTATTTGGAACAACTTATGATACTTCTGCGAATAAATTTCCAAATTATTATAAAGACCTTTCACAGAGAATGAAAAACAAAGATATAGATATTTTGCTTGTTGTGAATATGTTTTTGACAGGTTTTGATGCAACAACATTAAATACTCTTTGGGTTGACAAAAATTTAAAAATGCACGGACTTATTCAAGCATTTTCAAGGACAAACAGGATTTTAAACTCTGTAAAAACATTTGGAAATATAATCTGTTTTAGAGATCTTGATAGAGAGACAGAAGAAGCACTTGGTCTTTTTGGAGATGAAAATGCAAGTGGTAAAATTCTTTTAAAGAATTTCGATTATTATATGGAAAATTATAATAATCGTGTCCTTGATTTCTTAACTCAATTCCCTTTGGGTGAAAAAATAGTTGGCGAAGAAGCAGAGAAAAAATTTATAGCTGATTTTGGACAAATTTTGAAATTGCGAAATATACTTTCGAGTTTTGATGAATTTCAAGAAGTTGACGATTTATTGAAGCCTCTTGATTTTCAAGATTATACAGGTATGTATAATGATCTGTATGATAAATATAGAAAACAACCAAACAAAGAAAACATAGAAGATGATATTGTTTTCGAAATGGAACTTGTAAAGCAAGTGGAAGTAAATATTGACTATATTTTGATGTTGGTTGAAAAATATCACGAATCTAATTGCCAAGATAAGGAAATCGTAACTAAGATAGAAAAATTGATGAGATCAAGTATTGAATTGAGATCTAAGCAAAAATTGATAGAAGAATTTTTGGCTCGTATTAATTCAAATAAAGTTGATAATGTTCTAAATTGTTGGAGAGATTTTGTAGAAGAAAAGCAAGAGATTGATTTAGATGATATGATAAGTGAATACGGACTGAAGAGGGATCAGACTTTAAAATATATATTCAATATGTTTAAAAATGGTGAAATTCCAATAACAGGAAGTCTTCTAAATGAGTTATTGCCAAAAGCATCTCGTTTTGGTAACAAAAATTCAATGAAAAGAAATGAGTTAAAACTCAGTGTCAAGGGAGAGATACGAGATTATTTTGATAGGTATGTAAATTTGGGCGTAAATGCTTTTGGTAAGTTTTTCAAAGAAGATGAATTGCCAATGGTAGCAGAGAAAGAAATAGAATATAGGGTGTAAAGGAGAAAACATATATGCAGAAATTACCTATAGGTATTCAAAATTTTGAAAATATTCGTCTAAAGAATTACCTTTATGTTGATAAAACAAAACAAATTTTAAATTTAATAGAAAATGGTGAATATTATTTTCTTTCTCGTCCTCGTCGTTTTGGAAAATCTTTAACTTTGTCAACATTAGAGGCAATGTTTAAAGGTAAAGCTGAATTATTTAAAGGTCTTTATGCTGAAGAATGGGTAAAAGAACAAGCTAAACACCCAAATATAGTTATTAAATTGGATATGGGATTTTCGAAATCTTACGATAGTTCTGAACAATTAAATTATTATATTATTAGTCAATTTAAAAATTATTTAACTATAAATGATTTGACAATGGATTTAGACGACAATGCAGATATTGCTTTATCTAATCTAATAATAAGATTATATAAACAATTTGGGCAGGTTGTTGTACTTATAGATGAATATGACAAACCAATAACAGATAATATAAACAATTTAGAAAAAGCAGAAGAAATGCGAGAATTTTTGCGGTCATTTTATCTTGTTTTAAAAGGTTGCAGTGAATATTTAAAATTTGTAATGCTAACAGGTGTTTCAAAATTTAGCAAAGCAGGTGTATTTTCTGGATTAAACAATTTAAATGATATATCTATGGACGAAAAATATGATGATATCGTTGGATATACTCAACAGGAGCTTGAAGAAAATTTTGATGAGTGGCTTGACAATACTGAAAAAAAAATATCAATGAACAGAGAAGAATTACTTGCTAAAATAAAACAGTATTATGATGGTTTTTCATTTGATGGAATAACAAGAGTATATAATCCATTTTCTGTATTAAATTTTTTTGATAAACATAAATTTAGAAATTATTGGTATTTATCAGGTTCTCCTTCATTTATTCATGATTATTTTAGAAAACATAAAATAACAAATATTGATAAATTTAGACATATAGAAGTAGAAGCAGATTTTGCTGATGAACATGAAATTGAAAGAGCGACTTCTGAAAGTTTCCTATACCAAGCAGGTTATTTGACTATTGAAAAATGGGAAGCAAAGAATGACAAAGAAATTTTAACTCTTGATTATCCAAATTTAGAAGTCCTTAGTTCAATAAGTCGTTTGTATTTGAGAGATATTTATCAAATAGAAAATTATGCACCATTGGGAAATAGTCTTTGGGAATCAATAAAAACATTACAAGATTGCAATTTTGAAAAAATAGTAACTATATTTAATAGTGTTTTAGAAAAAATTCCTTATAATGATTTCTCAAAAAATCAAAATGAATTTTGGTATCGTTCTTTATTTGTAGTATTACTTCGTGGTGGTGCAGGTATAACTTCATTTCAAGAATCTTACAGTAAAGATGGGCGTTCTGATTTAGTAATTCCATTTGATGATAAGATAATTATTATTGAATTTAAATTTGCAAATAATTTAAAAGAAGTAGATAAAAAGCGTGCTGAAGCTCAAGAACAGTTAAAAAGATATGCAGAAAGTTATAAAAATGAAGGAAAAAAGGTAATTACAGCCGTTTTTGTGGCAGATAATGAAAAAAGGCAAATTGTACTATAGTGAAATGAATACAGGAGAAAAAAATATGACAAATGAAAGGAAAGATTCGCCCCTTCATTTAAACAATGAGGGAGAAAATAGACAGGAACTACACAAGACGATTTGGGCTATTGCTGATGATTTGCGTGGAGCAGTCGATGGTTGGGATTTTAAATCCTACATACTCAGCACAATGTTTTACCGCTTTATTTCTGAAAATTTGACTAATTATATAAACAAAGACGAAATAGAAGCAGGTGATGAAAATTTTGATTATGCCAAGATTTCTGACGAGATGGCAGAGGAGATTCGAGACGAAATCATAGACGAGAAGGGCTTTTTTATTCTCCCTTCACAGTTATTTTGCAATGTTAGAAAAAAAGCTCCTTATGAT
>CADASF010000017.1 GCA_902790465.1 uncultured bacterium | reverse complement strand
AATTCAACATAGCTCCCATTTCTGAGGCTTAGACTTGTGAAGCAACAGCTACTTTCCAATCAGAAGATGGTCGGTCTTTAGCCGAGCATAGCTTCACTTAAAAGCAAGATAATTTGCACTTGTCAAACTTAAAATTAAAATAAATTGCCGTAATATATAGAGGAAAAACTACCAATTAGCCACTTTTTAGAGGTGAGGTCATTGCGAGGGAGCTGTGCGACCGTGGCAATCTCAACCACTTTATTTAAATTTAGTAATTTATTAAATAGATTGGCTAGACCATTCTAAATATAGGCGATCGACTCAATTTTTAAGTAAATAATAATTTACAGGCTTAGATTGCCACGGCTAAAGCCTCGCAATGACAAAGTTGCAGTGTACAGGCTATATTGGATAGTTTATAGCAAATTTTAAATATGCAAAAATATGTTTACCAACACGCTTTATCCCTCAGGTTTTGGCAAAGTTAATTGATTTTTTTTCACCCAACCTTCTCCATAACCAGCCTTATATCCATTTTTTCTAACTCTTACAAGCCCTTTTCTCTCTTCCAATATTGTAAGATATTCACCAATTTCAGTATAATAATTTATTTTTTTTCCATCTGTTTTTGCATACATAGGCAATTTTGAATTACAGGTCATAATATAAGGCGGAATTTTCTTTAATACTGCCCCTGTCTTTATTTGTAAATTTTTAAAACTACAGCTTGAAGCATCATATTTTTTAAAATTTTCTGCACTAATGACAAATGCAACATCATCAAAAATGAATTCATTAAATTCTCTTGTTTGCTCATTTATTGTAAATTTTATTTTATAATCAGAAGCAGAATATTTAATTTTTATATCGAGTGGATATGAAGTTTTTATCTCTTCTTTTCTTTCACCTTTTCCACTTTTTACCCTTATATTTACTCCTTTATTTTCAATATTTGTCAATTCTGCAAAATATAAATTTGTCGAAAATATTTTCGATTTTATGTTTTCAAAAAGTCCTTTGTTTGATGAATCTATCGTAAAATTAATATCTAAATCTGCACAAGTAGGAATATATGCAGATGATATTATTTTTGCCTTTTGATACTGTGTATTTTTTTCGAATGAAATATTAAAATTTTTGTCTTTAATATAGACTTTTACGCCATCGTCAGTATATATTTTCCAATAGCTTGAATCTGTTACATCTAGAGTCATTTGACCTGCTGAAAATGTCTCTTCTTTTATTAAATTCCACATGCTAAAATTCCAAACAGTTTTATTTGTAAGTGAATATTCTGCTGGTCTAAAGGCATATATTGAAAAGAAAAAAATAAAAGCATATAAGATTCCAAAAAATGGTTTTAAAAATAATGGTGTTGAATTTATTTGTGCATAAATTTTTATTTTTGTTTCACCATAAGTTGTTTTAAATTTTAAAATTCCTTCATAAACCCCTAAAGGCAGTTCTTTGGGAAAAGTTAATATTATTTCTCCCAACATTTCATCCTGTGTGGTTTCTTGTTTTTCAAATTTAAATGTTGGTGTTTGTCCTCGTTGAGGAATATTTGTCCATTTGATATAGTTTGTATCCATCAAAAAAGGGATAGCTTCTATATTTTCTTTTTTCTTTACAGAAATTTTTACTGATTTTGTCTCACCTGATTTTACAGTATCAAAATCGAGTATTTTTATTTCTTTATTTTTATGATTTTGAAATGTCAAAAGAATTTTTCCAAATTGATTTGAAGAAAAAGCATTTTGTAAATCTTGGAAATTTTTAAATCTTCTATCTTCTAAAGGTTCTGTACAGAAAGATATTATTTTGTCTATTTCTATTGGAAAACTTTCATCAATGTCTCTTATAGGTGTATATTTATCTGAAGATATTCTTTCATTTGAATTTTGAATTTTTATTCCTGTAACTGCTTCATAAAAAATAGCTCCGAGTGCATAAAATTCAGAACGATCATTTTTATAGCCTTCTATTGGCAAATATGGCTTTGATGTCTCATTTAAAATCAACTGTTGCCAAATATTTGAATAATCATCTGTATCTTCTATAAAACGACAGGAAAATAAATTTAACAAAAATATTCCTGAATTGTCTATCAATATTTCTTCTGGTGAAGAGAATTGATAGATTAATTCGCCTGCTTCAAAATCGTATAAATCTGCAAAAATTTCTATAAATGAGTGGAAAACTTCTTTTATTGTGTCATCGTCATTTATATTTTCTTCTTTTGCAAAGAAATCTTTTATATTTGTTTGTGGTATGTCTTGGAATATAAAATATATTTCTGAACCATATTCAATTTCAATATAATTTTTGGGAGCATAATCTCTTTTTAGTAATTTTCTGTAGATATATAATTGTGATTGTATAGCTTGTGTTGTTATTTCTTGTAAAACTTTGTCTGAAAGTTTTCTATATTTTTTCTTTAATTCGGAATTGTTTTCAAAATAAATTTCTGCATATCTTTTTTTATTTTTGGGTGGAATTGGATTTTTATTTATTCTATTTACAAGAAATATTTCTTTAGTTTCTTTATCTTGGGCATAAAAAAGGGAATATGAATATGAGGAAGAGATTGTTTTTATTGGTTTTAATTTTTGTATGTTTATATCTTTCCTTTTGTTCATGTCCTATCCTTGTGCTATAAAATATTTTTTATCTTTCAATTCTTCAGGCAAACACACCATGTCTGTTTTGTGATTTTCATAATCATGTGCATATTTATAACCTTGCCCATAACCTTCATTTTTCATTAGGTCTGTAACTGCATTTCTCAAATGTTTTGGAACAGGATATATTTTGCCATTTCTCACATCTTCAAGAGCTGAATTTATCGCCATATATGAAGAATTATTTTTAGGTGCAAGAGCAAGATAACAGGCAACTTCAGACAAAAGGATTCTACCTTCTGGCATACCTATTGAATGTACACCTTGAAAAGCAGAAACAGCAAGTGGAAGTGCATGCGGATCACCCAATCCCACATCTTCAGAGGCAAAAATAATCATTCTTCTTGCTATAAAAAGTGGGTCTTCTCCGCCTTCTATCATTCTTGCAAGCCAATAGACAGTTGCGTTAGGATCGGAATTTCTCATACTTTTTATAAAAGCAGATATTGTGTCATAGTGGTTGTCTCCACTTTTGTCATATCCAACACTTCTAAAACAAAGTGCTTCTTCCATTGATTCTACAGTAACAATTCTTTTGTTTGTTTCTGAATCGAGAACACTTGACAAAATCGCATATTCCAATGTGTTTAATGCAACTCTTGCATCACCTCTTGATTGTTTTATCAATAGTTCCATTGCCTCATTTGTCAATTCAGGATTATATTGTCCCATTCCTCTCTCATTGTCATTTAATGCTTTTTGGATAATATTTTTTATGTCATCATCATTTAAACTCTCCATGACATAAACTCTACACCTTGAGAGAAGAGCATTGTTAACTTCAAAAGATGGATTTTCTGTAGTTGCTCCTATTAATGTTATAAGCCCACTTTCTACAAATGGCAAAATAGCGTCCTGTTGTGCTTTGTTAAATCTATGTATTTCATCAATAAAAAGAATTGATTTTTGAGCATACATAGCTTTATTTTCTCTTGCAGACGCAACGACTTTTCTTAAATCGGCAACACCGCTTGCAACAGCACTTATTGGATAAAATTTTGCTTTGCTCTCTTTTGCTATTATCCTCGCAAGTGTAGTTTTGCCACATCCAGGAGGTCCCCATAGAATAAGTGAACCTGAATTGTCGCTTTCTATCAGACGACGGAGAACAGTATTTTTGCCAACAGTCTTTTTCTGCCCAACAAATTCTTCAAGTGTTCTCGGTCTCATGCGAGCAGAAAGTGGGGCAGACATCGTCATATTTTTTTTGAGTGATATGTCAAATAATTCTTCTTGTTGAGCGTTATTTTTCATTTTAACATTTCCAAAAATTCTGCTTCATTTTTAATGGGTATTCCCAAAGAAGTTGCTTTTGTTAGCTTAGACCCTCCATTTTCTCCAGCAATAACAAAAGAAGTCTTTTTAGAAACTGAATTTGAAGTTTTGCCACCAAGGGCAATTATCTTTTCAGAAGCCTCATCTCTTGTCATACTTGAAAGAGTGCCAGTAAGCACAAATGTTTTACCTGCAAATGGCAAATTTGCATTATCACCTGTTTCTTCTTTTTCAGGTAGGTCTTCATAAAGTCCCAATTCACTACATTTTAATATAAGTTCCCTGTTTTCATTGAAAAATTTTATACAACTGCTGGCTGTTATATTTCCTATGTCATCTATTGCAGTTTTTCCGTCATCAAATATATAATCTTCATATTTTGCATTCAAAATTTTTTCCATTGATCTAAAATGTTCTGCAATGAGATTTGAGGCTTTTTCTCCAACATTTGGGATTCCAAGTGCAAATATGAAATTTTTTAAAGGTCTTTTTTTAGCTTTTTCTATGGCAGTTAGTATGTTGTTTATGCTTATTTCTGCCATGTTTGGCAAATTTTCTAAATCTTCATATTTTAGATTGTATATGTCTGTTATTTCTGTTACAAGATTGTTTTCATATAACATTGTAGCTATTTCTTTCCCAAAGCCGTCAATGTTCATTGCTTTTTTAGAGACAAAATGTATTATTTTTCTCAATTTTTGAGCAGGACAAGAAATATTTACACATTTTAAAGCCGATTCTCCAGCTTGTCTAACTGCTTTTTCACCACAGGCAGGGCAAGTATCAGGCATGATATAAGGGATTTCATTCCCTGTTCGAAGTTCAGGAATAGGGGCTATTACTTCAGGAATAACAAGAGCAGCTTTGTGAATCCAAACCATATCACCGATTCTGAGGTCTTTTTTTGTTATTTCATCTTGGTTGTGTAGTGTTGCTCTCGATATAACAGAACCATCGGCTACTATTGGCTCTAAAATGGCAACTGGTGTTATAACTCCTGTTCTTCCTGTCTGACATTCTATGTCTTTTAATTTTGTCCTTACCTGTGAGGCAGGAAATTTAAATGCAGAAGCCCAACGAGGTGAGCGTGTTATAAATCCACATTTTTGCTGTTGTTCAAAATTGTTTACTTTTATAACTATTCCGTCTATTTCGTAATTTAAATTTTTTCTATTTTCTGTCCAATATTTGCAAAATTCGTATAATTTTTCAACACCAATAACTACTTTTCTATTTTTTTCAACTTGGAAGCCGAGTGTTTCTGCATATTTCATTGCTTCACTGTGTGATTTTATGTCTTCTATATCTGTGTTTAGTGAATATATGTATAAATCGAGATTTCGAGAAGCTGTTATTGAAGAGTCAAGTTGCCTGAGTGAACCTGCTGCAGCATTTCGAGGATTTGCAAATATTTTTTCTCCGTTTTCTGCTCTTTTTCTGTTTAGTTCTTTAAAACTGTCAAGTTTCATTATCACTTCGCCCCTGAACTCAACATGTTTTGGATAATTTCCACGGAGCTTTAATGGAAGTGATTTTATTGTTTTTAGGTTTGTTGTAACATCTTCGCCTGTTGTTCCGTCACCTCTTGTACTTCCCAAAGAAAATACTCCATCTTCATAAACAGCACTTACAGCAAGACCATCAAATTTAAATTCAACAGCATATTCAATTTCATTTTCTGTTTTTAAAATATCTTTAATTCGTCTGTCAAATTGTCTAATATCACTTTCTGAAAACATATTTGAAAGACTTAACATTGGAATTTTATGGTGAATTTTGTTAAATTCTGATATTACTTCACCTCCAACTCTGTTTGAAGGTGAATCATTTGTTTTTAATTCTGGATATTTTTCTTCTATTTCAAGAAGCCTTTTAAACATTATGTCATATTCTGCATCAGATATTGTAGGATTGTCTTCAACATAATATCTATAGGCATTTTCTCTTATTTCATGTTTTAAATTTTCAAGTTCTTCTTTAATTTTATTTATATCTTCCATTTTTCTTCGTCCTTTTCTGTCCTCGTTCGTTTTTAAGAATTTGATTAAAAATCACGGAAATCAATTTTTGAAAAATGTACTATTTAGCAAGAAAAATAAACTTTTTGGGTATAATGTAACAAATTCGCTCCTTGCCTTAATTTTTTCTCCTAAATTAAAAATTTAGGAGCTTATTTGCTTCAAGGAGAAAAAATACTGGAACGATATCCATTTTTCTACAGTAGTTCCATGCAAATTTTACTTAGAAAACGAATGATTGTTATTATAATTTAGTATTTTTTAAGAGGAAAAAATGGTCTAGTGAACATCTTATATCCAAAAAGTGGCGTAAGCTGAAAATAAACAGTGTAAATTTATAAGAAATAAAGTTTACCAACACGCCCTAATTTTAATTTAGTAATTTATTAAACAGACCAGCTACATCATTCTACGATACAGGCGATCGACTTAATTTTTAAGTAAATAATAATTTACAGGCTTAGATTGCCACGGCTTCCCCCTTTATGGGGGATATTGTTTTAAAATCCGTTAGGATTTTAACTATTTCTAAGCCTCGCAATGACAAAGTGGCAGTAAACAGGCATATATTGGATAATTCATAGTAACTTTTTATTTACTTATTTTTTTAAATTACAGCAATTTTCGCGAATATTAAGAAAAAATAAATTTGCACTAATTTTGAAAATTGCTGTAAATAGCACAACGAGTTAATTTCGCCTCTAAATTCTGCTCAAAAACGAATTTACTATTGTCTTTACTCCTTTTCCCAAAAAATCGACTTTAGAAGTGCCATTTTTTGATGAAAGAACAATACCTTTTCCAAAAATTAGATGTTTTACTTGATCTCCTGATTCAAATGATACTTCTTGCGTTTTACTCATTCCAGAATCATCAAATATATTTCTCTGCCCTTTTAAAGATGAAATAGTAGATGAGTTGTGATATTTTCCAACAATACTTCTCGGTGGAATTCTTCTGTCTTCTATTTTTTTGATACAACTTTGTGGAATTTCTGAAAGAAATCTTGAAGGATGTGAATAATCCATCATGCCTCTATTCATTCTTTTTAGTGCATAAGTCATAAATAACAATTTTTCTGCTCTTGTTATTCCAACATAGAAAAGTCTTCTCTCTTCTTCAATTCCAGATTGACTTGATATAGACATAAAATGTGGAATAATCTTATCTTCAATTCCTGTCAAAAATACAACTGGAAATTCAAGACCTTTTGTTAAATGGAAAGTCATAAGACTGACAGTTCCCTCATTTTCGTCATAATGGTCTAAATCAGATTGAAGAGATATATTTGCCATAAATCCTGCAAGAGATGTATCAGCATAAGTTGTGATATAATCTTGTGCAGAGTTTATAAATTCATCGACATTTGCTTCTCTGTTTAGATATTCAGCACTTATCAATTCACCTTTTTCGTTGTAAAAACTCTCTTTTATTTTTGATTCATCTATCAAAAATTTTACAGCTGTATATGCATCGGCTTCTTCTGCTATTTCGCTTGTGTCTTTGATTAATTTTATGAATTTCTCTATTTCTTCTGTCTGTTTTGCACTAAAACCGACCATTTCCTCAATAGCTTCAAAAAGAGAAATTTCGCTTTCCTCTGCATATTCTTCTATTCGTCTTATTGCAGATTCTCCGATGCCTCTTCTCGGAACATTTATTATCCTTTTAAATGCAACATTGTCTTTTTTATTCAATACTAAATGCAAATATGCCGTTATGTCTTTTATTTCTTTGGCATTGTAAAAAGAATTGGCCCCTATTATTCTATATGGAATGCCCTCTTGACGACATGCTTCTTCAAAAAGTCTTGATTGAGAATTTGTTCTGTATAATACCGCAAAATCTCCATATTTGTACTGATTGCTTTTGTATAATTCTTTTATTTTCATTATGACACTGTGGGCTTCTGTTTTTCCGTCTTGATATACCATCAGATTAATTTTTTCACCATCGCCCTTATCTGTCCACAGTGTTTTTTTCTTTCTCATTTTGTTGTTGGTCATTAGGGCATTGGCTGCTTCAAGTATTTTGCCTGTAGATCTATAATTTTGTTCTAATCTCACAACTTTTGCATCTGGATAGTCTTTTTCAAAACGGAGCATTATCGACATATCTGCTCCTCTAAAACGATAAATACTCTGATCATCGTCTCCTACAACAGTTATGTTTTTATTTTCTCTGCATATTTCTTTTACAAGCATATATTGAGCTGTGTTTATGTCTTGATACTCATCTATTAGAACATATTTAAATCTTTTTCTAAGATTGTCAGCAAATGGTTCATCATTTTTGAATGCTTTGTATCCGTTTATTATGAGATCATCAAAATCAAAAGCATTGTTTGATTTCATTTTAGTTAAATATGTTTTATAAATATTTGTTAAATTCATGCTTTCAATGCTTGTTTGCTCAATATCTTCTGGACCTTGCATTCTATTTTTGTAACTTGATATTATTGAAGATATTTTGGCAGGTGAATAGTCATTTTCATCTAATTCCATTTGTTTTATAATGTCTTTAAGTAGAGATTTTTTGTCCGAGTCATCATATATATTAAATGGATTATCTAAATTAGAGCCTCTTAAAACTTTTACACAAAATGAGTGAAATGTATTTACATATGGGAAATTGCTGTCAGGAAGCATTTTTGCAATTCTTGATTTCATCTCATCTGCTGCTTTATTTGTAAATGTTACAGCCAATATTTCTCCAGGTCTTGCTGAACCTGTTTCTATCAACCAAGCTATTTTATACATCAAAACCCTTGTTTTTCCACTTCCAGCACCTGCTAAAATTAAAAGTGGACCGTCTTTTGCCAAAACAGCTTCTAATTGTTTATCATTTAATTCTTTTTCAAATTCGAATTTTGAAATCATATCCTTCAATCCTTCTTCTCTTCTCGTTTTCTTATACTTTTCTATTCTATAAAAAATAAATCCTTTACGATGAATTTATTATTGAATTTAGGGAGGTTTTCAATCTCTTTAGGCGAAATATGACAAATTAACTATTTTTTATAATATTATAACTTTTTTAGGTTTAAATATGTCTTCTATTTTAAGTTCTGGAAGTATTTTAAAATCAAGATATAAGATTGAAAGAACGATATATGAAGCTCCTATAGTGAATATATATTACAGTCAAGATATTCACATGCCAGGTAGATTTTGGGCTATAAGAGAAATGCAGACAGTCTCTAATAATCCAATTGAGAGGATGTCAATTATAAATAAATTTTTAAAAGAATCGTCAATCCTTTCAAGATTATCTCATCCTGTTTTTGCAAAAGTTATAGATTTTTTTGCAGATGGAATTTATTTGTACATTGTAAGAGATTTTATTCCAGGAGCTGATTTGAGTTCTTTACTTGAAAGTAGAGTAGAGCCGTTTCTTGAGGAACAAGTTGTTAATTGGGGATTGCAGATTGCAGATTTGTTTATGTATTTATCTTCTCAAAAGATTCCTCCTGTATTTTTTAAAGAATTTAATATGGGAAATATAATTTTGACACCAAATGGAGATATTAAAGTAACAGATATGGGGCTTGCAAGGATTTTTTACGCAGATTCAGCCCTTGATGCAATCGGGGCTTTGGGAGCAAATGAATATGCTGCTCCTGAACAGTATGATCCAGAAAATCCAACTTTTGATTCTCGTTCTCTTGTTTTTTCTCTTGGAGCTTTTATGTATCATGCTTTGACAAAAGTTAATCCTGTTATGAATTTCGCAGAAAAAACTCCAATAAAGCCTGTTGATGAGATAAATCCTTCGGTTTCTCCAAATTTGAGAGATATTTTAAAAAGAGCTCTTGAATTGAATCCGTTGAAACGTTTTTCTTCTATAACAGAAATGAAAAAACATATATCTTCATGTGTTAAACCAAAACAAAAAACAAAAAGTTCTTCAAAGGGAAAGATTTCTAAATATTCTGAGCCAAAATCTTCTGGAAATAATTTTTTTGTTATTATAACTATTATTTTGTTATCTATAATTTGTTTTTTAGGGTATTATTTTTTCTTTAGAGGATTTTAAATGATAAAGCGTATTTTATTTTATATTATATCTTTTTTGATTGGTTCTGGGGTTGGATTTTTTCTTACAAGATTTTTACATTATGAACATTTTGTAGATAAAAGTGTATGTCTTATTATTTTTTGTGTAACTGTTGCAATTTTTGTAACTGTAGGGCATTTATTGTCAGATTCAAATGATGATGAATCTGATGATAATTCTATTACCGAGACAGAACAACCAAAAGATTCAGAGATTGGCAATTCTATTTCGAGTATTGATAGCAATATTTGGGGTTGGCTTATGCCAGAAGATGGAGCTATAAAAAGTGGCTATCCTTTAAGTAAAGATAGATTTATAATTGGAAGAGATGTTAAATGTGATATTCTCATAAATGATGAATCAATTTCAAGACAGCATGCCGAGATTATGAAGACAGAAAGAGGCTATAGAATAACAGATATGAATTCAAAAAATGGCGTGTTTGTAAATAATCAGAGGATAAATCAGCATTTTCTTCAAGATTCAGATCGAATAATGATTGGCGATAAATATTTTGATATAAAAATTTTAAAACCTATTTTTGTACCAGAACCAGAAGAAATTGTTGCTACTGAAACGAAAACTGGCACTTTGAGAACTGGAAGTCTGACAGAACGCCTTCCAACTGGTGAAGGCTTTGATTTTTCAGACGATACGACAGAGAGAAAAACAGGTTTTTAGTAAGGAGATTTTTTTATGATAAAAATTATTCAAGGAACACCAAAGGCATCGGCTTTATTTTATTGGACAGACAATTCCTATGATAAAAAAGTTTATTATGCTTCATTTTTTACAATATCTCCTGTAAAAATGGATATGGCTGATATTCCAATTCCAGAGGAAACTTTGAGTTTAAGTTTTCCTATTATGATTCATGAACCAATGAGATGTTCTGATATCGAAAAAGTTATAAGCGATGCAAGAGAGAGAAATGCTGCTATAGTTGATTGTGGAAGAACTACTGCAAAATCTGTTAGAGCCCGTATGAAAAAAGCTCTTGAAGAATATCTTCATGCATATATCACTCATTATATCGAAATGGATAAAAAAGAAAAAGATATGGAATCAAAGAAAGTTTTGAGTGATATAAATCTTGAAAATATCAAAAAGAAAATCAAAAAGAATAATTCAAAAGATGTTTTGGAAAAATCGTCAAAATTGTTTTCACTTATCGACAGTTTTAGGGAAGAGTTGAAATCATCTGCTAAAAGAAAAAATTTAGAAGATGAAGAGTTGGAACCTTATTTAAATAAATTTTTATCATTTCGTACAGATGAATTTGAGGATTTTAATGATTTCCTCATTGCTGTTGGAAGAAAAGGGAAAATTTCTGATAAAGTAGTTGAATTATATAAGAGAAAATATGGAAATGAAAAAGAGCGAAAGTCTTTTTCAGCAGAAGACAATGATGAGTTAAAATCTCTTTTGATACTCGTAAAATTAGATGTAAGAAGAGAGATAATGAGGAAAAAATTAAAAGCTACAGATGTTGCTTTGACAACAATAGAAGAAATCTTTAAAATAAAGAATTTAAAACCTCCATTTTGTGGAGATGAGGATTTGAACAGTTTTTGTGATATACTCACAGAACCTGGTTTAGTTCCTACTAATATTGCCAAAAAATATATCGAAAAATATTTCTGCGTTATAACAAAAAAATTTGATGAAGCTGCTAAGATTCACAATGAAATAAAAGAAGCTGAGAAAAAATATTATGAATCGAAAAAATAATTTTTAAAAAATATAAATTTTAAAAGGGTGTGAGTTTTCACACTCTTTTTTTTATCGAAATTTTTTTCAAAAATATTAATATTGTATTTGTATTTTAAAAAAAATCTCTACTCGAATATTTTTTTCAAAAAAAAATAAAAAAAATCAAAAAAAACTTCGATTTTGTGATCTAGATCACATATTTTTAAAATCGAACATATTATAATTATATTATTTATAAATCAAATAAAGGAGGAAAATTATAATATGTTCTTCAAAAAGAAAATTCCTGAAAATCATATAGCAGAATTTTATAATCATCTTTCTATAATGATAAAATCAGGAATAAGTCTATCCAATGCCCTTGATATTTTGAAAGAGCAACAATATACCTCGTATATGTGTTCGATTGTGAAAGACATATATGTGAGTGTAATTTCTGGAAATTCTTTTTCTGATTCTTTAGAAAAATATCCAGAACAATTTTCTGAATCGGAAATTCATTCGATAAGAGCTTCTGAATTTTCAGATGGTTTAAGTGATGTCCTTTTGAAATGTTCTTATTTGATAACAGAAAATATAAGATTGAAAAGAAGATTTCAAACTGGTGTTTTATATCCTCTCTTAATATTCTCTTTTGCTTCGATCATATTTTTGATTGCCTCCGTTTTTGTATGCAATAATCTTTTTCCTTTTATAATATCAACTGGAGGCAAAATTCCTTTTCTTTCAAATATTGTCTATTCATTATGCCGTTTTATTTCAAATCCTGTAAATATAATAATAACAATAATTTCTATATTGTTTTTTGGTTATTTATTTTCGAAATGGTCAAAAAATAACAAATATCATTTAGATTGGTTTTTGTGGCATAGCCCAATTTTTGGAAAATTTGTAAAATTCAAAAATTATACTCGACTTTGTGAGATAATGAGTTTAATGCACAAGAGTGGAGAAAATATTTTAGATTCTATTGATACTGCAAGTGCCTCTGCAGGAAATTATACTATGATGACTATTGGAAGTTCTATAAAAGATTCACTAATAAATGGAGAATCTCTTGCTGAAGCCTCAGATAAGTATTTGCCTAAAATTATGACTGGATTTATCAGAATGGGAGAAGAATCAGGACATTTGGAAAATAGTTTTGATATAGGGGCTGATTTTTATAGAAGAGAGGCTGAAAATTTGATAGTTGGATATGAAAAGATGATTGAGCCTGTTGTAACTTCTTTTATGGGGATAATTGCAGGAGTTTTTGCAGGTGGATTATTGACACCGATTTATAATTTGGTGTCATCGTTATAAGTGTTTATTTTCTGGTGTCGCAATTATTTGGGTTATATCTATATCAAAATATTTTCCAATAATAAAAATAAGACTATGGGAGGATTTATGAAAAATAAGGGTTTTTCTATATTGGAAACAACTGTTTCTGTTTTCTTGCTGTCTATTGTAATGTTTTTTATCGCTGGAATGTTACCTTCTGTTTTGAGAGCCTCATCTAATGCTGAAAATTTTCATATAGCTTCTGGAGAAGCTGTAAAGATTTTAAATATTGTGTGTGAAAACACTGTTCCAAATAATTTTTTCTCGACAAATACAATGATTCCAAATTATTCGACTATTGATGAGGCATTGAATTCATCTGAAAAGTTTAGTTTGGGATTTAATATATTTCAAAAGTCTTCTGAAGATATGAATTCAGGAACATTTAATTTTCATTCAGACACAACAGATATTTTATTTAAATATATAGTTACATACAGAAAAGTAAAGAGTGAATATGACATTGATTCTATGCCATTTTTTCTTGCTGATATATCTGTTGATTTATTTTGGGATGAAAATAATTTAAGTGAGCCAGATTTTACTTCTTCAAAAAAGATAAAAAGGCTTGGATACTCAAGAAGAGTTCTAAAATATAAGGGAACAGAGGATTCTATTTAAAGGTGGTGTTAAATATGAGACATAGGGGATTTACAATATCAGAGTTAATTGTTTCAATGGCTATAACTGTTTCTATTTTATCTATAACTTTCAATATTTTAGTTCCAAGTGGAAAGATTTGGAGTGAGCTTGATTCCTCTGTTATGAAAATAAAGAAGATATCTGTTGCACTCAGAATCATAAATTCCGAATTTTCTAAATGTGATTCATCTTCTATTTTATTTTCTCAATCTTTTGATTCTAAACAATCCCAAGTCGTTTCGTTTATTTCGCCAGTTGATGAAGAGGGAACTGTTACTTCAAAGGGGATGAACAGTGATAAAGTTGGTTTTAAAAAAAGGTCAATAAATTCAGATGTAAATTGGAGTAATATTACAGTAATATATCCTGTGAAATCAAAAAATAAATCGGAAGAATTTTCTCTTTATTTGATGAGATTATATCCAAAAGTTGAAGATGACAATATTTTTAATATCGATGAAAGAACAAATTTTATAAATAAATTTGCAGTAAATTCAGTTGATTCTTTGAATTTTAATCGAAAATATATTCGATTACTTATAGACGATATTACATCTATTTGCTATGATAATCCTAATCAATTTAATGATGGTTGTATATCGGTTAATATTTCATATAAGACAGACAAGGGTAAAAATAAATATTTATGTTCTTCTACAGAAATGATGAATGGAAGGAAATAATTATGTTGAAAAAAATTAAAAACAGAGGAAATATGATGTTTGTATTGACAGTTTCAGCACTTGTTATGACAATAGCATCTGCTATAGCTGGATTATCCTGTATAATATTAAATTCTGCAAATGATGAAATTTTAAATAACCGTCTTAATTTTATATCTTCATCTGCAAAAGCACAGATTTTATACAGACTTCAAGCTAAACAATACAAAAGTAATTCTTCACAATTAAAGAATTTATTGGAGAAAGATTGGGAAAATATAGTTCTCGGAGGAGAAAATTTTGAATTTGATCCATCTTTTGATCCTTCTTTTGAGATAGATAGAGATTGCCAAGTTAAAATGGATTTTAATGGTGGTAAATATTCTTCAAAATGTAATTTTTATGGAAGTTTTTCATCAGATGATGTGCCTGCTTATTCTATGGATTTGAAAATATCTGCTGTTTCAAATAGTAAACGAAAAGTTTTTAGGGCAGTAATATCAAAAAAATGGCCATTTTGCCTTTCTTCAGGAAATTATAGGGCTGATATAAGAAGTGGAAGTATAATTGATGGAGATATATATTCAAATTATAAAGATGGAAATATTGGTATTTCTGTCAAAAATAATGATTGTTTTCCACCTAAAATTGATGGAGATTTGATATTAAAAAAGATTTCAAATTATGAAGTAAATCCAAATTATGCAAAAAATGGATACAGGGTTGCAGATAGTTTTCAACATAATAATGAAAAGAAACTTGGAATTTCTTTTGATTCTGATTCAGAGAAAAATCATAGGGGAAGTGTTCTTCACACAGAAAATACATTTTATACATCTGGGGTAAATAATGCCATTGTCTCTCTATTTAGAGAGTCACAACCTAAAATTATTGACGATTATCTTTTAAATTTTGAAGTTATTGGTAATATAAAATCATATTTACAAGGTATGACTATAGATGAATATCTTTTATCTGTATATAATACAGAAGATAAAAAATGGATGAAAGAGACAACTTCTGCTTTGTCAAAACATATTAATGAGTTGTTGAGAAAGAATAGAAATGTTTATTTCTTAAAGAAAAATTTGAAGTTGGCAGGGACAAATTGTGAAGTAGAAATGTCTAATCCAACTTTGTCGAGTGATTCTGCCTATACGATAGATGGAACATTAATTGCATTTCCTTCTTGTTTTAAAGATGAACCAGAGAAAGAAGAGAATGAAGAATTTTTATCATTTGGAATAGAGGCGAGAAATTGTACTATTTATATAAATGGAGATCTTATATTGATAGGGGATTCCAAAAATTTAAGAACTTCAACAAATGATATTAATTATCTAATAGCTCGCTCAGAAAATAAGGGTTATTTTAGGGGAATAAACAATCGTAATACCAATGAAGAAGATTTGAAATGTTCTATTCCTTATTTGAAGGGGACAAAGACATCTATTGTCGTAATGGGAAATATATTTTTATCAGGGGCTTATATTGAATCTGCAGAAGATAGATTGGCTATATATTCAAATGAGAATATATATTTAAAACCTGTTCTGCTTACAGATGATTCACCACAATCTGTTTTTAAGGGGGCTTTGGCCTGCAGAAAGAGTTTAAAGGTTGTGACTAAACCTAAATTGAATTCAAATGAACAAGATTTGTGTAGGATGAAGATTTATGGAGCTCTTGTGTGTGGTCTTGATGATGAAGTAGATGATTCTAATATTTATTTTAAAAATAAGTTATTTGAAGTTGATGATGAGTCTGTGAATATAAGTTATTTGGATATAACTTATAGTGCTGAAAATATAGATTTTTTGAATAGAACTATAGGTGTGCCAATGCTTACATTTTGGAGTGATATTTGAGTTAGATTTATAATTTGAAATAATATTTTTAAAATTTTATTTCAAATTTTAATAAAATTATCTGCCATTCAGAAAATAAAGTGCAAAATTATAGTTGAGTGGTTAAAAATTAATTTGCAAAAGGGGCTGTGAAAAAAAGTAAATAGAGGCGATGTCATTGCGAGGGAGCTATGCGACCGTGGCAATCTCAAGCACTTTTTTATTAACTAACACAAAGAGTTAATTTACGAAAATTATATAAAAAAATACTTTTTTCACAGTCCCAATTTGAAATAATATTATAAAAAAATCATTAAAAAATATTTATTTTTTGATGATTTTTTTTTGTTTTTGTGTTATAATATGATTGAGGTATAATGTAAACAAATAAACTAAACTCTAATTTTATTAATGGCAGAAAATAAAATTAAAATTTGAAATAAAATTTATAAATATATTTAAATATAAAAATTAAAATATAGGGGAGTGATATTTTATGCAAAGGAAAAATCGACATGGTATTGTGTTGATAACGACAATGTTATTTGTAACTGTCATTGTCATGATTGCGACTTTGATAGCAACACAAGGCAAAATGGCTCTTCTGTCTGGTACTGCTTCAATGCAGTCAGAAGAGGCATATATGGCAGCATTGTCAGGTATTGATTTTGTTAGAGGGGAATTAAAGAAAGACAAGTCTTTTGGAACATATTCTTTGTCTGGTTATAAGAAGAAAGTTCCAAATTCTCCTGCCAGTGGATTTTTAGTTAATTACAATAATAATGATCTTATTGGATATATAGGAGCTACATCTAATAACGATTATAAATCAAAATTTTCTGTTTCTTTTAAAGATAATTCTGTAGCTAATCATGGTGGTGATACAAATTATAAACATGCATCTTCTGCTTGCAAATATTTATCTGTAAATAATGTTAATTCAACATTTCAGATAGATAAAGATATGTCCAAGGGCGTCAGAAGAAATGTTCCTCCATATAGTGTATATATTGTCTCAAAAGGTGTCTGTGGAAAATCAGTGAGATATGTAGAGGCTTTTGTGACATCAAATGGACCAAGTGCTGTTGACAATGGAACAACTATTGGTGGAGATATAAATATAACATCAGGTGTTAAGGATACTAGTATTTATAAAGATGATAATTATCTTTTGAATATATATCATGTTGATGATAAATATCCTGGGCAAATAAATGCTTTTAATAGTGATGGAAAATGTACTAAAGATGTCAAGTTAACTGCTGGCAATTGTAGTGTAGAAAATTTGTTGAATTTAAAAAATAAAGTTACAATAAATGGCAAGTTTGATAAATCTGCAATAACAGATACAAATCATGCTTCTAACCTTTCAGTAAGTCAAACGGCTATAATAGATACAGGCAATTTAAATGATTTGAGTATGCAAGATGCCAAAGGCAATCTTGATACTACTTTAAGTTCTTTTTCTTTAGACCCAGGTTCTTATGTATATCTCAGAGATTTTTCAGAAGATGAGATGAAGGCAAAATGGGTTTATGTAAATGAAAAAGAATTGGGTGCAAAAAATGCAAGTAATACTTTGATAAATGCTATTAAAAATGAAAATTTTACTGATGTTCTTAGTAATGCTGATATAGCAAGTAATAGTGCAATTAGTTTTGGTAAATCTGATATAGCAGGTTTTCAATCGAGAACAATTACAGTAAATGGTAATGTCAATGTAACAGACAATGTAAATTTTGTCGTTATAGATAAGTTTGATAAAAATAGATATTCAATGGAAACTTCAACTGTTGATTTTCAGTTGAATAAGGGAAGTATTGTTAGTGAAAAGGGAAGCATAAACATAAGAGGTGAAGTTGTTGGTAATGGAAATTTGGTAGCAGGTAAAAATATAGATATAAATGCAGGTTCTGCACTTGAAGTTGATAAAGAACAAAAAGTTACTATTTATGCTGAAGAAGATATAAACATAAACAGAGCGAAAAATTTGAGTAATAGAAGTTTAAGAAGGCAATTTAATTTTATTACTAACTCTAACAATAGTAATTCTTCAGAGCCTACTCTTTCAAATAATCAAATAAAGAGATTTGAACTTGGATTAGTTGCTGATGATGTTGATTCCACAATAAATACAAATGAAGAAACTGGTAGTAGTTCTTTTACTACTGATTTATCTAATGTTGGCATTACTTGTACGCCAATTTGTTTGGATGGAACAGAATTTGCTCAATATATTGATAAATTATATGATTTGAATATTAATGGTGATCATTATTATATACCTTGTGTAAATACTGGTGGTAATGGTGCTAATAAAGATAATAGTCCTAAAATATCAATTATTAAGGATATGACTGGTTTAATAGAAAAAAACGAAGGCGATATAGATAATTATACTGGATTAGATCGTAATTTACAATTTGTTTTTGGATTTAATGATAATACTACTTCATGTCGTAAAAAATTTACATCAATAGGTGATAAAGAGTTTTATATTTCACACGCTGAAGGAACTAACAGTGCTAAAGATTTTAACCTATTTGTACAGGTAAATGGAAAGTATTATTTTTGTGGAAAACTTGATTTTGGTACAACTAATATTTATACATCAGAGGGAAATAAGAATCAATATGATTTAAGGGAATTACCTGAATATACAAAAGATAATATGGGGACATATAGTGAGCTAAATTTAGAACTTGCTAAATCAGTTAATGAAGAAAATGGAAGTTCATCAAATAATGCTACTTTGACAGATACTGATAATGCCAAAAAAGCTCTTTCAGAAGATGAAAAAAAATTAGCAAGTGATATTTATGTCTCTAAGACATCATTAGTCGGTACTGTTTATTCCAAAAAAGGGAGTATAAAGATTAATATTGGAGCTACTGCTTTTGATATAATTGGAGCATTGATTACCTGTGATGGAGATTTGGATATAACTGCATCAAAAGTAAATTTGACTTATGATCCAGATTATGTTCCATTTTTTAAAGATACTGGAATTCAAACTAAATTGAGATTTCTTTCTTCTTTTGTCGGTGGAGAATAAAATAGTATAGAGTTATAAAAAAAGTCGGGGCTGTGAAAAAACTAGTTTTTCACAGCCCCGATTTGTATTTTATATAATCTTCGTAAATTAACTAGTTGTGCTAGTTAATTTTAAAAAATAAGTAAATAAAAAGTTGCTATAAACTATCCAATATATGCCTGTACACTGCCACTTTGTCATTGCGAGGCGTAGCCGTGGCAATCTAAGCCTGTACAATTATTATTTACTTAAAAATTGAGTCGATCGCCTTTATTTAGAATGAGATGCGTGATCAATTTAATAAATTACTAAATTAAAATTAAGCGGTTTAGATTGCCCCATGGTCGCACGGCTCCCTCGCAATGACCTCTCTCTTATAAATAGAGGCTTTTTTGTATATTTTAAAATATTAAAGCAATTTTCAAAATTAGTGCAAATTTACTTTGGTGTGTAATACACTCACTACAGACCTTTGCAAGCTCATGATTTCGTTCCATACACACCAAAGTAAAATATAATATAATATAATATATTATTTTATTTTCTTAATATTTATAAAAATTGCTATAAATATCTAAAAAGATAGTTTACCACAAACTGGATTTTATTTCTTTCTGCTTATAACCATTGCGAGCGTTTTTAGAGGAAGAGCGAGCATATTTAGGATATGTTAAATAATTTTCCATTTCAGCTTCCAACATTTCCTCTAATGTTCCACCTAATAAATCTTTCAATGCTTCGTGAATATCACATTAGCATTTTTTTTATATCATATTCTTCCAAGAGCTGAGCGATGATTTTGCGTTTTCCATCTGTCATTCGAACATGATGGACTTCTTTCTTTTTTTTTTTAGTTCTCCTATTTTTTTACAATTTATTTTATTGTAACATAGAAGAACCTTATATTTACTACTATTTTTCAATATTTTTTATTTACAGACTTTTTTGCATACACTCGTAATAGGGGATATATAGAGGATAAAGAAAACGGATATATATTTATAAGAAATAGAAAAAGTGGCTTTGAATTTAATTCAAAGCCACTCGAACTTATCTATTTACATTTGGCTTATTTTGCTGAAAGTTTTACGACTTCAACTGCATTTGGCCACCAATCCCACATCTTGTTTGTTTTGCCATTCATTGTGAATGAGCTTACAAACTGTGCATTGGCATTGAGAGAAATCTCTGTGATTCCGAGTTCTTGTACTGTTTTAACTTCTCCTGCATCTGCAACACCATTTCCGTTTGCATCCTGCCATACTGAGAGACCAACAAGTTCTTCACCATTGACTAAACCATCGTTGTTGTTGTCATAGAGAGAAAGTTTTTCATATCCTGTTTCATATCCGCCAGCTGTACCAAAGAGGCTGCTCATATCAACTGAACCATCTGCTTTTGGAGCTACGAGAAGACCATCTTGTGGACCAACCCATTCCATACCGATTTCAAAGCCATCACCGTAGAAATCTGCAAGAACCATATTTGTTTTTACTACTGGATGTCCTGGCATATTCTGACCGTTTGAAGCTTGGAGTACGCCATTGCCTGTCATATCAAGAACGAGTGGAGATACATATTTATTCTGGCTAACTGAAACGATTGTTGTTTTTTCTGAGAGATATGTCAAAGTTACATCATGTATTTCAATAAGCTGTCCATCAACTACTTTGAATGATACATTATCATTTGTTTGTGTTCCAAGATGTGAGACAAAGCTCTTGCTATCTGTTGATATAGCATCATCTAATCCTGTTTCACGTTCTTCAGCTTCTTCTTCAACTGCATCTGTATCTACACCACCTGCATCTTGTGCTCCATCCATTCTTGCACATCTGCCAGGGATTACATTGTTTGCTACTGAAGCAACATTTGTCCAATCTGCACTTGAATATGCATTAAGACTGTCATCACCTTGTTGTCTAACTTTTACTTCATGAAGACCAACTGTTGTTTGTTCACCAACGATTGAAGGAACGAGGTCTGAATATGGATTGTTCAATGCTTTTTTAAGGTTTTCAAATACTACTGATGATCTTGTGATATCTTTTGAATAGATGTAATCAAGAATCCAACCGCCACTCTTCCAAGAATAGCTATTTGATGCTGTATTTGCATATACTGTTGACTGATGGTCTACATCTTTTCCGTTAACTTTCCAAGTTGTTGTTTCTTTTGTTGTTGTATTTACAATCTTGTTACCTTGTCTTATTGTTGTTGCTGCATCTGATGCTGCTACAAATGCTAATGCACAAACTCCAGCGAGTGCCAATGATACGAGTCTCTTCATAATTTTATTCTCCTTTGTAATTTTTTATATATTTTTACAGGTATTGTTTCCTGTTTTGTTTCTGGCTTTATTATAAAAAATACTTGTTAACAAAATATGAATATTTTATTACGGTTATGTCTTTTTTATATTTCATTTATTTTCAATTTTGACTTAATTTGACTTAATTTGAAATATATTATATAATTATACCGTTAAATATATTAAATACATAGATAGTATAGGTTTAATAAATGAATAGAAATAAAAAAGGTTTTTCAATAATAGAAGTTTTATTTTCGATAGCGATAATATCTTTAGTTATAGTTATGGTGATAATATTTTATAGCTATATGATGACGGTATCTGCAAAAGGTGTTGATATAACTATTGCTTCACAGGTAGCAGAAAGTAAATTGAATGAAGTTGCAGGTGATAAAAACAGTGACTTGAGAAAACAAATAACAGATTTACCTATTACGCCTGAGCATCCTTATATTTTAATAGGAAGAGAAAGAAATGGAAAAAGTGATTATTATTGGCTTGTAAAGATATCTGCAATATCTGGAAATAATTATTCAACCCCTATTGATATGGAGCTGTTTTTTGTAGATGTTTTGGTCTTTTGGTGGGCTGGAGATGTTGTAACAACTTCGACTACTGATGGAGCTGGTAATAGTACAACGACATCTTCTGTCAATGTTGCAAATAATATGCAATTTTTAAATAGACTAAAAAATAAATTTGAAAGTGTAAAAGATGTATATATTAGTGATTCTGATTTAAAAGATTTAGCAGAGTTTAAAGGAATGACAACTAATTTAAATGAAGGATATAAATTTGTGAGATTATCTCGCATTATTTCTAAAGATGTATAGAAAGATGATAAAAATGAGCAGAAAAATTAAAAAGAATGGCTTTACATTAATTGAACTCATTGTCTCTATAATGGTTTTTTCATTGATATCTATTGTATTAGGTGTGATTTTAAATGTTGGTTTGAAATCTTGGAAAGAAGTAGATGGAAAAACAGAAGCTGAGAGAGAGATGACAAAAGCTGTTTTAGATATAAATAATTCTATTCGAAATTCTAATATCTCTGGTATTAAGTGTGATGATTTAAAAACGGATTATAAAGGTAATGGATATATAGTATGTCCTTCTTATGCAAGTTATAAATCCTTAAATACCAATACAGAGACATATACTATTTGGGAAAATGAATTTGATTATTCTTTGAAACTTGATACATCTACTAATACTGGTACAGGTAGTACAGGTGGGGGAACATCTACTGATGACAAGGTAAATCATATACCAGAATTTAACAATAATTTTTTTGTTGCATATTTTGTTGCTAAACAGTCATCATGTTCACTTTGTGAAGATATTTTTGGAGCAACTAATGACAGTGACATTTGTCCGCATAGATATTTAATAAAAAAGTGGTATAAGGGACCTTCATTGCCTAGTGTGGTTATAACTAATTTGAACGATTCATGGAGTGATTCAATATTAACATCTTTGTCTTCAAAGACTTTAAGTAGTGTAAATTCTTCAAAATCGCCTTTTGACAAGATTTTGTCAAAAAATATATTGGCTTTTAGTGCTAATAAAAATAATGCTTATACTGTCTCATATTATATAAAGATATTTAAGCCTAATCTCAATAAATCAAAACCAAAAACATTGGAAGTTGGCAATTCAGTAGATGATTTTTATGCAGGTATTAAGGGTACTTCTACAGCAACTGTCATAAATGATAAAAAAGAGAATTTGGATGATTATTGTCTTCAGGTAAGTTCTACAGTAGCTCCATTAAATAATTAATATACAAATAAAAACAGCCTCGAAAAATATTTTTCGGGGCTGTTTTTGCATGACTATTATCTTGAATTCATAGCTTCGTACATCAGCAATCCGCCTGCCACAGAGGCATTTAATGACTCAACACTTCCTTTTAATGGGATATGAACTTTTACATCACATGTACTCAAAAGCCTTTTGTCAAGTCCTCTTCCTTCTGCACCAATTAATATACATATAGGTTTTGAATAATCTGCCTCTCTGTATGAAATACAATCTGCCTCTTTAAATGGACATGAACCTATTATAATAATGCCTCTTTTTTTCATGTCGAGGATCGTCTCATATAGATTATCAACTCTGCACACAGGCACATAGGCATCTGCTCCTGAAGCCGTTTTGGAAACAGCTCCTGTCAATCCAACAGATTTATTTTTGGGGATCAATATGCCATGAACTCCAGCTCCGTCTGCTGTCCTTATCAATGCCCCTAAATTGTGTGGGTCTTGTACTTGGAAACAACCCAAAAAGAATGGTGTTTCGTTCTTTTTTTGGGGAATTGCAAGAAGGTCTTCATAAGTTGTATAAGATCTCACTGCCACTTTGAGAACAACGCCTTGATGGTTGCCATTTTTTGCCATGTCGTCGAGTTTCTTTTTGTCTGCTGATTTACATGGAATCCCCATACTCTCAGCAAGCCTTCTTATCTTTGCAAGTGCTGGATCGACTTCCGTCTGTGGAATATACAGTTTTTCTGCTGTTATTCTTGGCGATTTTAATGCTTCGAGAACTGAATTTCTGCCGTAAATTATTTCTTTATTGACCATGACACTCCTTTGGGTGTATCTTGGAGAATAATGCCTTTATTAGCCAAGATATTGCGTATTTCATCTGCTCTTACAAAGTTTTTAGCTTTTCTTGCCTGTTGTCTTTCTTCAATCAATTTTTCTATTTCTTCTGGCAAAATTTCTGTTTCTTCGTTTTCAATTACGATATTTACACCGAGTATTTCATCTATTTTTTTGAGAAAATCGATTATTTTTTGAGCAACTTTTTTTGAAATTTGACCATGACTATCTAGCGTATTTACCTTATTTATCATTGTAAATATAGTTGCAATCGCTTGAGGTGTATTGAGATCTTCTGCAATTTTCTCTTCAAATTTAGATTTTGTCTCTTCAATTTTGACCATGACCTCTTCGTCATTTTCTGACTTTTCGAGATCGACATTTCTCATTCTTTTGACGAATGATCTAAGCCCTTCAAGTGTCTTTTCTGCCGATTCAAGACCTGCTAATGTGAAATTTAGCTTTGCTCTGTAATGGTTTGATATGTAAAAATACCTTAGAGCTTCTGGACTGAATTTTTTACCAACTTGATTTTTGCCATGACTTAGGTCTCTCAATGTATAAAAATTGCCGAGAGATTTGCTCATTTTTTGACCTTCTGAAAGAAGATGTTCACAGTGAATCCAATAATTTACAAATTTTTTGTCTGTATATGCTTCTGATTGTGCTATTTCATTTTCATGGTGTGGAAATATATTGTCAACACCGCCCATGTGTATGTCAAATGTATCTCCCAAATATTTCAGGCTCATGGCTGTACATTCAATATGCCAACCAGGGCGACCTTTTCCAAGTTCAGTCTCCCAAAATACATCGCCGTCTTTTTCATCCCATGCCTTCCAAAGTGCGAAATCACAAGCTCTGTCTTTGCCATATTCGTCATTATTGATTCTGACACCGATTTTCATCTCATCTCTTTCGAGATTTATAAGCTGACCATATTTTGGAAATTTTTCAATGGAAAAATAATAGCTTCCGTCTTCACCTTTGTAAGCTATACCTTTGGCGAGAAGAACTTTTATTATTTTTACAATTTCATCAATATGTTCAGATGCTTTTGGATAGATGTCAGCTTTTATCATGTTCATGGATGTTATATCTTCCATGAATGCGTTTATGTATGGAGTTGTAAAATCTTTTGCTGTTTTCTTTTCTTTTATACAGCCTTTTATTATCTTGTCTTCAACATCCGTGATGTTCATGACATGTTTTACTTTGTAGCCAAAATATGTCAATGTTCTTTTTAGAAGGTCTTCTGCACAATATGATCTCAAATTGCCAATATGTGCAAAGTTATATACTGTTGGTCCACAAGTATATAAATTTACATGCCCTTCTTTTATTGGCTTAAATTCTTCTATTTTTTTTGTCAATGTGTTGTAAAATGATATCTTCATAATTGAATTTTTATTCATCCCAATCATCAAGAGATTTCATTGCACTTAAAAATACATTTCCTGACTGTGAAGATTCTGTCTCTTGATTAGTTTTTTCAGGTTCTTTTTTATTTGTGAAATTGCGTTCAAAATTTAAAAAGAGATTTGGCTTTTCTTCTTTTTTGGGTTCTTCTTCTACTTCTTTTTGGGGTTGCTCATCAAGTTCGATTTTTGGGGAATTATCTTCTTTTTTAGTATATAGTTCATCTGGAAGTAATCCTGCAAATTCTTCTTTGTCTCTCAAAATTTCAGGAACATTTAGACGCCCTGATTTTATAGCTTCCTTTATAAATGACTCTTTGTCAAAAGGTTCTTCTATGAGTTCTATTTCATTTATTCTTCCTTCTGATAATCCTTTTATTATTCCCAATAGTTTTATGACACTGAAAGGCTTTTTCAGAAGTATATTTATAACTTCAGGATTTTCAGTATCTATATAATCGACCGATTTACCTAAAGTATATAAAATTACAAATGGAATATTTGAAGCGGTTTTTCTTGCATTGTTGTAAATTGTTTCAATGTCATCAAATTCTTCTCCATCCGAAATTAGAAATATGTCTGGAGATTGATTTTTTATTAGATTTAACGCTTCGTCTGGTGTATCAGCAAAGATCACTTCTCCTTCAAAACCCTGCAGATCTGTAAATGCTGTTGCAAGAATATCTTTTATAAGTGCATTTGTTTCTGCTATGAGAATTTTTTTCATAGGTCTTGTGCGTAAGCCACCTCGTAGCTGGTCGCCCCGCTCCCTCCTTTTTATCTTTTTGTCTGACGTTATCCGTCATAAGTCTTAATTTAGTTTAGACTTATTTAAAAAAATTTCCTTCTAAAAAATCTTTATTCTAATTTTTTCTTGCATTTATTTAGTATAATGTTGTATAATCTATTATTAATAAATATAAACATTAATATATTATATTTTAATATATATTCTATATTTTTATTTTTGGGGTGATTTTTTTTGTCATATTTAAAAATAAATGGTGGACATCCTCTAAGCGGTGAAATAGAAGTAAGTGGTGCCAAAAATGCAGCACTTCCAATAATGGCAGCTTCTATTTTGACGGATGAAGATGTCTATTTAAAGAGAATTCCAGATATAAGTGATGTTTGGATTATGGCAGATATTTTGAGGAGTTTAGGGGCTAAAGTTGAATTTGAGGGCAAAGGGGAGATGTATATAAACTGCTCAAATTTGACTAATTTTTATCCTCCTTATGAATTTGTTGGTAAGATGAATGCCTCTTTTGATGTTACAGGACCACTCTTGGCAAGATTGGGAGAAGCAAAGGTATCTCTGCCAGGTGGCTGTAATTTGGGAAGTCGTCCTGTTGACATGCACATGGATGCATTTAGAAATTTGGGAGCTGAAGTGGAATTTGTTCATGGCTTTGTCCATGCCAAAGCAAATAAATTGACAGGTAAAAAAATACAATTTCGTCGTGTCAGTGTTGGAGCAACTAAAAATGCGATGATGGCTGCTGTTTTAGCTGATGGAATAACAGTCCTTGAAAGTGCTGCAATGGAGCCTGAAATCGTCGATTTGGCAGTGTTTCTAAATACGATGGGGGCAAGAATAACTGGAATTGGAAGTAGTACAATAGTTATAGAGGGAGTAAAAAAGTTACATGGTCTTTCTTATGAGATAATTCCTGATAGAATTTTGACAGGAACATATCTTGTAGCAGGAGCAATAACAAGAGGAACTATAACTGTTAAAAGAACTTGGCCAGATTTTCTTGAATCTTTTATAAATGCCATGAGAAATGCTGGACAAAATATAGTCTGTGGAAAAGATTATATAACTGTTGAAAAATCAGATAAAATATTACCTACAGAGATTATTTCTGCACCACATCCTGGTTTTCCGACTGATCTTCAGCCTGTCATAACTGCACTTCTTTCAATAGCAGATGGGACAAGTATTGTTACAGAAAATATTTTTGACAGAAGATTTATGTATGTTGATGAATTGAGAAGACTTGGAGCAAATATGTCTGTATCAGACAGGACATGTATAATAAGAGGTGTAAAAAAATTATTTGGAGCTCCTGTAAAAGCACATGATATAAGAGCAGGTGGTTCTTTAATATGTGCCTGTCTTTCTGCTGAAGGTGAATCAATAATAACAGGACTTGAATTTATAGACAGAGGACATGAAAAAATAGAATCTGTTTTAGCTGAACTTGGGGCAGATATTCGGAGGATCGATTAATGACGACACTTGGAATTGATTTGGGAACTGCTTCGGTTCTCATTTATATTGAGGGCCGTGGAATTGTTCTCACTGAGCCATCAGTCGTTGCAATAGATAAAAATTTAGATAGAACTGTTGCTGTTGGAGAGCAGGCAAAACAGATGTTGGGAAAAACTCCAACAAATATAGTGGCGATAAGACCTATAAGAGATGGAGTTATTGCAGACTATGAAGTAACAGAATATATGTTGAGATATTTTATCAAAAGGGTTACAGGAGGAGGATTTAATTTTTTTAGACCTTCTGTTATAATCTGTGTTCCTGCCGCTGTTACAAGTGTAGAGAGAAGAGCTGTTAGAGAGGCTACAATAAATGCAGGTGCCAAAAGAGTTGCAATTATAGAAGAACCTTTTGCAGCAGCACTAGGAGCAGGAATTGATGTCGACCGCCCTTATGCAGGGACTGTTATTGATATTGGTGGGGGAACAACAGATATTGCTGTTATTTCACTTGGTGGTACTGTTGTTGGAACATCTGTTCCTGTTGCAGGCAATAAGATTGATGAAGCTATTGTGCGATATTTTAAAAATAAGCATAATTTGATTATTGGAGAAAGAGTGGCAGAAGATTTGAAAATTCTTCTCGGTTGTTCTTTTGACAATAAAAATGTAAAGACCACAGAGGTAAGAGGGAGAGATGTTTTTACAAATCTTCCTGCTTGTGTCCCTGTTTCTTCTGCAGATATTGCAGATGCAATAAGAGACCCTATATATAAAATACTTGATGCTCTTGTTGATGTTCTTGAAAATACTCCTCCTGAATTGTCTGGTGATATTGAAGAGAGCGGTATTATAATGACAGGTGGAGGTGCTTTGTTAAAGGGTCTTGATAGATTTTTGACAAAACAAATAGGAGTTAATGTACGGTCTGCAGACGATCCTATTACTTGTGTAGCTATAGGAACAGGCAAAGCAGAAGCAAGAAATATTGAGTGGTTGTACTAAAATAAATAAAAAATTAAAGTGAGTGTATCGTATTGTTTTTATTTTTGGATTTTAAGAATAAAAAAGTTATAATTTCTCTTGTATCTTTAGCAATTTTGGGATTGTTCATAATTTCCATTGTATTTTTTATGAAATCTCTGCCAACCTTTACTTCCGATCTAATTGAGAAGAATTTAAATGGAAATATTTCTATTGCCAATATTTCTGTTGGATTAAAAGGATTAAATGCAAAAGATATTTCTGTAAAAGATGACACTGGAGAAGAAATTTTAAACATAAAAGAGGCTAAGGCTTCTTATAAAATTTTTGACTTTTTTTCTAAAACTCCAAGTTATGCCATAAAGAAAGTTGAAATAGATACACCTTCTTTAAATGTCAAACGCACTAAAAATGGAATTTTAAATCTTGCTTCAATAATCAAGAAAACAGAAGAAGAGAAAAAGAAACATTTCAAAGATTCAAATATAAAATTTGAAGGCGACATAATTGTTAAAAATGGAAAACTCAACTATATAGATTATGGAATTGATTTTAAGCCCATTTCTGTATCACTTGATAACATAAAATTAAATTCTAAGTTTGATGGTAAAAATGGATTTGATTTAAATGTAAAGGCAACAGAATTAGCACCGTCAAAATCAATTTGGAATATAACTGGCAAATATTCAATCGAAAATCCTTATGTAAATATAAAGGGCAATTCATCAGATGTTGATTTACATTCTTGGATCGCAATGATGCTTCCTGAGAGGGGACTTAAAGTCATAAAAGGAAAAGCAACTGCAGATTTTCTAATAAGAGCTTCATCAGATGAATTAGAGACTTTGGCTGATAAATTATTTTTCAATGGAAATTGTCATATGTCTGATACAGACATAAGGATTCCTGAGGTTGGAACAGATATACAAAATATAAATCTATCCGCTTCTGTAACTAAAAAATCTCTTATACTTGATAAATGCACAGGTTTTTTGTTTGGAGCTCCTTTTTCCATTACTGGAGATATAGCTGATTTCTCTTCAAAAAGTTTAAATTTTGACGGAAAACTTTCAAATATCAATCATGATAGAATTTTAAAAAATTCATTTGTAAAAAGTTTTGGAGTAAATAAATTTGTTTCTGGTGGTTCTTCTGAACTCAAATTTAATGTTGGAGGAACTGTTGAAGAACCTAAATTAACTGCAATATTAAATGGTAAAAAGATAAATACAAATTATGGGCAACTTGCTTCTTATTCAGTTGAAGCAGAAGCAACTAAAAATTCGGTTTATCTTAGCAGTTTAAAAGGCTCATTTGAAGGCATTGATATGAATGCCCATGGTTGGTTTTTCCCAACATCAAAAAAGGTTTTGTTATTTGCTTCAGGAAATGGTTATCCTTATTTTCTTCCTTCTACTGTAAATATGTCATCAGCTGGATTTAATGCCGTTGTTTTTGGTCCTATAGATAATTTGACTGTTTCAGGCGATCTAAAAGGATATGGTGTTTCTGCCATGGGAACTGGATTAGGTGATATTGATTCAGGTTTCCTTTTTGCAGATAATTCTGTATATCTTCCAAATTTATATTTAAGCGGAAATGGCGGAACTGTAAAATCAAGTGCAGTCTATGATTTAAAAGATTCCAAATTTAATGCATCTGTTGATGCAAATAATTTTGCAGTCAATTCTTCAGGTGTTTCAACTTCTGTTTCAGGAACGGCTTCTGTTTTTGGCGATCCTACAAATCCTGTTGCCAGTGGAAATTTAAATATTCCAAATTTGAATTTTAATCAATATTCTATTTCAAATATAAATGTGCCAGTAGCTGGAAATTCAGATATAGTTGACTTTTCCGCAACTGGTCAGACAATGGGAATGACATTAAAAACAGGTGGGCAAGTATCACCTTCAGATAAACAAGTTTCTGCTTCTTTTGAAGTATCTAATATTGATTCATCTTCATTTTCAAGTATGGTTCCCAAAGGTATGGATATTCCTGAATTTAAGGGAAGTCTTTCAGGTTCTTTAGCAGGATCAGATGATTATGGTTGTTTCTTTGTTTCCAATGTGTTTGGAAATTATACAGACCAAGAAAAAGAGATGACAAGACTTATTGGAAAATTTGGCGGTTTAGTTAAAAATGACAAAAATAAATCTTTGATAGCTTATGCAGATGTCCAAAATCCGACTGTAAAACTTCCAGATAAAGGTGCATATAGAGCTTTTCAGGGAAATGTAGAACAAATTTCAGCAATAGCTTCAGGAAGTTTTGATGCACTTTCAATTTTGGGTTCTGCTTCTTTTTTAAATGGTTCGGTTGCTAAAATTCCAGTTTCAAATGCCAATCTTGAAGCAGTAATTGACAAAGAGGGGTTCGACATAAAAGATATTGCTATAAATGGTGAAGATGGAAGTATATATATAACAGATTATGGTAAGGATTTGATTGCAAATATATCTGCAGTCAATGTAAATAGCCTTTTAAATAAAGCCGATTTGACGCCTTTTGGAGTTGAATTGGGGGACTTTTTAAAGGGTTCTGAAATCAGAAGTTTACAGGGACTCGCATATTTGAGACTTCGATTAAAAGAGACAGAAGATTCTAAATATAGAGCTTTTGGTCAATTTTTTATACCAGATGCAGTTTTAGGACATGAAAAGTTTTCTCTGTTTTCATCAGTTTCTTTTGGTAACGAAATTTTGGCTTTAAAACATTTTGATCTTTCTATAGGTTCATCTAATTTTGCAGGTCTTGGTCAGACAGGTTTGACAGCTAATTCTCCAATATCTTTTGACATAAAAGCGACAAGGGGAAATATTGAAAAACTTCTCGCTATTTCTTCTTTTAAGGATATTCCAGTAAGTGGTCGATTTGATGGTGATCTACACATTTCAGGAACTGTAAAAAATATTTCTATAAATGGAAATGTTGTTGTTGATAATGCCATTGCTGCTGGTCATAAGATAAATAAAATAACTGCTGATGTTGCAACAAAAAATGGAGTTCTCTATCTTGAAAATGTTAACTTTGAACTTCCAGAAGGTATTGTTAGCGGAGGCGGTACAATAAAAACAAATGGTGAAATCAATTTGAATTTGAATTCTGATTCTATAAAATATTCTGATATTTCATATTTAAAAGATTTTGTTTCTGTAGCTGAAGAATCAGAAGGCAATATGAAAATAGCTTTAAATGTAAAAGGAACTCATACAAATCCAATCTTTACTGCCAATTTTGCTACAGACCCAATTTCTTTAAAAGGTCATAAATTTGACTCAGTAGAGGGTAATATTTTATACGACGGTGGCAAGGTAAATATTGAAAATATATCATTGAAAAACAAAGAAGAATCTTATTCTGCTTCTGGTTTTGCGGAATTGAGACTTCCATTTAGAAAATTTAATCCTCGAAGAAATATATTAATCCAGTTTTTTAAAGATATGGATTTGTCTTTAGAGGTGAATAAAGGAGATCTTGGATTTTTATCTTCTTTTATCGATCCTAAAGACCTTTTGATAACAGGTGAGGTAAATGGCAAATTAGCTATAATGAAATCGAGAAAAGCTCGACAAATTAGAATAAAAACAGATTTAAAAGCAACAAATGGAAAACTTCTCGATATGCCCTATGATTCTTTGGGAATTGTAATTGACAGAGTAAATGCAAGATTTAAAAATGTTGATATAAGTTTGGCTTCACCAGAAGCAAGTTTTACAATGTTGGGAGAACTTGACGGTTGTGATGAAGAGGGTATTTATTTAAAATCAACAGGTATCAATCTTTCATTTTTAAAAGAAATTTTTGAAATGCCTGAAAATCTCGTTCCTTCTGGTGAATGTGATATTTTTGCAAAAATTTATGGAAATTACAGAAATCCTGATGTTTATGTTGATTGTAAAATAAATGATATTAAACTTGGAAAAACACCACTTGGAGATTTGACTTGGGAAATGACAAGTGAAGAAAAAGAAGTTGACACAGAATTTCTTGGAAAAAATGAAGATGATGTCGGACTTATTGCAACAACTCCTGAAATATATATATATGAAAATGATAAATCTGGGGTACTGAATACAGATATAAATTTAAATGGTGAGAATTTGAATGCTTTTATAAAAGGCGATATTCCATATTATAGAAAAGATTTCTTGAAACAGAGAAGTTCAATGGATTTGAAGGCTGGTTTCAAAACTTCTAATTTAGATGTATTCAATGTTCTATACCCACTTTCAGAACCTTCGACAGGAAAAATAAATGCTAATTTTGATATAACTGGAATGGCTCCTGATCTATCTATTGACGGCAAGGCAAATCTTTCAAATGGAAAATTATTGCCAAATATGTTAAAAACACCGATTGAAGCGTTAAATGGAGATATTGTCATAAATGGTCAAGAGATAGCACTTACAGATATAAAAGGCAAAATGGGAGATGGCAATTTTGAACTTGGAGGAAATATCGACTTAGAAAAGTTGAAATTAAAGGGTATGGATATTTCCTTTAAGGGAAATGAACTACAGGCAATATGTAAAATGCTTTTTGCTGGTAAAATGTCTTGTGATGTCAATTTTAAAATGGATGGCAAAGATAAAAAATTGACAGGAAATGTTGCCATAAAAGATTCAGTTTTGACGATTTCGCCTGAAATGTTTGCTGGTGAGGAAGAGAATAAAGAAGAAGAGGACAAAAATAAGATCTTATTTGCAGGTGATTTTAAGCCAAAGGTCAGAAAAGCTGGAGATGAAGATGAAGGCGATGAAGATGATGATGTCATTTATGATGAGATAAAAAAGAGATCTAAAAAGAAAGAGTACAATCTCGATAAATATATTCCTGACTTTTTCAAAGGAACAGCTCTTGATATGAATTTGGGAATAGGTGATGGAGTTTGGGCAACATTTTTATCATCACAAGTTCAGACAAAGGGAGATTTAGTTGCAAAAGGTGTGATGGAAAAGCCTGAACTTGAAGGTAAAATCAGACTTTCAAAAGGTACTGTTGTCATTCCTCTTGTATCTGCTCCTTTTAAAGTCAATAGTGGACTTGTTTCATTTAAACCTAAAGATTATTTTATTCCAAAAGTTCTTGTAACAGGTGAGTCACAATACTCAACATATACTTCTTATTTGACTGTAACAGGATATATGGATTCTCCTAATATAAAACTTGAAGGAACAAATACAAATGTATCCTCTTCAGATGTTTTATCTGGAAATGTTGGAGGAAGAAGTCAAGCCAATTTTTCAAATATGGCAAATAGTTATATGAACCAAATGGCAATGAATAGTATGCTTGAATTTAGTGTTATGCGTCCTATTTTAAATTCACTAAATAGGTCTTTAGGATTGTCAGATATGTCTGTTGAATTTAATGAAAATGGTTATATGACAGTGAGACTTGCAAGGGCTTTGAATAAGAAAGAGACAGTTTTAATGACTTATGAATATTCAGGAGATGTTCTTGGTAAATATCATAATTTGATAGGTGTTGAATATAGATTTTCAAGAGGTATGCTTGTGAGAGTAGCACAAGATGTAAATGGTGGACTTCGCCTTTGGGTGCAGTCATATAGAAAATTTTAGATTGAAAGTCAATGTAAAATAAATAAGCTCCAGCTGGGTATTATCACCAACTGGAGCTTATTTGTTTTTTTGTGATATTTTTTACTTTTGATTTTATTGCTCTTGTTGTACAACTCCGTCAATGGTTATTGTTCCGTTGTTTACACAATCAGTTATTGTGCCATCATAATTCATTTGACCATTTAATCCGTTGATAATTTTAAAACTTGCATTTAGTGTATTTTCATTATATGTAATATATCCATTGTTTATACAGCCTGTCATTGTTGAGCTAACCGTATCAACTATTCCAGCAATATAAATCCAACTCGATGAACTTAATGGTTTGTTGTTTGTTATACTGATATGTCCATCATTTGTACAATTTGTTCCATTTTTAAAACTAATTGCTATTCCTGAAACTTGAAGGTTATTAATTTTATTTCCTGTAACTTCGATATTTCCTGTATTTTTACAATTTGTTATATTTTGTGTTGAATATGTACAACCCGCAATGCATAAAGATTTTAAATCATTATTTGTAACTTTGATATATCCCTCATTTATACAGTTTTCATAATTGTTAGAATTAAAATTGCATCCTCCATAGAAATTACCATATGATATATTGCAATTATTTATAGTAATCTTCCTTTTATTTGTGCAGTTATCACAATTATTAGACATCGAATTTATTCCATATATGTTACAATAATTAGATATATTACAGTTATCCAGTAAGATATTTCCATTACTTGTACATTTTTTTAATTCACAATCACTGGTTGAATTGGCTAATCCACATATCATTATATATTTTGCTTCTATATTTTTGACTATTATTTTTGCATTATTGGTGCAGTTTTCAAAAGTTGAATTTTTGGAAAATCCAACTAATCCACTGAGCTCAATAGTATTATTAGAATAATTTTCGTTATTTTGGTCAATAAATATAATTGAATTTTTGCCAATCGTTAAATTTTTGATATTTCCATCAGTTAATCTTGTAAATAGTCCTATTGTATTTTGTTGAGGATTTACAAGATATATTCCATCTATAACATGGTCTGTTCCGTCATAACTTCCTTTAAGTTCGATTGCTTTTTCATTATTTATAGCTTCAGCAATAGGCGTTATTCCATGCCCTTCATTATAAAATGGAGCTTTTTTGTTATTTTCTTCAATAGTGATGTCTTTGTCGTCATCAGCATTGACAATTTTTAGTCCTGTGAGGTGTGTAAAATCGAGGTCTTCAGTCTGTTGGAAGTATGTATTTTCTTTACCTAAATATAGATAATCGCCTTGAGCATCTTTTTTATTTATGTTGACAAAATGCCTTGGAGCGGAGATTATAAAAGGATCTCTTTCTGTTCCAGTACCATCAGCAAAACCTTCTTCATTGTCTTTGCTGTTTTCAAAATCAATATTAAAATTGCTGTTTGTCGCTTCTATACCATTGTAACTGGAGAAGTAATCAAGCAAATTTCCTTCATTGTCATAGGTAAGGACAGCCTTTATTTTTACATTTTCATTTACTTTTATAGTAAATTTTGTTTTATCATCAGCATTTGGTTCGGCTTTTAAA
>CADASF010000016.1 GCA_902790465.1 uncultured bacterium | reverse complement strand
GGAACGACATCATGAGCTTGCGAGTGTTTAGAGTGAGCTTTTTCAAACAAAGTAACATTCGGCAGTAAATAAAAAAATAGTATTTTTGAAAATTATTATTAACTAAAAAATTGATTTCCGCCCTTTCCTTTTTTATACTCCAAAAACTAAAATTTAAATTTGGCACAAAATAAAAAAAATGAAAAATAGATACAATGTTATTTAAAATTAACAATTATTGTTTCCCATTATAGCACATTTTAAAAAAAAAATAAAAAAAAATTGAAAATTTTTTTAAAAACCTATTGCAAAAAAAAAGTAAGTGTGTTATAATCTCTTGCGTTGAAGAAATTCCAGCGTAGCTCAATGGCAGAGCATCCGGCTGTTAACCGGACGGTTATAAGTTCGAGTCTTATCGCTGGAGCTCATAAAACTTCAACACACTCCAGCGTAGCTCAATGGCAGAGCATCCGGCTGTTAACCGGACGGTTATAAGTTCGAGTCTTATCGCTGGAGCTTTTTTTTGCCTTTTTGCCATGACACAAAAATAAAAACCTCCAGCACTTTTATAGCTATAAAAATGCTGGAGGTTTTAGTTTTTCTTAAAAATGTGTTATTTTCTTTCTTCGAGAATCTTGATTGCTTCTATAGCTGTCTTAATTGCATCTTCAACTCCCAACTTTTTGTCAACAATAGGAGTATCTTTATATGTAAGTCCAATAATTGCAAGAACTTCACCAACTCTTACTTTTCTTATTTGAGAAATTACAAATAATGCTGCATCTTCCATTGATGTTGCGAGAACATTTGCTCTTTCCCATGCTTTCCAAAGATTTTTATTCTCTTCAGCTATTGGAAGATTTTCATCTCCTTCAATAAAGAAAGCGTCTTTGCAATGGCATACGCCTAAATGTGATTTGAAGTTTAATCTCTTTGCTGCATCTCTGAGGGCGAGCGTTACATCAAAATCAGGAACTGCTGGATAGCTTATTGGAATATATTGTCTTGTTGTTCCTTCTTCTCTTATTGCACCTGTTGGGATAACTAAGTCGCCTAAATCAACTGAAGGTTGAAGCCCACCTGCTGTTCCTACTCTTATGAATGTATCAGCACCTATTTTTACGAGTTCTTCAAGAGCTATAGCTGCACTTGGACAACCAATTCCAGTTGATGTTACAGATACTTTTGTATCTCCTATGTAACCAGTATATGTTGTGTATTCTCTATTTTGTGCAACTTTTTCTGCTCTGTCGAGGAAAGATGCTATTACAGGAACTCTTCCTGGGTCTCCAGGTAGAATTACATAACGACCTATATCATCTTTGTCAAGACCAATGTGATATTGTTTTGCCATGCTTGGAAACTCCTTTATTTTTTATCAAAAATACAAGAAAACCCATGACCAAAAGATCGTGGGTTATTCATAAAATCATCAACAGAATGATATTATTTTTTCATCTGTCATAATATCAATGCCTTCATCATAAGTAATTCTTTCGATAGATTGTGGAAGTATTTCTTCAAGACCTCTTTCTGTTACTTCATCTGAAAAGGCAAAAACTTTCATCCCTTCAAAAAGTTCAGGAGAAGCATATAGACCATCTTGAATTAAAATTATTTTTGCATTTTCATCCATTCTGGCGTAGGATAGTCCTGTTTCTAAGTTTGTTTTATCCATCATATAAATAGACATGTTTTGCCTCCATTAATAGCAAATAGAGAAATCTGCTTCTTTTATATATCCAAAAATTTCAGGTTTTGATTTTATTATAAAATTGCTTTTGACTGATTCTGCAGAGATTTTTCTTTTTTCAAGAGATTCTTTTTCTATTATAAATTCCATGTCCATTGCTGAAAATGCTTTTAAATATTTTTCAAAATCTCTTTCTGAAATTGTTTGAAGAGCTAACCAAACACCATCATCAATTAATATTGTTGTAACTTTGTGATTAAATTGTGTATTGCCAACTCCTAACGCAAAACGCAATCCTTCTTCACAAAATTGGCTTCCAAATGGTGTATGGGATATGAATGTTATTATTTTTTTCCCATCGCTCATAATTATTACCTCATTGTCATTAATTTTTTACTTTGTTAGTCTGTGAATTTTTGTAGAACAGTCTCTTGTTTTAAAGTGAAATCAAAGTATAGTCTCCTGACATTATTTCGGACATCATTTCAGGAGAGGCAAATCTTATGCCTTGTACATGATCTGTTGCTTTAGCCAATCCTCTTTTTCCAGCACATATCGAACATAAAAATACTTCTGCACCTAAATCGATTAATTCTGAAATTTTATCTTTTTGAAGTATTAAAGATTCATAAGACTGTTGATTTGCAACTGAAGTCATTATTCCATCCATATCGAGTATAATCTTTGTCGGAATCTCTTTTCCGAGACTTGCCGAAGCAAGACCACAAAGAGTATTAAATCTCGATTCTAATCCTGATTTGTTTTTAAAAAAGAATATAAAAGAACTCAAAATAACCTCCAAAAAAATTATCTGCTATAAAGAGGGAAACCTTTCTCTTTGTGAATATATGCTTTCAAGAATTCCTATTGACATCATATTAGATATCAATGCACTTCCGCCTGAAGATATAAATATTAGAGGAATTCCTACAACTGGCATTATTCCTAGTACCATACCTATATTTATAAATACATGAAACCCCATTAGACAAAATATTCCAACACCAATGAGAAATCCAAATTTGTCTTTAGAAGATTTGATTATTGCTATACATCTAAGCATAATTATAACATATAACAACAATACAATTATACAACCGATAAATCCAGTTTCTTCTCCTAATATTGAAAAAATAAAATCAGTATTGTGTTCTGGGACAAAATCAAGTTGTGTTTGACTTCCAGAAAAAAGCCCAGTTCCAAAAATTCCACCATGCCCTACAGCTATTTTGGATTGATATATATTCCAACCAGTATCTGTAAGGTCTGCATTTGGATTCATGAAAATAAATAATCTTTGTTTTTGGTAGTCATGTAAAACCCAAGGAGCTACGGCCATTCCACCTAACGCAATAGATATCAAAATCCAAGGTTTTACACCTGCAAAATATAGCATTATAAATGCCGCAAATAATATGACAAGTGATGTTCCTAAATCAGGTTGTACTAATATTAAGAACCATGGTGCTAATACCGTGAAAACAACAGAAAATATAGTTGCTTTATCTATTTTTTCAACAGAAGACAATATTTTGGCAAGTGCAACTATTACTATTATTTTTGTCGGTTCTGATGGTTGATATGTAATAGGACCTATAGCAATCCATCTTTGAGCTCCTTTTGCTGAATGTCCAGCAAAAAATACTATAACCAATATTATAATATTGATAAATGCTATTGGATATGCAAATTTGCCAAGTGCATCGTAATCAGTATTTGCAAGTAAGCACATTATGACAAATCCAACAGAAAAGAAAATAATCTGTTTAATAGTTGTATCTGCAAGAGGTAAAAAAGAAGTGGATTCCGCACTTTGTACTGCAACTAAACCTATTATAAATAAAACTATACATATAAACAGAAGTAATATATCAAATTTTTTAAAAAATCCTTCTTTCACTTTTTACCTAAAAATAATTATATTTTGATATATTTATATTTCTTCTTAGATTTAAATTTCCTTTAAAAATTTATCTATCATTTCTGTAATCTGTTTTTCATTATTTATCCAAGTTACATTACAGTATTTTTTAAACCAAGTCATCTGTCTTTTGGCAAATCTACATATTTCGGTATATAGTTTCTCATGCATTTCGTCATAAGTCATTTGACCAGTTACAAATCGTCCAATCCATCTGTATTCAAGACCAAAATCATCAAGTCTTTCAGTTGTTACATCACCATTTTTTAAAAGAGAATCAATTTCTTCTACCATGCCATGATTTAATCTATCGTCTAATCTTTTTAAAATTCTTTTATTTATTGTTTCCCTGTCATAAGTTATACCAATGACTAAATATTGGGCTATTGTTTTTTTGTGCATTCTCATTTCTGATAGATTTTTCATTCCTGACATCATTAAAGATAATGCTCTTTGAACTCTTCTTGGATTTTTGATGTCTATAAATTCGTCTGCATTATTTTGAAGAGTCAATAATTGTTTCAATGCTTCCTCATAGGGTAGAGATTCAACATTATTTATAGTTTCTTCAGAAACTTTGACATTTGGAAACATCAATCCTTCTGTAAGAGACCTTATAAAAAAGCCTGTTCCTCCAACTATAAATGGAATTTTATTTCTTCTATCTATATCTATTTCTATTTTTTCTGCATATTTTTGAAAATCTGCTACTGAGAATTGTTCAGCTGGATTTAAAATATCTATAAGCCAGTGTTTTATTCCTTCTGAAATAAAAGGATATAATTTTGGAGGAATATCTATATAATTTGAAAAATCTGTTGAGCCAAGAACTTTGCCTGTTCCTATATCCATTTTTTTATAAACTTGTCTTGAATCTGCAGATATTATTTCTCCATTAAATTTTTGTGCTAATCGTATTCCAATATCTGATTTTCCACATGCTGTCGGTCCTGTGATTACTACTACTTTCAAAATTTTACCTACTTTATAGTATTTTTATATATATTTTTAAATATTTCTAAAATAATCCTTCAAAACGATTTTTAGGTCATTTTATTTTTTTTGAAATTTTTTTTTAAAAACTATTGCAAAATAAAAACTTGTGTGCTATAATACCTAAAGCTAAGTTAAGATATGGAGAGATGGCCGAGTGGCTGAAGGCGGGCGCCTGCTAAGTGTCTGTAGGACGTAGAGTCTTACCCTGGGTTCGAATCCCAGTCTCTCCGTTTTTTTAATGAAGCATTTAAGCGCCTGTAGCTTAATTGGATAGAGCAATAGACTACGGATCTATAGGTTGAAGGTTCGACTCCTTTCAGGCGTGTTTTTTTTTGCCTTTTGCGCCCGTAGCCCAACTGGATAGAGCGTCGGCCCCCGGAGCCGAAGGTTAGAGGTTCGAACCCTCCCGGGCGTGTATGTGTAATATAGAAAATCGCCTAAAGAGTTCGAATTTAAATAGAGATGAGACAGATATTTTTTTTATGTCTGAGGCTATTAAAGAAGCAAAAAAATCTATTTTATCAGGAGATATTCCTGTTGGAGCTTTAATAGTTTTAGAAAATAATATTATTTCTGCCTCTTTTAATACTCGTGAAGCAGATAAAAATCCATTGGGGCATGCTGAAATAAATGCGATAAAACTTGCTTCCCAAAATATATCTTCAAAATATCTCAGAAATATGACATTATATGTAACTCTTGAGCCATGTCCAATGTGTACAGGGGCAATTCTTGAATCAGGTATAAGAAGAGTTGTTTTTGGAGCCTATGATCCAAAGGGTGGAGCTTGTGGAACATTTATGAACTTGGCAGACTATCCAGGTTTTTCAAAGCGTGCTATTGTTAAGGGTGGAGTTATGGAGAAAGAATGTCGCGAGATGTTGCATAACTTCTTTGTAAATCTTAGAAAAAGCAAAAAGTAAATTATGCATTGGAAAAAAGGATAATTTAGCTCCTTGCACGCAAGGAGAAAAAATATATGGAGAGATGGCTGAGCTGGTTGAAGGCACTCGACTCGAAATCGAGCAAGGTAGAAATATCTTCGGGGGTTCGAATCCCTTTCTCTCCGCTTTAAGAATTAGCAGTTGGATTTTTTCAACTGCTTTTTTATTTGCAATTCTGAAATAATAATTAATAGAATATAAATATAATTATATTCTATATATATAATCTTGTATTTTAAAGGTTTTTATAAAAAAATATAGAAGAATAATATTAATAAAATTGGGATCAAAAGTGGCTGTAATTTTTAGCACTTTTACAGCCCCTTTTATTTTTTACTAAATTTGAAAGGGTTAAAGATGGATAATTTACAACCAGAACAGCCTATTTCTGAAAATAATGAGACAACAGAAAATTTTAATAAGCCCTCACATTATGGGGCAGATGATATTCAGGTTCTTGAAGGTCTTGAACCTGTTAGAGTTCGTCCTGCCATGTATATTGGTAGTACGGGCGAAAGTGGCTTACATCATCTTGTTTTTGAAGTCGTTGACAATAGTATTGATGAAGCACTTGCTGGTATATGTACTCAAGTAGATGTTACTATTCATAAAGATGATTCAATAACAGTAGTTGACAATGGTAGAGGAATACCTACTGATATTGTTCCTGGTGAAAATAAAAGTGGTGTTGAAGTCGTTATGACTATATTACATGCTGGTGGTAAATTTGGCGGTAGTGGTTACAAAGTTTCAGGTGGACTTCATGGGGTCGGTGTCTCTTGTGTAAATGCACTTTCCGAGAGATTAGAAGTAACTGTCTATAGAGATGGCAGAATTTCTAAAATGGCATTTGAAAGAGGAAAAGTTGTCGAGCCTTTGACAGACCTTGGACCAACAGACAAAAGAGGAACCAAAGTTTGGTTTAAGCCAGATAATCAAATTTTCAGTGAGACAAAATATCAATATGAAATTCTTTCAGAAAGACTTAGAGAACTTGCTTTTTTAAATAAAGGCATAAAAATTACTCTGAAAGATGAAAGAGGAGATGGAACTGAAGATGTTTTCCATTATGAAGGTGGTATAGTTCAGTTTGTATCTCATTTAAATCAAAATAAAGAGCCTTTACATGAACAGGTTATTTATATAGATGTCAAAAAAGACGGTATCGAAACAGAAATAGCTTTCCAATGGAATAAGAGTTATTCTGAAGACATATATTCTTTTGCAAATAACATAAACACAAGAGAAGGCGGTAGTCATCTTTTAGGATTTAAATCTGCATTGACAAGAGTTATAAATAAATATGTTAGGGAGAAGAAACTTCTCAAAGAAAAAGAATCAAATTTCAGTGGTGAAGATGTAAGAGAAGGACTTACTGCTGTCATAAGTGTAAAATTGCCAAATCCTCAATTTGAAGGACAGACAAAGACAAAATTGGGAAATCCTGAGATAAAAAATATTGTCGAATCCATAATTGATGAAAAATTTGGCATTTTCCTTGAAGAAACACCTGATACAGGAAAAGTAATTTTTGAAAAATCACTTTCTGCATCTAAAGCAAGAGATGCTGCAAAAAAAGCAAGGGATGATGTAAGAAGAAAAGGACTTTTGGACAAGATGTCTTCACTTCCTGGTAAACTTGCAGATTGTAGTGAAAAAGACCCTTCAAAATGTGAATTGTACATAGTTGAGGGAGATTCTGCAGGAGGCAGTGCAAAACAGGGTAGAGACAGACATTATCAGGCGATTTTACCTCTCAGAGGTAAAGTTTTGAATGTACAGAGAGTTAGAACGAGTGAAGCTCTCAAAAATGAGGAAATCAGAACATTGATAACAGCACTTGGAACTGGAATTGATGAAGATTTTGATATTTCTAAATTGAGATATGACAAAATCATTATCATGACTGATGCTGATGTCGATGGTGCTCACATCAGAACTCTTATTTTGACATTCTTCTATCATTTTATGAGAGAATTAATCATGACTGGTCATGTATATATAGCACAGCCACCTCTTTTTAAATTGAAAAAGAATAAAAACGAAAAATATGCCTATAGTGATTCAGAGAGAGATTCAATAATAAATGAATTAGGCGATAATGTTCTTATTCAGAGATATAAAGGTTTAGGAGAAATGAATCCTGAGCAACTTTGGGAGACAACAATGGATCCAGCAAATCGTTTTATGAAACAGGTTTCACTTCATGATAAATTTGTTGCAGATGAGATCTTCCATACATTGATGGGAGATGATCCAAAACTCAGAAGAGCATTTATTGAATCACATGCAAGTAAAGTAAAAAATCTCGATATATAGGAATAGTGCAGAAAGCAGGTTTTTATGGATAAATTAACTTCAGTTGAAATAGAACATGAGATGAAGGGTTCTTATATCGACTATGCCATGAGTGTTATTGTGGCAAGAGCTCTTCCGGATGTAAGAGATGGATTAAAACCAGTTCATAGAAGAATTCTCTATGCTATGGACAATCTAAATTTGACACCTGACAAGCCTTTTAAGAAATCGGCAACAATCGTCGGTGATGTCCTTGGTAAATATCACCCACATGGTGATTCATCTGTTTATGACGCACTTGTAAGACTTGCACAGGATTTTAACCTTCGTTATCCTCTTGTATTAGGACATGGAAATTTTGGTTCTATTGATGGCGATTCAGCTGCTGCCTATCGTTACACAGAAGCCAAGATGTCAAAAATGTCTCTTGAAATGCTTGCAGACATAGACAAGGAAACTGTTGATTTTACAGATAACTTTGATGCTTCTTTACAAGAACCATCTGTTTTGCCTTCAAGGATTCCAAATCTTTTGGTAAATGGTTCAATGGGTATTGCTGTTGGAATGGCAACAAATATTCCACCACACAATATGGGTAATATTGTTGACGCTCTTGTGGCTTTAATTGAAAATCCAAATATAAATATCGAAGAACTTATTGATATTGTAAAAGCTCCTGATTTTCCAACAGGTGCTTTGATTATGGGATTAAAAGGTTGTCGTGAAGCCTATTTAACAGGAAGAGGCACTATAACTATGAGAGCCAAGACAGATGTTATTGAAAATGAAAAAGGGCGACATAGCATAGTTGTTACAGAGATTCCATATCAGTTGAATAAGGCAAAATTGATTGAACAGATTGCAGACAGAATCAAAAATAAATATGTTACAAATGTAAGTGATTTGAGAGATGAGTCAAACAGAGATGGAATAAGAATAGTTCTCGAACTAAATCTAAATGCAAATCCAAAACTTGTTTTGAATCAGTTATTCAAGCACACAAATCTCCAGTGCAATTTTGGTGCAATAATGCTTGCACTTGTAAATGGTGAGCCTAAACTTTTAAATTTAAAGGATATGCTCAATTATTATCTTCTCCATAGAGAAGATGTTATAACAAGAAGAACACGCTTTGAGTTGAAAAAAGCACTTGCTCGTATCCATATCCTTGAAGGTTTAAAGATTGCACTTGACAACATAGATGAAGTCATTGAGATAATCAGAAATTCATCAGACAATAAAGATGCAAAAGAAAAGTTACATGAAAAATTTAGTCTTTCTGATGTACAGGCACAGGCAATTTTGGAAATGCAATTACAACGCCTCACAGGTTTACAGAGAAAGAAAATAGATGATGAACATGAAGAACTTACAAAATTAGTGGAATATCTAAATTCACTTCTTGCTGATGAATTAAAAATTAAAGGTGTTATCAGAGATGATTTACTTCTTTTAAAAGAAAAATATTCTGAAAAAAGAAGAACTCACATAGTTTTTGAAGGTCCAGAGCTTTTTGAAACCGAGGATTTAATTCCAGAAGAAGATGTTGTAATATCTGTTTCTGAATCAGGTTATATAAAGAGAATGCCATTAGCCCTTTATAATACACAGCGTAGAGGTGGAAGGGGCAAAAATGGTGCGTCTTTAAAGGAAGATGATTATATTAGAAATGTCTGTGTTACAACGACACATTCAAATCTCTTCTTTTTAACAGATAGAGGGAAAATGTATAGATTAAAAGTCTATGAAATACCTGAGTCTGGAAGAAATGCAAAAGGAACTGCTATTGTAAATCTTTTATCTAATTTTTCAAATGGTGAAAAAATAAAATTTATCCTCTCCTTGAGAAATTTTAGTGAAGACCAAGATTTAGTTATTGCAACAACATCAGGATATGTAAAGAGAACTTCATTCTATCTCTATAGAAATATGGGTAGAAATGGATTGATAGCCGTAAGATTAAATGAAGGTGATGAAATAGCAAGTGCTAAAATCATATCACAAGATGATTCTAAAGAATTTATGGTTATCAGTAAATATGGCAAGTTTATAAGATTTTCTGCAGATACAATTCGTGCTATGGGCAGAAATTCAGCAGGTTATAGAACTTTTAAATTTGATAAAGAAGATGATAAACTTGTTGCTTTTCTTGATGTATCGGCTGGAAAATATTTGTTGATTGTTACATCTAATGGTTTTGCTGTAAGAACACCTATTGAAGAATATGCAGTAAAAGGTAGAAGAGGTAAAGGCACAAAAGTTATGGAACAGACCGATGAAAAAGGTGTTGTTGCAGGGGCTTTGATGGTTAATGATGATGATGAAATTATGGTTATGTCTCGTGAAGGTGTTGTGATAAGGACAAATTCCTCACAGCTTCCAGAAGGTGGAAGAATTAGAATGGGGAACACATTTATGAATTTAGATGAGGGAGATGTTGTTTCATCAGTTGCTCTCATAAAAAAGCATAAAGAAGATTCTTCTGCAGATGTTGAAGAAGAATTGCCAAATGATTTTGAGGTAGAAGAGGAAGTAAGAACAACACCAGAAGAAGATGATTATAGAGAGCAAACGGAAGATAATGTAGAAGAGCAGACAGAAGATAATTTCAAAGAACAAACAGAAGATGATGTTGAAGAGCAGATAGATGAATCTGTAGACGAGCAGGAAGATGAATCTGTAGACGAGCAGGAAGATGAATCTGATAATGAACAAAAGGAATTTGTCAAAAAGCAGATAGAAAAGCCTGTTAATGAGCAGACATATGAATTTGAAGATGAGAATACAGAAGAGTCTGTTTCTGAGGTAAAAGGAAATTATCAAAGGCATTTTAATAAAGATGGTTATCCTATTGCTTCAGAAGAAGATGCAGAGGATTCGGAAGAAGAAAGTCAAAAAGATGATTTGCCTGAAGATTTTGATTTAGATTCTGAAAACTTTACTGGCAATTCAGATGAAGAAATAAAAAAAAAAGATGAATGATTTACAAATGACTTTAAAATTTGAATAAAAAAATTAAAATATTAGGTCGTGTTGGTGTTTCACTGGCACGACCTTTTTGTATTTCTCAATATTGTAAATTTTTTTAAAGAATGGTAAAAATAATAAAAAGGCTGAATTTATTGTTTTAAAATTGTCAACCAAAATTTATGATATAAAAGATGTTATTGTAAAAATTCCTGAATTAAGTATCAATAAAGGGAATGATTAAAAAATGTTAAATAATAATGAAAAATATAAAAATGAGGATTTTTAAGAATGAAGAGACATTTAACAATTTTATTTTTGTTTATTTGCTTTTTTTGTAGTTTATTTGGTTGTACACCTAAAAAAGAAAATCCACAGAATATAACGGAAAAGAGATTTGAACAACTTAATATAAAGAGTGAAGTTGCCAATAATGCAATAATAAAAACTGATGTTTCTGAAATTCAGCTAATTGGGTGGGATTTAGAATCAAACAAAGGCAACAATCGAAGATTTTCTGATATGCAAGATGAAATTTTGCTCCTAAAATTTAGAGTAAAAAATACTTGTGTGATTCCACTAAAATTTTTTGACCTATTCAAAAATGAAATAATTTTTGACGGAGTAAAAATAGATTCTCTACAAACTAAATTTTATTCAGAAGATTTGAAAGAAAGAATATATAGTGATTTTACTTTAGAAAAAAATACAGAAAAAATTGTATGTTGTTGTCTAAATAGTTCATCTGACAAAAAGCATGAAATAGATGTGTCAGTATTTTATCCTTTTTCTTCATATTTAAAAGATACAAAGGCTGGAAATTTTGAAATTAAAATTGAAACTGATTCAAAATTGTCAAATCCAATCAATGTAAAAATTGCTAATAAAGAAATAAAACCTCTTGAAATAAAAGATTATGCAAATTATAAAACTTATTGTGTAGGTTCAGGTATAACAAGTGTTTTAGATAAATCTTCAATTCATTGTGAATATGAGAATTATCCATATTATATTTTGTCAATGAAAACCTTAAATTTAAATGGTTATGAAAAACATAATCCAATATTAGATGTATGTAATTTCAAAATAATATATGATTATGATTCAAGAACTGCATATGAGTATACTTTAAAAGAAAATAAATATAAATATCTTGATACTGCTGATATAGCTCCTTATAATATTTCTGGATTTAAAATAGCAGAAATATGTTTTTACATAAAATATAATAAAAAATTTTATGGAGATGTAAAAAATCAAATAGAAGAGTTAAAATTTGCTGATTATGTTTATGATTTATCACCAGAGAGACATATTTTATACAATGAAGAAATACGCAAAAAATCAAATATTGTAAAAGAAGATATATCTAACCATATTCCAAAAGAAGTTAAAGATGAAGAAAAAGAAGAAAATTTAACAGTTGCCAATAATGATAAAAAACAAGAAACAGTTCCTGATAATGATGTTAGTGTTGATGAACAGAAGGAAGAAACTCCAAAATATGAATCACAATTAGGATCAAAATTAGAATCTAAATCAGAACAAAATAATAAATTTATACAGACAGATGTAATAGATATACAAATATTATCTTGTTCGGTGAAAGATAATCCAGAGGTAGGTTTTTTAGAACGTAAATATAAAGAGAATACAGCTGATAAAATATTACTTATTAAAATGAAAGTGAAAAATAAATTAAATGCTTCTGTGCCTTTTGGTGATATACCTATAGAAACATCTTTAATAAAAGATTCACAAATAGATCATGCATATAAATATTTATATAATAATAATTTAGAATATATTGATACCTTTTTTAAAGAATCTGAATTAATGAGTAAATCTGAAGCAATTATATATTACTGTGTTAATTTAGAAAAACAATATGATGAAATAAAAATAGATTTTTTCAATATGAAACCTAACGATATATTTGGTGGCTATCTAAAGTCAAATAAAGTTGATTCAATTTCTTTAAGATAATACAAAATAGTTTTCTTTCTTAAATGAACTGCACTTACTTTTAGTTATGTACTAAAAAATGGGTGTAGTTTTTATGTGGGGAGAATTTCGACAAATACACGAATAGTTTATAGGAGATTGCAATAATCTTAAGGGATTTATAGCCCATGAATTGTCACATCAAGTAGATTCAATGTTGGGTTTGTCTAAATTGGAAGTTATAAAGGATTTATATAATAATAGTCTTTTTTTTAAGAAATTAGAAAGTAATTTATCAAAATCTGTAATTCCTGAAGAAAATATGAATGAAAATGTTGATTATTATAGAGAATTTGTTGCAGAAGCATTGGCAGAATATTTTATGTCAGAATCTCCGAGAGAAGTTGCTATGAAGGTTGGATTTCTGATGGAGGCTGAATATAGGAAAAAATATGGGTAATTTAATGAAAGAGATAATAAAATATGTAATAAGATTTATAGCAATTATTATTGAATTAATAAAAATTATAATAACGATTATAATCGGTATAGTGAAAATTATAATAATAGCAATTCGTTATATATATGATTCTATAAAATTAGGAATAATAATTGCAATACTATTTATAAAAAAACACATATTTGAAAAAATTATTAATTTTATGTCTCCTATCGGTGTATATATTAGTTTATATTTATCTAATCGTAATATGGATAATTATAAAAGAAGATATAAAAGATTGCAAAAACATAGTACACAAAATAAACAAATTATAAAGAAAATAAAAAAAGATAAAAATATTTTAAAGAATACATTAAATATATCTCATGTTTTTTATGATAATATTTTTCCAGATGTTGCTGTTCTTATGAGTAAGTGGTTAAAAATATTTTATTATAAATTTCCACGATTACAATTATTAATTAATGGTGTAGGGGAAATCACCGAGCTATATGATTATATGAAAAAAAAATATAAGAAGGCAGAAGAAAATTATAAAAAAGCAAAAAATGAGAAAAATAAAGAAATATTGGATTTAGAGCAGAATAAATTCATTGATTTTATACATATATCTTCATTAGATGCTATTATACTTCCTAAATCTGTTTTTGTAGAAAATCCTATAGACAAAGATATTAAAGGTATTTATGTAAATTCAATTGCTTTAAAAAATTATAATGTAAATAAAAATTTTCATGCTAAAGATACTAATAATATTGAAGGAGTTATTGTTCGTGAATTATGTTATGCACTTAGTTCAATGCTTAAATTGTTTGAAATAAGTGAAATAAGAGGATTATATGAAGCATTATGTCATACAAAACAACTATCTATTAAACTTTGTGATTCAGTAGTTCCTTCCAAAAGGGATTTGAAAAAATTATTTCCTAAAACTTATTCTTATGTAAGAGAAAAAGAATGGCTAAAAAGAATTGAATATGATAAAAAATTTGTTGCAGAAGCATTGGCAGAATATTTTATATCAGAATCTCCAAGAGAAGTTGCTATGAAGGTTGGTTTTTTGATGGAGGCTGAATATAGAAAGCAATATGGAGATAAATGAAAAAGAAATATCTAATCCTAAGTGGTTTATTGTAGTTCCTTTAAATGAGCAAGGAATAGAAGATTGTAATTTAGGTAAAGAGACTGAGAATGTAAAGGTATTTGCATTTGATAGAAACGATGAGTATTATGCAATATTGGGAATAGGGTTCAAAGTTTGGAAACAAGATATATTTATTGATGAACATGAGACAACTTGTATAGAACCAAAAGATTTTCCTATTATTAGAGAAGCAGTGAAAACTTATGATTATTCAAAAGATGTTCCACATTTTTTAGAAGCAATGGAATTTGCTGAAAAATGTAATACTTATTTAGAGCTATGGTTATAAGTTTTTTTGATTCGGTAAATTTTGATGTTATGGAATGAAGCTGAGTATAGAAAAAAATATGGAATATAATAATCAGGCAGAAATAATTCGCAAAAAACTTCATAAAGAATTTGATTTTAAAGGGATTTTAGATAGATCAAACACATTAGCACATATAAAAGCCCTTGAAGAAAAATTATACTACAAATTAAGTGAATATTATATTGAACATATTCCAGATATAAAAGAGATTACTTTTGAAAAATATTATAGAGAAGAATTAATGTACATTATTGAACATTCTTCTTACATTGCTTATCCATTGACAAAAAAAACAAAGATAAAGACTATTTCCTATATTTCACAATTGGAATTGCTTTTATTTAATGATTTAGAGAAAAGAAAATTTACTTATGCAAATCAGGCAGGAAAGATTAGAAATATTTTAAGAAAAAAATTTAATCTGTCTAAAATTTCAAATAAATTAGAAACATTAAATTACATTTCTGAATTAGAAGAAAAATTATTTCACTTAATGTTAGAGAAAATAAGAAAAAAATACCCAAATATAACAATTTTTGAAATAGAAAAACAATATGTGAAAAAAATTAGTGAAATAATTAGAAATTCTTGTTTAAAATTTGAATTTGATTATTTAAAAATTCCATCTTCTACATCTTTTAGTCATAAATTATTGTGCTTATTTATCTATCCTCTTCATATCGTTATTCACAATATTAGTAATTTTATGATGTTTTTTTATGATATTTTCTTTAATGAGAGACATGAGAGTGCTAAATCTTATTCTAATTTAGTTTTAGATTTTGATATAAATAAAAAAACTTCTATAAATATATTTCTTTATAGTATTAATTTGATTGATTCTATAAATGATATTTCTCCACAATTTGTATTTAGTAAAGACAATAATATAAACATAGATTTTTATTATAATGGTGAATGTGAATTAATAAGAAAAAAACTAAATATAGATATAAATTTTAAGAAGGTTGAAGTTTTAGAAAAAATTGTTGAATTTGAAAGAGACCTTTATAAATATTATTTTTTAGAGTATAAGAATAATAAAATTGTTATTGAAAATATTATTGGTAACATTATAAAAAGATCGCTTTGTACTTTTTCTTTTTGGAAGAAAAAAATAAATATTAAAAAATATGTTTATAATCAACTTAAACAAATAGGAACCAAATCTAATGTAAAATCATTTGGTTGCTCTTTAGATTGGTCTGCTGGAATCAATAAATATTCTTTTAAGAATAAGATTCGTTTTATAGATTGGTATTGTATTTATCCTAATTTTTTAACTTGGTTGCAAAGAAATTTTGAATGGAATTTCTTTTGTATTTTTATAAATTTTTTCCCAAATGCAAAAGACGATTTAAAAGAAAAAGCTATAAAAAATGATGATTTTGCTAAGATTTTTTTAGACTTATTGTAATTTTTATGAGTAGTAACATAGTTGAAATTATTAATTCTCTAATTGATTTGTTGCCATTAAAACCTGCTTCAGATACTCAAATTACTGAAGCTGAAATTCAGTTAAGATTGAATTTTTCTGATGAATATAAGGTGTATTTGAAAACATTTGGAGCTATAATGGCAAATGGCATTGAATTAACAGGAATTGCTAAATCACAATATCGTAATGTTGTATCTGTAACACAAGAAGAACAAATTCTTAATCCTAAAGTTCCTAATACTATGTATGTTATTGAAAATACATGTGTAGATGGGATTGTAATTTGGCAAGATTCTGAAGGATATATCTATAAAACACAGCCTAATTTAGAACCTAAGAAGATTGCGGACTCTTTAGCTGAATATGTCAAAAATCATGATGATCTCTTGTGAAATTTGAATAAAAAAGTGAAAATATTAGGTCGTGTTGGTGGTTAACTGGCACGACCTAAATAATGTAAAAAACATGAAATATAATAATTAGGCAGAAAGAATATCTGAAAACTTGACAAAGAATTTGACTTAAATTGATTTTTTATGGTATAATAAAATTGAATAAATAGGGTTTAAGAAAAAATTGACAATGAAAAAATCAAAATCTTTTAAAAAGAATATATCAAAAAAAATAAAAGAGAACAAAATAAATTTAACTCAACAAATCAAGAAAGACATCCAAGAACTTATTCTTATGGATGATGATTTTTTTAATATTTGTTTTAAAGATAATGAAAAAGCTGTAACTTGTATTTTACGAATTATTTTAAATGATGAAAATTTAGAAATTATTGATGTTAAAGTACAAGAGAAATTCACTAATTTACAAGGTCATTCTGTATCTTTAGATATAATAGCAAGAAATAAAATAACAAATACAATATATAATATTGAAATACAAAGAGCAAAATCTGGGGCAAGTCCTGAAAGGGCAAGATATCATGTTGATATATATGATGTTAATAACCTAAAGAAGAACCATGATTTTAAAGACCTTCCTACAACTTTTGTTATTTTTATAACTGAAACAGATGTATTTGGAGAAGGTTTGCCTGTTTACAAAATTCATAGAGTTTTTGAACATAATAATAAGCCATTTAATGATCGTGCATATATATATTATGTAAATGGTGCTTATAAAGGTAACGATAACATAGGTAAACTTGTACATGATTTTAAATGTAAAAACCCTGACGAATTTTATTTTGACGATTTGGCAGAAAAAGTAAAATTTTTAAAAACAACTGAGGAGGGATATATGGAACTATCACCTACACTCCAAAAAACATATAATAAATTTTTTAAAGAAAAAGAGAAGAGAATGAAAGCAAGATTAGAAAAGAAAATAAAAGAAAAAGCTATTTCTGAGGGCAGAGCTGAGGGCAGAGCTGAGGGCAGAGCTGAGGGAGAAAAGATTGGAATGGTAACTGCTATTATCAATAATATAAAATCGTTAATGGAAAATGCTAATTACACTATAGAACAAGCAATGAAAATTTTAAATATTCCACAAGAAGAATATGAATTTTATTTGTCAAAGTTAAATGCTAATTAAAACTAAAACCTCCAGCTAAAAATCTTAGTTGGAGGTTTGCTTATTTTAGAGGCTGTTTGTAGTTTTTGTTGTCGCTAAACAAACATTATTTACAGTACTGTTTTTAATAAATTACTAAATTTAAATTCAGTGGTTGAGATTGCCACGGTCGCACAGCTTCCTCGCAATGACATCACCTCTAAATAGAGGCTGTTTGTAGTTTTTTTTGTCGCTAAACAAATATTATTTACAGTACTGTTTACTTAATAAATTACTAAATTTAAATTAAGTGGTTGAGATTGCCACGGTCGCACAGCTCCCTCGCAATGACATTGCCTCTAAATAGAGGCTGTTTGGCAATTTTACCAACACACCTTAATTTTGCAGTTAAATAATTTTCAAAAATAGGCACTATTTAACAATTAAACAAAGTTTTGGGGTATAATAAAGGGAACGATTTCAATTTTCTATAGTAGTTTCTATAAAAATGCACATAGAAAAAGAATGGTTGTTTTTAGAAGTTAAACATAAACTTTGTGGTAAAATTGTTTAGTGAGTCTTATTATACCCCAAAACTAAAACTTGCAAATTCGTCATAAGTAAAAAGAAATATTAGAACATAGTAACAAACAAGATAAATGTTATTTTTGTGAGAAAAAGTGAACGACATCATGAGCTTGCGAGTGTTTAGAGTGAGCTTTTTCAAACAAAGTAACATTCGGCAGTAAATAAAAAAATAGTATTTTTGAAAATTATTCTTCCTAAAAAATATATTCTACAGAAATTTCTTTTCTAAAATCAAAAAACTTCCTCTAACTTAACTCCAAATTGACTTTGTGAAGTAAAAAATCAACAATATTTACATGCCTTATCCCATCTCGGCTAAAATCAACTTTATCCAAAGACATTACATATTTAGGAGAGGCATCTGCGATCGGTTTGAATGCTCCAAATTCTCTATTTATAGTTTCTTCATTAGCCAAAAGGTAAGATACTTGAATAAAGCATTTTTTACCATTTTTTATGGCTACAAAATCAACTTCTCCTTTGTATGTCTTTCCAATATGTACAATAAAGCCTTTGCTAATCAATTCATTATAAATAATATTTTCTAAAAAAAATCCAACATCATAATTGACAGTATTTGTATTTATAATGCGAAATCCTACATCAACTGCATAATATTTATTGTTTCCAGTAAGTGCAGATTTTCCAATTATATTATATTTATTTACTGAATGTATTAAAAATGCTTTTTTCATTTTTTCTAAATAATTATATATTGTTTGTCTGCTTAATTTTCTTCCATTATTTGCATTATAAAAATTTATGATATTGTCAACAGAAAATTCTTTACCAGCATTTGCAAGAATATATAATGAGACATCTTTGAATAATTTTGTGTCAAATTTTGAGGAGTCATTTTTTATGTCTCTGTTTATTATGTTATCATATAGCCCATTTAAATATCGTCTGATATCTTCTTCTCGCTTTAGATCGAATCTAATCGGAAATCCTCCCCATTTCATGTAATCATAAATTAACTCATCACTATAATTGCGATTGTTCAGTTCAAAATATTGTTTCATTTCTAAAAATGAAAAAGGCAAGATTTCAAATTCAATAGTTCTACCTGTCAAAAGAGTTGATAATTCCCCTGAAAGCAAAGTTGAATTACTTCCTGTTACAAAAATAGAAACATTTAGTGAAGCCCTAAAAGAAGATAATGCTTTTTCAAATTCTTTTACATGTTGAATTTCATCGAGAAAAATATAATATTTTTTGTCATCTACAATTCGAGATTTAACTTCTTGATGTAAATCTAAAAAGTTTTTTATATAATAAAAATCAAGATTTTCAAAATTTATATAAATTATATGATCACTGCTGATTCCACTTTTTATAATTTCATCCATTATTGTTTCAAGCAAAATAGATTTGCCTGCACGCCTCACCCCAACAATAACTTTTATTAAGTCCACATCATAAAAAGGTCTTATTTGATTTAAATAAGTTTCACGAATTAATTTCATTTTAATTTTGTCCATTTTTAATAAGTTATTTTTAGATAAAATTCAAAAAATTTTAATTTTGTCCATTTTAAATAGCTTTTATTTAGACAAAATTATAATATATTCACACAAAAAAAGCAAATAAATTTTAAATCTCTAAAAATTTCACTTTTTATAAAAAAGCAGGAAATTTTTTTTAAAAATATAATTATATTTTGTTTAGATTAGATTTTTATAAAATAAAAATATTATTTCAAATTTTGACTTTATTTTTAGCCATTAATAAAATTATAGTGCTAATTTAAAGTTTTTTGCGTTAAAAATTAATTTCAAGCTCCAAAACAAAATAAATTTGTTTTGGAAATTTGAAATAATATTATAAACTTTTTATTATATTAAAAAAAGGAGTATTGTATAATGTCAGTAAAAGTTGGTATAAACGGCTTTGGTAGAATTGGAAGACAAGTTCTCCGCAATTTTATCGAAAATCATCCAGATATCGAAGTTGTAGCAGTAAACGATTTAACAGATGCTGCAACACTCGCACACTTATTCAAATATGATTCAAATTATGGCAGATTTCCAGGAACAGTAGAAGTTGCTGAAAACGCTCTTGTAATAAATGGAAAGACAGTAAAGATCGTAAGCGAAAAAGACCCAGCTAAACTTCCTTGGGGTGAGCTCGGTGTTGAATATGTAGTAGAATCAACAGGTAGATTCACAGATGCAAACGATGCTAAGGCACACATCACAGCTGGTGCAAAGAAAGTAATCATTTCTGCTCCTGCAAAGAATGAAGACATCACAATCGTACTTGGCGTAAATGAAAAATTGTACGATCCAGCAAAACATCACATCCTTTCAATGGCATCTTGTACAACAAACTGCCTTGCTCCAGCAGCAAAGGTCGTAAATGACAAGTTTGGAATTGAAGCTGGATTAATGACAACAATTCACGCATATACAAACGATCAGAAGATTCTCGATCTTCCACACAAAGATTTGAGACGTGCAAGAGCTGCTGCAATGAGCATGATTCCTACAAAGACAGGTGCTGCAAAAGCTGTCGCTCTCGTAATTCCAGAACTCAAAGGCAAATTTGATGGATTTGCAATCAGAGTCCCAACCTCAACAGTTTCAATCGTTGATTTCGTATGTACAACAAGAGAAGCTGTAACAGTTGAATCTGTAAATGCTGCATTCAAAGCTGCTGCTGAAGGCGAACTCAAAGGTATCCTTGGATACAGTGAGGAACCACTTGTTTCTATAGATTACAAACAGTGCAGTAATTCAAGCACAATTGATGCACTTTCAACAAAGGTTATGGGCGACAAGCTCCTCAAAGTAGTTGCATGGTATGACAATGAGTGGGCATATTCTCGCAGAGTAACTGATTTTGTTGATTATATTTCAAAAAAATAAGATAATTTAAATTTTGATTTTTGGGAGGGTGATTCTTGTTATTTTATTTAGAATCTCCCTCTTTTGGTTTTAGAACTTGTTTTTATATATTATTAGGGAGTGTTGGTAAGCTTTATTTCTTATAAATTTACATAGTTTATTTTCAGCTTACGCCAATTTTTGATGTATAATATCCTCACTCTGACAGTTTTCTCGCAAAGTTAAGAGCTTCTTTTTATTTAGCTACTATGAGAAAACTGAAGCCGTTCCAGTATTTTTTCTCCTTCGTTAGAAGGAGCTTAATTTACATATTATATCGCACAAAAGTGGCTATTGGTAGTTTAACAACACGCCCTAACAGCAAAATTAATAACAAAAATTGATTACCTCCTCAAGACTGAGAGGGTAGGGAAAGTTGATTTTTTTTTGAAATATAATCTTATGATATATAGACATAGGGGGAAATATGGCAAAGAAAACAGTTAGAGATATCGAATTAAAAGATAAAAGAGTTTTTGTAAGAGTTGATTATAATGTTCCTATGAAAGAGGGAGTTATAAGAGATGATACAAGAATTCAGGCTTCACTTCCTACAGTAAAATATTTAGTAGAAAATGGGGCAAAAGTCATACTTGCTTCTCACATGGGAAGACCAGATGGTGCAAGAGTTGAATCTTTGAGCTTGAAACCAGTTGCAGATAGACTTTCTGAACTCATTGGCAAAGAAGTAAAAATGCTCAACGATTGCATTGGTGAAGAAGTAGAAAAAGCTGTTGCAGAGATGAAGGCTTCTGATGTTGTAATGCTTGAAAATCTTCGTTTTTATAAAGCAGAAACAAAGAATGATCCTGAATTTGCAAAAAAACTTGCTTCTTTAGCAGATGTATATGTAGATGACGCTTTTGGAACAGCACACAGAGCTCATGCTTCAACTTATGGTGTAGCAGAGCTTCTCCCTGTTCGTGTAAGTGGATTCTTAATGGAAAAAGAACTTAAGAACCTTGGAAATATAATAGGTTCTCCAAAACGCCCATTTGTCGCTATTTTGGGCGGTGCAAAAGTAAAAGATAAAGTAGCTGTAATCAAAAATCTTTTGAACAAAGTTGATTCACTCATTATCGGTGGAGCAATGGCATATAGTTTCTTTGCTGCACAGGGAATCAGTGTTGGTAAATCACTTCTCGATGACAACCTTGAACCAGCAAAAGAAATTTTGAAGATTGCAGAAGAAAAGAATGTAAAAATGTTGTTCCCAGTTGATGTTGTCGTTGCAGACGAAGTCAAAGAAGGATCACCATATAGCACAGTTGCTTATAATGAGATTCCAGATGACAAATGTGGTGTTGATATTGGAGAAAAATCAAGAAAATTATTTGATGAATGTCTAAAGAGTGCAAAGACAGTATTTTGGAATGGTCCTATGGGAGTTTTTGAAATTCCTGAATTTGCAAAAGGTACACTTGCTGTAGCTGAATCTATTGCTGAATCAGAAGCAATAAGTTGTATCGGTGGCGGAGATTCTGTTGCTGCTGTAAAACAACTCGGTTTTGGTGACAAGATGACTCACCTTTCAACAGGTGGTGGTGCTTCTCTCGAATTCATCGAAGGCAAAGAACTCCCAGGTGTTGTTATTCTTGATGAAGCTGGAAGAGTTCCAGTTATCGCAGGAAACTGGAAGATGAACAAAAAAATCGGTGAAGCCGTAAGTCTTGCAAAAGAACTCGTTGAAAAAGTTGGCAAAAAAACTGGAGTAGATGTAGTAATATGCCCAGTATTTACATCACTTGCTCCTGTTGCTGAAGTAATAAAGGGTAGCAATGTAAAACTTGGAGCTCAAGATGTATTCTATGTTGAATCAGGTGCTTACACAGGTGAAGTTGCTCCTTCAATGCTTGTAGATGCAGGTTGTGAATACACAATTATTGGACATTCAGAGCGTCGTGGCTATTTTGGCGAAACAGACGAGACAGTTAACAAGAAGATAAAAGCTGCTTTTGCTGCAGGTCTCACACCTATCGTATGTGTCGGTGAAAGCCTTGAACAAAAAGAGGCAGGAACAACAAAAGAAGTCGTCTCTGTACAGGTAAGAGGAGCATTTAAAGATTTAGATCGTGAACTTGCCAAAAAAGTCATAATTGCCTATGAGCCAATATGGGCAATCGGAACAGGTAAGACAGATAGTCCAGAAGGTGCCGAAGATACAATTTCTTCAATAAGAAAAGTTCTTGCTGAATTGTATTGTGAATGTCTTGCTCAGAAAGTAAGAATTCTCTATGGCGGAAGTGTCAAACCAAACAATGTTGACGATTTGATGAAACAGCCTGATATCGACGGAGCATTAGTTGGTGGAGCAAGCCTCAAAGCAGATAGTTTTGAAAGAATAGTAAATTTTGAAAATTAGTTATTGAAAAAATGCTTGTGAGGTTTCATGCTTCACAAGCATTTTTTGTAGGGTGAGTTTAACAATAATTTCTATTTTCGTGATGACAGAAGAGAGAAAGGGAAAATAAAAAGATATGTTTTGTCCTTCATGTGAATCTGAATTAAGACTTCAAGAAATTTATACTGATGATGGAGATTTGATTGTTTTAAATTTATGTGATAGATGTGCAGGTTTTTGGCTTGAAAATTATAATATGCAAAAAATCTTTAATATGAAAAAATTTCCAGCTGACAAAATTCCTACATTTTATCCTGTAGAGGGTTTAAGAGTTATAGAAGAAGGAAGAAGACATTGTCCTTTATGTGGAAATAGATTGGATTTATTGGTAAAAAAAGGATTTAGTGTAGAATTATGCAGAGATTGTAATGGTTTATGGCTTGATATGGATAAGCTGAAGGCTTTATATTTTCTTAAAAAAAAGAATCAAAAAATAGAAGAAAAAAATAATTCTAAAATAGAAACTGATATAAATTCTTTAAATCCTTCAAAATATACACAGAGACGAACTCCATTTGCTTGTTATCATGACGAAGTCAATGAAAAAGAAGCACAAAAAAATAAATTTGAATTGATGCCTGATTATGAATCTCAAAGAGATGAAACAAGGTATGAGAATGTTTCAAATGTTTGTGATTTTATTACAGATGCAATTTTAGATCCTTGTCATCGTTATGATATAGAGAGAAATAATCCTAAAAGAAAATATAGAAATAATAATGGTGGTTTGCTTGGCAATATATATGAGTTTTTAAAACCAAATGATTATGATTAAAAAAATAAATATTTTTTATAAAGCCTTAGGGGCTTTTTTTTTATTCTTTTATATGTTATAATTGATGAGATAAGGATTTTTTTTCTATATATAGAATATATATAATTAGCCTCCTTAAATAGGCATTAAACAAATAAGGAGATTTTTTTGATGAAAAAGATTTTTTTTGCTTTGGGTTTTTCATTCCTTCTTTACGCTTCTCCAGCATTTGCTGATACTGTAAAGGTTCCACATGTAAATAATTTATCGGCTCCACAGGCAACAACAACTGTTGAAACTTTGCATGGTCTTGATTTAAAATCAATAGACAATGTTATTCTTGTAATTCAAAAAGAATCTGCATATAAGTTAGCTGTTCCAAAGCTATGTAATGGTGCAATAAGCGAAATCAGAGAATATTTGAAATCAAAGAGATTATATAAGCAACAAATTCCTTTTATTGATTCAAAACTTTCTGCTGATGAAGCTATAGTTGAATTTAATCAGAAATATAAAAATATTGAGACAAATTATCCTACTGTAGATAAAGAACTTCTTTCTTATGCAGCTGTTAGAGGAGCTTTAAAACAGATTGGCGATCCCTATGCTCTTTTCATGAATCCTAAAGAGTACAAAGCGTTCATGGAACAGATGAAGGGTGGAAATTTTGGCGGAATAGGTGTTTATTTGAATCTCGATGAAAAAAATAAAATGATCCATATTGTAGATGTCATGGAAGATTCTCCTGCTTACAATGCTGGTATTAAAAAGGGAGATGACATAATTAAAATTGATTCAGTACCTATTTCACAAATGGAAAGTGTTTCTAAAGCAAATGAAAAATTGAGAGGAACACCTGGTACAAAAGTTACAGTTACTGTAAAAAGAGCTAAATTAGATCCTTTTGATGTAACAATAATAAGAGATGTCATAAAGGCAAAATCAGTTTCATACAAGATTATAAATGACAATATCGGTTACATGAAAATATCTATTTTTGGCGAAAGTACAGGAGACGAGATGAGAAAGGCTGTTGATGCACTTGAGAGAAAGGGTGCAAGAGGCTATATCATTGATGTCAGAGGAAATGGTGGAGGATATGTAACTTCTGCAATACAGACAGTAAGTCTATTCGTTCCAACTCATAGTAATGTTGTTACACTTGTAAAAGAAGGCTCTAAAGACCTTCCATATACAAGTCTTCCAAATATAAGACCATTTGATACTCCTCCAATGGCAGTTTTGATTGATAAAAATTCAGCAAGTGCTTCTGAAATTACATCAGGAGCTTTGCAAGATTACAAAACAGCTTCACTTGTTGGTGTAAAATCTTATGGAAAAGCAAGTGTTCAGAAGATTTATCCACTTCAAAATGGAACTGCCATGAAATTTACTACTTCACATTATGTTACACCTAAGAAGCGTTTGATTGACAAAATTGGAATTGAGCCAGATGTCGTTTCTAAATTGGAAACAAATAAGCCAATAACTGATGAAAAAGATGATACACAGTTAAAAGATGCTATAAAAAATGTTTCTGAAAAAATTGATAAATTGGAAAAAGGAACAGGAACTTCAACTTCACCTATAAGAGCAACAAGTTTTTCAGCTTCTCTTAGTTCTCTTTCAGAAATGTTCCCTGACGGATTTGATATAAAATCTTCAGATATGATTTTAAGAGATGGTCAATTAGTAGATCATTTTGTAGTTGAAACTAAATCTGGAATTAGAGAAGTGTATTTTGATAGAGGTATTTATTTAGAAAAATAAATTATAAGCCATGAAAAAATATTATTTCATTTTTACTCTATTATTTTTAGGAATTGGAATTATCGGTGGGATATTTATAGGAAGGGCTTTTTCTCCTTCAATTCCTGCTGTTGAAGCAGAGAATGGAGATAAGAAAGTTAAAAAAGTAGCTCTTTCTGTTGATGGTTTTGAATTACCTGATAAAGATTTAATTTCAGATTCTAATTCAGATTTTGATGATGAATTTGGAGTTGATATAACTATTATAGACAAATGTCTAGGAATGTTAAAGGAAGAATTTCTAAATGAAATCGATCTTAGAAAAGTAGCTGCTGGAGCTATATCAGGTATGAGATCTAGATTAAAAGCTCTTAAAATAGACCCAAAAGAAATTCAAGATATTCCAAATAATGTTCCTGAGAAAGATATAATCAGTCTTCTTCATAAAAGGTATGAATATATAATTTCCAAATATAATGGTAAGGTTAAAGAAAGTTATCTTGCCTATGGAGCTTTGAGGGGAATGATGAACAGTTTAAAAGATCCTTACTCAGTTGCTCTTGAACCAAAGCAATATAAGCTCTTAAATGAACACATGGCAGGCGGAAATTATGGCGGTATCGGTATCTATTTAGAAAAACAAAAAACAACAGGAAAACTTGCCATTTTAAATGTTATTCCCAAAAGTCCAGCTTCGAGAGTTGGAGTTCGAAGTGGAGATATTATTGTAAAAATAAATGGTGAAGTATGTGGAAATATGGATTTGGAACTTGCCTCAAAAAAAATAAGAGGAAAACAAGGCACTCCTATTTCTATTCTTGTAAGTAGAGAAAATGAAGGCTTAAAAGAATTCAAAATGAAGAGGGAAAAAATCCATGAGGATAGTGTAACCTCTTCTATGAAAAATGGAAAAATTGGTTATATAAAGATTTCTGTATTTGGAGAAGATACTGGAAAAGAGTTTTCAGAGAGAATAAAAAGACTTGTAAATGAAGGAGCTATGGGCTTTATAATTGATTTGAGAAATAACTCAGGCGGTTATGTATCTGCTGCTATAGATGTTTGTAGTTGTCTTATGGACAGTGGCTCACTTATTGTTTCAGTCGTAAATCCAAGAACAGGAAGAAATGAAGTATATAGAGCTTATGGAAATAAAAAAATTGAATATCCTGTTGTGATTATTGCAAATCAAAATTCTGCAAGTGCTTCTGAAATAACTGCAGGAGCTTTGAGGGATATTTTATCAGCTCCTGTTATTGGTCAGAAGACCTATGGGAAGGCTGTTGTCCAAACAATAAAAGAATTAAAAGACGGTGGAGCTTTGAAATTTACTGTTGCAAAATATTTGACTCCAAAGGGAAAAGATATTGATAAAACAGGCATAATTCCAGATTATGAAATCAAAATGGATACAAAGTATATAAATACAAATGATGATATTCAAATGGAAAAAGCTCGTTCTGTTCTCCAAAAATTGATGGCTAAACAGTCTTCAGAATCAGTGAAAAAGAAAAAAGAAATTTTTGATGATCGTCCAGTAGATCCATTGGGAGAGCTTTAATTGTTCGATGTTAATTTTTTGTCTTCTAAACTAAAAAATTTGCCTGAGACATCTGGAGTTTATCTTATGAAAGATGTCTCAGGTAAAGTCATATATGTTGGTAAAGCAATAAACTTAAAAAGAAGAGTTTCTTCTTATTTTCAAAATATTAAAGCACACAACCATAAGACAAAACTTCTTGTCTCCAAAATTGAAGATTTTGAGATATTATTGACATCAAACGAGACTGAAGCTCTTATTTTAGAATGTAATTTAATAAAAAAATATTCTCCAGAATATAATATTTTATTAAAAGACGGCAAAACATATCCATATATTGAGATAACAAATGACACATATCCTCGATTGGGAATATCTAAAAAGAGAAAATCTAAAACTCATCTTTTTGGTCCTTATACTTCTGCCCCTTATTTAAAATATTTCTTTTCAACAGTTCGAAAATTTTTTCATATAAGAACTTGTAAAGATAAAAAAGTAGATAGAACTCGTCCTTGTTTATATGGTTTTATTGGTCTATGTTCTGCACCTTGTGCTAACAAAATTTCACAAGAAGAATATATGGCAGATGTGAAAAAAGCTATGAGCTTTTTAAATGGCAATATATCTGAAGTTGTTGAAAAACTCTATAAAGAAATAAAAGACGAATCAGATAAGTTAAATTTTGAAAAATGTTCTCTGCTTTTAAAATCATTGAGAGCAATAGAAGAATTAAAAAACAAACAAAAAGTTATTTTTGATAAAAATGTAAATAGGGATTATATTGGATTTGCTAAATCTGAAAAAGATATTTTATTCAAAATATTAATTGTTAGAGATGGGGCTTTAATTGACAGAGGAGAATATATATTTTCATTAAAATTTGAAGAATCAGATTCAGAAAATTTAAAGGCTTTTTTGCTTTTTTATTATGACAATATATATTTTATGCCTTCAGAAATTTATGTTCCTTGCCAACCTGAAGATGTTGAATCTCTCGAGAATTATTTTTCAACATCTTTTAATAAAAAAATTTCTATTTTTAGTAATTTGAGAGGTAAAAATCGAGAGTTTATAGACTTAGCTTGTCAAAATGCTGAACAATCTCTTAAATATAAAAAAATAGAAGAACAGAGGAAATCAAAAACATCAATTTTGGAAGAGATAAAAAATGTTTTAGACCTTCCAAAATTGCCTAATAGAATTGAAACTTACGATATTTCAAATTTGGAAGGAACTTATGCTGTAGGCTCGATGGTAGTTTTTACAGATGGAGTTCCTGATAAAAAAGAATATAGAAAGTTTAAGATAAAATGTAAAGATACTCCAGATGATTTTGCAATGATGAGGGAGATGATTTTTAGGAGATTTTGTGAATCTGAAAAATTGAAAAATGTCCTTCCCGATCTTGTCGTTATTGATGGGGGAAAAGGTCAGATAAGTGCAGTTGAAGATATTATAAAATCTGTTGGAGTTCCATTTATAGGGCTTGCTAAGAAAAATGAAGAAATTTATTTTCCTGATACATCTGAGCCCTTAATTTTGGATAAGGATTCCAATGCACTTAATTTGATAAGATATGGGCGTGATGAAGCTCACAGATTTGCAATAACTTTTCACAGACATTTGAGATCTTCTGGTTTTATAGAAAAAAATAGGATAAAAAAATGAAAATTATTTTAGCTTCCTCTTCTCCTCGAAGAAGAGAGATTCTTTCAAATATAAATGTTGATTTTGAAATATGTACACCTCCTGATTCTGCAGAGGTTTCAATAGATGAAAAAAAATCTTGTTCACCAAGTGAATTTGCTGTATTGAATGCAGAAAAGAAGGCAGAGGCTGTTGCTAAAATCTGTGGTCAGAAAGATGCTGTTGTTTTAGGAGCAGATACTGTTGTTGTTTTAGATGATGTTATTTTGGGAAAGCCTATTGATGCTGATGATGCAAAAAGAATGTTAAATCTTTTGTCAGATAGAACACATTTTGTTATAAGTGGTATTTGTGTGATAAATTTGAAAACAGGAAAAAAATTGTCATCTTATGAAAAAACAGAAGTAGCTTTTAAGAAATTATCAGAGGAAGAAATTGATTCTTATATAAAATCGTCAGAACCTTTTGGAAAGGCGGGAGCTTATGCTATTCAAGGGCTTGCTTCTCTTTTTATTCCCTATATAAATGGCTGTTATTTCAATGTTGTTGGGCTTCCTATTTTTAAATGTATGTCTATGATTAAAGAAATAACGGAGTTATAATGGAAAATATATTGAGCATTCCGTTTTTAAAACATTTATCTAATGATATTGCAGTTGACCTAGGAACAAGTAATAGCAGTATTTCTTCAGATTCTACATCTATTAAGTTTTCTGAGTCTTCTTTTGCTGCTTATGATCAGAGAAAAAAACAGGTTATAGCTGTTGGAGATAGGGCTAAGAAAATGTTGGGCAGAACTCCTCCATATATAAAGATAATTCGCCCAATAAAAAATGGTATAATTGGAAATAAAGAGACAGCTTGTTATCTGATTGCATATTTGATGAAAAATTTAAAATTGTCAAATCTTATAAAGCCAAGGGTTTTGGCTGGTGTACCTGATGATAGCAGTGAGATAGAGAGATTTTCTGTTTTAGAGGCATTTAGATTATCAGGGGCAAGAATAGTCTATTTGATTGAACAGATAATAGCTGTTGCTATAGGCTCAGACATTCCTGTTATGGAGGCGAATGGCAATATAATTGTTGACCTTGGCACTACATCTTGCAGAGTTGCCATAATATCTCTTGGTGGTATTGTAAAAATGCAGACAACACCATTTGCAGGAGAATATATGGACAAAGCTGTTTCTGAAATGTTGATGAGAAAATATAACCTTCTTGTAGGTGAATTGACTTGTGAAAAAATAAAATTACAGTTGGGGAGTGCTGTTAAACTTGATCAGAAGTCTTCAATGCATGTCGGTGGGCGAAACATAAAAACAGGGCTTCCAGATTCTGCAACTGTTTGGACAAATGATGTATTTGAGGCACTTTCTGAGCCTGTCAATAAGATTGTCAAAACGATTGAAAGTTGTATTGAAAGTGCTCCACATGGATTTATTAATGATATTGTTGACAAAGGGATAACGATATCTGGAGGAATTGCCTCTATGAGAGGACTTGATAGATTAATTACAAAAAAATTGGGGATAAAATGTAAGATTGCTCCTGAGCCTTCTTTTTCTCTTGTAAGGGGAATGGAGAGAATTTTAGCAGATAAGCATTTAATGAAATTTTTCTTCAATTCATCACAGGATAGATTGAGTAGTTTAAAATAAGGATATGAGAAATAAATTATTAATATATTCAATAATTGCCATAATTTTTATTATTGCACTTGTATTTTTATCTCCTGCTCTTTCTTCCTTTAGGGCAAATATATTTGGAAATGCGGAAGTTTTGATTGATAAGACAGGAAAAAATACATCGAGTGGATTTCATTCACTTTTGAATATTGGAAATCTTGATTATGAAAATCAAAGATTAAAATCAGAAAATGCAAGACTTAAAACTGAGATTGAAAAATTAAAAATATATAAATATGACAATGAAAAACTTCGTTCTGTTTTGAATTTGAAAAAGAAAATACATGAAAAATCTATTCCAGCTGAAGTTTGCGGAAGAGATATAAGTGATTGGTTTTTTCGTTTTGAAATAAATAAAGGTTCGAAACATGGTGTAAAGAAAAATATGATTGTTATTTCTGACAGTGGACTTGTTGGACAGATAGTAAATGTAAATTCAAATACATCTTTTGTCAGAACTATAATGCACAATCAAAGCCTTATTCCTGTCTATATCGTTGAATCAGGAGCTTTTGCCATGTTGGATGGTGAAGGAGATAAATCTTGTTCATTGAGATATATATATAATTCTTCACTTCTGGAATCAGGTCAACTTGTAGTAACTTCTGGGTTGGGAGATGTCTATCCTGAAGGTCTTGTTATTGGTACTACTTTGAAGAGTACAAATGGTGAATATATAGTAGAAACATTTTCCGATATAAAAACTATTAGTAAGGTTTTAGTTGTTGAAAACAAAAAATGAAAAGTAGATTATATATAGTTTTTATCATAATTATTTTATTTTTAATGGCTTTTTTACAGTCAGATTTTTTTTATTGGCTTCGTATTTTTGGAACTCGACCTGATTTTTTGTTGATAACCTGTGGTCTTTTGGGATTCTATACTGTAGGAAAATATTATACTTCATTTTGCTGTTCTGTATTTGCAGGTATAACTGCAGGAGCTTTTTCATCTTGTTCAGCTCTTCTTTTTGTTATTATTTATTCTATTTCTTCTTTTTTAGGTTTTGTATTTAGAGATAAAAGATATTCTTCTTCTTCTTGGTTTCTTTTGTTATTTTCTTGTTTATTGAGCTTTGTTTCAAGTTTTGTATATTCAGTTGTTCTTTTATTTTTGAACAAGTTGCATTCACCATTAGATATGTTTTTCTATTTTGTCGCTCAATGTTTTCTCAATTCCTTAATAATATATCCATTGGCTTGTTTGATTCGTCTTTTTACAATGACAAAAAATCCTTTTTTAGATTTTAAAAATTAATTATGTATAGAAGTAAACTACCATTTCTTTATTTTTTGCTTATTACTTGCTTTTTGGTGTTAGTTTTTCGACTTTGGTTTCTTCAAATTCATAAATATGAAGAGTTTAAATCACTGGCGGAAGATAATACGATTAGAAGCATTCCAATGCCTTCAGAGAGAGGGCAAATTTTTTCTGGGGATAATGAAATTCTTGTAAAAAATTCAATATATTTTAAATTGAGTATTTTAGGTATAGAAGTTGAAAATATATCTGAAATGCTTGATAAAATATCTGAAATTACTCCACTTACTAAGGAAGATAGAGAATATTTAAAAAAGAGAGTTTCTGAACGTTCACTTGATCCTATTCTTGTAAAAGATATGCTTGACTATTTAACTTTTTGTAGATTGAGTGAGATAAAAGCAGATTATCCAGGTATTATGCTTGAAGTACAACCTATAAGAGAATATCCTTTTAAAACTTTGGCATGCCATGTTTTGGGATATGATGGACCTGTCACTGAAGAAGAGTTGAAAAAGGGTAAGGGAATCTATGCTTCAGGTGATTTTACAGGAAGGGATGGAGTTGAAAAAAAATATGATAAAGAGTTGAGAGGTGAGAAAGGTGCTGCAAAAGTAAGAGTAGATGTCTTTGGGGGACTTGTTGATTCAGTTGGCACTGTTTTTCCAAAACCAGGAGATACACTTTATTTAACAATAGACACGAAATTACAGGCAGCAGCTGAAAAAGCTCTTAGAAATGCAGTATTGGATTTAGAAGCTATAAATGGAGAAAAATCAGGTGGTGCAGCACTTGTATTGAATGCAAATACAGGTGCAGTTTTGGCTATGGCAAGTTATCCTGTATATGATCCAAATAAGTTTGCAAGGGGAATTTCACAAAAAGATTATGATAGTTTGATCCAAAATACGGCAAATCCTCTTTTAAATCGTCCAATACATGGAGCTTATCCTTGTGCTTCTACTTTTAAGTTGATAACTGCTTCATCTGGACTTCAAGAAGGTTTGATTTCTGCTCACCAATATTTTTATTGTAGTGGTTCTTATGATCTACATGGACATATATTTAATTGTTTCGTAACAACAGGTCATGGTGGTCTTTCTTTTTATGAAGTGATGGCATATTCATGTGATGTTGTGTTTTATCAAATGGCAAATAAATTTAAATTAAAAAAGTTTTTATCTTATATTGCAGAGTTTGGAATTGGGAAAAAAACTAATATTGATTTACCTGGTGAAAATCCAGGAATATTGCCAACTCCAGAGTGGAAGAAAAAAAATTATGATGAGGATTGGTATCCAGGTGATACAGTAAATTTGTCTATCGGTCAGGGATTTGTTGAAGTTACACCTCTTCAAGTAGCAAGATTTACTATGGCTGTTGCTAATGGTGGAAAGTTATATCGTCCTTATGTTGTAAGGCAGATAAATTCATTTTCAGGAAATGTAGTAAAAGTAACAAAGCCAATAAATGAGCATACTCTTTCTATTTCTGATTCAAATTTAAATGCTGTAAGAGAAGGAATGAAAGATGCTGTTATATATGGAACAGCAAAACAGGCTTATTGTGATTTTATTACTATTGCAGGGAAAACTGGAACTGCTGAAAATTTTCCAACACCTGAAAATCCACATGGCAGAAATCATACTTGGTTTACATCGTTTGCACCATATCAAAAGCCTGAAATTGTTGTAACTGTCCTTTTAGAGAAATCGGGAGGATATGGGGGAGAATATTCTGCAAGAGTTGCAAAAAGGATATATGAAGCAAAATACAGAAATACACCTATAAAATAAAAATTTTTAGAAAAAATAAGTGTGGTGTTTATCATGAATGTAATAGATGAATTGAGAAGTAGGGGACTTATTGCTCAGATTTCAGGTGAAGAAGAGCTTAGAAAACTCATAGATGCTGGAAGAATAAGCTGTTATTGTGGTTTTGATCCTTCTGCTTCTTCTCTACATATTGGTAATTTTTTGGCTATAATGTTATTAGCACATTTCCAGAGAGCAGGTCATAAACCTTTTGCTCTTGTTGGTGGTGCAACTGGAATGATCGGTGATCCAAGTGGAAAATCAAAAGAGAGAAATCTTCTCGATACTGAAACAGTCAGATATAATGCTGAATGTATAAAAAAACAGCTTTCAAAATTTTTGACTTTTGGTGATTCCCCTTCAGGAGCTGTTCTTGTAAATAATTATGATTGGATGAAAGATTTCTCCTATCTCAATTTTTTGAGAGATGTCGGTCGTTATTTCAGAGTTGGCGAAATGATGGCAAAAGAGAGTGTAAAACAGCGTTTCGCAAGAGAAGATGGCATTTCATATACTGAATTTAGTTATCAACTTTTGCAATCTTATGATTTTAAATATCTAAATGACAAATATGGTGTCGTCCTTGAAATGGGAGGAAATGACCAGTGGGGAAATATCACATCTGGAATTGAATTTATAAGAAAATTCAATGGAAAATCTGTATATGGTCTCACAAATCCACTGATAACTGGTGCAGATGGTCAAAAACTTGGAAAGACTGTCGCAGGTGCTACATATCTTGACAGAGATAAAACATCTCCATTTGCATTTTATCAATATTGGTTTAGAACAGATGACAGAGATGTCATAAGATTTTTGAGATTATTTACTTTCCTTTCAAAAGAAGAAATAGATTCTCTTGAAGTCAAACTGAAAGAAAATCCAGAAGGAAGAGAAGCACATAGAGTTCTTGCAAGAGAAATAACTACTATGGTTCACAGTGCCGAAGATGTAAAAAGAGCTGAAGATGCTTCAAAAGTATTATATGGCTCTGAAATTAAGGATTTCACTGATTCCATGATAGCTGAAGTTTTCTCTGAAGTTCCGACTTATGAGACAAATAGAGATTGTTTAGGACAAGTTAAACTCGTTGACTTGATCGCAAATTCTAAATTGGCTAATTCTAAAGGAGCTGCAAGAAAACTCATAACACAGGGCGGAATCTATATAAACAATATAAGAGAAACTTCTCCAGATAGAGTTGTCTCTTCCGAAGACCTTGCTTCAGAAAATTACATTGTTTTGAGAAGTGGAAAGAAAAATTATCACCTTGTAAAATTTGTATAATACTATTTCAAATTTCCAGAAGTCAATTTTTTGACTTCTGGTATATGAAATTTATTTCATAATATTTGAATATTTTTGTTTTTTGGGTTATAATTAATTTGTCATTATTTTTTAAATAAAAAAATTTAAGGGGGCTGTTAGAGATGAGGCTTCATAGGAAAAATAAGGGTTTTACTCTTATTGAATTGATGGTTGTAATTGCTGTAATGATTATTTTGTTGGGTGTAATTATTGGAAGTACTGGAGAACAGAGACAAAAGGCTATTGTAGAAGAAAAAGCAAGTGCTATAAGAGATTTTTTAGTAGAAGTTGGTGCAATAGCTTCAAAAACTGGAGTTGATGTTGCTGTTGTTAAAGACGGTGATGGAGCTAATCAGAAGTTGATTGCTAAATATGTTTCATATGATTCTTCTGGGGTTCCTACTATAGGAGCAGAAATAAGGAATTTTGAAGGAGGAAAAAGGAGGTTTATTCCTTTAGCAGATAATATTGATTCTTTTCAATTTGCCGAATCTGACCCACCAGGTCAATCAGGTGGAAAATATTTAACTTATAATACTTCCAAAAAATCTTATACTAATTCATTGTCTTTTAGTAATAATATATCAGGGATTTATATAAGTCGTACTGGTCCTTCATTTACAGAACTTGCAAGTAAAAATGCAAGAAAAATTCCTTATTATAAAATAAAAAAGGGTATGTACACTGCTATAATAGAAGTTTGTGGAACAGGAAATATAAATATTTATACTTGTCATAATAAAGCACGCACAGGCAATACTGTAGATAAAGAATTCTATCAGACCAAATAAATTCAAATAAAAAAATCTCCTTCAAATTTGAAGGAGATTTTTTTTATAGATATTGTTTTCTTATTCTCAATTTTTCTATTGCTGTATTTTCTTTCTGTCTGATTCTCTCTTTTGAGTATCCAATTTTTTGACTTATTTCTTCGAGTGTCAATTTTTTTGTGTTTTTGAGACCATATCTCCAATTTATTATGTTTTTCTCTTCATCTGTCAAAATTGACATCAAATCTTTTATTTCTTCATTATCGAGATATTCTTTATAACAATCTTTACTTGATATAGTGTCACCTATTTTTAAATCACTATCAGTTGTTATTGCCATATCAAATGAAATTGGATCAGAACTTATTTTTATTATTTCAGATAATTTATCAAGATTTTTCTTTTCTTGTTTGTTTATTTCTGCAATTACTTCAGGAGAATCTTCTGAAAGAATTCTATGCAATCTTCTTGACATTTTTTGTCTGATTTTTTCTTTTGAAACAGGATTTATTATTTTACTTATTTCTTCTATTGTTGGCTCTTCTTCATAAATTTTTTTATAATGTTCAACAGCTTTTTTGTATTCATTATATATTATTGAAATATGAATAGGCATTCTTATCATTCTGCTTTTATTATCTAATGCTCTTATTATTACTTGTTTAATTAAATATGTTGCATAAGTTGCAAATCTACAGTTCATAGAAGCATTGAATTTTTTTGCAGATTCTATAAGACCTATATTTCCCTCTTGGATCAAATCCATTAATGAAAGACCTCTACCCATATATTTTATGGCAATAGATATAACTAATCTTAAATTACAGGTGATTAATTTATTTAGAGCTTCTTTATCACCTTTTAAGGCTTTATTGCCGAGTTCGGTTTCTTCTTCTTTACTTAAAAGAGGGTGTTGACCAACTTCTTTATAATAATTAATTAATATAGTATCATCATTGTTGTTATATTCGGAAAGTGAGTTGTATTCATTTCTCCCATGATCTAATGCAAACATTTATTTATCACCTCCGAAAAATAAAATCTATTTTTATATTTTAATTATAACTACTTTATATTTAAAATTCATCATACTTTTTATTTATATATATCTAAACTGAAGGATGATTTTATTTGAAGTGAAATTTTATATATTAATTTGAATTCAGCAGTTAATTTTGTGAATGTCATAAAATTAAATCAAAATTTGAAATAAAATTTTATTAAACGATTCTATATTTTTGAAAGCATTTTTTATCAAGGTAGGGGAGAGGAAACTTATATAGATTGTACAGAGGATAAAAAAAATGCTAAAGACCTTCAAAACAGAAATTAATCCAACTGAAGAACAAAAAAATATAATCAATAAAACTATAGGCACTTGTAGATTTGTGTATAATTTCTATATTGCTCATAATAAAGAACGATATAATAATGGAGAAAAATTTTTGCATTATAAAAAATTTAGTGTTTGGCTTAACAATGAATTTATTCCCAATAATCCTGAGTTTAAATGGATTAAGGATGTTTACTCTAAAGCTGTAAAAAAATCACTTGAAAATGCTTGTAATGCTTTTACAAAATTTTTTAAACATCAAAGTAATTTTCCTAAATTTAAGAAAAAAGGAAAATCAGAAGTGAAGATGTATTTTGTAAAAAATCATACAACAGATTGTCTTTGTGAACGACATAGAATTAAGATTCCGACTTTAGGTTGGGTAAGAATAAAAGAAAAAGGTTATATTCCAACAACTAAAAATGGCTATGTAATTACAAGTGGTACAATTTCTATGAAAGCAGGTAGATATTATGTATCAGCTCTTGTAGAAATACCTAATAAAATTTCCAATAATAGCAATGAAGGTATTGGAATAGATTTAGGTCTTAAAGATTTAGCAGTAGTTTCTAATGGTGAAGTTTATAAAAATATAAATAAAACGAAAAGAATTCGAGAATTAGAAAAAAAATTAAAGAGAGAACAACGATGTTTATCTCGTAAATATGAAAATTTAAAGAAAGGAGAATCTACTCAAAAAAATATACAACAACAAAAACTGAAAGTACAAAAAATTCATCATCGGTTA